>CANMJR010000023.1 GCA_947498025.1 Helicobacteraceae bacterium
TGTGAGGTGTGCTCAGAGTTCTCTGTATTACTTGTAGATGATGATGAAGGTGTGAGAGCTAGCGTTTACGATGTTTTATTGCTTTTCTTTCCAACTGTGTATAGTGCTAAAGATGGAAAAGAGGCTTTAAAACTTTATAGACTAACAAGCCCAGATATCATTATTACTGATTTAACCATGCCAAAAATGAACGGTTTTGAACTTATCAAAGCGGTTCGTTCCATAAACCAAAAACAAAAAATCATTGTAATGTCTGCACATACTGAAACTGATATAATTATTGAATCTATTCAGTCTGGAATAGATGGTTATTTGCTGAAACCTTTGAACACGAATCAAATATTTGAAACTATAGAAAAAACGGTTATTTCTCTAAAAATGGAAAGAGATGCCATTGCATATCAAGAGGAGTTAGAGTCTATCATTGATAGCCAAGATAAACAGCTCATTAGGCAGTTTGAAGGTGATTTATTGACTGAAGAGACAAATAAAGAAGAGTTAAGTTCTTATTTTAAAACAAATAAAACTAAGTTGATGTTGGATGTTTTTTTACTGGGCTTTTATCTATTAGAGCCCTCGAGAAATCTGTTGTGAGCCACTTTTTTTTATTCATTGAAGGGGAGGGGGGGTGTAAATGTACACACTAAACTATAAATATGACAACAAAGAATTACTGAAAAAGTGGTTAGATGAGCATTCCATCACTGCTGAGAGTGAGTGTTTTGTTCAGTTTTTCAGTGGAATTCCACAAGAGAAAGTGATGCAAAAAATCGCTTTATTCTTGAGTAAAAATCTTCCAAAAGCACATATTATAGGTACAACAACAGATGGAGAAATTTTTGATAATAGTGTTGGTACAAATGAAATTATCTTAAGTCTTTCACTCTTTGAAAAAACTACCATAGACTCCGCTGATATTGAATACGAGAGCAACTCATTTAACATGGGGAGAGATATAGCCTCTTTGCTCGATAGCGATGATGTAAAAGTGATGATTCTTTTTACCTCAGGGTTAGATATAAACGGGGAGCAATTTCTTAACGGCGTTTCAAGCATCGTCAAAGGAAAGTATATTGTTTCGGGCGGCATGGCGGGCGATAATGCTCATTTTGGGCAAACATATATTAGTCATCAATCCAAGGTAATTTCCAAGGGTGCGGTAGGCGTTGTGCTAAAAGGCAAAGAACTGCATGTGCAGAATCAATATCAGCTCGGCTGCTCCGCTGTCGGATTGCCGATGAAAATAACAAGAAGTTACGAAAACAGGGTGTATGAGCTAAACGGTATGCCAATTATAGATGTCTATAGAAAATATTTTGGTGACGACATATCGGAACTTTTGCCAAAAATAGGTATAGAAATCCCGCTTATAATTGAGAAAGACGGACTGAGCATAGCCCGAGCATGTATTCATAAATATGATGACGGTTCACTTCTTTTTACCGGAGATATAAAAGAGAATGAGCTGGTTCGTTTTGGAGTAGGAAGTATTGAACTGATATTAAGAGATAGTATATCCATAGACAAAAAATTCAGAAATTCATCTACGCCTGAATCTATTTTTGTCTATTCTTGTATGGCTAGACGCCACCTATTAGGTGATGAAAGTTTTTTTGAGTTAAGAAAACTCACCAAATATTGCAGTGTAAGCGGTTTTTACGCTTATGGCGAATTTTATTCAAATAATCAAGAGAATCACCTGTTAAATGAGGCAATCACTATTGTAACACTCAGTGAAACGGATTCTTTAAATAGCTCGAAGAAAAATAGTGCAGAAAAAAACAGAGATGACGAGACTACAGAAAATAAGATGATGCATGCACTGACGCATATGACAAATGTTATCGCAAGAGAGTGGCAAGAGAGAATAGACACGGAGATACAAAAAAACAAAGATCAGGCGCAGCAAAATTTTCAAAAAAACAAATTAGCTCAAATGGGAGAGATGATAGGGATGATTGCCCATCAATGGAGACAGCCCCTCAGTGCAATAAGTGCTACCGGAATAAGCTTGTCAATACTCTCGAGCATGGGAAAACTAGAGCCTGAGAAGGTACAAGAGAGCAGCGAATTTATTCAAAATCAGTGTCAAAAGATGTCCTCTACTATTGATACCTTTATGAATTTTGTTAAACCGGCTAAGGAGTCTCAGCCCTTTAGGCTCTCTCACACAGTCGATGCAATTGTGCAGATTATGGGGACTCAGCTTAGTAACCACAATATAGCGGTCAACATAGAGATAACAAATAAAAATATCTCTTTGGTGGGGTATGAAGATTTACTGGAACAGGTTATTATAAATATACTCTCAAATGCAAGAGATGCTTTCGACGGTTTAGAAAAGGCTGATAAATTCATAAATATAACTATATTTATGAGAAATAAAATTCCCGTAATATCCATAGAGGACAATGCAGGCGGAATAGATGAGAGTGAGAGAGAGAAGATATTTAACCCCTACTTTACGACAAAAGAGCAGGGAAAGGGTACAGGAATCGGTCTTTACATGAGCATGGATATTATGAAAAGAAGTTTTAACGGTGATTTAGTATATATAGCAACAAACGGCGGCACTGTTTTTGAAATTGTATGTGCTGGAGGAGAGGAAAAATGATAGAAAATAAAGAGGCAAGGCTCAAAAATAGCCATCTCTTTAAATCTAATATTTATTCATAAAAGTTCCATACTTCTTTTGTATAATTTTTTAAAACAAAAAGGAGTTTATTATGTTAGATGTATTGTTCGCAACAACATTTTGTAGTTTAGTTTGTATGGCGATGTATTTAAATAGAGTAACATTTAGTGATGAGTATTAGTGCCTGTGAAATAATGCCCTATTTTGAATTGACTTCTTTCATGAATGAGATTACTTCGTCTAGGCGAAGATGCTGGAACAACCCGAAATATGAGTTATGTAAGAAGTCTAATTAAACAAGTGTCTTTGGTATTACATATTTAAACGATGTAACGCCCTCTTCAGAGGTAACCTCCGCTTTTATTTCGTAAATGTGGCATATAGATGCAACAATTTCAAGCCCGATTCCCATGCCGATTTGCTCAAAATTCTCTCTGTATCCTTTTTCAAAAATCATGTGGGGATTGCTTATAGTAGTGCCGTTATTTTGACACATAAAAAGTACGCTCTCTTCACTGTTTTTTACCTCTATAAAAATAGTTGTACCCTCTTTGGCATGTTTAATAGCATTAGAGAGAGTGTTGTCAACTATACGTTGCAAATCTGCTTCTCTCATCTGTACCTTACTTTTTGCAAAATACTTAAAATCAATACTGATATTTTTATTTTTTGTGAGATGATAAAAATAGTTTATTCTCTCTTGCAAAAATTTAGCAAGGTCAATTGACAATATTTTTTCATGCTGTTCCCTAGAAGAGAGTGAGTAATACAAATCATCGTACACTAGCCGGAGTGTTTTTGAGGCAACTGTTATTGCATCTACATAGCGGCTGTTTCCATGTTTTATATTTTGGAGTTCTATGGATGTATTAATTATGGCAAGAGGGTTATACAGTTCATGATACGACCTTCTCAAAAGCTGTTTTAGTGATTTTATAAGCATGCTTTTCTGAAGGTGCAACTTTACTCTTGCAACTAGTTCTGTCTGCAAAAAAGGCTTAGTTATGTAATCATCCGCACCGCAAGAAAAGCCCTTTGTCTTATCTTCAACCCCGCTGAGAGACGAGATGAAAATGAGCGGTATATCTTTGGTAAGTGGATTGTTTTTGATTTTTGTGCACACATCATAGCCGTCCATGTCCGGCATAATTACATCAAGTAAAACAAGGTCAAAATCGTGTGAAACGGTATGTCTCAGGGCATCTTTTCCATTTAAAGCTACAAAAAACTCTACATTGAGAGATTCTATCATCTGCAAAAGAATTATTATGTTTTCAGCTTTATCATCAACAATTAACACTTTTGAGATACTGCTTTCTTTTAAAATCATAATGAGCCCTGTACGGCTGTAATGATTAGATTCAAATCTACTCTTTTAAGTGCAGAGTATAAAAAAACTTTTGATTTTGAATTTGGAAGCGCATCAATTAATCTTTCTAATGCACTATATGCACCATCTTTAGCTAAATAAAGAATCTCTTTTTTTAGCTTATCAGAAATATCTAGCTCAAATTTGTCATTTTCTTTTGTCTGCATCTTATTTTTTGAAGTTTCGTATCCGACCAAAGCACCAATAATATGCTCTAACATAAAGGGTTTTGGCAACCAAATATCAAAAAGAGACATGTCGTCATGCGACTGATTTTTAAGGGCACTCACTGCTATAAAGTAGGCACTGCTGCCAATCGATTTGAGCTCTTTTGTTGCCGTAAACCCATCCATACCCGGCATTATTATATCCATGCAGACAATATCAGCTATAAATCCATTACGAAATAAGTTTATCGCCTCTTCCCCGCTGTTTGCAGAGTGAATATTGCAAGAGAAAGTTTTAAAAATATTTTTCATAATCTTAATATTGTCATCTAAATCGTCAACAACCATAACATTCAGACCGCTGAATTTTTTTAAATTAAGAGTGTATTGTTCACCCTTTGAAATATAAAGTTCCGGCTTTTTTTCTGCTCTATCTACCATTAAAGCATCAATGCGATAGGCACTTTTTTTAATTTTATCTGCATAATGAGAAACTTCACTACTTTTTTCAATAAACTCAGCATTACTAATAATCTGGTGTAAATAATTAGTAACGCCATTCCTTACATCTTCACTCATAAAAACCCTTTATTAGTAATATCATGTGAATTATAGCATTATTAATAACAATAATAATTACGATACAATTATAAAAAGAGGTTGTATAGGCATCTGCTAGAGAGGGTCGTTGTTAAATTTAGTAACAATACAAGTGTTTAGCGTATGCATACAATTCATCATAAAATTTACGAATAAGGTCTTGGCATGAAAGTGATTCTTCTAGAGGATGAATATCTGCTTAATAGAAATATTAAAGAGTTCCTTGAACTCAGAGGTGCAGTTGTTGAAGCTTATACCGATGGTTCGGAGCTACTGAGAAACTGTACTATTAAAGCAGATATTGCTATCTTGGATATTGAGGTGCCGGGTGCCAGTGGGTATGAGGTGATTGAATGGATTAATCGTGTGGATGAAGATATTCCTACTCTTTTTATGACAGCCTATACAGATATAAAAAGTGTTGAAAAAGCTTATAGTTTGGGTTGTGCAGATTATCTAAAAAAACCATTTGATTTATTAGAACTTTGGCTGAGAATACAGCATCTCGTAGAGGGCAATCATTACACAAAAGTACAACTAAATAATAAAATTATGTTTGATATGGAGCATGAACAGCTTTACAATGAAAAAGATATTATAAACCTCTCAAAAATTCAAAGAAAGATTTTAAAATCATTAATAAAACATAAGAATTCAATCGTAACTTACGAAATACTCATAAATGAGGTTTGGGAAGATGAGTTTGTAAAAGTAAACACAATCGCTACGCATGTGAAGGAGATTCGTAAATTTATTCCCTCTAGCATGATTACAAGCAGCAGAGCGGAGGGGTACTGTTTACATTTGTGAACGGTATGTGGAAAGTAGAATTAATTGGTGAAGTTGATAAAATGTGTGAAATAATTTTTGAAAAGTGGTGGCCAATCTCGGAATCGAACCAAGGACACAATGATTTTCAGTCATTTGCTCTACCGACTGAGCTAATTGGCCATTATAAAAAGTGAAGTCTTTAAAAGAGGTGGTGGCCTGTCTCGGAATCGAACCAAGGACACAATGATTTTCAGTCATTTGCTCTACCGACTGAGCTAACAGGCCACTTTTAAAGAGCGAAATTATACAGTTCATGTGCTGAAAGCTAGCTTATGCTACGAACAGCCTCTTTGAACAGGTCTCCCCGTTGGGCATAGGAGGTGAACTCGTCAAGGCTTGCGGCGGCGGGAGAGAGGAGCGCTATCTCGTTGTTTTTAAGATTTTTATCTATCTCATGTATAGCATCTGCCAAATTTATACATTTGTGATACTCTATGCTGTATTTCTCTGCAAGTGCGGTGAGTTTCTCTTTATTTGAACCGATGTTATATGTTTTTACATGTATGCTTTGTAAAAAAACAAAGAGTTCATCCAGCTCCACACCTTTGTCATCACCGCCTAAAATAAGGTGAATATAGGACTCTTTGTACCGCTTGAGTGCGGCTATACTTGCATCTAAATTTGTCGCTTTCGTATCATTGACCCAAAGACGGTTTTTGCTATCTCGAAGCTCCTCTTGACGGTGCGGGTCAATGACAAAACTATTGATTTTATCGTAATCAACTCTGTCAAAAAGTATTTTATCAACGGCCATTGCCAATAGTGCATCTGCCAAAAAAGCACCTTTGAATTTTACCTTTGCGGTATCAATTCCAAAATACTCTGCTATTTCGTCTGTACCTCTATAACTGATAACATGTGCTTTTGTAGTTATATCTTTATAGGCATTCGGAATTATCGCAACTTCGCCCTCGCTCATACTCTCAAGTGGTTTTAGCTTTGCTTTTATATATTCATCCATGCTTCCATGCCAGCTTATGTGGTCTGGAGTAAGAGGGAGAAGAACATAGATATTCGGTTTTGCAATATTTGTGTAGTGCATCGTAAAGGAGCTTGTCTCCAAAATCCACATGCTGGCATGTGGACTCAGCTCAGCCAAAGGTGTTCCGATGTTTCCACCTTCTTGGCTCCCCTTGTCCTTGAGCAGATATTGCATCATCTGCGTTGTTGTTGTTTTGCCGTTTGTTCCGCTTATCCATATGCTAAGAGGTGCAACTTTTTCAAAAAAATCATACTCGCTTATAAGATTTTTTGCTTTTTTTATAAGCGGATTGTAGGGTGGAATTCCGGGGGAGGGAATCTCTAAATCTGAATATTTCGGATTAAATTCGTTTGAGGGTTTTACCATAAAACCATCCGCATCTCGAAAAGGTTTTGTGACTTTATCGTCGTAAAATGTCGCATGTTTTACTTTTTTTGCAATCGCTTTTGTTGTTTTGCCGTAGCCAAAGAGAGAGACCCTCTGCATTATCTTATCTTTAAAGTTATGAGAGCAATGAGGTTAGATAAAACGGCAATAATCCAAAACCTTACTATGATTTTATTCTCTGCCCACTGTTTCATCTCGAAGTGATGGTGAATAGGTGCCATCAAAAAAACTCTTTTTTTGCGGAGTTTATAGCTGCCGACTTGTACAATAACGGAGAGTGCCTCAATAACAAAAATAGAGCCGATAAGAAGAAGTAAAATTTCGCTTTTCGTGATGATTGCCAAGTAGCCTAAAAAACCGCCAAGTGCGAGTGAGCCGCTGTCACCCATAAAAACTTCTGCAGGGTGGCAGTTGTGCCATAAAAATCCTGTCAAAGCACCCATTAAAGCGCTTGAAATAATAGCTACTTCGCCCACATCAAAAGTCGGCATTAAAAGGTAGGAGCTTATTTTTACATTGCCTGTTATGTAGATAATAATGCTAAAAGAGGCAAGGGCAGCGATGGATGGAACAGTCGCCAAACCGTCGAGTCCGTCGGTTAAGTTTACTGCATTGGATGTCGAGATAATGACCAGCACCCATAAAGCTATTGCATACATGCCCATATTTACAACCGGCATCTTCAAAAACGGAATAAAAAGGTCGGTGTTAAAATCGGCAAAGAAGTATAAAAAAGATGAGATGAGAAGAGCCGATAGTATTTGAAACGATAGTTTTGTTCTGGCTTTAAGACCTGCCAAATTTTGATTTTTTCTGATTTTTGCAAAGTCATCTTGAAAACCGATAAGCGAGAACAGAACAAGGGTAAGCAAAGCACCAATCGCGTAAACATTTGAAAACTTTATGGTTAAAAGTGAAGCAAAAATAGTGGCTGAGATAAAGACTATTCCACCCATTGTTGGGGTTCTTGCCTTGTCTTGATGTCTTTGGGGAGCCCAATCATTTATTGGCTGAACGCTCGATGTTTTTTGCGCCCATTTTATAAATTTCGGCAATAAATAGAGTGTGAAAAAGAGAGCCAAGAAGAAGGAGACTCCGGCTCTAATTGTAATGTATCCAAGGATGTTAATACCGGAGAGTTCGTATAACCAATAAATCAAGATAGTTCCTAGTTGATAATTAAAAGCGATATTATAGTAAAATAGCCTAAATCTTTCATTTAAAGGAAAACTAATTGACTAAAAAAGCAATTCTTGTGATTACTGATGGTATAGGCTACTCTGCAAAAACGGAGTTTAACGCCTTTTACAGTGCCAGAAAACCGACTTATGATAAACTTTTTAAAGAAGTCCCGCACTCTTTTATAGATACTTTCGGGCTAAGTGTCGGTCTTCCTGAGGGGCAGATGGGCAACTCCGAAGTAGGGCACATGAGCATAGGAAGCGGGAGGGTCCTGTATCAGGATTTGGTAAAAATTTCTCTGGCTCTTGCGGAGGATAGCATGGAGGCGAATGAAGAGTTGCAAAAGCTCTTTAAATCCTCAGATAGACTGCATCTTATAGGGCTTATGAGCGATGGCGGTGTTCACTCTCACATCGACCACTTTATGGGTATCGCAGATATTGCCGCAAAAAATGGAAAAACAGTTTTTTTACATCTTATTACTGATGGCAGGGATGTTTCCCCGACTTCTGCAAAAATATTTTTACAAAAAGTTGAAGCGCATCTGAGTGAGAAGATAAAAATAGCTACAATCGCAGGTCGTTTTTACGCAATGGATAGAGATAATCGCTGGGACAGGGTAGAAAGAGCGTATGATGCAATAGTAAATGCAACTCCAAAAACCGACAAAGCAGCGGCAGAATATATAACTGCTTCGTACGCATTGGATGAAACAGATGAGTTTGTTGCACCGACGGCATTTGAGGGTTATGATGGCATGAAAGACGCTGATAGCGTGCTCACTATAAACTACAGAAGCGATAGAATGCGAGAGCTTGTAAGTGTTTTGGGCGATAAAAATTTTGCAGGATTCCAGAGACGACATGTGGAACTTACTCTTGCAACCATCACTGAATACGACAAAAGTTTTCCCTATCCCGTGCTCTTTAGAAAGGATTCTCCGATAAATACGCTGGCTGAGGTTATCTCGGCAAAAGGACTGAAGCAGTTTCATACGGCAGAGACCGAGAAATATGCACATGTCACCTTCTTCTTTAATGGCGGAATAGATGAGCCCTACTTGAATGAGACGAGAGTTCTGATTCCTTCACCAAATGTAAAAACTTACGATGAGAAGCCGCAGATGAGTGCGGCAGAAGTTGGAGACGAGGTTTTAAAAGCCATGGACGCGGAGTATGATTTTATAGTCGTAAACTTTGCTAACGGCGATATGGTTGGACATACAGGCGATTTTGAAGCGGCAAAAATAGCAGTAAACGCAGTCGATACCGAGCTTGGACGCATTGTTCAAAAAGCCAAAGATGGCGATTATGCGCTGGTTATCACATCTGACCATGGAAACTGTGAAGAGATGCGGGACGATAACGGCGAGGTTCTGACAAATCACACGGTCGGAAGAGTGTGGTGTTTTGTGATGGCGGATGGAGTTACAAAGGTTGAAAACGGGGGGCTTAATAACATAGCACCGACAGTTTTAAAACTTATGAATATTGAGATTCCAAAAGAGATGGATCATTCTTTAATTTAGCACTTAAATGAGCGAAGCTCATTTAAGTGGCAGGGACAAATTTGTCCCTTGCATCCCCCTAAAGCTACCGGCATAAATGCCGGAGATTTATTAAAGTATAGTATACCTTGACATGTGGAAATAAAAATTTAAGGATAAGAAATGAAATTTAGCGGAAAAAATGTTTTAGTTACGGGTTCTAGCCGTGGGATTGGTGCGGAAATTGCAAAAACTTTGGCTGGGTACGGACTGAAAGTTTGGATAAATTATAGAAGCGGTGCAGCGGAGGCAGATGCCATAAAAGATGCAATTGAAGCGAATGGTGGAAGTGCAGCAGTTATCGGTTTTGATGTGAGCGATGAAGACGCTTTTGTGGATGCTATAAAAACCATAGTCGATAGCGACGGTGAACTCTCTTATCTTGTAAACAACGCAGGAATTACTAACGATAAGCTTGCACTTAGAATGAAAAATGAAGATTTTATGTCTGTAATCAACGCAAATCTCACATCATGTTTTGTAGGGTGTCGAGAAGCGATGAAAGCGATGCGAAAGAAGAAATTCGGTGCGGTTGTAAATATCGCTTCAATCGTTGGTGAAACAGGAAATGCAGGGCAGACAAATTATTCGGCAAGCAAAGGCGGAGTTATCGCTATGACAAAAAGTTTTGCACTCGAATCTGCTACAAGCGGAATCCGCTACAACACAGTCACTCCTGGATTTATAGCAACAGAGATGACGGAAGTTTTAAGTGAAGATATAAAAAACAGCTTCACGTCAAAAATTCCGATGGGTCGTTTTGGAAATCCAAGTGAAGTAGCAGAGGCGACAGCTTTTTTACTCTCAGACCACTCAAGCTACATTACAGGCGAAACACTCAAAGTAAACGGCGGAATGAATATGGCGTAATGCCATGGTTTTCCGCACTCAAAATAGCGCTTCAACATGAGAAAAATCCTTTGGTTTAGAAGAGATTTGAGAGTGGAAGATAATCCGCTTCTCTCTCTGGACGATGAGGTGTTACCGATATTTATTTTCGACACCAACATTTTGGACAAACTCCAAAAAGAGGATAGAAGAGTCTCCTATATTTTTCATTTCGTTCATAAACTCAAGCAGGATTTATCGGCATGTGGATTGGATTTGAAAATATTTTATGCCTCACCAGAAGCTGCTTTTGAATATTTAATTCCGCAGGGAATGGATGAAGTCGTGGCATGTGAAGATTATGACAACTATGCCAAAGAGCGAGATTTAAAAATATCGCATAAAATCCACTTTCGCTATATCAAAGACACCTATATTTTTAAACCTAATGAAGTCTTAAAAGAGGATGGCACTCCTTATCTGGTCTTCACACCTTTTTATAAAAAAGTGAGAGTTTTGCTTGAAAACAAAAACAGAGATGCTTTTAAACTAGCTCAAAACACTCTGATTGATGAAGATTATGAGGGGATAACAAAGATAGATGCAAACGGTGTTGTAACAAAATTGCCGCTTTCTTTGGAGAGTTTGGGATTTGAAAAAATCGAACTCAACATAAAAAATCCACACGCCAAGCTTGAAGATTTCAAAAAATACATAAATGATTATAAACAAAAAAGAGATTTTTTAAATGAGGATGCCGGTTCAAATCTTAGTGTAGATTTACGCTTTGGAACTATTAGCACAAGGGCGGTTTTGAGATTTGTTTTTGACCTGAAAGGGTACGACACAGAACCATTTATACGACAGCTTGTTTTTAGAGATTTTTATGCTTATTTACTCTTCCACATGCCTAGAATTGAGAGCCAAAATTACAGATACAGTTTTAATGGCATAGAAGATAATCAAAAATTTGAGGCTTTTTGCAAAGGGCAAACAGGCGTGCCAATAGTGGATGCCGGAGTTCGGGAGCTTCTAAAAACAGGGGCGATGCACAACCGTGTCCGAATGGTCGTCGCTTCTTTTTTTACAAAAGATTTACTTCTTCCATGGCAGTGGGGAGAGAAATTTTTTGCAGAGCATCTGATGGACTTCGATAAGGCTTCCAATGTTCTCTCATGGCAGTGGAGCGCGGGCACAGGTGTTGACCCTCAGCCCTATTTTAGGGTTTTTAACCCCTACTTGCAGAGTAAAAAATTTGATAAAGATGCCAAATATATTAAAAGATTTTGCCCTGAGTTAGGGCATGTGGAAGCTAAATATTTGCATGATGAAAATTATCTTTTTAACAACTTCATTCAGGGCTATCCAAAACCCATCGTCATCTACAAAACAGCATCAAAAATTGCTATAGAATATTATAAAAAGAGTTAGATAATTGACTCTTCTCTTTTTATAAAGTTAGTTTATTTAAGTTAAATATGTTACAATTTCATGATTTTATACTTAAAAATAGGAGCTATAATGGCACTTTTAGACGATATCAAAGAAGTAGTAGTTGAGCAATTAAGCGTTAACCCAGATGAAGTAAAAGAAGATTCAAAGTTCGTAGAAGATTTAGGCGCTGATAGTCTTGATGTTGTTGAATTGGTAATGGCTCTTGAAGAGAAGTTCGATATCGAAATTCCTGATGATGAAGCGGAAAAAATTCAAACTGTTAGAGATGTAGTTAATTACATAGAAAGTAAGTAATTATTTCAATTCTACCTGAGGTCAAGCCTCGGTAGTAGAATGTTTTTAATAGTCAGTTTAGCTGATTTTTAAAAGTGTTTTTATATATTTTATGGAGAATGTTTATATGAGAAGAATAGTTGTAACTGGTATGGGTATGATAAATGCAGTTGGTCATGATAAAGAGAGCTCTTTTAAGGCAATATGTGACGGGGCATGTGGAATTGATATTATAACTATTTTCGACCCAACAGACTTCAGCGTAAAAATTGCAGGTGAAGTAAAAGATTTTAATCCCGAAACGGTTATGCACCCAAAAGAGGTTAAAAAAGCGGATAGATTTATTCACCTTGGACTTAAAGCTGCGCAAGAGGCCATGATAGATGCCAATTTGCCCGAAGATACTGACATGGAGAGATTTGGAGTGAGTGCCGGTTCCGGAATCGGCGGGCTTTCCGCTATTGAGCGAAATTCTATCATTCTTGAAACAAAAGGGTCTCGCAGAATTTCTCCATTTTTTATCCCCTCAGCGCTTGTAAATATGCTTGGCGGCTTTGTCTCGATTGAACATGGAACAAAAGGTCCAAATCTTTCAAGTGTTACGGCATGTGCAGCCGGTACGCATGCAATAAGTGAAGCATGTAAAACTATCATCTGCCACGGTGCTGAAAAAATGCTTGTTGTAGCTGCCGAATCTGCAATTACCGGTGTTGGAATAGGTGGATTCGCCGCTATGAAAGCACTCTCTACTAGAAATGAAGATCCAAAAAAATCATCTCGTCCTTTTGATGCGCAGAGAGATGGTTTTGTTATGGGTGAGGGTGCTGCTGCTCTTGTTTTAGAAGAGTATGAAAGTGCTGTTGCAAGAGGTGCCAGAATTTATGGAGAGATTATAGGCTTTGGGGAGAGCGGTGATGCAAGTCATATTACAACTCCAAGTCTTGATGGTCCGGCTCGTGCTATGAAAGCCGCTTACAAAATGGCTGGTGAGCCAAAACTCGACTATGTAAATGCACATGGAACAAGCACGCCGATTAATGACAAAAATGAAACTGCTGCGGTAAAAGATTTACTTGGCGGAAAAGAGAATTGTCCTCCAATGAGTTCAATTAAGGGTCAAATTGGTCACTGTCTCGGTGCAGCAGGCGGAATTGAAGCGGTTACATGTTTGATGGCTATGAGAGATGGAATTATTCCTCCAACTATAAACTATGAAAATCCAGATGAAAATTGTGATTTGGATATTGTTCCAAATGTAGCGAGACATGCTGAATTAAATATTGTTATGAGTAACTCTTTTGGGTTTGGCGGCACGAACGGTGTTCTTATTTTTAAAAAAATCTAAAAGTGTAAGGATTTAATTTGGCTACATATTTAGATTTTGAGTTAAAAATAAAAAATATTCAAGAAGATATTGTCTCTGCACAGATTCGTCATGATGAGCATGCTGTAGAAATTCTTCAAAAATCACTAGAAAAAGAAGTTGTAAAAACTTATAAAAATTTATCAGATTTTCAAAAACTTCAATTGGCTCGCCATGCAGATAGACCTTATGCTTTAGATTATATTAACTTGATTGTGCGTGACAAGTATGAGCTTCATGGTGATAGACATTTCCGTGATGATGCCGCAATCATATGTTATATTGGCTATATAGCGGATGAAAAGGTTATGGTTATCGGTGAGCAAAAGGGTCGCGGCACTAAAAATAAATTAAAGAGAAACTTTGGTATGCCACATCCTGAGGGGTACAGAAAGGCTCTTCGTGTGGCTAAAATGGCTGAGAAGTTTAATATTCCGGTTCTGATGCTTATTGATACTCCGGGTGCATATCCGGGGCTTGGTGCTGAAGAGAGAAATCAGAGTGAGGCAATAGCTAGAAACTTGCTGGAATTTGCCGAACTAAAAACTGAAACAATCTCTGTAGTAATCGGCGAGGGCGGCAGCGGCGGTGCTTTAGCCATCGGTGTAGCTGATAGGCTTGCCATGATGCGATACTCAGTTTTTAGTGTTATCTCACCTGAAGGGTGTTCTGCAATTCTTTGGAATGACCCTACAAAAGCGGAAGCTGCAACAAATGCTATGAAAATTACTAGTCAAGATTTAAAAGAGCTGAAGCTTATTGATGATGTAATCAATGAGCCACTTATCGGTGCGCATCGCGATAAAGATAGCAGTGCAGCGGCGATAGCCGATTATTTTTTAAGTGAACTGAAAAAACTTCGCCAAATGAGCAGTGAAGAGAGAATGGATGCAAGGTATAATAAACTTGTAGGTGTTGGTGCTTATTCAGAGTAATCTTTACTCTGAACTCTCTTTTTTATTTTTTAAATTCTCTTCTTCTTGAACTTCTTCACAAATCTCTTCTTGAGACTCTCGCATTGGGTCAAATTTCGGTCTTTTTAATCTTTTTGCCTCTTTTGAAAATCGTATTAAATCTTCAATATTGTTAATATTTTCAGTAATATTTTCTAGTGACAGCTTAAAGAGTCCATAGGTAGTCATTACATCGCTCATGGCTCTGTGATGCGTGGCTTGCGGATTCAAATTGAGTGAGTCATTAAGATAGGATAGGGCATATCTGAAGGATACAACTGTTCTCTCTGCAAGTGCAAGTGAGCATAAACCTCTATTTAAAAGAGGCGCTAAACCAACCCTTGTGAGCATAGCAGAAATAAATTTGTAATCAAACTTTATATCATGCGCAACAAAAACAGTATCGCCTAAAAAAGATTTAAAATCATAGAGCACCTGTTTCATGGTGGGGGCATTTAGCGTATCTTCTACTTTTATGCCGGTAATGAGTGTGATATGTTCATTGATTTCTGAACATTTAACAAGTGATTCAAATCTGTCGGTAATAACGCCGTTTTTAACTTTAACAGCAGCAATCTCAATTATCTGGTGTTTATCATATTTTGAGCCGTTTGTTTCAATATCAACAATACAAAACTCAGCCTTATCCATAGGAATAAATTTAGTGTCAAAATAAAAATATCCTTGATGTTTCGTGAGCTTCAGACCCTGCGCATGCCACAGTTCTATAAATAAGTTTATATCTTCATTGACTTGCCTTTTCATAGCATCAAAACAAAGCCCGCTAGAAGAGAGTCTTGAGATACTTTTGGCGTCTAAATGAAAATTACTATCGAGCATTAGCTATAAACTCTTTAACTTTTTGATGATTCTTAACTCCATGGGAAGCCTCAACACCGCTGCTTACATCTACTCCATAGAAACCATACTCTTTGAGTGAGGCTACATTCTCAGGGTCAAGTCCACCTGCAAGAACTATTTTAGAACAGTCAATATCTTTAAACCACTCTATATTTAATCTTTTTCCTGAACCGCCATAGGCTTCACAGTAGGCATCTACTAATCTATATTCATCACTAATATTTAAAATATCCCCTCTCTCTTTTGCTCTAATAACCTTAATATGAGGAATTTTTAGTTCTTCATATAGCATTTGCGAGGCTTCAAAGTGAATTTGAGCGAGAGTTGCTCCAGTTTCTTGACATATAGCATTGATAGTATCTGCATCGGTGTTTACAAAGAGAGCAACTTTTTCAACAAAGGGGGGAAGTTTTTTTATAATCTCTTTGGCATGTGAAACCGTAATAAAGCGTGGTGAAGCTTCATAAAATACAAAACCAAGTGCATCCGCGCCTGCGTTAATTGCAGCCATTGCATCTTCATAGGAGGTGATTCCGCAAATTTTACATCTCATGTTTATATCTGTAAGCTTTGAATTGCTTCTTTTTTATTTGCATGGTTAAAGACATAACTTCCGGCGACTACAATATCAACCCCAGCGTCACGAAGTAAGTGAATATTTTTATCACTTACTCCGCCATCCACCTCTATAAGACAGTTTGGGTTGATTCTGTTTCTCATCGCATTAAGTTTTGCAGCTTTTGGGATTACACTCTCTATGAAACTTTGACCGCCAAATCCAGGGTTTACGCTCATGAGTAGCACCATGTCCAAGTCGGCGAGCAGATACTCAATGCTTTCAGGCGGAGTGTGCGGGTTTAAAACGATTGCAGGCTTAATCCCAAGTGAGCGAATTTTTTGAATAAGTCTATGGGGATGCTTCTCCTCTTCGATATGAAAAGAGATATATTCAGGTTTAAGCGGAGCAAAAAGATCAACAAAAAAAGTGTTATTTTCAACCATAAGATGAATGTCAAGTGGTTTTGTGGCACATGCTGCAATTGCACTTACAACTACGGGTCCAATTGTTAGGTTTGGAACAAAGTGCCCATCCATAACATCCACATGAACTAAGTCACAGCCAGCATTACAAATAGATTCAATATCTCTTTGTAAATTTCCAAAATCAGCAGACAATACACTAGGAGCTACAAGCATTGCTTTCCTTTTTAAACGAGGAGAATATTTTTCGCAATTATACTTATATGACGCTTTTATCTAGTTAAGAAAAATAAAAATTTGTCTCCGCTAAATGTTAAGTCAACTTGAACGCCTCTTCTGTCGCTTATAATTTCAAGAAGACCATCCACTGTAGGATAAGTTCTTGGAAGTGTAATGTCAACACTAATATTTTTATCAGCGAGAAGTGTTTTAAGCTTACCGCCTACAATGTTGACAAGCTCTGCCAATGTATCAAGAATTAGTTCTGTATCATCGGTCTGTTCACCGATGAGCAGCTCACACGCTTTTTTTGCTATGTTTTTTGGAAAAATGAGAATAATCATACCGTCAATATCACCGTAAAAGCCTATAGAACTGGCTATTCTGTCTCTTTTGTCTTCAATTTGTATCTCATGTATTTCTGCCGACTCTTTTACAGCTTTTGAATTTGTCATCATCTCGAGGGTCATAATAGTCGCATGAATAAAATTTGGAAGCTCAGCTACGATGAGTTTATTTATAAGTCGTTTATTTTTAATATTTGAAGCACTGCTCGCACCTAACTCTGCAAGTAGCACTTTGTTTTTGAGAATATCATCCATCTGCTCATAAAATAGTATTCCGGCATCCTCCATTGTATCCTTGAAAGCTTTCGGCGTTTTGTCAAATATCATTCCTACAAAACAAATATTTGCATTATACTCAGCTGCCGAACTTGCAAGTTTTGAGAAAAAATTGAGTGCATGCACATTCATACTTACAACCCTGTAAGCATCGAATATAAAGAGTCTAAAACCGACATTTAAAGAGTTCAGATGGTAGGCAATGTTAAAATTATTGCCTATCTCAGCATCTAAAAATGCTGAGATTGTATAAATAATTGCATTTCCTGTTACTCTAGTAGCAACTTTTTGTCCAATTTGCCCTATAAAAGTATTTTTAATTACATTGTCGTAAGCATTTTTATTTGAACATTTTAGAGCAAAATCCTCTTTGTTTTGGGCTATTATAGGATTATGTCCGTTGTCATGCAGCTCTATTGCCATGGCTGAGCGTTGAGACTTATCCTCGCTAAAGAGTAAAACATTTTTACTTTTATTTTTAAAACTTGAAGTAAATAGAGAGGCTGTTTCTTGAGTGTTAAAGAGAGAAAAGTTCATATCATTTTTATAAAAATTGTTAATTGCATCAAATTTCTTAGTATCGTAGTCACAAAAGCCAACCGTAGTGTGGTTTTGCAGACGCATTTTTGAAAACATTTTTACAAATACATCTAGCCCGTTTCTGTTAAAAAAAATAACTTTTTTTAGAGAGACTAGAACCATGTCCACCTTGAGTTTAAGAGTAGCGTCGATATCTTCTATTGTCAAAAATGCCGAGGTGCTATTTCCATCCAAAAATCCCTGAGGTGAGAATATAGCCATACCGTCCTTTACAGTGGCTCTCATTCTATTCCCATAAGTTTTGCAAAATCATCATAAATATTAGCAACAAAGTCTATTTGAAAATCTATAAAGTTATTGAGTCCTGCTTTTACATATATTGGCTGAGAAAGCTCATAAAATAGCAGGAGATGCATCCATTTTGCCAGAGCGTTGATGGATGCGTCCTTTGAAGGCTTAAGTCCTGAAGATGCTTGAACAACATCTGCTATTTTATCCGGCATTTCCCATTTTTGTGCAATAAACTCACATATATCAAAGAGATCTTCATCGCAAAGACGAAATAATATTGTGTTTAAGTCAAGGTTATGAGCACTTCTAAGAAGCATCACTTCACTAATTTTGTCATTAAAAAGAGCTTCTGCAACAATTATACTGGCAGGAAGAAGCGTAATTGCGCTCTCCATCTCTTTGTCGGATATATTGAGATGTGTTAATATCCTTTTCCAATTTAAAGAAAGATTAGCCTGCAGGTCGTGGAAAGAGGATGCATTAAGTTTAAATAAAACCCATTTTTTCGGGGATAAAAGAGTCATCATATAGTTGTAAACAGTTTGCTGAGAACTAGAAACGCCTAGTATTCCGAATATTTGCGAAATGTCATTTATCTCACTTTTAAAACCATAGATAGGTTTATTGACAATATTTTTTAAGTATGCTTTGAGTGCCAAATCTTCAACTGCAACATGTGAAGCCCTAATAAGTTCGCCACTATTTAAAAGTGAAAGAGTCTCTCTCAAAGCTTTTGGAGCTGGAGGAATTTTATCGATGTAAAAATCAATCTTATCTTTTGTTATCAATATTGGCTGCTTTTATTATATTTCGTGCATTTTAACTTTATAATCATAAAATATATATAAATTGATGAAGATTGTACTATATTTATCTAGCTTAAGTTGTACTTTTGCTTTGAGCTGATATAATTCGCAACTTTAAAAACCTAAATAAGGAAGCTGAATATGGCAAGAAAATGTGCTATTAGTGGTAAAGGCCCAATGAGTGGAAACAATGTTTCTCACGCTAAAAACAGAACAAAGCGTCGTTTTTTACTAAACTTAAGAGCTGTTCGTATCACTTTAGAAGATGGTACTACAAAAAAAATCAAAATCTCTGCAAGAGAATTGCGTACTCTTAAAAAAGTTTCTTAAAAACAACTAAGGAACTACACCTTCGCTGAAGATTTGTAGCTTTCTAATCGGGAGTTCGCTCCCAAATCCCTCCTAAACTTTCAATCTACATGCCAAATCAGTCATAAAGTAATCAAATAATATCAATATTACAATATAATAACTAAGAAAAAAATAGATATAGGAGTTGAATTTGTATAATCTAATTCAAATAGATGGCGGGGTTTGTGCAGCAGAGGGTTTTTTTGCCAATGGTGTGAGTGCAGGTCTAAAGAAAAATAACGCAAAAGATATGGCATTTATATATAGCGAGTATAAGTGTAAAATAGCTTCAGTTTTTACAACCAACAAGATGTGTGCGGCTCCAATCAAACATTTTCGTGCAAAGGGTAAATTTAAAACTAACTTCGTTTTAATAAATTCAAGAAATGCAAATGCGATGACGGGTAAAGCCGGAGTTGATGATATAGATGAGGTGCTGGAAGCTTTAGCGCAGACATGTCAAGCTGTTAAAAATCCTGTTATGAGTTCAACCGGTGTTATTGGGGTTAGGCTTCCAAAACAAAAAATTATAGATGCAATTCCTCTTTTTGATTTAACTGCAAAAGAGCCTATGAACGCGGCGACCGCTATCATGACAACCGATACATTCTCTAAAAGTATCGCTTTTAAAGTTCAGTTAGAGGATGGAAGCAGTTTCAGTATCGGTGCCATGGCAAAGGGTGCGGGGATGATAAATCCTGCAATGGCTACGATGCTCTGCTTTATAACAACGGATGCCAAAGTAAAAAGAAACGTTATGCAGGAGATTTTGAACGAAGTTACGCAAACCACTTTTAATGCAATAAGTGTGGATGGTGACACCTCTACAAACGATACGGTTATGCTTTTAGCCAACGAAAAGAGTGGAGCATTTGAGAGAGAGGCTTTTACAGAGGCACTCTTCAAAGTTATGCATTTCTTAGCGCTTGAAATGGTGCGAGACGGCGAGGGTGCTACAAAAGTTGTGACTTATAATGTAACAGGTGCAAGAGATGATAAAGAGGCGGAGATAGTTGCAAAAGCTCTTTCCGACTCACTCTTGGTTAAAACCGCACTCTTTGGAGAAGATCCAAACTGGGGTAGAATCGCTTCAACAGTTGGAGCTAGCGGAGTTGAAGCATATGAAGAGAATCTCAGTATCTCATTTAACGAGCTTTGCGTCTATAACAGAGGCGAGTTGCTTTTTAATGAAGCCATGGAAGAGAAAGCCGCTGCAATTATGAAACTTCCTAGGTTTAGCATCTCATGTGATTTAGGTGTAGCAGATGGTAAATTTATTGCTTATGGGTGTGATTTGGGCTATGAGTACGTAAAAATAAATGCGGATTATAGAACATAATTGTCATTTACAAGAACAAAAGTTACTCAACAATAAAAAATGTTACTGGAGGATTAAAAATTGCCAACAAACAATTCAACAATCCTCGAGTTCTTTACAAAATTTCCTAATCAACCATTTGAATTTGTCATCGTAACTGACATAAATATCAAAGAACATCCAAACTACTACAAAGCAATTTTCAAAAACATAAAAACAAATAAATTTCATGCTCAACTGATAGCCCCAGAAATGATGAGATACAAGTATAAAGTCGGACATATCTACACAAATGGTGAACATGTAGGTCAGAACAAAACCTTATTAAAAAGTGAGTTCAGAGTTAATGAAAACGACAATATAAATCTTGTACGATTGTCATCAGTTGTTAGTGAAGCAGAAGCTAAAAATATTATAGATTACAAAGAGGTAAGTAAATATTTACTAAGACAATTTGCTCATGTGGAAGAACAAGATGATTGCACACTTATCATACCTTGCTATACAATTGCAAATAGGTTTTATTTCCTATCTTCATCTATGAAACATTCCATCATGAGCGAGACTCTTGGAGAGCTTTATTATGAAGGTAGTTTTCATAATGAAAAAAATATAAAAGGTGAAACTGTCATAAAGCTGCATATTAAAAAGAAAGCAGGAAAAAAAGACCTGCCATTTCTATGTCGCTTTATAGGAAACTCTTTTGCAAGAACAAGACTTGAATATATCTCAAATCAAAAATCTTTAAATGAGAAGTTTGAGTATCAACCTATAAAGGCTCAGTTTCCTATAAGAGAAGCTTTTGATATATACGCTTCATATATATACCTAGGAGACGATAAAAGAGGTCAACCTAAGTACCTGGTACTAAATATACATTCGGACAACGCAGCGTTAGGATTTGAAGAACTTCACTATAAACAGTATAGTGCTAAAATAGACCCTAGAGATATTGGTCCTGAACAATATAATATTCCCAAGCCGCCTAAGAAAAAGTTCAAAAGAAAAAAGCCTCAAAGAAGCAATAAGATTTATACGGGCACACCATCTAGTGAATATCTGACATATATAATACGCACAAACGAAGATGAATACTATAAAAACAAAGTATCTATGTATGGAAGCACTATCCATTTAGAGAATGAATCTGAACTTGTTATTGATAATATTCCAAAAACAATAGGAAACAGTTTTGAGACTCCGACAGCTGCTGGAGATAAAAATCTTGGTGAAGTTGCAACATCAAACGACCCAGAAGAAAATAATACTGAGAAAAAGATATTTAATCTGGAAAATTTCTATCAGTTTTATGAAGCTTTGCTTACTTTCGCATTTGTTGAAGGCTCAGAGTTAGTTGGACCGCTAATCATCAATAAAATTCAAAATAAAAAGCGAAAATCCACAAAATCAAGATCATTACTATATAGTAATGAGAACAAGCAAAGAAAATTTTTGTTTGGAGAGCTTGCTTATGATCAAAAAGCTGTGTATATAGTTGAGATAGAACAAGACAGCAGTTGGGGACCTTCTACTTGGATATTTTATACGAGTGAAGATACCACACAATATGCTGAAAGTGATATGCAAGAGATAATTGAACATTATATTGAAGATGACTTATCATATAAAGATCTTACAGAGTATGTATTAAAGAACTATTCTCTTTATTTTGAACAAAAAGAGCATAAAAAAGGTGATGTTGATGATGATAGTATTGAGAGATGGTGTGAGAGTGTTTTGAAGAAAGTTACAAATTGAAAGAAACATTTTATGTTTACTTTAATATAATGCATTGATTTTAATAAAGCGGAGAACAATGAAATTAGCAATTGTGAGTCATAGTGGCGGGTTAGATAGTACAACTGTAATGGGGTATGTGCTAGAGAATGGCTATGTTGTTCAGCCGATTAATTTTGATTATGGGCAACAAAACATTATTGAAATACAAGCACAGACTAATTTCATTAACTACTTTCAAGGTAAACATGGAAAAGACAAGGTGCTTGATAGTATCAAACTTGATTTCAACTCTATCGTCAGCCCTTTGCAAAATATCATTGATAGTTTTAGAAAAAATGGTTTTAACAACCAACATTTAGATGAAGCTAACTTAAAGCACTACTTTCCAAATAGAAATATATTGTTTGTATCTATTGCTGGAGTTTTTGCTGAAACACTTGCTTATTTTAAAAATCTAAAAGAAGTCACAGTATACATAGGGATACATAAGCACACAACCTATTAACCTTATTGGGATATTACTGAAGACTTCGCAAACGCTATGCAAAATGTTATGAGTTTAAATAATGCTATGAGAGTGACCGTAGCAACGCCTTTCGTAGATTGGACAAAAAGTGATATTGTATGAAAATGAGATTCCATACGAACTTACATGGACTTGTTATGAGCCTCAAAGAGAAGGTGAATATTTTGTACCTTGTAAAAAGTGTCAAACTTGTGTTGAAAGAGAAAATGCAGGTCTTGAAAACAAATTAAAAGATATTAATAAATATATAATTAGGAGGAATTAATGCCAAGTATTACTGCAAAATATTTAGGAACTGTTAATCCAAATATGGATTCTACTAAATCTGTTGTTGAAAAAAATATTATTAGAGTGAAAGCAAGTGAGTTATCTCAATGGTTTCAATACAATAGAGAAAAAAAAGGAGGTAGACATCCTTTTAAGTTATCTGACAGTTCTATTATCCAAATACATGAAAGAGTTCAACGCGGTAAAAATGAATCAGGGTTTGTGTTACAAGAAAAGAATAAAGTGGATGAAATTCGTGACACATTATTAGGGATACATAAAACTGATAAAAAAGTTTATCTTGGCTCGTTGGTATGGAATATAAGGAAAAAAGAGAGAAATACTATTAAAAAAATTAAAGTTTCTGAAAATGATAATCTACCACCTGAATATGAATTAAGAATGGATGTTGATAATATTTATTTGACTGATTCTGCACATAGACACTTTGGAATAGTAGAAGCATATAATGAATACAGGAAAAAACCTGAAGATTATCCTTTTTTTGATGAAAATTCTGAATTTTCAGTTGAAATTTACAATTTAACAAGTGATGAAGAACAAAACTTATTTAATGAACTTAATTCAAAACAAAAGAAAATTACTGCTGCTAAGCAAAAAGAACTTGATAACAGTACTCCTTTGGGTAAAATTAAAGATGAAATTATTGATTATGACATGGAAAATGAAAGAATATTCTATAACAATATTGAATTGAATTCAAATCAAAACAATAGACATACGTTGATGACCATGTCAGTATTTGTGGCAAGTATAAAAGAAATATTTAAACAAGAAATAGATGAAGTATATATCAATAGTGATGTTAATGATGAATTAAAATATGAAATTGTGTCGTATTATTGTGATTTTTTTAGTACGTTAAGAGATACAATTAAAATAAAATATTTAAGTTATGGTATAGAAAAAGATATATATCCATTTGAAAATTTATATACAAAATATATTTATGTTCAAGAGAATGCAGATTTTGATGATGATGAATCATATGAATCTAAACTTGAAGAAGCTAGAGAAAAAGCAAAATTTGTTAACTCAGAAATTAGAAGTCAAGATTTGATTACACATAACATAGCAATAAAGGCTTTATCAAGATTAGGAAAATTTATTAGGAAAATGTCAAATTGGGAAACGGTAATTGAGCAGATACAACAAAGTTTGATTGTAGCTAATGATGGTAAATTTTTACAGAAAACAAATGAAGAAATATTAAAAGTATATCCTGGGAATAAGGAAGCTATCGCAACAATAAATCTTGATGGATCTTTAAATATGCAAGTAGTTAGCTGGAAAGTTGATGACCTATTTAACTATTTAGTAGATAAATTATCTTTAAGGAAAGAAGGAAAATTATATTTTAATCAAAATAATTTTAGTGAATCTTTAGATAATACTAGTTTTATAAAGGTGTCATTATCTAATATCACAAAAGTTAAATTTAGATATGACTTTTTTATTGCGGATAAGCTTTTTGATGAAATTTCTTCAAGTGACTTAGCAATTAATATTATAGCTTTAGATAATTGGTCAAAAATAAAATTTACAGGTAAAAATTCAATAAAAGCTAGAAAGAAAGATTACGATGAAGGGTATGCTGATGAAGTATATGACAAAGGCATAAAAAAAGCTTCGGCAATTTTTGAAATAGATTTACCACCTTTTGAAAATAATGAACATTTAAAAGAAGGATTAAAGGTTAAGATAAAAGTACCAAATATTTCAATTGGAAGTGAAGTTGAGTTTATGCTAAAAACTATTTTGGAGTAAATTTTTTATGATTGAGTATGAAGTTTTTGAAGATAGGCTAAAGAATAATAAGTGTCTTAAAAGTAACCTTACTTTAAATAATAATGAATATATAGTCAGTAAAAAAAGTTTTTCTCAATTATACCAATATATTTTTGATGAAGTTGAATATAAGTTTATAAAAAATATTGTTTCTTGTATACATAAAAATAATAGAAACATAACATTATTCGATAGTCATACATTAGAGAAGGTTCAATTATTTTTTAATATTTTAATTTTGATTGGTGACAAATATATTAAGGAAAGAGAAATTCACTTATATATTTTTTTATTTTGGGATAAATTAATTTGGGATAAAGAGTTAATTGATAATGTCAAGAAAAATCACTTTTTTTATGAGGGACAAATTATTGATGAAAATGATAAATTTCAACAAAATTTATTACCATTTATAGCAAGTAATTGTGACTTAATTTATTATGATAACAAAAATAATTCTATTAAACTTATAGAAATTAAGAATGTAGATTTAGATGATCGTGCGATTTCTCAAATTCAAAGATATTATCGTAATACAAACTATATTTGTGAGACATCTAACCATCAGTTAAATATTCTTCACCTGCAACCTACTCTTATAATAAAACATGAAAACTTAACACAAAAAAAGGCTAAGACATCTCTCATTGAGTATTGGCAAACTTTTCCAACATATTTTAGAGAACTTTTAAATATATATAGTTTTGAGTATTGTAAAATAAAAGGAACATTGAAGCTAATTAACTTAAAGCCAAAATTAAAATCATTGTTAAAAAATTAATTGATTATTTTATTTCTAAAAACTTATGCATTTGAACACTAAGTTTAAAATGTGGGTGTTGTTGAACTAATCTGATGCAGTGCTGAATATTTGTCATATCTGGTATATGCAGACCATTCTCTGGTTGGATATAAAGTGGTTTAGTAGTTTTAAGTTCAAGAAGAGGACTCATGTCAGTTTGTCGGTTTACAACAAATTTAAATTCATCTGCATGCGTTATATCTATATTAGTCCAATCTTTTGGGCTGTAGGTTATCCAATCTGCTTTAGAAATATTTTGAAAGTTAAATCCATTGGTTTCTATGGATACATAATAATCATGCTTGTGTAGAACTCCAATAAATTCATTTAAATCATGTATAGAAGGTTCTCCGCCGGTTATGATAATATGTTTTGATGGGTACTCTTTTATTTCATTTAGTATCTTTTCATAGTTATAGCTTGTATATTTTTCAGTATGAAGTAGGTCATCGCAAAATGGACATTCTAGGTTACAGCCATATAGTCGAATGAAGATCGATGCTTTTCCTGTATGTGTTGCTTCGCCCTGAATGGAGTAAAAGATTGTAGTGACTTTTAAAGTATCCATTTATTTGATTAATCCAATAACATAATGTCTAAACATATCAATATCCTTGCTAGTATTTTGAATATCCATAATATTTCGTTGGTATCCATTTCCAAAATCATATTTTCCATTTGACCAATCAATTTTCTCTTTTAATGGTTTTAGGTACTTCTCAAAATCAGAGGTTATAAATGATCTTTCATCTAAATAATTTGCTTTACTCTTGAGTATTTTTTTGTATAAAATAATCTCCATGAGATTGGAAAGAGCTAAAATGCCTGCACCATGAGTTAATCTAGTCTCTTTAGGATTTATCTTCCAATCTTTAGGAAAAGTGGTTTGGACTGCTCCCCAAAAAGCATTTAATAAACTACACATAGCTTCTACATCATTCATACCCAATTCGTGCTCACTGAACGCATATAAAACACCATCAGTTAAACTTGAATTAATAGCTTTGATTAAAGTATTGTCCTTGATGTATCCGTCTGGATAAGTATGTGTTTTTATGGAATGATAAAAAGGTGAATGAATTTGAGTATTTAATATAGATATTAATCTATTTGGTAATTGCTTGTCTTTGTAGGTTGATGGCAATTCGCTTGTAAGTTCAGGTAATAATTCATAGATTAAAGGTTTTGGAAGAGGTTTTGTATTGTTTATAAGTAAAAACTGTTCTCTTTGTTCATCTGTGTCATCAGTAATAAATGCATTGATGGCTACT
Organism: Helicobacteraceae bacterium; assembly: GCA_947498025.1. GTDB lineage: Bacteria > Campylobacterota > Campylobacteria > Campylobacterales > Sulfurimonadaceae > Sulfurimonas. Next base: position 26,977 of record CANMJR010000023.1, read on the forward strand.
TCAAATTCATCATTTGCTAAATTTTGTAAGGCAGTAGACCTTTGTTGTCCATCAACAATTTGACCATATATTTTATTTTTTGGAATAGATAAATATCCAAAATCACTATTTTTTTCTATTGGCTCAAATTTAACATTTGAATCAAAACAAATAACTATTGAATTAGCTAAAATTGATTTTTCATCTGAGAGATAATTTACAATCTCTTTTATATGTTTTGTAACTTCGATTCTTTGATAACCAAGTAACTTTCCTTCATTATTTCTTTTTATTCTATCTATCGAAGCGAAGGACAATATATCTTTCCCTATAGCTTTAAAACTATATATCTCTTTGCCATGTTGATTTATTTTGATTGCCGGGAACTTTAACATTTTATATTATGACCTTTTCTTAACTCTTCTAATTCTCTTTGAAATTGCCAGAGATTATGAAAACCCCTCCGTCTATTTCTATTGGAGTTTCTAAAAATAATAGTTTCTATTTTTGCACTTTGACAGACTTCACAAGTACATTTTTGCCAGTATTTGCTTGAAAGTATATCTTTATATCTATCAAGAGGAACTTTGTCCCTGAAAATTCTTTCATAAGCTTTTAGACACTGCAATGTGTATTCTAGAGTAGTATTACCCTTATCATATTCGCGAATAGCATTGAGTGCTTGTTGTTCCATTTTTTGTGCTGTATTTTGGTTGATTACCCCTGAGGAGATCTTACGTTTAAGTGCAGCTGTTGTGTCTGATGATGGTATTCTTACTGCCGTATAATATTTAGTCGGTGCAAAATAATTGTTTTTGCTGTCTTTGAACGCTTTTATGAGTGGAGATGTGGAATCAAAACTTGTAATTTTATATTTAACAAATCTCTCTAACTGCTTTGCTTTCGCAAATCCAAGTAAGTGCATTTTAATCTCAAAACCTATTTCGTCTCTAATAGCAGCGACAATTTCTTCACATAAATTTGCATCTAAAGGAACGAGACCTCCTATGGCAATATAATCATATCCTAAAGCTACGAGAGATTTTGCGGCAGATTTCATACTTTGTGGAGACCATGCTTGAACTACACCTATTGGATGAAAATTCACATTCTGTACTCGGCATTCATGTAAAAATTCTTTTGCATTATTGAGTGTAATGTCATATCGTTTTTGCATTGTTTCAGTAACTTTAAAGTTATCATCAAATTCTGCATCAGTATCAAATCTTTTATCATATTCAAATATAATATGGTCGACAGACATACCATAATCAAATCCACAATCTTCGTAAAAATCGACTGTTTCTGCTACGCTATAAGGTGGCTCATCAAGCTTGTGATAACTAAAAGCACCGTTGTCTCCAAATATTTCACCATCAAAGTATCTTAAAAAGTTTTTCACACCTTGTAGCCGTAATCTTCGAGATTGTGCCGCACTGTAAGCTTTACTAGAAGATTTATATACTCCATCATCAAGCAATCCTCTTGATATTAACATCCCGTCATATGGCTTTTTTTTAAATATTTCATGGGGATATTTGTCGGTTCTTTGCAATACTCTATCAGATGAAAACTCATCATTTAAAAAATCATAATTCGGATCTATGGTATCTTGTGCATCAGCAAATATAAATTTCATAATGTTATAGCTCTTTTGTAAATCTACGTATTAAATATGCTGTTAGCAATTTTTTGTGTTGAGAGGTGTTTTGGATGTCTTTCCATTCTAGACCTAATTCTTCCCATATTCCTGAAGACCATTTGCAGTGAGGCTTGAGTTTTGTTAACTCTTTAGTGACTCTTGCTTCTATTTTTTGATCATTTGGATCAACATTTTTCATAATGTTATCCATTAATGCACCAATTGCAAACATGCCTGTTCCATGCATTAATCTACTTTGATTTGGTGCTTTTCCCCAATCTTCATGAAATACCTTTTTAATACAACCCCAATAGGCGTAAATAATTTTTAAAATACTTTGATAATCGGTCTCTCCACCATTTATCTGTACATAAGGGAAAAGACAACCAGATGTGCTATTAATAGAGTTTTTGAGAATATTTATAATTGAGTTATGTGCTATTATGGGTTTAACACTTTCATCATTTTGAGTAGAAACTTTTTCTATCATGCCATAAAATGGAGATTTAGGATCGAAATTTAAATATTCTGTGATTCTTGAAGGAATCCTTCTGGAGTCAAGATCTGCTGGGAGTATAGAGTGAACTGTTGGTAAAAGTTCATCAATTAAACCTTTTGGAAGAGGTTTGGTTTTGTTAACTCTAATAAATTGTTCTCTTTGCATTTCTAAGTCATTGGTGATAAACGCTATGACAGGGACAGGGAGTTCAGGCTTATTGCATTTGTCTAGAGCAAGGACTCTTTGTTGCCCATCAACGATCCAAGCAGGTCTAAAGCCTTCTCCTTTAATCGGAATTGTAAGCGTTCCACTCATTGAATACTTATCTGATTTTAGTTTAGTGCCTCTCGCTTTAGTGAATTTTACTTCATCAGTGATAGCTAGTAGGATAGAGTTTGGAAAAAGCACATTGTCACTATTTAAATATTCAAGAATATCGCTAACATGTTTTTTAACTTCTTTTCTTTGTAGTCCGTGCAAATTACCTTCTTCATCTCTGTGTATTCTTGATATGTCGGCAAATTCTAAAATGTCTTTTGCTGGAATAAAAAAGCTATAGATAGTTTGATTCATTTGATGAGTTTCTAATGCTCTAACAGTAAGCGTGTCCATATTAATTATCGTCCTTTATTGTAGCATTGAAAAGTTTTCCGTAGCGTTTTTGTTCAGATGCAAAACCTTTCATCCTGAGATTTTTTAAACCTTGTGTGGCACTTTTAATATTTTCTATTTTGATTTGATTTATAATAATTTTCATGAGTTCATTATCATTTAATTGCTTTCTTTGCTCGATTTTATAAGGAGCAAGTTCTGATAAAAATATATCTATATGATTTTGTAATATCTTATGATTCAATGGCAGTTCTTTAGTCATAACTTCATTAGATAACCATCTCATACATCTTTGTGAAAGGGTTATAAATGTTCCTTTTTCATAGGAATTAAATCGTGTATCAAAGCGTAAACTTCTATTTTCTATTTTGCTGGATAGTCTGTTTTTTGAAGATGATAAGATAAATATTCTTTTATCAAAAATATCTATTAAATTTTCAATAAAATCTTTTAATGCAATTAAATAATCAGATGGCAAAAAAAGAAATATATAGGATTCAGTATTTAAACTATTTAAACTAAATTTATTAATTTTAGTCCACCATTGTTGTGTTGGATTTTCTATGTTTTTAAAATTATGAATACTATCTTCATGCCCTTTTGAAAATGTAATACCATAAGAAGAAATCATTTCATTAGAATTTATTAAACCATGACCAGCCGACGCAATTAGAAGTTGAGTAGTAAATTTAGTAGAAAAAAAATTTTCAACATCTAAAGTAGCTTTCCAACTTGGTCCTTGATAAAGCTTTCTCGCTGGGATCTTATCTATATTATCCGAAGATAAATTTTTCTTCCATTCAGCACATGACTTCTCAATGTTTGACAAGTCATAATTCCTAAGTAAATGCTTGTCGTCAGATGTCATAGACTTAACACTTGTACAGCTAGAAATTAAATAAATCATAATACACTTTCAGTTTAATTTTATTATTTATATTATAGCAATTATTTTGTAAATATACATAGCTATTTCATGTGTTTATTAAACTGCTATGTATATTTTAAATATTTCAAAAAAATTGATTTTTGTTATGGCTATAGAGTTTGGTCTTAAACTTTCATTTTGAACCTTAAGACACCAGAAAAGAAGAGTACTGTATTTTATGACTAAATATAACTTTGTAAATTATTGTCATTACTACTAAAATTACACCCTAACAATTTGGTCAAATTCGCTTTATTTATGTCTTTATTGATTGATCTTAAATATCTCATGGCATGTGCTACTTCTTCTTTCGTGACTGTCATACTATGTGGCAAATACCGTGGAGTAATGCCATTAACTGCTTTTTCATACCAAAACGGCACATATGGCATTTTTGTAGTCAAGTCGTGATATGTAAGCTTGTTTGTTAGGACATAGCTTTTTAAATTGTGCGGGAAATCTTCAAATATATACATAGTCAAGCCAAAAAGTGCTGATTGTGCTTTTGCATCTATTTTTTTAAATATAGGATGGTTGACTTTTTGTTGTTTCACATCTTTTATAAGCAAAAATAGTGGATGTTTATTTATAAATTGATGTTTAGCATTTAGAAGTATAAGCTTGGATAGTTTTGAAAAAACTTCAAAAAATAAAAATGAGTAGATTGGAGTTTTGCCAAGCAGAATATACCCATCTTGAATAATTTTGAAAATTTTGTTTTGATAGTCAAGACTTGAAATATACTTCTTGTGAATCGGCAGTTTTCTTCCTTTTTTAAGTTCAAATCCACAGTGGTGGCAGTGTGTGTAGAGCAATTTATTATCATACATCTTAGAAATATCTAGTTCGTTTTTGCAAGTGGGGCAATGTTCGTATAAACGACATTGATGCTTATGACAAATATTGTAAAAAACAACTCGCCATTTTTTTCTAAAGTATGGTATTGTGTCTTCACGCAAACAGAGAGGGCAATATTTCTGATGGGTAAAAAATATAGTCGGATTATTCTCATAGATATTTTCTTGAAGAAATCCAGAATATGTTTTTAGCATCAGAGAATGGACATCTATTTTATGAAGGCTTTTATCTTCGATGGTTTTTATCATATTTTCGTCTAAGGTGATATCACTCTCTGTAAGAAAAAAAGCATGAGGTCTGTAATTTAGATATTGGTTTGTAAAAGTGTGTGGATGTGTCTTGTGTGCATACGCTGTGCGAACTATCCAAGAGGATAGTATCTCATCTTCAAGTGGTATGGGAATTATTGAAAAATTTTCATGTTTTAGTCTTGAAAAATTGACTTTTTTAATCATATATCTTTTAAATTCATCGTCTTATGAACATTTCCAAGTGTATTGAATCCGCACTCTCTTATCTCTTTTATTGTCACTCTTTCACTGCCATTTTTTATTGAGTAGATAGCAGCTGCTTTTATAAGATTAACTATCTCTCCTATATATCCATTACATAACTCTAGTATTTCACTTGCATCATCTTTATTAACAATTGTTGACTGTTCTTTTAAAGGAAGTTTACCAACTATTGTCGCTAGCAGACTCACATAGTTCTTATCCATTTTCCACTTTGTAAGATATTGCGGTCTGTATCTGCTACTTATTTGATCTTCAGTATTAATTGCACGCAAGGCTTCTTTTACACCGGATAAAATCACAGGCATTGTAAGTTTACTACTCAGGTCTCTTATTGCACTCATTATTTGTTTTTGTTTTGCAGGTGAGCCATTTAGTATATTGTGTATTTCATCTATAATTAAAACTCTGACATTTAATGTTCTGAGATAATACTCAACAAGCTTGGCTTTTGAATCAAGAGTATCTCTTGATTTGTAAGGTACATTTAACTGCTCAAGTATTGTGCTGTATAGCCTTGTTTCACTTGGCTCTGTTGGCGATATTATATAAATTACAGGTCTTCCTATTCCAGTATATTTATCAAAAAATTCATCCGTAACCCATTCAGGTCTTTCGCCTTCAATATTGTAATCATAGGGAGGGTGCTTTTTTATAAACTGTTTTAAGAGTGAAGTTTTGCCGTTATTGCTGCTACCGACAAGTAGCGCACTGATATACCTTATTTGACCATACCCATACTTGTAAATATCTTCCATTTTGTCTAAAATATTTTGGGCGATTGGATAATCTATCCAATACTCTTTATTGATATATTCTATTCTTTCTTCATCAGATTTGTTTAACATATCTTTTGTTTCAGGAGTTAATTCAATACTCATAAATTATTCTCTTCAATATCAAATATTTTTATATCATCAAATAACTCGTCAAACATATCATCAACTTTTTTAGGTTTGGATTCTTTAATTTGAGATGTTTGTTCTTTTGACTCAATATCACTCATTTTAGGTGCTTTGCTTTTTCTGAGCTTGTGTTTCACTGTTTTTTCTTTTGCCTGTTTTTCTATCTCGGTAAGCCGTTCATATGCATCAAAAATATCATCTTCATGAATATCTTTAACACTATGCTCTTTTAAATATCTTTTTGCTGCATACATATCCCAAAGTGTCATTTTTGGTGCATGAAGCTTCCTATAATTCAATTCAAAATACTCTTTTAGTTCAGGGTCGAAGAAATACAGCTTTTGTATATTGAGCGGGTCTCGTTTGACTTTGAACTTTAGTTTATTACCGTTGTCATCTTTTTTATTTATCCAGGTTCTAAGAACATCTGAATAGTAAGTTATCCCATCCAATGTTAACCCATCTTTTTGCACAGTTCTGTGGAATGTAGGCAATAAAGTGATTCTAATAGACTCTTTATCTTCAACTATAGGCGGTATGCCGGTTCCAGGATTATCGTCATCACCAAATATTCCAATATAATACTTTTGCTTTGGTGTCATGCCAATGCCATGATGTACTCGTTTATGATAAACATTAACTATAAACTCCGTTAACCACTTAGTTATTTCATCGAGTGTCAAAGTGGCATTTTTAATAGAATCGTATTCAGCTTTTTCTGCAACATTTGAAAATGTTGTACCTGGCAAATTGTGTATCTCTTTATTTATTGTTCCTAAAACACGCTCTATGTGTGCTCCAAACTGTGGTCTTCCAACCGGTCTTCTAGTCATTGTCATGCCAAATTCATCACAAACTCGTTGCATATCTAGTCCGATTAGATCTTTTCCATTGTCCACTGCATATTTGGATGGAATTCCATATATCTCCCATTCACCGTCTACACCTTGTTGTTTTAGAAACTCATCTTTTGGTAAAAAAGCGTTATACAAACACTGGCTTACACTAAAATATCCAGGTGCTTGAAGTGAGAGATAAAAGCCTGCGACCATTCTGGAATAAATATCTAGTGCAAGCGTTAAATAAGGTCTTCCTATAGGTTTCCTGAATATTGGATCTACAAGCATAATATCAAGTGGAGTGTGGTCAATTTGATAAACTTCAAGAGGAAAATTGCCTTCCGGATATTCTCCTTCAAAGTTACCAAATTCTTCATTTGCTTTTTTATGACTAAAGCGTTTTTTCATTGCAAATTTAGGGTCAATTGCTTTGATTCTATTTCGTACTGTATTTTCATGAGGCGGAGTAAGATTTAACTTCTTACATTCAGACTTGATTGTTTTATATATTTTTGGAAAACCTGTTCTTTGTTTAGTTAAATATAGTTCTTCCACGACATCTTCAATAACTTTATTAGAAACAGTATCTATTCGACTGCCTTTTTTGCCTCTTTTATGTTTATTTGACACAAGTGAGCTTGTTTTTTCTGATTCTTCATAAGTTTTAATCCAGCGGTATATAGTCATAGGAGTTACATTAAGTCTAGCAGCTACATCTTCAACTTCAGTTCTAGTTTTTTTTCTGAAAACTAATTCTTTAATAGCGTCATACTTAGACTTTGCTTCACTCCATTCTTCATCGCTATATACATCTAACTGAACTTTTGCATCTTTAGGTTTTGAAGATAAATCTTTTATCGGTACATTTATTATCTCATCTTTATTTTCTAATGAGCATATAGATAAGGTGTGAAAGTTAACTGCTTTTACAATTTCATATTCTTTGTCTTGATAAAAAACTTTTGAGCCATTTGATAAGCTTAGTTTACTCATCCCATCCTCCTGGATAAATTATTGATGACATAGTAATTTTTTCATTCATATTAATTAAAGCCCTGTTTTTAAAGACTTCTTTCCAGATATATGGGATTACCTTTAACTGTTCACTCGGTTCCATAGTTATAGATTCTAAAAGTGCTTTAACCACTACGGGTGAACTATATTTTTTTATAGCTTCTAATACTTTATTTGTCATCTCGTTGTTTTCAATCAAAAAAGCATATCTATATAAGAATGTGTAAGTCTTAAGATATTTGTCATTAAGATTGATATCTGTAAAGATTTCAAAAGAAAGTGATTTTTGTTCAAATATTTCATCTTTTAAAACAGACAACTTATGCTGAAGCTCTTCACTTGAATCAATCTCATTTTGGTATTTAACTTCAAATACTTTTTGAGAACCATTTTTGTAAGTCACTAAAACATCAGGAGTATATCTGGTGCTTGCACCATTTAGTTTATAGTTAATTCTAAACGGCTGCTCTTCATAGGACAATACATCATCTTCAAATTCAAGAATAGTAAAAAAATCTCTTTCAAGTATAGACTCAAAAGCCACCTGATTATTGTTCTTATAACTTTTAAAATATCCTACGCATGATATGTAGCTCTTTTTTATTTTTCTTACACCCATTAAATAATTATATCAAAATAAAAAATAATTTTAATAATAAATTTAATAACATTTATTATTGTAAAAATAAACTAATTAACTTTTTTATATATATTTAGTAACATTAATTTTTAGAAAATAGTATATGTCTAATTTGTCTTTGGAATATATGGAATGTCCCTATAAACTAGACAATATTTAATTCAGTAAATTAGATAAAATTATGTTAAGTATGAAAATATATTTAGTCAATCATGTTAATGTGCTTTTTTAATGTATACTTAGTTGATTGTTAGAAAATACAAGATATAGAGGGTTACAATGAATAAAAACTATTATGTATTTAGAATATCTAAAGGTTCACCCAGTGGAAGTCCTGAGTCTTCATGTCCTATTGAATATACAGAAGAACGTGCGAATGAAATATTTAATAACGCTGATAAGATGGCTAAAAATTCAATTCCATATGACACTAATAAGTATCAAGATTATCTGCATAACGAATTATGGGAACATGGTAGACTTAGGCAAGGATGGGGAAGTAAAGGTCTTAGTTTAGATGTTTGCCCTAGTAAAGACAATGTTTGTTCTGAATGGATAGAAAATTTTATGATAGCAATGAAAAGAGATTGGAATCATGACTTAGAAAAAGGAATCGATTATTGCCATATTGCTTCTGGGCGGTATAATATCTTAAAACATATGAGATACATGAAAAAGGGTGATATTTTAATTGTCCCTAGGCATTCTCAAGGGAAACATAAGGATAATACAAAATTCACTATATGCAAAGTCAAAGATTTATATTCTTTTGATGTAAATAAGAAATATAGAGATTTTGGACATATATTAGGAGTAGATATCCTTGGTTCTATTAATTATAATTCAGCTAGTATACGGGCACTTACATTTAAGCCTTATGGAAAGGCTATTGTAAGAATTAGGGATGAAGAATTAATAAAACAAATTGAAGATAAGATATAAAATAGTTTCAAATAAAATAACAGAATAGTCTTTCAAAAGTTAATTACGGAGTAGTTACTTAGAAGATGTTTGTAGGCTTAGGATATATACATCCCTAAACATATCATTAAAGCGAACCAATAAATATCTAGATACTTTATAATTTTCCAAGAACTTTTAAAAAGGAATCTATGTATGAAATCTACATACTATGTATTAACTGAAGAAGATGAACAAGCAATAGAATTTCATAAAAAAACGTTTGAAGAAATTGACGATATTGGTTTTGATATTTTAGATAAGGTGTTAGGCAGTGAAGAAAAATTAGAAAACTATAAAATACCCATCAGAAGTATATTATACAGACTTCTAGAATTGAATGATACATTAAATGTTATGGTTCAGAACTCTTTGATTAACACAAGTTTTTCCATATTGAGAAATGAATTTGAAACGTATATTCAAATATTATATTTATTACAAGAGAGAGAGAGCAAATAGAAGAAAAAGCCTTACTATATCATTATTGCGATATAGTGAGAATAAATTTTTCCTTAACGGAAGAAGAATTAAATGAATTTTTATCCCAACATAAATATTTAGATAGTATCCATCAGAAATATTTTAAAGGCAAACGTTTATTTAAACGTCAATGGTATAATTTGTATGATGAAGGAGTGAAATCATTTAAAGACTTGTGCAAAAAAGTAGGCAAGGTGGAGGACTATGATAAATTGTATGCACATCTGTCAGCAGATATCCATGGAACAGGAAATATTGAACTTAATACATTGTATAATGATACTGATGGAAAATATGATTTATTAAATTTTAGACATTTTAAAAGGCATCACACATTGATGGTTTACCATATTGACTTTTCTAGAAATATATTCTTATGCATTACAAACAGTTTTAAGACAAATAAGAATGTTCAAAACAAAGTAAATGATTTTTGCACAAGAGCAGAAGGGTATGTTGCAATGTATAAAAAGATGAAGGGTGGATATTTAGATCCTTTACCTGAGTATTCTATATAACGGAGTAACATTTATTCTTGTAAATGACAATAATTAATGTTACGCACCTAAACGAACGCGTCCGTTTAGGTGGCAGGGACAGATGTCCCTACAACCCCCTAAATCTACAAAACAAGAGAATCGTTTTTCGCATAGCGAAAATGTTTCTTTAGAAAAAACTTTGTTTCTTTAGAAAAAACTTTGTTTTTTGAGAATTAAAATGGTTATATTTTTATGAAAAGTGCGTAAGGACAGAATATAAAAATGAAAATATTTTTTAGCGTACTCATCTTATGCTCTATTGCTTTTGGTGAACACATAGTGTGGCAGAATGACTTTGACAGAGTGCTTATGCAAGCAAAAAAAGAGCAAAAAGAGATTTTACTTTTGCTCCTGAAAAAAGATTGCAGGTCATGCAAGACTATTTTTGCTGATATTTTTACCGACAAAGAGGTACAAGAGAAAGTAAATAAAAAATATTTACCCGTGGTAGTTTTTTTTGAGGAGAACAATAGCTATCCTATTGAACTCTTTTACACGCAACAATTTCCTGCCATCTTTTTTGTATCAAAAGAGGATGAATCATTCTTGCAAACTCCACTCTCCGGAAATTTTACAAAAAAAGAATTGCTAGATAGTCTATAATTTACTCTTGATACTCTTTTTTAAACTCTACATAACGCGTGGCAGAGGCATAAAGCTCTCTAACCTCTTCCTCGGTTAATTCTCTTACAACTTTTGCAGGGCTTCCCATGATGAGTGAGCGAGGCGGAAATATTTTGCCTTTCGTTACAAGCGCACCGGCTCCCACAATCGACTCTCTTCCAATCACTGCACCATCAAGGATTGTCGCACTCATTCCAATAAGACAAGCATCTTCTATTGTGCAGCCATGCAACATAACCCTGTGTCCGATTGTTACATCATCGCCGATAATTGTCGGGTTTCCATCGCTCTTGTCTTCTTTTTTGTAGTGCGTTACATGCACCATACTCAAATCTTGAATATTTACGCGATTTCCTATTTCGATGAAGTGAACATCGCCTCGTACAACACAGCCAAACCAGATAGAGCAATCAGCTCCGCATGTTACATCGCCAATTACATCGGCAGAAGCGGCAACCCAAGAATTAACTCCTAGTTGTGGCAAACTTTCTTTAAATTTATATATCATTTTCAGCTCTCACTATAAAGTTTACTTGCAAAAAGTGCACTATCTGCCGATGAATCATTTTTGGTGGCTTTCGCAATTCGGGTTACGAAATCTTCCAGCATTTTATGATTGTTTATGGCTTTTGCATCTTCTTTTTTTATTTTAACATAAGAGCCGTCATTTTGCAGTTCATGGGCTAGCATGTTGTCTGAACATTGAAGTCTTAAGTATTGAATAATTTTTTCTTTGGCGGCTTCATCTTTGATGCCTGTTAAAAGCTCAACTCTTTTTTCCAGATTTCTCGGCATCCAATCCGCTGAAGAGATGTAAACTTGCGTTGCATCGTTTTTAAAGTAGAAGGCTCTTGAGTGTTCTAAATATTTCCCCACGATAGAGATAACTCGGATGTTTTCACTCACTCCCTCTACAGCCGGTTTTAAGCAGCAGATTCCACGAACTATCAAATCTATTTTTACCCCTGCCTGACTTGCTTTGTAGAGCGCACGAATAACATTTTCATCCACAAGCGAGTTTACTTTTGCGATAATTTTTCCCTCTTCACCCATTTTGGTTTCATTTTCAATAAGAGAGAGAAATTTTTGTTTTATCTGTGCCGGTGCCATGTAGAGCTCATCGAGAAACCCTTTTTTACTGAAGCCTGTTAAAAAGTGAAAAAACCGAGTTAAATCGTTTGTAATTTCATCTTTGCTTGTAAAGTAGCTCATGTCTGTATATATTTTAGAAGTTGCCGGATTGTAGTTTCCGGTTGCCAGATGGGCATATTGCTTGAGTGAGCCATTTGTTCTGCGGGTGATGAGAGCTGCTTTAGCATGCACTTTAAAGCCTTTGATTCCATAAATTACATGGGCACCTGACTGCTCAAGTGCCCTTGCCCAGATGAGGTTGTTCTCCTCATCAAATCTCGCTTTTAGCTCAACCATAACTGTGACCTGTTTGCCCGATTCACTTGCATTTATGAGCGCTTGTACTATCGGTGAATTTGTACCCGAGCGGTAAAGTGTCATTTTGATAGAGACGACATCAGGGTCTTTTGAGGCATTTTGTATAAATTTAACAACAGGTTCAAAACTTTCATAGGGATGAAAAAGCAGAATATCTTGTTTATTTAGGGTTGTAAAAATATCCTCGTCATTATCAAGCGGAGGCAATATTCTTGGCATGTAGGGAGCGGATAGAAGGTGTGCAAAACTTTTATTTCCTACTATCTGCCAAAGGCTTGAGAAATTCAAAAATGTGCTGCTTTTATATATATCATCTTTGTAAACATTTGTGTGGTGGTTAAAAAAGTTTATAATTTCCTCATCCCCCCGACTCCCAATCTCAAGCCTTACCATGGCTCCCTTACGGCGAAGTTTTAGCCCTTCCTCAAGAATCTCCATAAAGTCATCTGCCTCTTCATCCTCTATCTCAATGTCGGCATTTCTTGTTACTCGAAAAGCGGCAAATTTGATGAGAGAATATCCCGGGAAAAGGTCTGCAACATGCTCTGCAACAAGAGTTTCAACAAGAATATAGGTACTGGTATCAAGCTCAACAAAACGATTGATAACCCGCGGAACACGAATAATTCCAAATCTCTCTACGGAGGTGTCGTCATTGTCGAATAGTTTGACAATAATACCGAAGCTAAGATTGTTGAGATGCGGAAATGGATGAGTTGCGTCAATGGCGATGGGCGTAATAACCGGATAAATATTCTCTTTGAAAAATTTATTGAGGTGAATTTTTTCTTCTAGGCTCAGGTCGGCATGTGATTTTACATGTAAACCCTCAATTTCTAGTTTGCCAAGAACCTCTTTGAGACACTCCTCTACACTTATCTGCTCGCTTCTGATATAGTTCCTAATCTCTCTGAGCTGCTGCAGCGGAGTGAGTCTATCTGCTCCTGAGACAATGATACCGGCGGAAAAAAGCTTTTTAAGTCCGGCAACACGAATCATATAAAACTCATCTAAATTGGTTCCATAAATTGCCAAAAACTTAAGTCTCTCAAGCGGTGGAAGCGACGCGTCTTGCGCCTGCATTAAAACTCTTGTGTTGAAGTGAAGCCATGAAAGCTCACGGTTATTATAAAGATTCGGATTTTTGAGATTAATCATCGAAGAGTTCTCCTGATTTTGATATTTTTGTTATTGTATCAAAAAGAGGTTACCCGAAAATTACTTGATTATTCCCGTTCCCTCATAGTTGGCAGAGTGGTAAATTGTGGTACCGTTTTTTCTTGCATAAAATCTCATAAGAAGCTTCTGAATTGTCGGTTCTATAGAGGGTGCAAACCATGCATTGTTGCTAGAGGCAACTACAAATTTCACATCCCCTTCGTATATCTCTTGACATGTTGCCTCGTAGCAGATTGCATTTCTGAATTTGACACCTTTTATTATAAAATCAGTTGGTTCTGTTGCAATGCTAAAGTCTGCCAGCCCGGCAAAGAAGTAGTCATTAACAATTTTTTTTGCAAACTTTGGAAGTGGAATATACTCTCCGAATGGGACTAGAACCAACTTTTTAGCAACGGAGTACTTCCCGTTTTCAAAAGCGTAAGTAACATTATAGTTATTGCCGTTTTCTGTTAAAAGTGTGCCTGCAACGATAGATATTTCATAGGAGAGCCCTTGGAGAGTAGCCGTTAATCTTGGGTGTGTGTTCATGTAAAGAGGAAAACATGCCTCAGGCAGAACAACTGCGTCATACCCCTCATCTATCGCTTTTTGTATCTCGGCAAGATTCTCTTCGATTATAGAACTCATGTACTCGCTCATCCACTTGCTGTCTTGTGTTATATTCGTATGAATAAGCTTTATTTTCAGCGGCGCATCTTGCTGCACCGGAGCATTAAAATTGAGTGCTAAAAGAAGCAGGGCAAGAGGTGCATAGGTGTATGGTTTTTTTATGTATGCCGGCAGGGTAAGAGCGAGCAAAACTGTTGCAAGCTGATACTTAAAAACTCCAATGTAACTATCCACAAAGAGAAGCTCAATTTGCAACCAGTTGAAATCAAAAGGTTCAAAAAAGCTAAGCCCAAAGAGTAGAATTGCTCGAATGTAAACTTTTTGCGTAAGTGCCAGTACACCGAAGAAGAGCATGTAGATAATGGCAAAACCAAGCGTCACAAAGGGAGTTAAAAATCCCACCCCGTTGTACTTAAAGCTGTAGCCAATCCAATAAAACCAGAGCAACCCGATAAGAAACCCGCCAACTAAAACCGCTCTCCTTGGCATATATAAAAAGAGTGCCAAAGTCAAGATACCGAAGAGGGTATTTAAAATTTTTATTGTAAATCCGTAGTGCTCCAGATAGATAAAGGCACTAAACAAAAGCGCAGCAAAAGTTCCACAAGCCAAGTCAAAGTACAAAGGTTTTGTACTGTCTTTAATATTTAGTAATTTTTGAATCATGGCGAAATTATAGTCTATTTTTGACTTTAAAACGCATCAAAAGGGTCTGAAAAAGTAAATAGTAAAACTTTTTCAGCTAGAATTGCAACTCGTAAAAGGAGCTAAAAATGATTAAAATTATTATGAGCATAGGATTATTGTTAAGTGCCAATTTATTTGCCGGTTTAGTTGATGATGGATTGGCTCAATATAATAAGGGCAATAAAAAAGAGGCGATAGAACTCTACACAAAAGCTTGTGATGGTGGAGATATGCATTCTTGTATAAACCTAGGACTTTTGTATGGTAGTGGTGATGGGGTAAAACAAGATGCAAGAAAAGCCAAAGAGTTATTCGTTGAAGCTTGTAAGGTTAGATATTCGAAAGGTTGTTTTTATTTAGGAGTTTTGTATAAGCAGGGTGCTGATGGTGTAAAACAAAACAAAAGAAGAGCGCTTATGGCATTTAATAGAGCTTGCACTATTGGAGACCAAAGAGGCTGCGATCAATTCAACCTTTTGAATTCGGATATGTCTCATCCTTTATAATTTTCACTTGTTAGTCTACTTCCAAATGACTATATTTGGAGGGTTGGACAACTTGTTTTCTTACATTTATTCTTCTTCTTTACCCAATACATATTCATTATCAAGGAAGTAAATTTTATCTTATTCCCCGTAATGCGTCCATATTCTTGAAACCCTTACTAATTTTTCATCTTCAATTACTTCATAAACGATTCTATGTTTGATATTTATTCTGCGTGAATAGGAACCGCTTAGATTTCCAATGAGTTTTTCATAAGGGGGCGGTTTTTGAAATGGGTTGATTTTAAGAAGTTCTATAAGCTCTTTTGCTTTTTTATCTAAAGAGGCATCTGAGAGTTTTTTCGCATCTTTTAAAGCTTGTTTTGAATAGACAACTTTGTACATTACCACTCAACATCTTCGCTAAATTCGCTGTTTGGAGCGTCCATTGCCTCTTTGATTGAACTTGCCATTCCCGGTATAGAATTAAGAAACAGAGTCTCTTCTATTGCATTCCAATCCTCTTCAGAGAGCATTACAACATTATTTCTTTTTCCTGTAATCATGATAGGTTGATGTGTCTGGGCTGTTTCATCCATGAGTTTATAGATGTTTGTTCTCGCTTCGCTTACAGTCATTACTTTTGTCATAATCAAATCCTTTTTACAATAGTACCTAATATCGTACGATTAGTCAAATTTGTGTATTAGTCCATAAAATTTAGAGTCTTATTTTGTAAAAGTGGAGATTCACTCACAGGGGTGTAATTTGTAATTTATGTCGATCTATTTTATTCAGCATTTGAATCTTTTAATATTCTAAAATCTTATTGATACGTGCTTCATCAATAGTATTTTGCCAATTTTTACTTTTTATTAACTCAACAGGACTAATTTTTAAATATTTATAAAAATAATCATTTTCTATAATTCGTCTTTTGGAGTTATCCTCTGTGATAACAAAAGGTTTCATTTTTTCTTGTAATTTTATATTTACTTCAAAACTGGGATTAATAAATTTTCTTTGAAATATCCACATAATGAGGTCAATTAATTGTAGTCCATGACAATTTTGAGATGATTCTAATTTAAATTCACCTTGAGTATATTTAGATTTTTTTATTCCTTTTACACTATTGAGTTCATTTTCTTTGAAATATAGTCCAGACAATTCTTTATGATATTTTCTCATTACTCCTCCAAACTCATCAGATTTATCATGTATAAACTTATTTACACTTTCATTGTTTTTCTCACAAAATAAAGTTATATGATTTTGTAGACTTTGAAAACCTAGAATATTAGGACTTGATATTTTTTTTGCATTTTTACCCTTTGTCAAATCCTCAAAAAATATGTCAGGATTGTTTATTACAAACTTTAGCCCTTTTATAATAAATTTAGAAATATCACTGTCTCTAATTAAGTTATTTTTTAATAGTTCTTTACTAAATTCTATTAAACTATCAAGATCATTTTTTAAAATGAATGACCAAACTTCATTTTTTTTATGGTGAATAACCAATATTTTGTGAATTTCAATTAATAAACTATGACGAAAATATTCATTTTCAATAAAAATATATGGAATAGCTTTATTTTCAAACGGATGAAGAATTAACGTAATAAATTGAATAGCTAAAAGTAACCTTTTTTCTATATATGTAAAGTGAACTTCCCAGTTAAAGTTTTCTAGTACTTGAATTATTTCATCTGTAATTTTTGAAACTTTCTCTTCACCCAATTCATATCCATGAAGTCTTGAAATATCATATAGTTTTAAATATTTACTAATAATTGGTTCTATTTCTTCTTGAATATCACGAATTGATATTAATGCCCCTTGAATATAAAATTGTTGATTATTATCAAAAATTTTTGTTCCACTATGTCCTGACTCATCAGCGTATATAAATACATTACTCATTAATATCTCTTTGTGTATGTAACGTTTGAGTTGAGAAATAAATTATCTGTAGGGTAATTTATTTCTCTCCAAGGTTTTGTTATATTTTTATTTGTTTTATCGTTCGTATCTTTTAATTAGTTGATTAAATTCTATTGTTTGAAATGCTTTAGCATATCCATAACAAATTTCTCTATATAAGCCTGTATTAAATGTATCATTTATAATTGGTTTTATTTCCTGATAACCAATATTTAATGTATTTTTAAGTTCGTTTTCAAGTGAAAAGTAATCAACTTCTTCACCATTTAATCGTTCTTGTTCATATTTATCAAGTATCCCATTTATAGTATTTTGTTGTGTGCCATAATATTCCTTTTTTAATATAACTATTTATTGATTCCCATTATAGTGAACCAAGACTTAATATTAATAATTAGACTTCTTGCAAAACTCATTTTACGGGCACCTCAAATCCACGATCAAAATTTACCAATCCACATATCAAATTAAATCGTAAATTAAAGTATTTTCGGCGGTTACGATATTTTTGCGTCAGGATTTGAAATGTTTTCAGTTT
>CANMJR010000024.1 GCA_947498025.1 Helicobacteraceae bacterium
TTGGTATATCTTTGTTTTTTGATTATGCAGTGATGGAAACTTTTTTTTGAGTAAATTTATCACTTTTATTTGTTGTTTTGGTGTTAGTAACATTGCCTTTTTTAATCTATTATCTGTTAATTGTTTTTGTAAAAATTTTTTATTTGCAGTAGAAACATGTAATTCTTTATTTACCGTCTTTTTATTCTTTTTTATAGTTATTTTAATTCCGCTATTAATCACTTTATCTCTAGCTTCAATTAGACTTTTTAGATGTTTGTTTTTAAACTCTTCTGCAAAAGGTTTATTTTGTTTTATATCAAGACTTAACATTTTCACTCTTTTGTTTTTTCAGTTGCTCTATTTTTAGATTAATTTTTTCTTGTTGCTTTTGTAACTCTTCTAGTTCATCATCTAAACCAAATTTTTCATTGTACATTTGTTCTAATTTTGTTTGTAAAAAAGGCTCACCAATTATAGAAATAATTAGTTTACAAGTTTTTATTTCATTTTTAGATAATTGTTCTTTTTTTAACAATGCAATTACTTCATTGATTTTACCTTTTGCAAACTCACCCATAAGCCCATCTTTCATAAAAAAAACATGAGAAAGTAAAGTGTGAATATTCGCTCCAAATGGATTTATATTTACTGTTTCACTTATATTTTCTCCATTTTTGAGAAAAATTATATTTTGTTTCATAAGGTCAGAAAGAATAAAAGGAGAATGAGTAGAAATTATAAAATGAAATTTTTTCTCTCGATTTGAAAATACTTCTATTAAGTAAGTGAGTAATTTTTTTTGCCATTCAGGGTGCATATCATTCGCTGGTTCATCTAAAATAACAAGTATATTTTTTTGCTCAAAATTATTTAAAATATCTTCAATATAAAAGCGTATTCTAAGTGCCGATTTTTCACCATTGCTTAAGTCGTTATACTCTGCATTTTTAATATTATCAAAAATAAAAATATTAAAAACATCAAAAGGTATTTTTGTTAATAAATTTACATTTTCTTTATTGATATTTTGAATTTTTACTTTAATAGATGTTCTTCCATGTTCTAAAATAGATTCAATTGCTTTTTCTGAGTTGTTTAATATATCTAAATACTCAAAATATTTTTTCATCTTTAATAGTTTTGATGGAGATCTGCTCCCTTTTCTTGTACCATCTTGTTCAAAAGAGGAATCGAATAACTTTAAAATATCTTCTTTTTTACTTTTTATCTGAGTATCTAATTTATCGAATGATTCGCAGGTTTCAACTAAGTTTAATACTTCATTCCGTTTTTCTTTTAAGTTATTATTTGTAAAAATCAAGTGTACTATTGAATAATATATTAAAAACTTTAAATATTTTTGTGTCGTTAAATTAGACTCACGAATATTTTTTAAATTACTAAAATTTTCAAATAAAGCATCATCTAACTTTTGTCTAAATTCAATTTGAGACGGATTAAAATAATTTGTAGATAAAATAGACGATTGATTAGAAATTAAAGATTCTAAAATTTTAATTTTATCATATTCAAAATTTGTAAGAATGTTGTCATTGCCATCTGTACCATCTTTTTTAGGAACACAACGAATCATCAATTCATTTTCATCATATAACTCTTTAATATTTACTAAAGAATTTGGAGAGCTATTACTCATACTTTTTTCACGGACATACGGACGAAAGCATGAAAAAGAGTAATCATAATGTAAAACAAATAATTGTTTTTTTAATTCTTCACATTGATTAAGTAAAAATTCAAGATTACTAGCTTCTATTTTTTTTTGTTGGCATAACAGTCTTGTATTATTTACAATAGTTACTTCTGTATCAGCTTTTGTTTTACCAATGATATACAAGTTTGATGCATCAGCAAGAATAAAATAAATTGTTTCAGCAAAATATAAATGTTGAATATATTCAGCCTGTGTTTTAGTTGAATTTTGTTCTTGAGTTTTTGATAAAAAAATAAAGAAACCATCTAATGTTTCTATTAACATTTCAATAAGACTACTCTTTCCACTCCCATTCTCTCCAACAACTGCTGTAACATTAATATTATCAGCAAAAAAGTTTTCTATATGTTCTTTTGGTTTGATGTCTAACACTCCATCCTTATACTTACATGTAAACCTCGGCGAAAAGTTAAACCCTTGCTTTTCAATATTTTTATACTTTTCAACCCACAAATAAACTAGTTCCATCTATTCCTCATCTCTCATCATTCCAAGTTCCAAAACATCTCTCTCAATCTCCGCCTTCAACTCTTCTTCACTCGGCAAATACAACTGATATTTCGACACGAACAGATTTTCATTGTCGTTTAAAACGGAGTATTTTACGACTGTATTGTCTTTGTCTGCACTGAGTATGATTCCGATGGTCGGGTTATCGTTTTTTTCTTTTTCCATGTCGTCATACATTCGCACATACATGTCCATCTGACCTACATCTTGGTGGGTCAGTTTGCCTTTTTTGAGGTCTATTATGACAAAACATTTCAAGATGTAATTGTAAAAAACTTGTTTATGAGAAGGTGACTGTAAAAATTGATTTAGTTGCATGAGAAACCTTGATTGTTGTCATATTTTTCATGATGAATAAGTGCAAAAACAGAAATTGTCTCATCTTCAATTATATAAATAATCGTGTAACCCTTAAATATCAAGTCTCTAATGTTCTCATCTTTATGATAGATTGATTTTCTATGTTTATATGGCATATGTGAAATATCTTTACATGATGCAAACAACTCGTTTTTAAATTTTCTAGCTGAGCGAGGGTTGTCTTTTGCTATATATTCTAGCTTTAGAGCCAAAGAGTGAATGAAACTCTCTTCAAATCTAATGTTCATACGCTTTTATCGCCGCATCAAGCTTAGCCTCTGTTTCTTCAATAGAGTAAAATTTAGCCGTACCGCTTTTTATTTTTTCTACTTGAGAAGCTACAAACTTTCTATCTTCTTCAAAGAGTGCTTTTTGAACCTCTTTTTGAATCATTTTTTCAAAATCTTCACTTTTTAAAAGTATAAAATCAAGTTTGTTATTTTTTAAAATACCTACTTTCTCCAACTCATTTTTATAGAGCTTTGATGTTATTGTTGCAAAATTTTTTGCAACTTCTGTTGCACTAAACAGTTCATTTGTATTGTAAGACACCATAATACTACTCCTTATATTGCATATAATTTTGCATATTATACAAAACTTTACTAACTACAATGCCTATTTTAAGCTCTATTTTCTAATGTATTTGACCCTTGATTTGTGAAGAATTTTTCACTCATGCTTTCGCCTTGCTCCCGTAAAACCAGTAAATAGCCATGCCTATCGCTGACCAGCCTATAAATCGCATCCATGTCTCAAACGGCAGTCCAGCCATCGTGAAGATGATGAGGATAAAACTTAGAGGCATGAGTATTTTGAATGCCGGCATCTGGAACTCCGGTTTCATGCTCTTTTGTTTTCGCAACACTATTATCGCAACACTCACCATCAAATAGGCAAAAAGGGTTCCTATGTTTACAAGTTCTGCCAAAGTTTTAAGGGGTATAAGCCCCGCCGATGATTGTCGCTTTAAAGGGTGTGTTGTATTTTGGATGAAGCTCGCTCAAGCTCTTCGTAATAAGCCCGTCTCGTGAGAGTGCAAACAGAATTCTCGTAAACCCTAATCCCATAACAAGCATGACGGTCGTAATCGTAATCACCGCACCCAGAGCAATGACATTTGCGGCGAACGGTTCGTTGACTTTGTAGAGTGCAAACGCCAATGCATCGGGAACATTAAGCTCTTGGTAAGGAACAATCGCCGTGAGGGTGAAGCTCACCAAAATGAAGAAAACAACGCTGAGAATGAGTGACAAAATAAGTCCCCATGGGATATTCTTTCTCGGGTTTTTTGTCTCTTCTGCCACGGTGCTGATTGCGTCAAAGCCCAAATATGCAAACATGATGAGTGAAGAGGCATGCCAAACACCCTCCCATCCGAAAGGCATAAAGTTGCTCAAATTGTTAAAATCAACATGCGGCAAACCAACAAATACAAAGACCGATAACACGATGAGTTTGATGAAAACTATGACTGTATTGACTCTTGCACTCTCTTTGATACCAATCGCCAAAAGAACGAAAATAAGTAACACAATGCTGAATGCACTGATGTCGATGTATGTGCCGTTTGCAGGGCTGAATGCACCGCTAAGCGCATGCGGCATTGTGATGCCCATGCTATTTTCTAAAAAGCGTCTTAAATATCCAGACCAGCCCGTCGCCACCGCTGCAGTTGCAACGCCGTATTCAAGGAGAAGATTCCACCCGACAAACCATGCAAACATTTCACCCAAACTTGCAAATGTAAAACTATAGGCACTTCCGGCAACGGGATATGCGGAGCTGAGTTCTGCATAAATAAGAGCAACAATTGCAATCATCACACCGCTGAGCAAGAAGGATAAAATTATCGCTGGACCTGCCATGGTTGCGGCTGCCTGACCTGTTATTACAAAAATTCCCGAGCCTATAACCGCACCAACACCTATAAATGTAACATCCAAAAGTCCAAGCTTTCTCTCGAAACTTCCGCCGCTGCCCGAGAGGTCTTTTTTGTAAAACAGATTCCGCATGTGTTGCCCTTAATAAAATTATTATGAATTTATAGGTTGATTTTAAAGGGTATTATTATAGTGAAAGAGGCTTAAATATGAGGTAATTTGTTATTGAATCAAATTTAGATAGAAATATTTTGCTATTAGAAAAACCTAAGATTTTATATATTGATACTTTCCTGATATGATCTCTGCTACACTTCCGGCATGAAAAACACTATCCTTTTATATATCGCCATTATCGCTTTTTTCGGTAGCGGAATCGCCTATGTCCTCCATATAGGAAGCAACTTAGAGAGTGCAACCATCTTATATGCTGTTCTGCCCCATACAACGCTAAGTTCAGGTTTGATTGAAAATTTCCTGAAGCAATTACACCATCCGTTAGCTCTTTTGCTGATTCAGATTATTGTGATTATGGTAGCTACCCGTTTTTTCGGTTTTTTAGTCTCTTTTGTCGCACAGCCTACGGTTGTAGGAGAAATTATCGCAGGAATAATCCTTGGACCATCCTTGTTGGGGCTATTTTTTCCTGAATTTTCTATCCTTTTATTCCCAAAAGAGTCATTGAGCAATCTCAGTCTCATCAGTCAGCTCGGGTTAATCTTTTTCATGTTTGTCGTCGGAATGGAACTTGATTTCGAAAAAATAAAAAAACAATCAAGTGCTTCGGTTTTTATCAGTCATGCCAGTATTATCTTCCCTTTCTTCTTAGGAGTAGTCCTATCCTACTGGCTCTATCCTCTGTTTGCTCCCAAAAATGTTTTGTTCATGCCGTTTGCCCTTTTTATCGGGATTGCCATGAGTATCACTGCCTTTCCTGTTTTAGCCCGTATTATCAAAGAAAAAAATCTCACAGATACCCGCTACGGCGCGATGGCAATTACCTGCGCCGCAACGGATGACATCACCGCATGGTATATTTTAGCCCTCATAATCACCCTCTCGATTTCCGGAACACTAGGCTCATCCCTATTTTTATTACTCTTTATCGCTCTGTATATTGTTATTATGTTTTATGGCATTCGTCCTCTTCTCGCTAAAATTGGGCGTACTCAAAGTGAACGGCTCAGTATGAATGGTATGTCAGCCATCGTGGTCTTGCTCCTCATCTCTTCACTGATTACCGAAGCAATCGGCATTCACGCCCTATTCGGTGCTTTTATGGCGGGAACCATGATGCCCTCTTCTGCAACTTCTAGACTCAAAGAGCTGATTGCTTCGCGTTTGGAATATGTCAGTCTTCTCGTATTACTCCCTCTATTTTTTGCCCTTACCGGGCTTCGAGCAGAGATTGGACTGCTCAATACGAGTGATGCATGGCTTGTTTGCGGACTCATTATCATTGTTGCCGTCACTGGAAAATTGTTTGGAAGTTCGTTAGCGTCAAAATTTATGGGCTTTAATTGGCGGGATTCCTTTGCGTTGGGAATACTGATGAACACGCGAGGATTAATGGAACTAGTTGTATTAAACATCGGCTATGATATGGGGATTCTCTCGACGGAACTCTTTACAATGTTTGTCATCATGGCACTGGTAACCACTTTTATGACCGGACCGATATTGACCTTATTAACCAAAGATTCGAAACAAGATCGTATTGTTGCTACCATGCAAAAAAGTTTACTTGACCTTTTATCCCACGAACTTAGAACCCCTTTAACACTTATTCTAGGTGCTGCTACTAATCTTGCAAATCGAAATTTCATCCTTGCAGCAAACGACAAGGAAGCCATGATTCAAACCATTGTAGAGGGGTCACGCCGTATGGAAAAAGTAATAGACAACCTACTCGTCAATGCACGCTTTCGTGAGCAAAGAACACCTCTAAATATGACGATGGGACGATTGGAGGAGGTGGTTTCATCTGCATTATCTATAGCCGAAAATGACTGGCATCGACAAGCTAAACTCTCTTTAAGTGCCGATTTTCCACCTATTACGGCAGATTTTACTCTGCTTCAATTAGCAATTGGAAATCTACTGGACAATGCATTTAAATATGGTGATGAGGTAAGCGTCGAGATGACATTTGCATTTAATGAACTCTATTTAGTAATTTGCAATAACGGAAATCTCCCCTCAGCCGATACAATTAGCACACTTGGTACTACCTCAGGTCGGTTGGATAATGCTCAAGGTAAACCGGGGTCGGGGATTGGTTTACGGCTTTCTCAAACCATTATCGAAGCACATGGTGGAAAATTGATGATAGAGATGGAAAATGACCATTTTTGTGTTCGGGTGACACTGCGCGGTGAATCATGACGCCCCATATCCTGATTATAGACGATGATCCATCCATCCGCCGTTTGCTTGCGATGACACTGGCATTCGCAGGATTTATGACGGAAACGGCGGCGACAGGAAAAGATGGGTTAAAAAAAGGCTCTGATAAACATTTCGATTTGATTCTACTTGATTTGGGATTGCCGGATATGAGCGGTGTAAAGTTTTTAGAGCGTTATCGTAAAGATGAAGAAACTCCCGTGATTATCGTATCTGCAATCCATGATGAATTAGACAAAATAGCTGCGCTGAATGCCGGAGCCGATGATTATGTGACCAAACCTTTTAGTACAGATGAACTTATTGCCCGCATACAAGCAAATTTGCGTCGTTTACTTCCGACATCGACTATCCCATCACTTTTAGTTGTCGGTGCAATAACGATGGATATATCATGTAGAGTAGTTACAATCGATAACATAAGTATCAAACTCACGCCCAAAGAGTTTAAACTTCTCCGAGTTTTTATGGAAAACCACGGTAAAGCACTTACCCATTCATGGCTTTTAAAAACTATATGGGGAATCGGTTATCAGCATGAGACGCACTATTTGCGTGTTTTCATCAATCAACTACGCCAAAAAATAGAAGCAGATCCCACCCGTCCGAAGCGAATCGTCACAGAAACGGGAATTGGCTATCGGTTTGTTGGATAATACGTTATTTAAATATTTTATTAGGAGATTAAAGTTTTCACATGTACCCGAGCGAAACGACAACTAGCCTAACTGGCGTTAGACCATGTGAGCAACTAAATTGCGAATCGGTATGCCCTCGGGGTGCAAAGGCATTTGGAAATAAAAGAAGATTACTTAACTTTTTCTAAATATTCACAATCCAGAGTATAAACTGCTACAATCCCATAAAATAACTTAAAGAACAAACGATGAAAATAGCCATCCCGGTAAAAGATGAGAATTTAACATTTTTCGGCAATGCAGGACATACTCCAAACTTTGCTATATTTGATATGAACGGAGTATGAAAAATTTACCCATCAATGAAGTTTTAGAGGATATAAAAAACACTTTTAGAACAGACTCCTCACTTATCTTACAAGCTCCTCCAGGCGCAGGAAAGAGTACCGTTGTGCCTATCTCTCTGCTGGGTGAGCCTTGGCTTGAAGATAAAATAATCATCATGCTCGAACCCCGTCGGGTAGCCGCAAGGATGGTAGCAACCCAGATGGCGAAGCTTTTAGGTGAAGAGGTAGGAGAGAGTGTCGGTTATCAGGTAAAAATGGATAGCTGTTACACAGAGAAGACAAAGATTTTAGTTGTAACAGAAGCTATTTTAGTGAGAAAACTTCAAGCTAACCAAACCCTGGATGATGTCGCTATGGTTATCTTTGATGAGTTCCATGAGAGAAGTATTCATACAGATTTATCACTTGCACTTTCTCTGCAGGTACAAGAACTTCTCCGCGATGATTTAAAGATTTTAATTATGTCTGCAACGCTTAACTCCGAGGAAATATCCAACCTGCTCGGAGATGTTCCGGTTATTACCTCCAAAGGCAAGAGTTACGAAGTTGAAAATGTTTATCTTGATATTAAAACTTCACAGCCTGATTTTAAATCGTTAAACAGCCTAGCTCTAAATACTACGCTCAAAGCTGTAAAAGAAAATGACGGAGATATTTTGATTTTTTTGGCCGGAGTCAAAGAGATAAAAAACCTGCACACTTCTCTTTTAAATTCACCTTTGAGTAAAGATATCTTAGTTCTGCCGCTCTACTCTGCCTTAAGTAAAAAAGAGCAAGACCGTGCCATCCAAAAATCAGATAAACGAAAAATTATTCTCAGTACGAATATTGCTCAAACATCCTTAACCATCGAAGGGGTCAAAGTAGTTATTGACACAGGTTTAGAAAAACTTTCACGCTATAACTACTCAAATGCCATGAATCATTTGGAGTTGGCATTTATCTCCAAAGATTCGGCAATTCAAAGAGCCGGTCGTGCAGGAAGGCTTTCGCATGGGAAATGTTACAGACTCTGGCATGCGCATAAAACAATGCAGCAAGCAACAAAACCTGAGATTTTAAGAACAGATTTAAGCGCATTACTTTTAGATTTGGCTTTATGGGGAGTGGATGATTTTAGCGAGTTGAAATGGCTTGATATTCCACATGCAAGGGTTTTGGAAGAGACAAAAGAGGTTTTAAAAGAGCTATCCATGCTTGATGACTCATTTAAAATTAAAGATTTTGGCAAAGATGCACTGAGCTTAGGACTTCATCCGAGATTTGCCTACATGCTATTAAAAGCGAATGATTTAGGCTTTGCTTATGAAGCGTGTCTGCTGGCATCACTTTTGGGTGAAGCGGATATTTTCAGTCATTCTCAAAGGGATAGCGATATATATTCAAGATTTATTCATCTTTATGAAAAAGATTTTGACACTGCCTACATCCATGTTCATCGTGCAAAAGAGGTTCTGACTCAGGCAGATTTTTTTTACAATAAATTAAAAACTATCAAAAAAGTTGTAAAGAAAAAGAGTGAGATAAATCAAGAGATGCTCGGCGTTGTGCTTCTTTTTGCTTACCCTGACAGACTCGCAAAGCAAAGAATAAAAGATGACAACAAGTACAAACTCAGCAATGGCAAGGGTGCAGTTTTACATGTAGAAGACTCGCTTTTTAACCGAGAGTTTTTAGTTGTAGCGAACCTGCATGCCAATGACAGAGACTCGTTTATAAATCTGGCACTTGGTATATCTCAAGAAACGGTAGAGCACTACTTCTCCTCATTTATAAAAAATGTAGAGTCCATAACCTACAACAAAGAAGCTAAGAAGTTTGACATAAGAGAGAGCCGTTATTTTTTGGAGTTGCAGCTTCACTCACAACCAACTCAGGCTTCAAAAAATCAAAACTTTAAAAAACTGCTTTTGGATTTAGTCAAAAAAGAGGGGTTGCAACTTTTGTCATGGAGTAAAAAAGCAACTGCTTTAAAAGAGAGAGTAAACTTCTTAAACCATCACAGAGAGTTTATAGATTTTAGTGATGAAGCCTTACTTAACTCGTTAGAACTTTGGCTGGAACCTTATCTGGAAGGGGTTGTAACCGTAAAAGCTTTGGAGGATTTAAATGTTTATACTATGCTTTTATCTCTTTTGTCTTGGGAGCAGCAACAGCTTTTGGATACTCTCGCACCTTCGAGTGTAAAGGTTCCAAGCGGTTCAAATATTTATATAGATTACGAAGAGTGCAGTAAGCCTTCCATGCGTGTAAAAATACAGGAGGTTTTTGGAATGCATGAGACACCGAAAGTTCTCAACGACACTTTGCCTTTGCAAATCCACCTTTTGACTCCGGCTATGACTCCCATGCAGATAACTTATGATTTGAAAAGCTTCTGGGAAAACTCCTACAGCGAAGTCAGAAAAGAGATAAGAGGCAAATATAAAAGACACTATTGGCCGGAAAACCCTTTTGAAGCAGTTGCAACAAATAAAACTAAAAAACATATGATGCATTTAGATAAAATTTCAAAAAAATGAAGGATACTGAAGTTACTATTTGGCACAACCCGCAATGTTCAAAATCTCGCACAGCTTTGGAAATATTGAAACACTCTAATGCAAAAGTTGAATCTGATGTGAGCTGTTATTTCCGTATGCCAATATTGTAGCGGCATACTCGGAAATACGAAGGTTTACTTAACTTTTTCTAAATATTCACAATCAACGGTGTTCACTTTGATAGTGTCGCCCTCAAGAACATGGTAAGGTACTTGAACAACTGCACCTGTCTCAAGAGTAGCAGGCTTTCTGCTTCCGCTTGAAGTGTCGCCTTTGAAGTTTGGAGGAGTGTCTGTAATTACAAGTTCCATAATTTCCGGTGCGCTTACAGAGATTGCGTTGCCTTTGTAGAAAATAATATCCACATTTATTCCGTCTTTGAACCATTTAGAAGCGTCATCGCACTGCTCATACGAAAGAGCCAGTTGCTCATACGAATCGTTGTCCATGAACTGGAACGATTCGCCGTCGTCATAAAGAAACTGCATAGTCGTGTAAGTGATTTCAGGAACTTCAAACTTATCTCCGGCATGCACAGTTTTTTCAACCACTTTGCCGTTTAAAAAGCTCTTCATCTTCATACGAACAAATGCCGCACCTTTACCCGGTTTAACATGTTGGAACTCTACTACTTTGTACGGTACTTCGCCTACGATTAAACGAATATTTTTTTTGATATCACTCATGCCTACAGTTGCCATAAACAAACCTTTTTTTGAAAATAATTTTGGAATTTTACACTATATGGACTTAAATGTTATATATCTTCAAAGCTATCCGTCCAAAAATGGATTGGCATGTAGAAATAATCTTTGCACATGCCAAAAGTTTTGAAGCCTTAAAATCGTTTAATCGTAGATTTTATACTTGTTAAAAATATTGAGTCCATCTTGCATTCTTGGCATGTATTCATCATTAATCAACTTTTTGTATCCGGCATTATTTCCTAATTTTTGATCTTCAGGTTTGAATTTAGTGTATGCTTCTTTTATAAGCTCTTCATTATGTAACATAAAGTTGTATTGTTCTATCTTCTTTTGTATCTCTGCTATCATCTCTTTTTGATTTTCAACTATGTTATAAGACTCCCAATTTCCCTCAATACCATACTTCCTTAAATCCATAGTAGAATTATTTGGGGCATTAAAATCTATTTTTTGTGTCTGTTTATCTTTGTTGTTTTGCTCATCATAAAACCACTCAAGTGCATGTGGGTCAGCTCGTCCTGCTTTGATTAATGTTGTTAAAAAATTTACAACCGTGTAGCTTGTATCCATAAAAGAAGAGCTTAAATTAGCTGCGTAGATTTTTGCCTCTTCTACAGTTTTGCCCTGCTCCAGACCTTCATAAACGGCTGCATTTTGAAATCGTGCTATTTCAGTTGCATTATGAATACCCTCTTTAGCCAGAGAGTTATAAGGATATTTTGCTTGAATCTCTTGTACGCCTTTTAGCATCTTTATGTATGCCTCTTCAGAGCCAAATAACTTTTTAACAACTTCATTTAACGCAGATTTTTCAAGAGCTTTATCTTTTTCACTTTGTTGTTGTCCTAAAACTATTTTAGTTCCGCCATTTTTTAGAAAAATTTCATCTGCCATTTTCAGTACATCTTGAAATGGTACATAATTTGGATAAGCCTCATCAATCTTTTGCTTTTGAATCTCTTCATCGGATGGAGAGTATGTTTCAGGCATAGGAGTATAAATATCTTTATACTTTTCTTTCATCTCAGCCATTCTTCCTGTTGCCTCAGTTTTAGTGACATTACCAGTTGAAGATGTTGCACTTGTCGCTGTTACGCTGCTAGTTTTTTCTACCTCTTTTGTGGCTAAAAGTTTTTCCAAGGAGCTTGCTTCTTTAGTGTTTTCATCAAGTAGCACTTTTATAATGGCTTGTTGTTCTAACGACATGTTGTCATTTGCAACGCCATCTAAACTCTTTTTGTAATCTTGAAGCAGTTCTTTTTTGAAATCATTTAATATTTTAGAAATTTCAAGTTTTGACTCTGGAGTATCGCTTCTGTTTTGCATGAGAGTTTGAGCATATTTATTTACTTTGTTTTGAATATTTTCTTTTGTGATGGCTGATGCCGAGGCTATAGATTCTTTAGAATATACATCTTCTAAAAATTTATCTACTATGGATTCTTCTGTCTCTTGCACTTTTACATAAGTTTTTAATTCAAGATTTTCACCTTTTAATGAATCAACTATTTCTTTATTGTCGTTAGTTTTGTTCGTAGCTTGAGTATATTGTGCTTGGGTGGATGATGTTACGATCATAAAATACCTTCTGCTATATTATGTTAAATTTAAGCAAAAGACATTCCAAATTTATACTAATCAGTATTTACAAGTAACCCAAATGATGCAGTAGATATTTCTAAAAGTCATTTATGCTTGTGCTTAAGAGGGATGTTTAGTAAAGATTTCATAGTTTTTGAATATTCTCTAATCTATTTTTTCTATAAGCAAAAACTAGTTTTAGATATAATACTTACAATATATAAATTAGTAAAAGGTCATAAGATGTCAAATTTAGCCTATTCAGAACACTATAATAAAAGTGACTATAATCAATGGAAAGGCGATTGGGAGCTTATTTATGGCTCTGCTTATGCCATGTCGCCCTCGCCCATGTTTGACCATCAGTTTATAAACTTGAAAATATCAAGACAACTAGATGAAAAACTAGATGGTTGTCCTGAATGTTACGCTGTTTTTGAAACCGATGTGGAGTTTAGCGAAGAGACAGTTGTTCGACCGGACTCTTTTGTAATATGCTATGAACCCCAAGATAGGTTAAATAAAGCTCCTGAGATAATTTTTGAAGTGATTTCAAAAAGCACGGCAAAAAGAGATGAACAACTCAAATTTGAACTCTATCAAAGCGAGGGTGTGAAGTATTATATACTGGTGTATCCAAATGGGAAAAAAGCAAAAGTATATAAATTAGAAAACTTCACATATGTAAAAATTGGAGATTTCAGCGATGAACACTACACATTTGAGCTAGAAAAATGTAGTATAGATTTTGATTTTAATTTTATTTGGCGAAAAAAATAGTACAAAATAAAAACTCATAATGCTACAATTACAAAAAAATAATAAACTTTAGGACGCAAACAACTATGGAATTCACCCTCGAAGCCACTTCAAAAAACGCCCGTGCATGCACCATAAAAACAGCACATTCAACAATAAAAACTCCTGTATTTATGCCGGTCGGAACGCTTGGAAGTGTGAAATCACTCGACATGGATGATGTGCTTAACATACTTGGTGCCGAGATAATTTTGGCAAACACCTACCACATGTATCTTCGACCGGGCGATACAATAGTCGCTAAAATGGGGAAACTCCATGGTTTTACAACCTATCCTAAAAGTTTTTTAACGGATAGCGGCGGATTTCAGGCGTTCAGCCTCAGCGACATCTCCAAAGCGAGTGAAAAAGGCATAGAGTTCCGCTCTCACATTGACGGCTCAAAACACTTCTTTACGCCCACAAAAGTTATAGACATTCAACATAATTTAGGCTCTGACATCATGATGATTTTAGACGATTTGGTGGCTCTTCCTGCAACGCAAGAGAGAATCGCACTCAGCATTGAGAGAACCACTGCATGGGCGAAAGAGTCTATTGAATATTTTAGAGCAAAACAAAAAGAGGGAGTCGGCACAGAGCAGAATATCTTTGCCATCATTCAAGGCGGAACGGATAGAGCATTCCGCACAAAAAGTGCGACGGAACTCTGCGCACTTGATTATGACGGTTTTGCTATCGGCGGTCTCTCTGTCGGCGAGTTAAACAACGAGATGTACGACACAGTTGAGCATACGGTAAAGTACATGCCTACGGACAAACCGCGCTATTTGATGGGAGTGGGAACTCCAGAGGATTTGATAGAAAACATCGAGAGGGGCATCGATATGTTTGACTGTGTTATGCCCACACGAAACGCAAGAAACGGCACGCTCTTCACCTCTTTCGGACGCATAAATATCAAAGGTGCAAAGTTCAATGAAGATGCGCTGCCGATTGACCCTGAGTGCGAATGTATCACATGCAAAAGATATACAAGAGCCTACCTCAACCACCTCTTCCGCTCAAGAGAAATTACCTATTTTAGATTAGCAACGATACACAATCTTCACTACTACCTCAACCTTATGAAAGAAGTGCGTGGGGCTATTTTAGAGGATAAATTTGCGGAGTACAAAAAAGAGTTTTATAGAAAACGAGGCGTTACTGCATAAATAAAATCGCACTCTTTACCCCATTTCCGGAATTAAGAGTTTTTAGTTTGCCTTTAATTGCTACTTAACACTCTAAAAGTGTAGTGCAATTACGCCCTTTTTCTTTGCTTTGGTAGAGTGCTTTATCGGATTGAGTAAGTAAGTTATCTCCGTTTGAAAGCAAATCAGGGATGCAACTCACTACTCCAAAACTCATTGTAATAAGCGGTGCTACTTTTGACTCTCGATGTTCAATACCCAGCTTTACGATATTTTTTCTTGCCAACTCTACAAGATTATATGCTTCTGCCGGAGGCGTTGCTTGAAGGAGTATTACAAACTCTTCTCCCCCGTAGCGTGCAACTACATCTATGGTGCGACTAAAAGTTTCTTTTAATACATCG
Organism: Helicobacteraceae bacterium; assembly: GCA_947498025.1. Taxonomy (GTDB): domain Bacteria; phylum Campylobacterota; class Campylobacteria; order Campylobacterales; family Sulfurimonadaceae; genus Sulfurimonas. The sequence continues at coordinate 15,049 of CANMJR010000024.1, forward strand.
GCAACTTGTTGGATTACCTTATCGCCTTTTTGGTGCCCATATGCATCATTATAAAGTTTAAAATAGTCAATATCACACAGAACAAGAGCTAAAGTATTTCCGGTTCGTTTAGCATATTCTACTTCTCTCGTGAATGCTTCATCAAAATAACGACGATTATAGAGAGCACTTAATCCATCCGTCGTAGCCAAAGTATCAAGAAGACGATTTTTTTCTGTTAACTCAGCTAAAATCGCTACTTTTTGGGTTATATCACGATTGGCGACACGCACTCCCATGTAAATTCCATCATGATTATAAACCGGTCTGCATATATGATCTAAAAAGACAATACCTCCATCTTTGCGGACAATACGAAATTCAACCTCTTGCGCATCCTCTTCCGGGCGATTAGGTAAATGGGCTTCACTCACATGTTGATTCCAAAAATGAGTATCATCAGGATGGATAATATCAATCAATAAAGAAGGAGTTTGCATAAACTCATTTTGTGTATATCCCGTAACCCTCTGCACCGATGGAGAGATAAAAACAATATTTTTATTTACATCAATCCAATATTCCCAATCATAAGTCCAGTCGGCGACAATACGATACTTCTCTTCACTCCCTTTAAGTGCCTCTGCAAACTCTTCAAGCGGACGAATCACTTGACGAGGAATCAAATAAAAACCGTTAAAAAGTGCAATAATGAGGAGTAAAGTGCCGGAAAATATCATCAGTACAAAGAATAGCTGTTCAGTCTCTTTTTCTTGTTGATCAAAATAACTATTGAGTTCACGCATCTGACTTTCAAGACTAATCGAATAAGCTTGAACTTCTTGAAGTGCCAATTTCGCATCTTCCAAACGATTCTCTTTAGAATATGAAACCACACTGATGAGCTTTTTGTAGAGATGTTCGTAACTATTAAACAGAGAAGCTGTATTGTACACGTTATCTTCTTTTATGAGCAATATATCGTCATGGATTTGATTGGAGAGTTCTACTGTTTTTAAAAACCCTTTTTCATCCCCTAAAAAAGTAGCATTCAGCGTCGAAGAAACCATTTGTTCTATTTTTTTAGTTAACTCCTGAGAACGTTTGTGTGATTCAAGTATCTCATTTAAGTTGTGATGCAAAAAAGCATGCATAACCCAAAACAAAAAAATTATCATAATACTTGTGATAAGCGTAGGCAACCAAAGTGCATAATGCGAACGTTTCATTTTCATTTCTCCACCGCGACAAAACCAAGTTCAGCTATAGCGGCATCCATACCACCACCTTTAGCCCATTGAATAAAATGCTCAACCTTTAGATTGCTTTTGTTCCACACAAGATTTAGCTCCCTTTTAATCGGATAAGTTCCATTTTTAATCGTCTCGATAGAAGGATACACATTTTCTATTTTACTAATGCGAATCGGATAACCCATCGCTTCATATTGCAACGCCTCTGCATGCGAGACAATGGCGATTGAGCCTTTAAGCCCCGCTGCCCAAAGAATCGTATTTATGTTAGATTCCGCTTCCCAAGCATCTGCTCGAATGAGTTTTGCATCCGGTGGTAAATTTTTTCTTTTTGGACTTTTCAATCCGGTGTACTCTTCAAAAACATCCAAAGTTGCCCGATCAATTTTTCTTGAGATAACAATTAGTTTTGAACACTTATATCCAATATCTTTGCACTCTTTTATGGAGCCATCATAAAATGCAATAAGCTCTTTTTTGGTTAGATTATTGATAGGTTGACTTTTGTGGTGAATAACTGCTACTGCATCAATGGCGATTGTCAGATACACAAAACGATCTTTCTCTTCTTGACTTAAACTGCGTGCAACCATGGCTATGTCGCTACTGTTATTGATAATTTTTTGTATTCCTGATTCAGTTCCTCCGCCTTCTACATACAGAAACTCTCTGTTGCTTTGCTGATAAGAGGAGGCTATTTTTTCTATAATTGGCTGAATGGTAGTAGCACCGCTGAAACGGATAGCACTTGAAGAGATTGTCTCTGCTTGTAAAGAAATATTCAAAAAGAGGATAAATAAAATTGTCTTCATAAAATTCCCTTGACTCTATTTGGAATATGTTAGCATAAAATTTATGTAATATATCTTTTACTCTCTTTTTAGTGAAGGGGGAAGAAATGTTACTTTATAAACCCGATAGCACTCTTAATTGCATTGATATAACTAAGTGTTTTCGCCTCGCCTCTATAGGCAATGTCAAAGGCTGTTCCATGGTCAACCGAGGTTCGGATGATGGGCAAGTTGAGGGATATATTGACACTCTCATCAAAATAAAGCGCTTTGAGCGGTGCTAGACCTTGGTCGTGGTACATGGCAACAAAGTAGTTGAAGTTTGAGCGAAAGTGCGGAGTAAAAGCTATGTCCGGAACGATTGCACCGTAAAAAAGTTTTTTGCCGATTGTTTCGTTTGCTATTTGTATCGCCTCTTCTATCTCTCTCTCTTCATCTCCCAAAACACCGTTATCTCCGGCATGTGGATTTAATCCCAGAACTGCTACTTTTTTATCTCCTATGCTTTTGTGTAAATCAAGTAAGAACAGCGTAATTTTTTCTTTTTGTATCGTCGCAGGAACATCGCGAAGCGGAATATGTTCGGTGTAGAGGGCAACAAACATCTTCTCACATCCAAGCATCATAATAGCATCTTGTTTAAAGTAATCTCGGAGTAAATCCGTATGCCCCACAAAGTGAAGCCCTGCTCTCTTCCACGCTTCTTTGTGGATTGGCATGGTCACAACCGCATCCGCCTCTTTTGTCTCGCACAGTTTTATTGCACACATAAAAGAGTCATAGGAGTACTTTCCGCTTGCCGCGTCCACCTGCCCCGCTTCTATCTCAAAGTCGCCATCCACCGACGCTGTGAGCGAAAGCGAGGAAGTACTCTTGGGGTGAAAAAGCTTAAAATCATTCGGCACTGCAACATTCAGAAGTTTTGCCGCTTTTTCTAACATGTTAGAGTTGATGCAGTAGATTGGATTACAGAGTTTTGAAACTTCCGTATGCGCTTTAAGAGCTATCTCTATGCCGACACCGTTCAGGTCGCCGACACTTATTGCGATTGTAGGTTTTTTCATGAACGGGTTGTGAGTCGTTTCATCTCTTTGACGGCGTCCGCCAAACCGCTGAAAACACTTCTGGCGATAATGCTCTGTCCGATATTCAGCTCGATAATCTCTTCTATCTTCATCATCTCATGCACATTATGATAGTTGAGTCCATGCCCTGCTGCGACTTCCAGCCCTATCTTTTTTGCATGTTTTGCTGCATTTTTTATATCTTCTATCGATTTTTCAAGTCGCTCTGAGAGTTCATAACGGGGAAGTTCCAGCTCTTTAACGGAGTGATTTGAGTAAGGCAAAGAGGAGTGTAACATGGCAAAAAGGTTTGCAAAAGTTCCTGTATGAAGCTCCACCATCTCCGCACCCAACTCGCGTGACTTCTCCATTGCAAGAAGTGTCGGGTCAACAAAAAGTGAAACGGGAATAATAGAATCATGTAACTGCTCAACGCTGTAGCGTATCTCCTCTTCATACCCGAATACATCCAACCCGCCTTCAGTTGTCACTTCCTCTCTTTTTTCGGGAACTAAAGTAGCACGATGCGGACGCAGTTTGCAAACAATATTTAAGATATTAGTATTGATTGAACACTCCAAATTTACGGGTACACTCGAATTTTGTATGATATTTTTTGCATCCACATCTTGAATATGGCGTCTGTCTTCTCTCAAATGAATCGTTATTTGGTCGGCTCCACTGCCACATGCCACAAAAAGAGCCTGCAAAATCTCTGGGTCGTTTACGCGTCTCGCCTCTCTTAGAACCGCTACATGGTCGATATTTACACCTAATTTCATCTTGCTCACTTTTTTGCTCCTTTTGCACTGTTCATAAACTCTCTATACTCATTTTCAAGATTATCGGGATTTATAAAATTTCCTATATGCACATGCACCACTTTTTTTTCTTCATAAGGGGCATTTTTGAAAATCACTTCTAAGTGTTCTTCTATAAATACAGGTACAACATCAAGGTGATTTGCCTTGGCTATTTTTGATGCTCCGTTTTGAAACTTTCCAAGTCCTTCGCCGCCATATCGCTCTCCTTCGGGAAAAATATAGATATTGAGAGTATCCACTTTTGCAAGTGTAAATTTAATTTTTTTAAAAAAACTCAGCAGCCCTTTTCCGCTCTCCAAATCAACGCTAATACAGCCGCTAAACTTGAAAAAGTCGCCGTAAAAAGCGTTAAAAAGTTCCTCTTTTGCTATCCAAGCCCCCGTTTTATGACTCAGTGAAAATATATGTTCCATGACTATTATGTCAAGCAAAGAGCGATGGTTTATGGAATAGAGAATTTTATCTTTTTTGGGGAGTTCTCCGATGAGTTTGACTTCTATATTTAAAAATTCTAAGACACTGTTTGAGTATGCCTGACGGTCATGGGAGAGCTTTGTATATGCCGGTTTTTGTGAGATAAACGGATGAAAAAATGTCTTTTTAAAAATGTTAATATATTTATATCCAAGCTCAATCATGAATATATATTTGCCTAATGTTTTTAGCATAAAACTTCCCCTTTTATCTGATGTTACACACTAAAACGAACGCGTCCGTTTTAGTGGCAGGGACAAGATGTCCCTACAACCCCCTAAAGCTACAAAACGAAGTTTCTTTAGAAAAAACTTTGTTTTTTGAGAATTATAAGGTGTTTGCGTATTTTTTATATCTAAATTTTTTGAAAGGGAAAATTATATCTAAAGTTTTATTTTCTGATATTAAGCACCAAAACGAACGCGTCCGTTTTAAAGGTTTTACTCTTTATCTTTTTTAGGTGTGTCTCTCCTTAGAGACATATCCGACTCCATGATTCGTATCTCATCACTCGCATTTATGCGGATAGAATCGCTAGCTTTGAGATGTTTCTCTTTCATTTTATCCGGATAATCTATATGATTTAATATATGTTTTATGCAGTTAATTCTAGCTTTTTTCTTGTCATCTGAGCGAATGATTATCCAAGGTGCATGGTCTGTGTGAGATGCTAAAAGCATAGAATATTTTGCTATGGTATATTTGTCCCAAAGTCCTTGTGATTTTTCATCGACCGGCGAGAGTTTGTATTGCGCTAAAGGATCTTCTCTTCTTGATTTAAATCTTTTTTCCTGTTCCTCTTTTGAAACTGAAAAATAAAATTTGAAAATCTGTATGCCTGAGTTTATGAGCATTTTCTCAAATTCCGGAACATCATGTAAAAACTCTTTATGCTCCTCTTGCGTACAAAACCCCATAACAGGCTCAACTCCACCACGGTTGTACCAACTTCTGTCAAAAAGAACTATCTCTCCGGCAGATGGCAAATGGTGCGAATATCTTTGAAAATACCACTGTGTTTTTTCAACATCACTAGGCTTGTCAAGTGCCACAACTCTCGCACCGCGAGGATTAAGGTGTTCATTGATTCTCTTAATTGTTCCACCTTTTCCGGCAGCATCACGACCTTCAAAAATCATCAATATCTTTTGACCTGTATCTTTTACATGGTTTTGCATTTTAAGCAGGTCTATTTGAAGTTTTTTCAACTCATTTTCATACTCGATGACATTCTCTTTAACCCAAACAGCAACCCTTTTAGGTCCACCTTTTTTATTTCTTTTTTCAAACTCTTCTTTTTGTTTTTTCTCATTCACCCTTCTATCCGGATGCACTATATTTTCAATAACTAAATCTTCTTGCAACTCATTATCAATCATATTTCTTTTATGTCCCATCTTTCACTCCAATAATTATATTCGTTGATTATAAGACAAGCAATATTAAAAACTGATTTTTATAAGCTCGTTCAATCTGCTTACATCCTCAGTGGTAGCAAAACAGCTTTTCTCCCCACACAATAGGAATTTTTCATCTCCCGTGAGCTTAAACTGAATAAAAGGATACTCTAAACCGACTAACCCATAGGAGTTGAATTTAAAATTCTCTTCATTCGATTTTATAACTCTGTCTCCCTTTAAATATCTCAGCATTTGAACTAGCATGTATGGAGAGTAGATAGGTTTTCTGCCCAGTTCATAGGAGTTGTATTCCAGCGTTTTAAAGGCAAAGTGAGTATATTTTTCATCTTCAAGAAGCGTGCCCAAAGAGAGAAGAACATCCACCATAATGCTTACGGAACTCGTATAGGTATTGTCTGATATCTCGGCTTTTGTAACAAACTCACCGTTACTGAAATTCCACTCACCTTTATTGTAAAACTCCTCCAAAGCCTTGTTTGTAAATCTCTGTGCATCTATAAGATAGAGCTCATTCTGGGTGAATTTATATGCCGTAATTTGAGCCTGTGCAAGAAAAGCGTAATCTTCCAAGAAAGCCGCAATCTTAGGTTTTTTATGAATAAGCGTTGTGTGATAGAGCGTGCCGTCAATATACATGCACTCCATTAATGCGTCAAGGGATTTTACGGCTGTCAGATTGTATTTATTATCAATCGCACCAAGAGTAAAGAGCGATTTTATCATCATAGAAGACCATGAAGTTTGAATTTTTTTGTCAATAAAAGGATACTCTCTTTTTTTTCTTATATTTTGAAGTATTTTCTTTACATCTTCAAAATAGGCAGGTTTGTCTGCACCCTCCTGATGAATAATATTTTTTCCCTCAAAGTTTCCGCCAAGTGTGACATCTATTTCACTCAATATTTCGTTGACATGTTCATACCCGTTCTCTATCAAAGCATGGCTAACTTCGCTGTAACTATACAAAAAGTAGGTTCCCTCTTCACCCTCTCCGTCGGCGTCACTGGCTGAGTAAAAGAGATTATCTTCGCTCATAAAATTTTGCCAAAAATCTGCAATCTCTTTAGCTGTTTCTAAAAAATTCTCCTCTTTGTAGGTCAAATATGCCTGTGTATAAAGCTCACACAAAAGGGCATTATCATAAAGCATCTTCTCAAAGTGAGGAACTTTCCACATGCTATCTACCGAATATCTGCAGAATCCCCCATCAACGAGGTCGTACATGCCGCCTTTTTTCATGGATTTCAGTGTGTGAAGAACCATCGCTTTCGCCGCTTTATCATCATAAAGTCTGTCTATAGTTAGGAGTGCATTCAGAGTTGAGGCATGTGGAAATTTCGGTGCGGCAGAAAAACCTCCATAAGAGACCTCATAATTATTTTTTGCCTGAAGCATAAAGTTTTTCACAATATCTTCTTTTAAAACCGTCGCCTCTTTTGGATGTTCTTTGTGCTTTAAAAACTTCTCAATCTCATCGGCATTTTCAAATAATTTTGCATCGTTCTCACCAACTTTTTGAGCGATCAGTTTTGTAATCTCTTTAAAACCCATTCCCTCGATGCTCCCCTGCTTTGATTCAGGCGGAATATAAGTTCCGGCAAAAAAAGGTTTGTTCTGAGGAGTACAAAAGATAGAAGTCGGCCATCCACCGGCACGACGATTAAGCAGCATATGCACCTCTTGATAATGTTTGTCTATGTCGGGTCGTTCTTCGCGGTCAACCTTGATGCAGACAAAATTCTCATTTAAAATATCTGCGCACTCCTCATTTTCAAAAACACTCTCTTCCATCACATGACACCAGTGACAAGAGCTGTAACCAATGCTTATAAAGATGGGTTTATTTTCATCTTTAGCTTTGGCAAAGGCTTCTTCGCCCCAAGGATACCAATCAACAGGATTATTTTTGTGTTGCTGTAAATAGGGTGAATCTTCTGTGGCTAATCTGTTTGACATAATAATTTCTCGATTTTAAATTTTATGTAGAGTATGAAAATATTGATGATGTTTTGCTTAAAGAAAAAAGTAGATATTTATTTTTAAATGCTACTGTTTATAAATGAATGAAAAATTTATAGTGAAATAAGAGAGTTTTTTTGGACTTAAAGTAGATATTTTAAGCTAAAAAATGAGTTTTCAAACCCAAATTTTTAGCTTGAAGAGAGAGCTTGAAATACCTATTCCAGAATTTCAACCCTGAGCTTTTTTCGTTTTTTTATCGCTACGTTTTTCTTTCAAAGTTTTTGTCGGTGATTTCTTAACCGTTTTTTTTGCATCTTGACCTTTTGCCATAATATCTCCTTTTTTTGGATTTGTGAATCATGTACTCTTCCGCACCATTGTATATCACTTATACTTAAAATGGTTCTTTCTGTACTATTTGACAAAGATGTATATATGTAGTAGAATGTATGTACAAAAACACACAAGGATGTACGCTTGAAAAAAGCAATTAACATTAGACTTGAAGAATCACTCCTAAATGATTTAGATGCTTATGCTCTTGAGCTCGACAGAAGCAGAACATATCTTATAGAAAAAGCAGTATCTACCTACTTTGATACACTTGATGAAATAATTTCAGATAAAAGAATCGATGAACTTAAGAAGGGGAGCATTGAAGTTTTTTCGCTTGAACAAGTTGCCCGTGAGCTTGGCTTAAAATAGTATGTTTAAAGTAATTATCCAAAAATATGTTCTCAAAGAGTTACAAAAAATCGATAAGGAAAATCAGCAATTCATTTTTAACAAAATAAAAGATTTGGAAGCAGGTGATTTTACAGGTGATAAAGCTCTAAAAGGTACGCATCAAGGAAAGTTCCGAAAAAGAGCCGGTAACAATAAAATAGTATATTTAAAGGAAAATGATATTTTGCTTATAACGCTTATCAGGATTGCTCACAGAAAGGAAATATATTGATTTTACGAGGACAAAAACAATGAAAGAATACCTAACATTCACATATTCCTTAGTCGGCTATACACTCTCTATTATCACTTTAAGTTTTTTGATTTTATGGGTTTATCCATGGGGGTTTATGCCATTTCATATTGATACTTCTATGATGAGTATAAATGCAAATCCTATTTTGATAAACATAGGTCTGTTACTGTTTTTTGGCTTGCAGCACTCCCTGATGGCGAGGAGTTTTTTCAAAGATGGGTTGCTAAAAAATATCTCAAGTGCACTGAAATCTGCTACTTATTCTGTTGCTTCGTCCATCTGTCTGGTAATGATATTTTATTTTTGGCAGCCGATAGAGGGTTATCTTTGGAATTTTCAATCTGACATGATGTTTTGGAGTATTACAATGCTCTACATCATCGGGTGGCTAAGTGCATTTGTTGCTACTTTTATTATAGACCATTTTGAACTTTTTGGCTTGCATCAGGGGTATAGAGTTTTAAAAAATATTCCTGAACCGGAAGTAAAATTTCAGGTAAGATTTTTTTATAAATATATAAGACACCCTATTCAGGCGGGAACGCTTATCGGATTATGGGCAACACCGTCTATGAGTTATGGTCATTTACTCTTAAGTGTCGGTATTACTATTTATGTTTTTATAGGTCTCTATTATGAAGAGAAAAGCCTGATAAAAACTTTCGGTGAAGAGTACAAAGAGTATATCAAAACCACTCCAAAGTTGGTTCCGTTTACATTAACAGCCGGCCATCAGTCATGATTATGGAACCCTTATGTTGTTTTTTTGCTTTACTATTTTGAATTTTCAGTGATGCTAGAATATTATTGAGCGTATCCGATTCAGAAACTTCGACCATACTAATCGTTGCACTCAGGTTAGAATTAGATGCAAACGGCACTTTCTCAAGATTCTCTTTAATTGTTGTTGCAATTTTGTTCAAATCTTCACTGACGATTTGAGGAAATAAAATAATAAATATATCTCCTTCCCATCGTGACAATATATCTTTATCTCTAATGCAGCGTTTAAATACCATACTGCATTTTTTTAAAGCAGTTTCTGATTCAGGTATGCCATACGATTTTGCAAAATTATTAAAGTTGTCAATATCTATATACATTAATGAGAAAACACCCCTGTTCTCATTTGCAAGTTTTTGCAGTTTTGCATTTATAATAGATGTCATGTGCATTTTATTTGAGGTCTTTGTTAATGTGTCTGTCGAAAGAATTTCAGCCAGTTTTGACATTTTTTCTTGAAGTTTATTTTGCAATGCAATAGTATTAATCTCCTTTTCAATTCTTGCGAAAAGTTCTACTGGGATAAATGGTTTAGTTATGTAATCAGAAGCACCAAGTTTAAAGAGTTTTTCAATAGCTTCGGGTTTTGTTAAAGATGTATGAAAAATAACCGGAATATTTGCTGTTTCTTTATCAGCTTTTAATAGTTTAATAGTTTCATAACCATCCATTACAGGCATTTCAACATCAAGGATTATAAGTGATGGTTTATTATTATTTATCCAAGCTATTGCATCTTTTCCATTGAATGAAAAAGTAACGTTATAGCCTTTTTCTTCTAAAGCAGATGAAAGAGTAGCAATCATCACCTTGCTATCATCAACTAAATGAATATTGTATTGGCCATAATCATATTTTAAATCTATTTTAAATGAGTCTATAATTTGTCCTTTATGAGATTTATCTTCTTTAAATATTCTATCATTTTAAATATTCATCTCAAATTAGGATTAATCAAAATGACTCCATCTCATTATCTTTTTGAGCATAATTACCGCTAATCATTTCCATCTGTAGTATGCTGCTAAATATTGAATTATCTAAATAGTGAATGTCCTTAGCACTTTTTGTAATAAATATCTCATGTTTCCAGTTTATTAAATCACTCAAAATTGAATTTATTATCTCATTATATTTTTTAGCTTGTTTATCTGTGATATTATCAACATCTATTTGACTCAACATAGTTTTAAAGTAAAGTATATAAGAATAAAGCTCTTTGAAATCTATTATTTGATGGAGCACTGACATGTATAAATTTAACAGTTTTTGAATTTCATCTATTAATTCAGTAGTTATCCCCTTCTGTTGTAGAAAACCGTGCATCAAAATCTTGTTCAAAATCATTCAGATTATCCATCAAGTTGCTATCAATAATTTCCATCTCCAAAAAATTTTCAGCACTTATTTTATTTGTATAAAAATCTTCATGTTTAATTATACGTACTTTTGCTCTAGGTCGTAATGTAGGATAATGAATATAGATATACTCTCGAATGACACCTTTTAAATTATTATCAAGAATATCGTTGATTTCATTAAACAGTATCTCATTTGATGAAGATACGGCTCTTTTATTTAAAATGTTTTTCAGATTAACACATATCATGTAAACATCATCAATCTGTAAATTTAATTTATGAAATAGGGGGAACTAAAAGCAGCACAAACTCCTGCTTATTTTTAGTATTCATTTGACCATTAGAGAAGGATATCTTTATATCCTCCATTATCTTTTGTATATGTAATTATGTTTGTGTAGTAGTTCTTATGTGTGTTGCAGATACAACTTCTGCGCATGCGCTTCAATTTTTTTTGATGTGTCAGAATGAGCAGTTTCAACTGAATCTTCTTGCATCTCTTTTTTAAAATTTTTGATACCTTGACCAATACCTTTAGCTAGTTCCGGTATTTTCTTTGAACCAAACAATAAAACGACAACGCCTCAAATTACTACTAACTCCATTCCACTAGGTATAGCCATTGCTGCATCATTCTTTATTTTAAATTAAGTCAAAAAGTATATCTCTCAAAAGTAAACTATCACCTATCATTTTGTTTTACAATCCACATTTAGATAATACTTTCTAAGCCTAAAATAATCTTCTCTGCCAAATGCTCTTCAATACCAAGTATTTGTGCTTTGTTCACAAACTGTTGTTTATACTCAATATGCCATTGTTTGTCCATGTGCCCCTCATAAGGCGGACGTTCACTCAGCGGATTACAAAACCCATTATCTGCTAAACATTGATATTCAGGCGTTTTATACATCTGCAAAAGTTCTAAAGCCTCTGTAATTCTCTTATTAATCTTCTCTTTTGTCTCTTTTTCAATCTCTCGAAAATTATTGTGGTTGAGATACTGCGCAATTAACTCTTTTACTTCAAAAGAGCTGTTCTCCTCAAAAATCGGCGCATACATCTCATTTTCTGTTACTTCATCATATATATCTTCGTACATATTTTCAATCACTGTAAGATAATCCTCATCACTATAGGAATTTCTTAATTTTATTATTATTTCATCGAGCATATAAAAATCCTTTTCATTTTTGTAAATAGGGTGGCATGTAAAGATACTTTTACTTATAAAGTCCTTGAAGTTTTCGAAAAACAAAGTTTTACTAAAGAAACATTTTCGCTTTGCGAAAAACACTTCGCTTGTTTTCGTAGCTTTAGGGGGTTGTAGCTGCTTTTGTCCCTGCCACTAAAACGGACGCGTTCGTTTTAGTGCGTAACATCAGTTATAAAGAGATAAGCGCCTCAAGTTTTTGAAGAATCTCCTCACGAATTTGTCTTAATTTATTTATCCCAACTATTTTATCCTCTTCACTCGATTGGATGAGTATTTTTGCGTATTTATGTAACTCTTTATGTTGTCTATCTAATGCTTCATACGCAGGATGTTTTCTTTGCTCGGTGGAAGCATCGTGCATAATCCAGTTGCCCAAACGACAACTTGATGCACTAAATTCCGGAAGTTTTGAGCTTTTATTTAACAAAAATACTTCAACCGAATCAATCCAATTGCGGTGTTCTATGGCGGTGTGCAAGAGTGCTCGATTGTCTGTATTGATTCGTTTGATTGTTTTCCAAGAATCATACCCAGACCAAGAATCAATCCACTCTAAGACATCTCTTGCCGGCATTGCTTTTGCAATCGCAAATCCTTGCACCACATCACACCCTAGTTGCAACAAAATTTTTCCAATCTCTTCCGACTCAACACCCTCCGCCACAACATGACAACTAAATGCATGTGCGAGTCCTATAGAAGCTTCTACGATAGATAAATTGCTACTTGAACTCAGGAGTTTCATGATAAAACTTTTATCTATTTTAATTGTATTCATCGGGAGTTTTTCCAAGTAATGCAAAGAAGCGTACCCCGTGCCAAAATTATCAATTGCTATACTTACACCAAGTTTTTGACATGCACGCAGTATTGTAGAAGTTTGTTCAATGTTTTCAAATGCTGAAGTTTCTAACAGCTCTATCTCTATAGTATTTGGTTTTATACCGGGATATTTCACAAAAAGTTCTTTTAGATATGTAGCGAATCCTAATTCTTTAACCTCATGTGAACTCACATTGACGCTCATAGTCAAATTTGAGTCCCTCACATGCCAACACGCTAATTGATAAAAAGCTTTTTCTAACACCCAATGTCCCAATTCAACCATAAACTTTGGATCATTTTCTACAAACGGAAGAAAATCATCAGCATAGATGATACCTTTTTGCGGATGATTCCAGCGGAGCAGTACTTCAAAACCAACCACTCTATTTTTTGACATATCCACTTTTGGTTGATAATAAAGAACTAACTCGTCACTCAAAATTGCATGGCGCAAATTGAGAACACTTTGCTGCTGTGTTTTGATTTCGTTCGATGCTTCGAGATTAAAAAATTGATACTGTTTTTTACCGGAAATTTTAGCAAAATACATCGCTTGGTCTGCTTGACGAAGAAGCACTTCATTTCCAACATCCTCTGCCTGAGGATAAAAACTCACCCCGATACTCGCTGAAACTTGCATGCAATGTTTTTCATAGATAATATCCAAGGATAACTCACTTAAAAGTCGCTGCAACATTGGAATAACTTCTTGTGTACAGCCAAGGGCATTCACAACTACGACAAACTCATCGCCGCCTAGACGCGAAACGATGTCACTCCCTCGAACGATGTCGCTCATTCTTTGTGCCACGGTAGATAATACTTTGTCCCCTGCGTCATGCCCATACGTGTCATTTATCGCTTTAAAACCATCAAGGTCAATAAATAGGAGTGCGAGATATTGGCTGTTTCTTTTAACACTCAACATCGCATGTATTAAGAGTTCTGAGAGTAAAAATCTATTTGGCAGATTTGTAAGTGCGTCATGTTTGGCCGTGTGGTCAAGTTCATTTTGATGTTCTACTTGAATTGAAATATCCGTATTAAAGCCAACAAATCTCAAAGGCGTGCCATCCGCATCAAACAGAGCTTTACCGCGACCTAAAATCCAACGCCAAGAACCATCTTTTGCCCTTAAGCGAAATTTAGCCTCATAACTTTGCTCTCCTTTTGAGGCTAAATATGTTTGTACAATTTTCATAGTCTCCTCTTTATCATCAGGATTGAGCAGACCAAACCAAGCTTCTATATTTTGAGGTAAATCTCCGACTGTATAACCGAGCATCGTCTCAAATCGTTCAGACAACACAAGACTATCACTCTGCAAATCCCAATCCCACAAACCATCTTGTGCTCCTTCTATTGCCAATGAAAAACGATTTCGCTCTGTTTGAAGCTCTTGATTTTGTTTTTCAATCTTGAGTTGATTATTTACAGATTCTGTGACAATTCTTGCAATTCCAAAAAGCCCTATTATCTCATTTTGAGCATTGAGGATTGGATATTTTCTATTGTCAACCCAGCCTTCATTGCCCTCTTTATCGACAAAAGGATGAATTTCATTGGCATGTGGAACAACTCCCCCATAGATATCTTTTTCAAATTTATAATATTTATCTGCAAGCTCTTTTGGAAAGATTTGGTAATCTGTTTTTCCGATAAGCTCAGACCCTTTTTTATAGCCTGCAATAAGCGCTAAAGCATCACTTGATGCAGTTAAAACATGATGGGCATCTTTAAAAAAGATAAAATCATCTGAGTACTGCATCATGGCCTCAAAATTTGTTCGAATGGCGATTTGCTCATCCATCTTTTTTACAAGATATCGCACATCTGTCAACTTTAGGAAAAAGAGAGTTGCATGGTCTAAGTTTTTTTCTAAAAAAGGGGTTCCTTGCCCGTTCAAAATAATGATTTCAGAATTAGACTTTAAAATACGAAAATTAAACTCAAACTCTTTGTGAGAGGCATTGAGAGAGATACAAAACGAAGCAACATCATCGGGGTGAATGACGCTCAAGAGTTCAATACCATGTGCGATAACTTGTTTATCTGCTTGAATATCAAAAAGTGTTTCAAAATTCTCTTTTTCTACACAAAAAAGAAGTTTTTGATTATCGCAATGATGAAGGAGAATAACATGATGTTTAAAGGCTTCTCTATTTTTCGCATCATGAAATATCTCTTCCATATAAATAACCTTTTTTTTAGATGCTTTTAATTCCCGAAAAACAGAGTTTTACTAAAGAAACATTTTCGCTTTGCGAAAAGCGCTTCACTTGTTTTCGTAGCTTCATGGGGTTGTAGCTGCTTTTGTCCCTGCCACTAAAACGGACGCGTTCGTTTTTTAAAAACTTATCTTACACTATTTTTCTTAAAAAAAATTTCACCTCAATCCACAAACATGTCTCTTATCTCTCAGTTATAACGACATCTCCAAAAAAAAGTTCTCGGTTTGTTTCAAAATTTTCTACAAGTGTAGTAAAACAACCGCCAAGTTCACGGATAGTTTCTATATTTGGCTCAATATATATTTTATTCCCTTTTTTTTCCATTGTAATAATGTCCGCTTCTCTGAGTTCTTTAAGATGCTTTGAAATAGTAGGCAGAGCAAAGTCAAAATGCTCTGCAATTGTACTCACACAAGTGGCATGCGGGCTTATTTTTATATTTTTATCTTTTTTATCTAAAGAACATGTATATCCACCTGTAAACACATTTTTAAAAATTAAAAAACGAGTCTCATTCCCAAGTGCTTTGAAAATTTTTATTTTTTGCTTCATATCCAGCATTCTAATCCTTGACATTGTTATTAAAAAATTATACCATACTTAAATCTATTTAGTTAAATGCCTAATTAGGCATTTACTATAAAACTAGGAGAAAAGATGAAAAAAAGAGTCATAAACATGGTATTGGCAGCTATGCTATCTTCAACAGCGGCTCTCAATGGCGGAGCAGTAGAGGCAGATAAATTAGTGGCGGAGGCTGTAAAAGAAACAGGCGAGATGGAGCCTCAAAAACTTAAACAGATGATAGACAAAGAAGAAGCGGTCATAGTTCTGGATGTAAGAGAATCTGAACAAAGAGCAGAAGGGCAGATTTATACAGATAAGTTTTTTGCAATTACTCGCGGTAATTTAGAGTTTGAAGTGACGAATCAAATTAAAGATAAAAATGCTGTGATTGTAACTTATTGCCGCGGCGGCAGCCGTGGTGTATTGGCTGCGCAAACACTTAGACATCTTGGCTATAAAAATGCTACAAACCTCAAAGGCGGGCTCAAAGGATGGGCAACATTGGGCTATCCTATAGAGACCGGTCTTGGAGTAACAAAACTAACGGAGGAAGAAAAATGATAACAATAATACTCAATCATCAGCCTTATGACGGGACGGATGTAACATGGAATGCTTTGCGTTTGGCAAAAACACTACACAAAAATGGGGAGGAAGTGAACATCTTTTTAATGAATGATGCCGTTGACCTTGCGCGTGATAGAACTGCTAAACCTGATTATTACGATAATGATTTAGTTGAAATGGTCAAAAAGATGTATGCAAACGGCATAAAATTACAGGCATGTGGAACTTGTAATGCACGATGCGGTATCTTCAAAAATGAACCCTATTTTGATGAAAAAGTATCTTCTACTATGGAAGTACTTTCAAGCTGGGTTATAAATAGTAAGCAAGTCATCACATTTTAATCACTAATAATGGAAGTAAAAGATAGTTATTATTTAAGAGTAGCTATAATCGAACAAATTTTTTTTAATGAGTGGGTTAATGATGTCAAAAATTATTCTGTTTCTTTTTTTAAGTGTTTTTTTATTTGGTGAAACACCAAAATTTTTAATGCCGAACGAAGCTTTTATTCCACATGCCAAGCTCAATGAGAAGATGCAGATTGAGGCGAATGTTGCGATTGCTAAAGATATTTACTTGTATGAAGATAAAGTAAAACTAGAGGTTATCGATGCAACAAATACCGTAACTATAAAAGAGATTGCAGCACCAAAAAGCGTCAAGCACGAGGGGGACATGGTCTATTTAAGCTCTCCTTCCTTTGTAATAACCTTAGAAAAAAAGAGCGATGTCAAAGAGATAAAAAAAGTAGAGTTCAAACTCTCCTACCAGGGCTGCTCGGAACAGGGGCTTTGTTATGAACCTTTGAGCAAAACATACTCTTTGGATGTGAACAGCTCAAAATTAAGTATTGCAAGTGAAACCTCTCAAATAAAAAAATTAGATATTCCAACTCAAAAAGCATCACAAACAGATACTCTTAAGCAAGAGGTTTCAGAAACAGATGCTATTGCAAATACGATTATCTCAGGAAGTATCGGCTTAATTCTTTTAACATTTTTTGGCTTTGGGCTTCTGCTGGCTCTCACACCATGTACCTTTCCTATGATTCCGATAATCTCCGGAATAATCATAAGCCAAGGAGAGGGCTTAACCACTAAAAAAGCACTTTTTCTCTCTGTTGTTTATGTACTGTCCATGTCTGTTGCCTATACGATAGCAGGTGTTTTAGCCGGTCTTTTTGGCTCAGGTCTTCAAGCGGCAATGCAAAACGCATGGATTATCTTCTCTTTTTCAGCTATCTTTGTAGCCCTAGCACTCAGCATGTTTGGCTATTTTGAGTTAAAGGCTCCCTCTTTTTTACTCAACTCTCTTGGCGAATCAAGAAGACATAGAGGTATTTTGGGTGTCGCAGTAATGGGCTTTCTGTCGGCTCTTATCGTTGGTCCATGTGTTGCAGCCCCGCTCGCAGGCGCTTTGGTTTACATCGGGCAAACAGGTGACGCATTTCTTGGAGGAGTGGCACTTTTTGCCATGAGCATAGGAATGGGACTGCCGCTCATTGTGGTCGGAGTGAGTGCAGGAAAGTTTATGCCAAAACCGGGGCATTGGATGGTTCTGGTAAACAATATCTTTGGTGTAATGATGCTCGGCGTTGCCATTTGGATGCTTGAAAAAGTAGTGGATGTTTACTATACTATGCTTTTATGGTCTCTATTACTTGTTAGTTTTTCCCTCTATCTCGGGGCGTTTGAAAAAAAGATACATTTTATTAGAAAAAGCATAGCAATTATCCTGTTTATCTACTCTGTTTCTCTTCTCATAGGAACTCTCGGCGGCTCAAAGAGCATGAGCAAACCGCTGGAATTTTTAAAACCTCAGGTTGCCCTTACATCTGAAAAAGCCCGACATGCGGAGTTTACAAAAGTGAGCTCCATTGAAGAGCTAGATGCACTTCTGCAAAAAAACAGAGGCAAAAAAATCATGCTCGATTTTAGTGCTGACTGGTGTACTTCATGTAAAGAGTTTGAAGAAGTTACATTTGCAGATGTCGGCGTTGCAAAAAAGATGGGCGAGTTTGTTCTGATTCAAGCAGATATTACAGCCAACGGAGAGAAAGAAAAAGCTCTCAGCAATAAATATGGAGTTTTTGGTCCTCCTGTGATTCTGTTTTTTGATGAAAATAGTGAAGTTATAAAAGCCAAAACTATTACAGGTTTTATGGAACCGATTGAATTTTTAAAACATCTAAACACAATAAACTTATAACTTTGATGCTCAAATGGGCTTTTACCCATTTGAGTGCGTAACATCAGTGAATAAACTCAAAAACCTCTTCATACGCTAAACGTAGTTGCGTTGACTGCTCATTCACTCTATATCCAAGCGGAAGCAGCATGGAGAGCTGATATTTTTTTGTATCAAGACCCAAAATCTCTTCAACCTTCTCCTTCTCAAAACCCTCAATAGGGCAAGAATCTATCCCTATAAATGCCGCAGCACTCATCATATTTGCAGATGCTATATAGGATTGTTTGGATGTCCAAGCGTAAATATTTTCATCACTGCTGAGCGTATGTTTGAGATGCGACGCATATAAAGCAAGATAGAAGTCAATCTTCTCTTGTGACATCTCTCGTCTTGCAAATCTTGCTTTTGGTACGCCCGATTCCGGTTTTGCACTCTCAATTGCAGCCAACACGACAACCAAATGCGAGCATGAAGTAATCTGCACCTGATTCCAGCAAAAAGGTCTCAGTTTGGCTCTTAGCTCCTCATTTGTTATAACCAGAAACTTCCATGGCTCCATGCCAAACGAGGATGGCGATTTTCGCCCCGCCTCAAGTATAAACTTGAGTTCATCCTCGGATATTTTTTTGCTCTCATCAAAAACTTTGCAGGCATGTCTAAAATCCATTGCCTTTGAAAAATCATTATTCATCTTTAAAATCTCCCTCTAAAATAGTAAAAAATTATATACTTCCAAAACTTAATTAATGTTACGCACTAAAACGAACGCGTCCGTTTTAGTGGCAGGGACAAAAGCAGCTACAACCCCCTAAAGCTACGAAAAACTTTGTTTTTCGAGAATTACAAGGAAACATGACAATGGAAAATTTTGCACTTATATTTACAGCTCTATTTATCGGCTATATCCTAAACAAAAGAGAGGTCTTCTCCAAAGATGCACCTCTGATTTTAAACCAGTTTATACTCTATATCTCACTTCCGGCGATGGCTCTACTGCAGATTCCAAAGCTTACCCTCTCCTACGAGGTTATTATCCCTGTTTTTATAGCGTGGATTGTTATGAGCGTGAGTGCTCTGCTTATCTTTTATATCTCCAAATTTCTTTCGTTTTCCAGAGAGGAGACGGGTGCATTGATGCTTGTTGGGGTTCTTGGAAACACCTCATTTTTAGGTATTCCCATAATTTCGGCATACTTTGGAGAGAAAGCATTGGGCTATGTTTTAATGTATGACCAACTAGGTTCCTTTATAGCACTCTCAACTTATGGAACTTTTGTCTCAGTTTACTACTCAAGTCACAAAAAAGTTGACAAAAAAGCAATACTCTTAAAGATTATAAAATTTCCGCCGTTTTTATCTCTGTTTGTAGCACTTTTCTTTATAGGCACTGCGTTTTATCCGCTCGTGACAAGCGTACTCTCTTCGCTCGCAAGCACCATAGTTCCGCTCGCTCTCGTCTCCGTCGGTCTGCAATTGAGATTTAAACTTCCGGCACATGAGATAAAACCTTTTAGCGTCGCACTTTTTGTGACATTGGTCATCGCTCCGCTGGCTGCCTATGGAATCTCTCTTCTATTCTCATGGCACAACAGTGCATCTCAAATCTCTATTATGGAAGCGAGCATGGGGCCCATGATAACAGCCGGAGCGGTAGCCACCATGTCAGGATTAGCTCCAAAATTAAGCTCTTCCATCATCGGCTATGGAACGCTTTTATCGTTTTTCACTACTTGGGTTGTTTATAGACTTATAGTCTAAATATTTTTAAAAGGAGATGCCTTTGCGTCCATGTTACTGCGATAGTAAAAAAGAGTTTAGTGCGTGTTGTGAGCCGTTTTTAAGCGGCATTCAAAAACCGTCCACTCCTGTACAGCTTATGCGAAGCAGATATAGTGCTTTTGCAGTGGGCGACGGCAAATATCTTGTAAAAACAACTGCAAAAGAGAACCGCTACGAAGAGGATGCAAAACTCATAAAAGAGTCTGCGCAAAATATTGTTTGGCTTGGGCTTGAGGTTTTATATGAGAGTGAAAATCAGGTCGAATTTAAAGCCTACTACAAAGAGAGAGATGGAATCAATGTGTTGCATGAAAAGAGCAGTTTTGTCAAAGAAGAGGGCATGTGGCTCTACAAAGACGGGATACTCTTTAACTCTAAAATAGAGAGAAATGAGCCCTGTCCATGCAAAAGCGGCAAAAAATATAAAAAGTGTTGCGGGTGATTTAACCCGAATTATGCAATGCGAATGGGCAGCTTAATCGTGGTGATGATGCCCATGATTTAAAATTGCATCCATCTCCTCTTCACTCAGCTCTTGAACCTCTGTGATAGTTCCCTCAAAGGTGAGCGTGCGTCCGACAAGCGGATGGTTGGCATTGAGGGTTGCAAAATCATCCTCAATATTTGTCACCACATAAATAACCCCCTCTTCCGGAGACTCATCTATGTAACCGTCAAGCTCCATGCCGATAAAAATATCCTCCGGAAGTTCGTCTATCGACTCTTGAAATATCAACTCCTCTTTGTACGCACCAAAGGCTTTCTCTGGCGGTAGGGTTACCTTAAACGACTCATTTGCCTCTTTTCCCTCAAGAATATCTTCAAGCTCTTGAAATATATGACCATGCCCGCCATGAAGATAAATAAGCTCCTCTTCACCAGGATTTAGATGCACTCCATCTGCATCGCTCAAGCGATAATTGAGGTGCACAAGTAAGTTTTTAGAAATTTTCATAAAGAAATCCTTTATTTTTTTTGGATTATAACATAATACAAAATGCCAAATATTTGGCATGTGAAAATCTTGCAAGAATGTGTTATCATCTTTTGAGAGCAAAAATTTAAACAATGAGAAAATAGAATGGAAAATATATTTAAAAACAGTTCAGGAGTTCCTACGAAAGGCACTGAGAGCTTTGAAACACTTTTTGATAATGAGAAAATCAAAATAGAAAAAATCCTCTCAAATGAGCTGATTGAGGGTGAATGGTATAAGCAAAACAGCGATGAGTGGGTAGTCTTGCTCTGCGGAAGTGCTATTTTGGAGTTTGAAGACCACACCCAAGAGTTGGTATGTGGAGATTATCTTTATATTCCAAAACTCAAAAAACACAGAGTTTTAAAAACTTCAAACGATGCCATGTGGCTGGCACTGCATTTAAAGCCTCTCTGATCAAAAAATACAGACACAAATATAAAGATGTTTTATGAATTTATTCCGATAATGTAATACTTAAAGTCATTCCAAATCAATTTTCCTCTATGTCCGATATCTTTTTTATAGTTCCTTGATGGATATGCTCGATTTAAATGATTCGCTAATTGCATTAGCCAACGCTGGCACCAAGATTATTCGAAAACCGAACTCCACAAAACCCCTAAAACGGAAACTTCCTAAATATTTTTCCACTCATTTTTAACAGCCTTAGCATCTTCTTCACGATTTACTAGAGTAAATAATTCATAAGAATCCGAATATTTTTTATCAGATTCTTTTTGATTTCCATCCATTCTATAAGCACGGCCATAAAGACGAAGTATTTTAGCTTGGTCGGATTCAAAATTATTGTTTTTAGCAATCACTTCAGCTTCCGAAATATACGCATATGCATCTTTAGTATTTTTCTTATCAAGTAGTATATTAATTAATGAAATTAAAGTTGCAACAACGCGACGATCCATATTCATCTCTATAAAATTATTTAATGCTGAGATTAACGCGATTTTTGCTTCATCAAGATTGCCCATATCAGCATAATTACGCCCCTTGGCAAGCAGTGCATTAGCACTACCTACAAGATTACCTATACGATTCATAGCATCAGCAGAGTGAATAAAATGTTCAAGTGCCATTTCCATCTCACCACGTTTACTACGTAAATAACCAAGAGACAACTCTACATTACCTATTTGACGACGATTTTTTAATTTTTTAAATAGCTCTAAACTGCGAATATTGTATTCTAAGGCAGTATCTAACTCATTTTTATTTTCATAAAATACTGCAATATTATTGCAACATAATGCAATATGCTCTTGCGAGTCTTCCTTTTCAAAAAGTGCAAGCGCTATAAGAGCTTTTTCCAGCGCTTCATCCGTACGTCTAAGTCTATTAAGAACCCAAGATAAATTCATCAGAAGATGCCCATATTCAAGACAATCAGTATGATTTTTTAGAAGTTCAAGAGCATTTTCATAAAATTCTATAGCTGTCTCTTTGGAACCGCGCTTTTCTTCAATACGACCAATATTTCTCACAGCATTTGCTTTCTCAAGCTCATTATCGGAGACTTCTGCAATATACTGCCATGCATTAACTGCTCCATTCATATCACCTAGGAGTTCTAGAACATCAGAATACTCTTTATAAATTATTTTTAATGTTGGTTCTATATTTTTCAAATCCTTACCAATTGCAATTGCCTGATTAAAAAAATCTCTTGCTGTTTCATTTGCAAAAACATTTTTTGCCTTCAATCCACTACGCACTAAAAACTCATAAGCATTCTCCATATCATTTGCTTCAAAATAGTGATGAGCAAGTGATTCTACATGTTCCTGCAATCTATCTTTAAATAGTTCTCTGATTGCTGTTGCTACTTCAAGATGCAAAGAACGTCTGCGTGCTAAGAGTAAAGTTTCGTAAACAGCTTCTTGAATAAACGAAGTATGAAAAGAGTATTCAACTTCTGGAAATGATTGAGATTCGAAAATCATTTCACACTTTAACAAGGCATCAATATTTTTATCTATGTTTACTGTACCTGTAAGTTTCTCGATTAATTTACGGCTAAATGTCAATCCTACAACAGAAGCTTTACTTATGAGTGCATGTTCTTGTGCTGAGAGCTTGTCAAAACGAGCAATAATTAACCCTATGATTGAATTTGGAATAGAAACCTCTGATAATTCTTTAACAATCTCTATCCCATCATCTTTTCTTTTAATTATCTCTTCATTTAAAAGTGAATGTACTATCTCTTGTATGAATAGTGGATTTCCATCAGAGCGTGTGCCGATTAAATCTATTAAATCTTTTGGAAGAGTATTAACTTTTAAAATATTTTTAACAAGCTGTTCGCAATCATTACGCGTAAGACGTTCAAAATTGAGTTCAATCGTTCTATTTCCAAGCACTCTTCTTGCAAGTGGAAGAAGCTTAGAAGAAGATATATTTTTATCCGGACGCAACATAAGAAGCAACATAATCGGCGATTTTTGTGCTGAATGGATAAGTGAAGATATCACTTCTACAGAAGCAATATCTGAATTATGAAGATCTTCAATTGAAATAATTGTAGGTTTATGTTTTGCAAAAGTAGAGAAGGTCCAGCCAATAGCCTTAATCGTAGCTGTATTTATCTCCTGTGCCGACATTTCTACTATCGGTACATTATATTGCTCAGATAAATTTAAATCAAGTAGTTTTCCAATCAATACAAGAGCATTTTTTGCCATATCCGATAAAACATCTCTATCTTCATTTAATAAAAGCGGCATTGCTTCAACGAATTTTTGAGTCATTGTATCTACCATATCATCAGAATCTATACCGCATAAATGTTTAAAGATATCAATAAATGTATGGTAAGGGGTATTTCGTCCGTATGAGTGACAACGCCCTTCGATAAATTGTAAATCACCTTGTTTGAATTTGCTTTTAAGTTCTGCATGTACACGACTTTTTCCAAATCCCGGATCAGAAATAAGAAAAATAGCCTGTCCCTCTCCACTTTTAAGACGTGCTATACTCTCCGTTAGCATAGTTATCTCCTGATTTCTGCCGATAAGAGGAACTTCATCAGTCGCACCGCCGCCTTTTAATTCAAAATCTTCAAGAGCACGTACAACTTCATAAACATTAACCGGATCACGTTTTCCTTTTACCATCATAGGTTCATGTTCTATAAACTCAAATAGACTTTTTGTTTGATTATAAGTGAAAGCAGAAATAAAAATTTGTCCATTTACTGCTTGTGATTCAAGTCTTGAAGCAAGATTAACGGTATCACCCATCACTGTATAGTCCATACGTGCATTCGATCCCATGTCTCCGGCAATAACAACACCGGTATTTATCCCAACATGTAATGTTAAAGGTTTTTCAAGTTTCACAGGAAGGTTTTTATTAAATTCTACAATTTTTCTATTCATCTCTATAGCGGCACGAAGAGCAAGTTCGGGATCATTCTCATGCGTGATTGGAGCACCGAAAATTGCCATAATACAGTCACCGATAAACTTGTCTATATATCCTTCATACTCAATTACGGTATCTCCCATAATCTGAAGGCAAGCATTCATAATAGTTGTAACTTCTTCTGGATCTAACTTTTCGCTCATGGCTGTAAAACCAGATAAATCAGCAAATAAAACAGTAACCATTTTGCGTTCTGAATGGTGCTTGTCTTCTGATACGTTAGAATTTATTATATTCGCTTGTACTGGATTTATTTCCTGATAACTTGAAATATAAGTATTATTGGATGGAAGTCTAAATCCACAATTAGCACAGTATATATCACCCTCATAAGCAACAGTCTGACATTGATCACAAACTAAAATAAGACGGAGACCACACTCGGTACAGAAATGAACATTATCGCGATTTTCATGATTACAAGATTGACATTTGATGATAAACTCCTCTACAAAGTAATAGCAATAATTATAAACTTTATTCCTTAAATAGTACCCTATTAAAATTGCTCTATATGGGGATTCAAAATACTCACTGCCATTAAGTTAAGAACTAAAAGCATATTTTTTTACTCCTTTTATGATAATTACAAAGTTGATAATCAGAAGTTTTAATCCTTGGAATTTTTCTATTTGGTCTAATTTGTACGGGATTTGTTCTGAATAATTTTTCTAATCGTTCTAGTAAATCGGTTGGAGGGTTTTGATCAAATAAAAGTTCTAGTGCTTGATTCTTAATGGCATTAAATGATACAGCATGATTTACCTGTTGTTTATTCAGAGTTTTTTTCTGTTTGAGTTCTTCATTTATATCGCTTGTTAATATCGTTTCAAGACCACTAAGGTATATTGTAGAATAAAAATCTTGATATATTGAATGAGCCGTTTTACCTGAAAAGTTTTCAAGGGTTAATCTATTTTTGATAATGCCATAAAATTCTTCCACTCCCCAGCGTAAATAATAAATATCTTTAAACTCATCGGTTGGGAACTCTACTTCATCAAGCAGGTTAGTCACTAACACTTCATACTCTCCTGTTGAGAGAGTAACACGAACAAATCTTACTTTTATATTTTTTGGTAAATTAAACTTTTCAATCTCTTTGTCTTTTGTGTGATGTACTTCAAGAGTAATGGTTCTATCACTTGAACCTTCACCTGCAAGCATTTGTCGTGCTTCTTTAAAAGATGCACGAGAACAACGCATTACAAACTTCTTGCCTGCTTTACAAAGAGTGGATAAGTGGGGTCATTCCAGTGATTCAAAATACTCAGAACGAGGTACCCCTTGAGGGTAAAAACGGACTATGCCGATTAGAAACTGAAGCTTAACAATCTCTCAATTAGCCATCCACTTTGATGGACGGCTTGATGACGCTTTAACCCTACCTTCCGACTTTCTTAGATAATTGCACTTATTTTTAGAATTGGCGAAAACATATTGCCATTGGTTAGGCTTATATGCTAATAAAACATGCTCTGTTTAACTCTTTTTTAACAATTTCTATTTAACCCCTTGTTCATTTAGTATTTTATAACCTTTACAACCATTATTATTCCCGTTATCACATGCTTTACCAAACAATTTCTTCGCTTTTGACTTATCTTGTCTAACACCTTCTCCCGTACTATATAAAACTCCTAAATTTAGACAACCACCCATATTTTGTTCACTATCACACACTTTGGCATAAAGTTCACTTGCTTTTTTCTTATCTTGTTGTATGCCATCTCCATTATCATACAAAATACCTAGATTGTAACAACTACGTATATGTCCACTATCACATGCTTTGCCAAATAGTTCTTTTGCTTTTAACTTATTTTGTTTTACACCATCTCCATTATTATACAAAAGACCTAAATTGAAACAAGCACCCATACTCCCAATATCACAGGCTTTTGTCCATAATTTATTTGCTTTTTTAAAATTGCCATTTTTTGCTTCTTTGACTCCATCACTTGTTAAATCAGCACTCAAGCTTCCTATCATTAACACTAAAATTAATATTATTTTTATCATCTTTATCCCTCCTTTGTTTAACGAAGATTATAACTAAAAAACAATTTAAGTTATTAAGATTGACAGTGATGGCGAGATTACAAAAAATGATTTCTATGTTAGTTGGTACGCTTCTATTTTTCTTTTATATGCAAACTCTGGAATGCCTCTAAAAAAGAAATTGGAACTTGCCAGACTCTCATCCTATGTTATTTTTCCACATTTAAAAAAAGTAAAAAAAACGATAACTCCAAATAAAAGTAGTTCATCAAAAAAGTACACAATAAAAGACGAGACAGTTGTAGAATACCAAATAAGTGAAAATTCAGCAACAAAGCCAATTCGTGAAAAATCTTTTTTTCATGGTTTGAGACTATACGATTTTTCAGATGCTCGCTTTAAAATAACTAAAACTAAAGATGAGATAGAACAGACAGAAGAATATTTAAATGTTCTTACTAAGCACCTAAATAAATTAAGCTAAAGTTCCATTACAAGCATTCTTCTATCTTCCCCACAAAAAAATGACAAAAAAATACCTTTCCTTTAAACTTACGCTCGATTAATTAATTTCCACCAAAAAGCATTCCGATGCTTCTTAAACGCGTAAAAGTTTATTTCCCTATAAAGGGTTTATGATGTCAACATATAAAAAAGGAAAATTGCTAAGTCAATTTGTTAGTCCAGATTTTAAAAAAGAGGACGGAACAATAGTTGAAGGCAAAGTAAAAATACAAATATTGGAAGTGGTGACACTTAAAAATGGCGAAATAAAAAACGAGTTGATAGATATCTCTATCCCAAAAGAAAAACTTGCTCTCTATAAAGACAAGATTGGTTCAACCGTAGAAGTTGAAGTTGGCGTAATAGGAAAGTGTAGTTACTACGGTATCTAAATAAATACATCGTAATGAGAGGAACTCTGATTCTGTTTGTGAGGCGACGAACAAAAGAAGAAGAGTGCCTCGAATGACGACTAATTTCTCCGAGTTCTTGGTAACACTCGGTTCTTAACATATTTATAGAATAAAACTAGATGTTAACAATCGAAAATATATCAAAAAAACGAACTCCGAAGATGAGGACGGGAAGGAAGAACGCCTTAGTGATGACGCCCGCCCGCAATCGTAGTAGGAGGCTATCCTTAGCCTCCTTTAATAACTAACATTAAAGGTAAAAAAATGGAAGAAACTAATAATAATTTTCTCACTAACTTACCAAATGTAATTAGTGGGATAGATACCCTTTTCTACTTCTATGAAACTAATGACGCCTATGATGATTTTTTCTTAGAGATATTAAACCAATTAGAAGAGAGCAAAGGAA
>CANMJR010000025.1 GCA_947498025.1 Helicobacteraceae bacterium
TTAAGATAGTTATAATGTGAGTACTCTTCTATAACTTTTAGCACATTATCTATATTATTTTCAAGATTAGAAGCCATATTATTAAGAACGGTTTTTAATTGCATTAAAGCAGGATTAGAAACATTTAACTCAAGTCTTTGACATAAGTCTCCTTGTTCAAACTCACCTAATACAGCTATGGTTTCATCTATAAGTTTTCTATCTTCATCGATTCCTTTTTTAATCTTTTCGATGTTCTCATTGATGACAACTGCCATTTGTCCGAATTCGTCTTTTGAATCAAGGTTAATTAGTTCGACTTTAGGGGTTTCTCTGTTTAGGAAGGAGAAAAAAGAGATTAGCCCGAGTTGAATGCTGTTTAGCGAGCTAGTAATATTTTTAATCATATAAGATGCTAAAATAAATAGAGCAATAATTAATAATAACGAGGTTGAAGTGATTAATATCAATGAAGTATTTGCATCTGCTATTTTCTTATCAGCTAATTTTAAAACATTTCTATATAATTCAAGTTCAATAACTCTCAATAATTCTATAGAAGTTGTTGCCTCCGTAAACCAAACTGACGGTTCTATTCCAAAGTTGCCGCTCATCCATTTTGTTTTTGCAATATCTATCATAGCCTCTGTTTTGTTTACAGATTCACCTTTGTATGTATTTTTATAAAATTCCTTTACTTCATCTGGTGCCAATACATCAAATTTAGCTAAATTCACAGTATAAGCACCTAGGCTAGTGCTAAATTTAAAAAAAGTATCTTCAACAAAAGTATTTTTACTAAAAGTACCGTTTAGATTTGCTCTAATTTGCCCTAAAGACTCTTTTGATGTAGCTAAATGAGTATATGCTTGGATAATATTTCTTCCGTCTTTATCATCGATAAGTGGCGGTATAATTAATGCAACATCTAAAAATGTTTTAATAATTTTTGTAAAATATATACCTGTATCTAGAGCGGTTATGGATAATGAATCGATAGAAGCTCTCTTTTGAACTAAATCACCTAAAGAGTTCAGAACAGAACTGTTTCCGTGAGTAAAAGCGTAAACTTTTTTCATATCTTCCAAAGCATTATCAACTTTTTGTCTCACTGCTGGAAGTTTATCACTATTACTTTTGCCGCTATTTATTATAAATCCGACACTCATACCTCTTTCAATCTGCATAAAATGCACTATAGTCGATAATGCTTCAGCTTCTAAAATACGATCTTTAGTAAAATTTAAATTATCTTTTACATCCAAATCATAAGACATTATTCTAATAGATAGCCATAAAATAGCAATCATTGGGATAATTATTAAAATCCACAATTTTAATTTCATATTTATATTTTTCATTTATTTCCTTGTTTTTGTTTTTAGAATTGGTGTTTGTTACATAAATATTGAAAAGAAGTAGAGTTACGCTGGGCAAATACAGAATTAGAAAAGATTTTATAAGCGATAAAAAATCTAAGCATTTTTTGAGAAGGGTTGTTTTTTGTATTATTTATTAGAGCAAAAAAGTGGGATTTGAATTTAGAAACAAATTTTTTAGTATAAAAAGAAAGACAGATGGAGTGTTTAGGGTATGTTAGATTGAGATAGTTGTTATTGTTCGCTTGTTCACCCCCCCCCTTTTTTTCTATCATGCATTTAGGCTAATCTTAAAGTAGAAAGAAATAATATCTCGCAACTAAAATTATTTATTTTATTAAAAGTGCTATTCATATGGACAGCTAAAATTATTTGTTTATGTAACATATGATTATACAGCCTTGGATATATTTTGTTATTTTTTGAAAAAGCATCATACATCAGTAGTGTTGCAAGTATGTTGCAATTTTTATGCTTTTGTAAGAATCAGCCATGCCACTTAACTTTGACATGAGGTACTTCACATGCCAAAGTAGCTATAATGTCAAACACAATTTCCAATACAGTTGGGATAGACGGAAGTACAAGGAACTACTATGAAACAAAACGAATACCTAGAATTAGGATTAATCAACTGCCTACGAGTTGATAGACACACGCCGCATGGCATATTTTTGATGGCATTGGATGGAAATGATGTGCTTTTACCGCAGGCGTATGTAACCCAAACGATGCTTGAAGATGATCTTCTTGAGGTCTTTTTATACACCGATTCCGAAGATAGGCTTATCGCCACTACATTAAAGCCGCATGCCATGCTTGATGAGTTCGCACTTTTTGAGGTAGTGGATGTCGCGCCGTTTGGAGCATTTGTAAACTGGGGGCTCTTAAAAGATTTAATGGTTCCAAACATGTTTCAAAAGGAGCCTTTTAAAGTCGGAGACAAAAGATTTCTCAAAGTTGTTTATGATGAGCGAACGCACAGACTTGTAGGAACAGAGAAGCTGGGCGACTTTTTTGAGAAGCGGGTAAAAGGTCTTGCACCGAACAAAGAGGTTAAAATCATAGTTATCGCAAAAACTCCGCTTGGATTCAAGTGTTTGGTTGAGGATAAATATGAGGGTCTCATCTACCACAATGAAATTTTTCAAAATGTAGAAATCGGCGACACAAGAACAGCTTTTGTAAAAACAATCAGAAAAGATGGAAACATTGATTTAAGCCTGCGAAAACCGGGAACCAAATCAGGTTCAGGTACCGGAGATATAGTTCTTGACATGCTTAAAGAGAACAACGGCATCATGCCCTATAACTATAAAAGTGATGCGGAGCTTATAAAAGATGTTTTTGGCATGAGTAAAAAAGAGTTTAAACGCTCGCTTACGCTCCTTCAAGAGGCTGGCAAGATAGAGGTAAAAGATACAGGAATATATATAAAGGGGTAAAAGATGGCAATAAAAAAGAAAAGCGTAGAACTCTCAGAGAAAAATATAACTTTTAAGATAGATAAAGTATCCTATAAAGTTATCCGTTTTTATCCCTCTGCCATGTCCCTTGATGTGATGGTTCATGATGAAAACGGAGTTAAAATTGGTGTACAGAATATTCCTTTTGCACATATAACCAAAGATGTAAAGAAATTAATTAAGCCAAACTAATAAGTTTTAAAATTCATAAGTCGAAATTGATACTATCTTAATTATAATAGCCCCGAATTAAATTATTTTAAAGAGGGTTATTCAATTATGGAAAAAAGTTATTTAGAATTACATCCGGATGAGAAGGGATTTTTTGGAAAATTTGGAGGCTCGTTTATACCTCCTGTTTTGGAACAACCGTTTGCAGACATCACAAAAGCATACAAAGAACTTAAAAATTCACCTGCTTTTATTGAAGAACTCAAATATGTTCGAAAGCACTACCAAGGTCGTCCTACGCCAATATCCTTCGCTAAAAATCTCACTGAACATTGCGGCGGTGCAAAAATTTATCTCAAACGAGAAGATTTAAATCATACCGGCGCACACAAACTGAACCACTGCATGGCTGAAGTAATTCTGGCTAAATACCTAGGAAAAACAAAAGTTATTGCCGAAACAGGTGCCGGTCAACATGGCGTTGCTCTTGCAACAGCTGCAGCCTATTTTGGGCTTGAATGTGAAATTCATATGGGTGAAGTTGACATTGCAAAAGAGCACCCGAATGTTGTAAGAATGAAAATTTTAGGTGCTAAAGTTATTCCAGCAACACATGGATTAAGAACACTTAAAGAAGCGGTTGACAGTGCATTTGAGAGTTATGTTCCTCAAGCTGAGAGTGCTATTTATTGTATCGGCTCCGTTGTCGGTCCACACCCATTTCCGATGATGGTAAGAGATTTTCAGTCTGTTATCGGTTTTGAATCTAAAGAGCAATTTTTAGAACATGAAAACTCTCTTCCGGACAATGTGGTTGCGTGTGTAGGCGGTGGCTCGAATGCAATGGGTATTTTTTCTGCTTTTATAGAAGAGAAAAATGTTAACCTTTATGGTGTTGAACCTATGGGCAGAGGTAACAAAATTGGTGAACATGCAGCAACGCTCACCTACGGAACAGAGGGAATAATGCATGGTTTTAATTCTATCATGCTCAAAGATGAAAATGGGGAAGCAGCTCCTGTTTACTCCATAGGTTCCGGCATAGATTATCCATCAGTTGGACCTGAACATGCGTACCTCAAAGAGAGCGGAAGAACAAAAGTCGGTCTTTGCAATGATGAAGAGGCGGTGGATGCTTTTTATAAACTCTCTCAACTAGAAGGAATTATACCGGCACTTGAATCTGCACATGCTGTTGCATTTGCCATGAAACTTGCAAAAACATTAGATAAAGACAAAACCATTCTTGTAAATCTAAGTGGCAGAGGCGATAAAGATATAGATTTCGTAATTGAAAATTACCCTATTCCAAACGCTAAATTTTAATTCTTAGCATGTGGATTTCTACATGCTAAATCTTCTTTTATATTTCAACAGATTAAAAATTGATTCCTAGATATTGCTTTAAATCAAAATATAAAAAATATAAAAGCATATAATTCCTCATTATTATAAAGGAAAAATATGAGTGAATTTTTAGGTCAAAACACATCTACAAGTCTGCCGGAAGGTCATCCAATAAAAGTTTATCTGGATGAAAACAAATTAATCAGAGAATTAATATTCAAAATCAACAGCATAAATATAGAAGAGAGTAGTGA
This sequence comes from Helicobacteraceae bacterium, assembly GCA_947498025.1. Taxonomy (GTDB): domain Bacteria; phylum Campylobacterota; class Campylobacteria; order Campylobacterales; family Sulfurimonadaceae; genus Sulfurimonas. The sequence continues at coordinate 4,597 of CANMJR010000025.1, forward strand.
AGAGTTTATAAAACTTTTCGCGAAACTTTGTCTTGTTGAGAAACATTTTGCCAGAAAAGAGAATCAACTTTTTCCATACCTAGAAAAATATGGTTGGACCTCTCCTAGCCAAAACATGTGGGCTTTTCATGATCAAATCAGAGATGAGATTAAAGCTGCCCATAATGCAATAAAATCTCAAAACATACTCAGCATAAGTCAAAACTTACACCGAGTTTTTGAAAGTTTAGAGCATATTTTACAGGTTGAAGAGGGAAGACTTCTGCCAAGAGCATTCAGCATGCTCAGCAGTGATGATTGGGAAGAGATGAGAGGCGGTGATGAAGAGATAGGCTGGATGTTTGATGAAGCACCTCCTGCTTTTCCTGCAATAAGTGAACAAGAGTATATACATCCAAGTCAAGATACAAAAAGAAGAAAACTCCCTTTCTCTCTTGATAATAGGATTAAACTTGATGAAGGTTTTTTACTTCCTGATCAGATAAATTGGCTCCTTAAATTTATGCCCGTTGATATAACTTATGTGGATGAGAATGATATAGTACTCTTTTATAATCGCGGTGATAACAGAGTATTTCCACGAAGTGCAGGCATTATAGGCAGAGAAGTGAAGTTTTGCCATCCTCCTAAAAGTGTTGATCAAGTTTTATTGATACTAAGAGAATTTAAAGCAGGAAGAAAAGATGAAGCAGAATTTTGGATAACATTTAAAGATAAGTTTATTCATATCAGATACTTTGCTATTAGAGATGATGAGGGTGCATACAAAGGGGTAATTGAAGTAAGTCAAGATGTTACGCACATTAGGAGCCTCGAGGGTCAACAAAGATTACTTGAATGGGAATAAGTAAAAATTTAAACTATAACAATTTACGAATTATATATAATTTAAGGCTTAATTTTTTGATAAAAATCCCAGTGCAAACCGGGATAACGAAGTATAATCTTTATGAATGAGGTAAAAGACCATACAAGGAGAATCGTAGTAGCATTGTATATTTAATTTGTTACAAAATCGTTAACAGAGTTGTATCTATTTTTTGATAACATACATAATTAAATATATATTGGGCGGAAAACCGTTAAATTAGTTAACAACCCATTTCTATCTCAAGCACTTTAAAGGATTAACATGAAAGTTTATAACTCATTGGAAGAAGTGAGACACGATATAGATATACTCGATACTAAGCTAGTTGATTTAATAGCAGAGAGAAGCCAACTAATACGCCAAGTTGCTAAATTTAAGAATAGTGTTGATGAGGTAAAGGCTGACGATAGGATTGAATTTATACTGCAAAAAGCTAGACGACAGGCGATAGAGCTTGGGCTGTCTCCAAATTTAATATCAGAACTGTTTACTATTATGATTAATGAGATGGTTGAGACAGAGATTTCTGAGTTTAGAAATAAACAAGCTTTTTAAATCAAATAAAAAGAGGAAGAACCTCTTCTTATTTGTATCTGTAAGTGATTCGTCCCTTATCAAGACTGTATGGTGTTAGTTCTAGTTTAACACGGTCACCTGGAAGTATTTTGATATAGTGCATACGCATTTTACCTGCGATATGACATAAAATAATATGTCCATTTTCTAATTCAACACGAAATGTTGCATTTGGTAAAGCCTCTATGATCTTGCCATCAACTTCGATAACATCCGATTTAGCCATTATATATTCCTTACTTCTCTATGCAAGAGATAAAATTTCAGCTTTACCGTTGATAACTGCAACAGTATGCTCATAGTGTGAACCGCGCAAACCATCGGCACTAACAACATCCCACTTATTTTCTAAAATAATTGGTTTTGAATCTTTTTGACAAATCATAGGCTCGAGACAAAAAACCATTCCGTTTTTTATCTTTGGACCTGCTTTAGCATTCTTTCCGTCTAAATAATTTGGTATTTCAGGCTCTTCATGAGGTTTTTTTCCTATTCCATGTCCACAAAAACTATGAAGAGGAACAAAACCTCTTGCTCTTATGAAATTTTCCATTAACAAAGAGAGCTCTTTAAATCGCATCCCCTCTTTTATCTCGCTTATCGCATGATATAAGGTATCTTTTGCGCATGCGATTAAATCTTCATCCTCTTGACTTATCACTCCGACAGGAACAGTTATAGCTGCGTCACCGAAATATCCCTCAAGCTCTACTCCGACATCGTAACCTATAATATCTCCATCTTTGAGTTTATAATCTGTTGGAATTCCATGAATAATTACTTGATTGAGTGAGGTGCAAACAGCGTTAGGAAATCCATAAAGACCTTTAAAAGAGGGTTTGGCACCATGTGAAAGAATATACTCCTCTCCCATTATATCAAGCTCTTTTAAGGAGATTCCTGCTTTTGTATTTATACGAAGAAGTTCTAAAGTGCCACCAACTATTTTATTGGCAGCTCTTAATTTTTGTATCTCATCATGTTTTCTAAGCGCAATGGCCATTTTTATAGACCAACCGCACTTAGTGTTTCATATTTACTCATATATAGCTGAGCTTCTATTTTTCTCATAGTATCAAGTGCGACTTGAACAACAATCAGGACTGCTGTTCCACCAAAGAAAAATGGCACGCCCATTCCCTTGATAATCATAAATGGAAGCGTCGCGACAAGACCAAGGTAAAGAGCACCGGTAAAGGTTAATCTACTAGCAGTTTCATTTAAAAACTCCTTCGTAGCTTCGCCTGTACGAATACCCGGAATAAATCCACCCTGTCTTTTTAAATTATCTGCAATATCTTTTGCATTAAATGTAATTGATGCATAAAAGAATGCAAAAAATACGACAAAAACAAATGTCAACAAGTTGAAAAAGTAACTATTTGGGTGCAATAGATCAGCTATACCTTGAATAGTAGGGTTAGTACTGCTCGATAAAACTGTCATAGGAAACATTAATATTGCACTAGCGAAAATAACTGGAATAACACCAGCCAGATTTACTTTGATAGGAATATAGTTCATAACTCTTTTATTTTGGTTTTGCATCATAGTCTTTTTAGCATAAGTAATAGGAACACGACGCTCACCAAGTTCAACATAGATTATTATTGCAACAGTTCCTAGTATAAGTGCCAAAATAGCAATTACAGTTAAGAATCCCATAGCGCCGGTATTTACCATAGTTACAGTTTGACCTATAGCATTTGGTATTGCTGAGACTATACCGGCAAAGATAATTAAAGATATACCATTACCAATGCCGCTTTGCGTAATCTGTTCACCTATCCACATTAAAAGCATTGTTCCTGCTAACATCGATACAGCAGAGAGTGTAATAAATGTAGTATGGTCAACTAATATAGCACTATTCCCACTTGGTCCGGTTAAACTTTGAAGTCCAACGCTCACACCTATAGCTTGAATTATAGTAATAACAATAGTTGCATAGCGAATAATCTGCATATACTTCACCATGCCATCACGCTCTTTTTTCATTTGCCCTAAAGTAGGAAATGTAGCAGCTAAAAGCTCCATAATAATTGAAGCAGTGATATAAGGCATAATTCCAAGTGATATAATAGAAAGTCGCTCAACAGCATTACCGCTAAACATATTAAATAAGCCTAGAGCATCTGATTGATGTGAATCGAAGAATGAAGCTATAACAGCAGTATCTACACCTGGTACCGGCACATAGGCCAGTAGGCGGTAGATAAATAAAAACCCTATTGTAATAAGTATCTTATTAACCAGATTTTTATTCACGGCTAGTTACCAGTTGTAGTAATGTTTTCGTCTTTAATTTTTGATGCTAAATCTTTCGCAGAAGCACCAACCAATTTAACTTTAGTAACCATAGCACTGATTTTATGAACACTACGGATTGTTTCCATAGTAATTTCAGCCAATTCAGCGATAGCACTAATTCTTTCAACATTGATTACATAAGGTTTTACGACACGAGAAGTAAATCCAATTTTAGGTAATCTTCTTGCAAGTGGAGTTTGTCCACCTTCAAAGTTTCTTTTTCTTGAACTACCAGAACGAGCAGTTTGACCTTTCCCACCACGAGTAGAAGTCTTGCCCATACCAGAACCTTGTCCACGACCAACACGCTTACGAGAAGATGTTGAACCTTCAGCAGGTGTTAAATTTTCAATACCCATTTTCTATCCTTTTATACAAGACAATGCTTCGATTGTAGCACGTACTAGTGTGTTTGGATTGTTAGAGCCAATTGATTTAGTAAGAATATCTTTAACACCAGCAAGCTCAAGAACATGACGAGCAGCTCCACCAGAGATAACACCGGTACCTTCCGATGCAGGCTTTAATAAAACGCGGCTAGCGTTATATTTATGCTCAATATCGTGTGCAATCGTTGAACCTTTAATCTTAACAACTGTTAAGTTTTTAAAAGCGTTATCAACTGCTTTACGAATAGCATCTGGAACCTCTTTAGCTTTACCAACACCATATCCAACAGTACCTTTTTTGTTACCTACAACGATAAGTGCAGTAAAACGAAAACGGCGACCACCTTTTACAACTTTAGTTACACGACCAATATTTACAATTGATTCTTCAAATTCATCTCTATTGATTTCCATCTTGGCCCCTAGAACTTAATTTCGTTAGCACGAAGTGCGTCACCAAATGCAGCGATAACGCCATGGTATTGGTAACCATTACGGTCAAATACAATTTCAGATATGTTAGCTTTTTTTAGCGTAGCAGCAAATGCCGCGCCAAGTGCAGCTGCACCTTCTCTATTTGATTTGTGACCAGTTGACTTTGAGTGAAGTGCAGCCACAGTTGTAGCAGATACATCATCAATAGCTTGTACACTTATATAACGATTTGAACGAAATACAGAAACACGAGGAAGTGAAGCACAACCAGATATTTTTGCACGAATACGGCGCTTACGCTTTAAGCGATTAGCAACTTTGCTTTTTAATACTTTAGCATTCATTTATACTCCCCCCCTTATTTCTTAGAAGTTTTACCGGCTTTACGCGCGATATGCTCTTCCATGTATTTAACACCTTTACCTTTATAAGGCTCTGGCGGACGGAAAGAACGAATTTTAGCAGCAGCTTGACCTAGAGCTTGTTTATCATGACTTTTTATAGTAATAACATTCTTCTCTACAACTGCTTCCATACTTTCTGGCAACTCATAGTTAATATCATGAGAATAACCTAACTGAAGATTAAGTACATTGCCATTTACAGCAGCACGGTAACCAACACCATTGATTTCTAACTGCTTTGTATAGCCAGTTATTAAACCAGTCACTATGTTTGCAGCTAAAGCACGGTAAGTTCCCCAAAAAGCTCTATGAGTTTTTGCATCAGACAAATTAGCAAAAGTTAATGTATTTCCTTCAATAGTAAAAGCAACATTTCCTTTTGTATCTAAATCAACACTATGTTTGCCTTTAGCAAAAGTTATAACATTTCCATTTGAACTAACATTTATATCAGCAGTAAACTCTACCGGTAATTTTCCAATTCTTGACATGCTATCTCCCTACCAAACCGTACACATAACTTCGCCACCAATGCCAAGCTCATACGCTTTGTCATTTGGTAGTACGCCATGTGATGTACTTACTATAATAGTGCCGTAACCATTTTTAAAACGCTTAATCTCTTCTTTACCTTTGTAAACACGACGACCAGGTTTAGAAATTCTTTTAAGCTCATTAACTACAGTTTTACCTTGTTCATTGTACTTAAGTACAACTTTTATAGTTTTTTTAACGCCATCTTCAACAACATTACAGCTCTCAAGATAACCTTTATCAACTAAGATATTTGCTACTGCTTCAACACTCTTAGAGTGTACCAAAGTAGTAACATTTAATCTTCTCATACCAGCATTACGAATACGAGTTAAAGCATCCGATACTAAATCATTAATCATATATTTTCCTTGCTTGTGACTATTTTAGTTACGAAAAAGTAAACTAAAATAATTACTAATTATCAGAAGTTTCCTCTTGGACTTACCAAGAAGACTTTCTAACACCTGGGATTAATCCCTCATTTGCCATTTTTCTAAAACAAACACGGCATATTCCAAAGTCACGAATAACAGAGTGTGGACGACCACAAATCTGGCAACGCGTGTAACCACGAACTTTAAACTTTGGCTCTCTTGCTGCTTTAGCGATCATTGACTTCTTAGCCATTAGTTGCTCCCTTTAGTAAAAGGCATACCCATTTTCTCTAAAAGAGCAAAACCAGCCTTGTCAGAATCAGCAGTTGTAACAACTGTAATATTCATACCATGAATTTGCATGATTGAATCATAAGTAATCTCTGGAAAAATCAATTGCTCTTGTAATCCAAAGTTGTAGTTACCACGACCATCAAAACCATTTCTAGGAACACCACGGAAATCCTTTACACGAGGAAGTGCAATAGAAATCAAACGGTCTAAAAAGTTGTACATGTTTTCACCACGAAGTGTTACACGAATACCAACCGGCATGCCTTCACGAACTTTAAAACCTGCAACAGATTTTTTAGCTATTACAGTAGTTGCTTTTTGACCGGCAATCGCTGTAATCGTATCTTCAATATTTTTAATAAGTTTATTGTCTTTCATTGCAAAACCTGCACCGACAGAGATAATAATTTTATCTACTGAAGGAACTTGCATAGGATTTTTAATACCTAAGTCAGCTTGTAATTCAGATTTTAAACCTAAATATTTTTCTTTAAAACGAGCCATCTAATTATGCCTCCACTTTTCGTACATTTGAAACATCTATTGGCATCTCTTTATTTAAAAAGCCGCCTTTCGTGTTTTCTTCAGTTGGTTTAATAGCTTTTTTAGCTATTTTGCAACCCTCAACGATTACCTTGTTTTTCTTTGGCATAACTGCTAATACAGTTGCCTTAGTTCCTCGGTCATCTCCAGCGATTATCTCTACTGTATCGCCTTTTTTGAAATTAAACTTTGCCATTAAACAACCTCCGGGGCAAGAGATACGATTTTCATAAATCCAGCGTAACGAACTTCACGACCAATTGGTCCGAAGATACGAGTTCCTATTGGCTCTCTCTTGTCATCAAGTATAACAGCTGCATTGTCATCAAAACGGATAAGAGAACCGTTTTCACGTTGAATCTCTTTTCTAGTTCTAACAATAACAGCTTTTACCACTTTACCTTTTTTAACTTTAGAAGTCGGTGCCGCTTTTTTTACTGAAGCAATGATAACATCACCAACAGTAGCGTAGCGACGCTTTGAACCTCCAAGTACCTTAATACACATAATCTCTTTTGCACCTGTGTTATCAGCTACATTTAGACGAGTAAAACCTTGTATCATTATTGTGCTCCTGATACTACTGTTTTAAGTCTAAAAGATTTAGTCTTAGAAAGTGGGCGACACTCGATTGCAATAATCTCGTCTCCTACTTTTACTTCATTTCGTTCATCATGTACTAGGTACTTTTTGAAACGCTTTACAACTTTATGGTAACGAGGGTGCATTACACGACGCTCTACCAGTAAAGATACTGTTTTATCGCCTGCAATTTTAACTACACTACCTTGAATTTCACGCTTATGTGTCATCATTAGCCCCTAGTTTGCTACTGCAGTAAGTGCAGTATTGATTCTAGCAATGTCTTTTTTTGTAACACTTATTTCATTAGTATTAGTCAATTGCATCATCTTTTGTTTAATTTTTAAAGTAAAAAGTTCAGTCTTTTTTGCTTTAAGCATAGCTTGAAGTTCTGCTGAATTTTTATCTGCTAAATCAGAATATTTCATTGTTCATCTCCGCAGTGATTATTTTTGTTTTAAATGGCAATTTGTGCATTGCAAGAGTTAATGCTTCACGAGCAAGCTCTTCCGGTACACCAGCCATTTCAAAAATGATACGACCCGGCTTAATGTTCATTACCCACGAATCAACTGAACCTTTACCCTTACCCATACGAGTTTCAAGAGGTTTTGCAGTTAATGGTTTAGCTGGGAAAACACGAATCCAAATTTTACCACTTCTCTTAATGTGACGAGTTGCAGTAATACGAGCCGACTCAATTTGACGAGAATTGATACGACCTGCTTCTACAGCTTTAAAAGCAATGTCACCGAAAGCTAACTTGTAGCCACTACGAGCATAACCACGGTTACGCCCTTTCATAACTTTACGATATTTTGTTCTTTTTGGCATCAACATAATTAATCAGCCTTTCTCGGAGCACGCTTAGGACGACGCGTCTCTTTATTTGTATTTTCTTCTTTTACTTCTGCAGGAATACCTTTAGTAAGTACTTCACCTTTGAATATCCATACCTTTACACCAATACAACCATAAGTAGTATGCGCTTCAGCAAAACCATAATCAATTTTAGCACGCAAAGTATGAAGTGGAACGCGTCCCTCTAAGTACCATTCAGTACGAGCCATCTCTGCTCCACCTAAACGGCCAGAAACAGAAACTTTGATACCCTTAGCGCCAGAGCGTTGTGCACCTTGCATAACTTTTTTCATAGCACGGCGAAATGCAACACGACGCTCTAGTTGAGTAGCAACATTCTCAGCAACTAATTGCGCTGAAGTTTGAGCTTTTTTCTCTTCTTTGATATTTACAGCTACATCTTTACCTATAAGGTTTTGAAGAGAAGTTTTGATTTTCTCAATGTCAGCACCCTTTTTACCAATAATGATACCAGGACGAGCTGCAACGATAGTAACGCGAAGTCTCTTAACTGTTCTTTCTATAATGATGTTAGCAACACCAGCATAGTAAAGTTCTTTTTTCAGGTATGTACGAATCTTGTGATCTTCACCTAAAGCTGCCGGAGCAGTTTTAAAATTAGGAAACCAACGGCTTTCCCAATTTCTGTTGATACCAAGACGTAAACCAATAGGATTAACTTTTTGACCCATATTATTTACCCTCTACTTCTACTAATATATGTGCTGTCGGCTTTCTGATTCCTGATGCCATACCACGAGCTCTCGGACGAAATCTCTTAAGTACTGGACCATTGTCAACACGACATGAAGTAACAACACAATCTTCAGCTTCACTACCACTATTAGCAACTGCAGATGCAAGTACTTTAGCGATAATTTTTGCTGCTTTGTTTGGAGTAAATTCTAAAGCTGCTAATGCTTTTTCAGCATTCATACCTTGAATCTCTCTAGCAATTAGACGAGATTTAATAGGTGAAACACGGATGAATTTTAATAATGCTCTAGCCATGATTAACCTACCTTTTTCTGTACAGAACCTTTATGGCCCTTGAATGTACGAGTTGGTGCGAATTCACCTAATTTATAACCAATGTGGTTCTCTGTAACATATACAGGAACAAATTGGCGACCATTATGAACATTGAATGTTAAACCAATCATATCAGGCAGAACTGTACTTCTACGAGACCATGTTTTTATTGGTTTTTTGTCGCCTGCTGCTTTTGCAGAAAGAACTTTTTTCATCAAGTGATCATCTATAAATGGACCTTTTTTTACTGAACGAGCCATTATTAACCTACCCTTTTAGCGTTTGGTTTACGGCGAGTAATAATAAGTTTATCACTTGCTTTCTTACGACGAGTTTTAGCACCCTTCGTTGGTTTACCCCATGGAGTAACTGGGTGACGACCTGAGTTCGTTTTACCTTCACCACCACCATGCGGGTGATCAACAGGGTTCATAGCAGAACCACGAGTCTGAGGACGAATACCCATATGGCGAGAACGACCAGCTTTTGCTATAACAATGTTAATATACTCTTCATTTCCTACAGTTCCAATAGTAGCTAAACACTCACCCAAAACTAAACGCATTTCAGAAGATGGCATACGAAGTGAAACATACTTTCCATCACGACCCATAATTTGAGCCGAAGTTCCAGCAGAACGAACCATTTGTCCACCCTTGCCAACTTTTAACTCAATATTGTGAACGACAGTACCGACAGGAATATTTATTAATTTCATTGCATTGCCCGGTTTAACATCTAGACCAGTTTCAGCAGAAGATATAACATCACCAACATTCAAACCTTTTGGTTGAAGAATGTATCTTTTTTCACCATCAGCATAGTTGATAAGCGCTATACGACAGTTACGGTATGGATCATATTCGATTGCTGCCACTGTACCTGAGATACCGAATTTATTTCTTTTGAAATCTACGATACGGTAAAGTTTTTTAGCACCCGCTTGTTTATGGCGAGAAGTGATACGACCATGATTATTACGACCTGCACTTGCAGGAAGTTTTATCAATAGTGAACGAACACTTGCTTTTGCAGTAATATCAGAATTATCAACATTTGTGTAAAAACGACGACTTGGTGTTGTTGGTTTATAAGTTTTTATTGCCATATTACACCGCCAAACTTTCTATTTGTGCACCTTCTGGCAATTTAACATAAAACTTTTTAAAGTTATTTTGTTTACCAGCTACACCACGGAATTTTTTAACTTTTCCGCTTTGATTAAGTGAGTTAATATTTGTTGGAATAATTCCAAAATACTCACGAAAAACTTCTTTAAGACCCATCTTAGTCATACGCGGAGATGTTTGAACAACAATTACGCCGTCTTCTTGCATAGCAAGAGTCTTCTCTGTATATATTATTGACTTTATATCTGTAATATCTGCCATTATTTAGCCTCACTTACAAGATTTTCCCAAACCGCTTTTTCGATCACAACTGAACGATAATTAGCAGCTAAGAAAGCATTTAATTCATTAGACTCAATTACATATGAAGCAGCGATATTTTCAAACGCTAAATATGTCGGTTCATCTAAAACAGACTTAACTAAAAGTACATCTCTTTGATTAAGAAGTTTAAACATAGCGAATGCATCTTTAGTCTTACCAGATGCGATTTCAATGCTATCAACTATAAAAAGCGTGCCGTTTTGTGCATGCTCATTCAAAGCGAAATGTAAAGCAAGTTTTTTTTGCTTCTTATTTACTTTTAAATCATAATTACGGTTGTTTGTAGGACCAAAAGCCTTACCACCACCAACAAAAACAGGAGAACGACGAGAACCTGCACGAGCACGTCCGCCACCTTTTTGAGCCCATGGTTTTTTACCACCGCCTCTTACACCTGCACGAGTTAAAGCAGATGCACTGTTAGCACGCTGTGCTGCCTGAGCTGATTTAACATACAAGTAAAGGTTATGCGGGTTGATACCTGCAAAACTCTCTGGCAACGCTAATTCAGAAGCTCTTTGCATTTTTTCATTTAGAACAATTGCATTCATTATCTAGCTACCTTTAAACGACCTAAAGCACCATTAGCACCTGAAACAGAACCAGCTACTACTAAGATTTTATTCTCAGCATCGTAAGAGATTATTTCATTTTTAACACTATTTTTTGTGTTACCGTATTGTCCAGGCATTTTTTTACCCTTCATTACACGACCTGGCCACTCAGCATTACCGATTGAACCTGTTCTACGACCAAATCTATGACCGTGTTCAGCAGGACCACCACTAAAATTCCAACGCTTCATAGCACCTGTAAAACCGCGACCTTTTGTATTAAAAGCCACTTGAATTACTTTTGCTTCGATTAATGGAGCCAGCTCTAAATCACCAGCTTCACTGTTAGCTACACTCATTGTAGCAAAACGATTAAACTCAGTTGAAAGGCTATACTTTTTTTGTTGACCTTCAATTGCTTTATTCATTCTTTTACCACTATTGTAAGCTACAATCGCAGTACCTTCATTCACTTCACATACCTTAGCATCTAATACTCTCAAAAGAGTAACAGCTTTACTCGGAACTGTGATAGTACGGCTCATACCGATTTTTTCAACAATATATTCCACGCCCGACTCCTTACTTATCCATAGAGCGGACTTCGACATCCACTTCCGGTGCAAGATCTAGTTTCATTAGAGAATCAACAGTTTCCGGCGTAGCAGAAATGATATCGATAACTCTAGCGTGCATACGGATTTCAAACTGCTCACGAGAACTTTTGTTAATGTGTGGAGATTTTAATACCGTATATTTACGAATCTTTGTTGGCAAAGGGATTGGACCACGAATTACCGCGCCTGTACGCTTTACAGCCTCAACTATTGATGCAACTGATCTATCAAGAACACGATGATCGTACGCTTTCAATTTTAAACGAATTTTTTCCATGTATTTCCTTCTAAAGAACTCGTCAGGTCTAGCCTAACTATTTTAAGGGACGCGAATTGTAGCAAAAGAAAGAGTAATATTCAAGGTTTTAGGGAGCAAAAAGTAAAATAGTATGGAATTTACTTCCTTTTAATAAGGAAGTGATAAAATAGCAGATATATTTTTTAGGAGTCATTATGGAAATATTACTAGAAGAGTTTTATAAAACAGATATTTATTTAGAAAAATTTCATTACAGAAAGGCATTTCTTGAAGAACCTATTTATAACAGTGATAATATAAATAAAAATAGGGTTATTCTTTCGGCAAAAAGCTACCAAATAAATGGAATTACTCAAAGCGGAAAAACGAAGCTGATTAAAAACTATCTTTTGTCACTCAAAAAAAGCTCCTACCTCTATATTGACTGCAGCGATATTAGAATAAATAGAGAGGAGCTAAACAGAACTCTTGCAAACTTTTGTAACGAAAATAAAATAGAGGTACTTGCCCTCGATAACTATACTAAAGAGATAGAGTTTGTAAATGTATCTCAACTAATTATAAGCTCGCAAACTCATCTTGATATAGATTCTTTGGAATCATTCTGGCTCTATCCGCTTGATTATGAGGAGTTTTTGGCATATGAACATAAATATGACTCGAGTGCTTTAAATCACTTCTTCAAGCTTGGAGGGTTCCCATCCATGCACAAAATTCATTCAGATGAGAAAACATTATACATACAAAAAGCACTCAGATACGCCCTTGATGAAACGGAATTTGATGTCATCTGCTTTTGTGCAAAAATGATGTCGCAAAAAATCTCTCCCTTTACAATTTATGAAAGACTTAAAAGCAGTAGAAAAATATCAAAAGACAAACTCTATAAATCTTATGAAAATTTAGTTGAAAAAAAATATATTCATTTGCTAGAGAAGGTTGACTATCCCAAGGCTACAAAAAAACTCTACCTCTGTGACATCTCCCTAAAAACAGCACTTACTATTGACAAACATTTTGGGCGTCTTTTTGAGAATATGATATATCTTGAGTTGTTAAAGGCAAACAGAGTCTGCTATTATGATGACGGGGTTGATTTTTATCTTCCGGATACTGAGGAGATTGTGCTTTGCATGCCTTTTACGGATGAGAGGGCACTTTTTAAAAAAATGGAGCAGATTGAGGCATTTATCTTTAGTTACCATGTAAAAAAAATTACGGCAGTAACTATGAACCATGAGGGAAGGATTTCTCATCCACTCTCAAAAGTAGAGATGATTCCCTTTGATTTATGGGCATTAGGAGATTGATTAAAAATATTTCAGCTTTGAGACCAAAATGAGAATGATTTTTGCTACAATTGTCAAAATATCTAACAAAGGGCTTTATTTCATGTTTTTTTCAAGCAAAAACGATAACCATAAGACAAAAGAGTTAGAGGATACAATTGAATCTCTCCAAAAGGAGTTGGATTTTTACAAAGAGGCTGCAACTTTTTCTCAAGAAGAGATGCTAGTTGCATTTGATAGCAAGGGGGAATTTAAATTTCAAAACGAAAAGGCATCTATTGCTATAAAAAATTCGGATGCTCTCTCTGCCGAGCTCAAAAAGGGCGGCAATGTAGTTAAGCTGAATGATTGCACCGGTAAGGTTGTGTCGCGTAGAACCAAAGACGGTACGATGCTCTACAGAATAACTAAGACCGACATGAGAGATACAAGAGACAGTAATATTTTAACTCTTCACCAAAATGCTATTACAACAGCTTTAGCTGACACGCAAAAAACTTTTTTACAGATGCTTGATGAGTTAAAAGTAATGAAGAGTGAATCTGTATCTATTGCCGATGAGTCTAAGCAGGGTCTCATATTAATTGAGCAGTCTGAACATGCCATGGATTTGCTAAGCCAGAATATGGAAGAAAATATGCAGGGCATGTCTTCACTCAATCAGAGAAGCGGTGAAATATCTACGGTTATAGCGCTTATTCAAGGCATCGCAGACCAGACAAATCTACTTGCTCTCAATGCCGCTATTGAGGCCGCAAGAGCCGGTGAACATGGAAGAGGTTTTGCCGTTGTTGCAGATGAAGTACGCAAACTTGCAGAAAAAACAGGAACTGCCACAAAAGATATCTCCTTGGTTGTCAAAGCTATGCAGCAGGAGACAAATCAGGCAGAGACGAACACAACCGAAGTAAACTCAATTGTACTAGAGACAAAAGAGAAGATAGAAGATTTAAATATTAAAATTAAATCGTTTGAAGCAAACGCCTCTCGCAGCCAGTATGAGGTGGAACATATCAGCGATAAAATTTTTACCTCTTTGGCAAAGATTGACCATGTTATCTATAAGCATAATGTATATGCTCTTATCTTCGGCGAAGAGAATAGCTTTAAGTCAACAGCTCACACCGAGTGTCGTCTTGGAAAATGGTACACTCAGGGAGTAGGTAAAGAGAACTTCTCAAACATGCCATCCTATCCTAAACTTGATGCTCCGCATGCAATTGTTCATAATCAGGCAAATCTGCTTGCAAGTGAGTGCGGCGGCGACAAAGTTTTATGCTCAAAAGAGATTATAGAAGAGCGAATCAATGCCATAGAAGTCGCTAGCGGTGATGTGTTTAAATATCTTGATGCACTCGTAGAAGAGAGAGCGAATGAAATCATGCACAAAGCTGCAAAAAATCTATTCAAATAGGAGTATTACAATGAGCCAAACACAAAAAACAGTAGTGATTATAGATGATGAGAATGATATTTTGCTGATGCTAGAAAAATATCTTACGCGTGAGTGCGGTTATAGAGTTCAAACATTTAACAATCCGGTAATAGCTATCACTTCTCTTCCTAAAGAGACAGATTTAATACTGCTCGATATTATGATGCCGCAGATGAACGGCTTGGATGCACTTCCTAAACTGCTCGAAAAAAATCCAAAAACAAAAGTGCTTATGATGACGGCTTACTCTACACTTGATAAAGTTCTTAACGCACACAGACATGGTGCCAACGATTATGTCATGAAGCCATTCTCTTCACTCAATGCTCTTGGCAAAAAAATAGAAGAAGTTTTAGCAAAATAGATGAATTCAAAAGAGATATCTATTTTATTTGTTGAAGATGATGAAGAGGTTAGAGTTGAAATATCTAACTTTTTGGAGAAGCAATCTTTCAAAAATATCTATATTGCAAAAGATGGCAGAGAGGGATTGAAAAAATACTATAAATATAAACCCGACATTGTGCTGACAGACTTGACTATGCCTATTTTAAATGGGCTTGAGATGTCAAGGGAGATTAAAAAATCCGATGTAACCACCCCAATACTTTTAATAACATCTCATTTTGAAAGAGAGATAACTGAAACAATCGTTGACATAGGCATAGATGCTTCCCTCTTTAAGCCAATCTCTTTTTCAAGATTAGAAAAAATCTTAGATAAGTATATTAACCGTATTCTACAGCAAAGAAAATTCCAAAAAGAGCATAAACTTTTAGAGGAATACAAGGGCGCAATAGATGTGAGTGCCTCTGTTACAAAGACAGACATTCATGGTGTGATAACCTATGTAAATGACGCATTCTGTAGCATGTCCGGCTACTCCAGAGAAGAGCTAATCGGAAGAAAACATAATATTGTAAAACATCCGGATACGGAGATAAGCACATACATGGATATGTGGAAAACTATAATAAACAAAAAAGTGTGGCAGGGCAGGATAAAAAATCTTAAAAAAAGTGGTGAAACATTCTACGAATACTCTGTTATTGTTCCCATTTTGAATGAAGAGAATGAGATAGAGGAGTTTATAGCTCTGAGACAAGATATTACAGACCTGTTTAATCAGGAACAATATCTAAAAAAACGGATAAAAGAAGAGGTGAATAAAAATCTTAAACATCATAGAGAGCGAGAGGATGCACGACTCCTAGAAGAGAAATTTTCGACCATTGGAAAAATGGCAGCCGGAATTACGCATGAGATAAATACCCCTCTTACCTATGTCAGAGGAAACTTAGAGATGATGATACAAGATATTAATAAGCTCGATGAGAGCATTAAACAAAAAGTATATCTACAAGAGGATAGTAAAACTATTCTTGATGGAGTCAATAGAATCGCTTCTATCGTGGAATCTATGCGAGAGATGGCATCGCAAACAAACGAGCTTCCGCAACCCGGTAATATCTACTCCTCCTTAATAACGGCACTCACGCTTTCCAACAACAAAGCAAAGTTTATCTCCAATATATTTATTCAAGATGAGCTATTTAAAATTGGTATGGATAAAGATAGTTACAGCTTTATGGCACCCATTCAAAAACAGAGGATAGAGCAAGTTTTTATTATTATCATAAACAATGCTCTTGATGTGCTAAAACTCACAAAAAACTTTGAGGAGAGGTTTCTTAAAATCATCATAAAAGAGAGTGATACGTTCATACTCGTTAGCTTTCAAGATAATGGCGGCGGAATTGATGAGGCGATGCTTTCAAAAATATTTGCTCCATTTCAAAGCAATAAAGAGGAGGGAGGAATGGGCATCGGTCTAAATGTTGCAAAACGAATCGTTGATGACCATGGCGGGAAAATAAATCCTTCTAACTTCGAGGATGGAGCACTTTTTCAAGTCTATCTTCCTAAAAACATTCATAAGAGTAAAAAATAAGTATGTTGTGCGGGATAGACGAAGCAGGAAGAGGTCCAATCGCCGGAGATTTGGTCATTGCCGGATGTATTTTAAATACATGCGTTGACGGATTGAATGACTCAAAAAAGTTGAGTGAGAAAAGAAGAGAGCTTCTCTATGAAATAATTATTCAAAATTCAAAGTACCACATAGTTCAGTTCTCTCCGAGTGAGATAGATACCCTTGGAATTTCAACATGCCTCAAGAGAGGATTGACTGAGATTATGAAAAATCTCACATGTGAAAATTACCTCTTTGACGGAAACTCCGCTTATGGCGTAAAAGGGTTAGAAACGATGATAAAAGCGGATGGTAAGGTGCAGGAGGTCAGTGCCGCATCCATTTTGGCAAAAGTCACACATGACAGAAATATAATAGAATCAGCCAAAAAATATCCGGAGTATGGGTTTGAAAAGCATAAAGGGTATGGAACTGCCCTGCATGTGGAGATGATAAAGAGATATGGCTATTGCGAAATTCACAGAAGAAGTTATAAGATAAAAGAGCTGAGAGAACCGACACTATTTTAATCTGATGTTACGCACTAAAACGAACTCGTCCGTTTTAGTGGCAGGGACAGATGTCCCTACAACCCCCTAAAGCTACAAAACAAGAGAATCGCTTTTCGCATAGCGAAAATGTTTCTTTAGAAAAAACTCTGTTTTTTGAGAATAATAAGGTTGTTACGCGCTTTTTTATGGGGTAGTTAAAAAGTTGCTATAACTCTAAACAATCGCCGATTGTGTAAAGTTTAGCTTCTTTACCAACTATCCAACCGCCTGCTCTCAGGGCGCCTTTGGAGAATGTGCTTCTTGAAGTTGCGGTGTGGTTGAGTTCTATAAATTCACCCTCATTGTAAAAGCCGACAGTGTGCCGCCCTACAATATCGCCGCCTCTTAGAGCCATAACGCCGATTTCATCTTTTGTTCTCTCTCCGATGTTTCCGTCTCTGCCGCTTACGCGAACTTTATCTAAACCAACTCCGCGACCCTTCGCTGCAGACTCACCCAGAGTAAGAGCTGTTCCGCTAGGAGCATCTTTTTTGTGTTTGTGGTGCATCTCTACAATCTCAATATCAAAGCCATCAAGAGCTGCAGAGGCTTGAAAAACAAGCTTATTTAAAAGGGCAACGCCCAGAGACATGTTTGTGGCATAAAGAATCGGCATAACTTCACTTGCTTGTTTGAGGAGATTAAGCTGATGCGTGTTTAGCCCAGTTGTCCCGATAACCAGAGGCTTCGGTGTTTTTATAGCGGACTCCAAAAGAGACTCACATGCCTCAGGGAGTGAAAAATCTATCACAACATCACATGCATTTAAAAAAGATTTCATATCAGAGGAGACCAAAACAGAAGGGTCAATCGAAAAATCCAAGCTATTGCGAACATAAACAGAGCTAAGACTCATGTTTGGAGTAGATTTTAAATCATCTATCAAAAGTTTGCCAACTCTGCCGTTAGCACCGAATACACCGACTTTTATCATATAATTTTCCTTTAGTGACTTAATAATTCATCAACATAAGAGATAGACTGAAGGGCTGCAACAGCACCGTCTCCTGCCGCACTTATAACCTGTTTTGGAGCTTCAACTCTCATGTCTCCTGTCGCAAAAAGACCTGCGACCGAAGTTCTCATATTGATATCTACCACGACCTGACCTGATTTTGTCATGTCACATAAAAAACTGCCATCCTCTTGAATAAGAGTTTGGTTGTTCACATCATTTCCTACAAAGGTAAATACACCGGGAATATCTATGTTACGAATTGCACCGGAGCTATTTTTTACTCTTATCCCGGTTACGCCCATTGCATCGCCGTAAACTTCCTCGGGAATTGAGTTTAGAACAAGCTCAATATTTGCTGTTCTTTTTACTCTCTCTACTGTGTTTGGAGCGGAGCGGAATGTCTCTCGTCTGTGAATCAGATAAACTTTTTTACATATTTTTGCAAGGTAAAGTGCCTCTTCCAAAGCCGTATCGCCGCCGCCAACAACAGCAACCTCTTTTCCTTTGTAAAAAAAGCCGTCACATGTGGCGCAGGTGCTTACACCGCGACCAAAATATTGCTCTTCTCCGGCAAATCCGGCATGGCGAGGGCGAGAGCCTGTTGCCATGATTACGCTGTGTGCTTCTTCCACGGTTCCATCGCCCTTATAGATTTTAAAAACAGCACCCTCTTTGCTCACTCGCGTGACTTCTACCATCTCATGTTTGAGACCAAATTTTTGGCACTGCTCCGGCCACGGCATCATTAAATCCATACCGCTGATTTCACCGGTTACACCGGGGTAATTTTCTATCTCAGAGCTTGAAGTAATTTGCCCTCCCGGCATCCCTTTTTCAAACATGGTAACACTCTCTAATCCACCGCGTGTAGTATAAAGCCCGGCAGTAAGACCAGCCGGTCCACCGCCTATAATTGCACAATCCAACATAGCCAATCCTTAATAATGAGTATAAAGTTAATTTACGAATAGGCGTATGGTACTATCTTGTTTATAAAGAGTCTCTTTGGATTTATTTGTAAAAAAATAAATTAGAAATATGGATAACATATTTTTACAATCAAAGCAGATAAAAGTTGAAGCTATAAGAAGACGAAAAGGGTAAGTAAAATGGAGAATAAAAGGAGGGGTCCGCCTCCTTTTATCGTTAAATATTATAAATGTGCGTCAATTTTTTGTGCAAGAGCTTGTTTTGACTGAGCTCCAACAACTTGATCTACCATCTTTCCATCTTTAAAAAACATGATAGTAGGAATAGAGCGGATACCGAATTTAACAGCAATATCCTGCTCTTCATCCGTATTCACCTTACAGATTTTAGCTTTTCCTTCATAATCATTTGCCAACTCTTCTATTACCGGAGCTATCATACGACAAGGTCCACACCAAGGAGCCCAAAAATCTACAAGAGACACGCCCTCAGCAAGAGTAGCTTCAAAATTTGCGCCAGTTAATTCTATGTATTTTCCCATCTAATTTTTCCTTATATATTTTAATGTGCGTGTATTATACAAATCTAACCTTTAAATGAATCTTTATAGTTTTACTTTTAAAATTTTATTAATAGTAATAATAAATATAAGTGCTCCCGTTATCAAAAATGTAATCCCACTGTAATAAATGTATATATTTTGAACCGCTACTCCTACAGAAGATAACAGAAGCCCTGAGGTAGAAAAAATCCACTGCATGTTTGCTGATTTCTCAGGAACCATTTCATGCAGCATCGGCACAGCCCTCTCCTCAATGAGAGGGGAGTAGATTTGAAACCAGACAAGAAACGGGATGATTTTATAAAAATTGCCGATTATTAAAAATCCAAAAAATCCGACTAATAGAATCCACATGCCAAGCTTTAGAATCAGTTCATTCTCATTAAACAGAAATGAAACCAACAAAATAAAGGCAATAATGAAGGAGCTGAATCCTACATACATAGATTTTGTCCAGATGTCATATGTGATTTTGGCTCTTGATGCGGTCATTTTAAAGAGTTGGTAGAGATAGAGAAGAGTCGCAATAATTGTTAGTGCATATGCAATATTTTTGAGATAGGAAGTTGCAAAAAGTGGCGAAAGTATCATCACCATAACACCAAAACTAAGAGTAAAAAAACTGCCGGAAAATTCGTTGTCGCTTATTCGTTTTGCACTTCCAAACATAGGAATAAGAATGATGGAGATGCCCATTATCAACAGTAGTACAAAACCGACAACAAGTCCGAAAGTGTGAGCCAAAAGTATGGTATGAAGATTGATGTCTAATACGCCGTTCAATCCAAAAGCCATCACAATTCCGCTGATAACGCCAAGCAGTAAAAAGAAATTGCTCATTTTCATAGCTTTTGTTATGCTTGTTTTTCTTTTGGCAGATTTGAGAGTAAGCAGAAATTCTATTGAGTAGATGCTCATAGCGATAAGGACAATAACTCCGCCAAATAGCAGAAAAACAACATCTGCATAAAAGCCAAGAAGAATGAAAATAAGCCCAAAAATCAGAAACATCCATAAATATTTAAATATCTTTACATGGTAATGTTTTGTCTCTGCAACAATTACTCCAAGCTGTGCCATAGCAGAAAAAATTGCAAATATTACAAAGCCTATCATGTAAAGATGCACCCAACCGACTATTTGAAAATTATCAAGTGCGGCATGGGGATTTATAAAAAAAAGCCATAACATGCTGAGCAGATAAAAAAAAGCAGAAAATAAAAAGTAGGGCTTCATGAGTTTTATAGATGGAGATAAGTCCGGTGATATATTCATATTTTACGAGTACCTTATGGCAAAGATGAAGGAATTTTATAGGAATATAACAAATTTTTCTATAAACTTTGGAAAATATTTTTTAAGGCTTACGTATGAAACTTACTATTACAGAGGGTGCAATCGGCGTAAGACCGTCGGTTGCTAAGCCGCATCCCGGGTTTTTACATGAGGTCGGAGAGGAGAGATTTAAAAAGTTGGTTTATGACCATTACGATTTAATAGAAAAAAGCGATATAGCTTTTTTGTTTCCCGTAAATGATGAAGAGGATTTTGCAGAGGCAAAAAAACATGCCTTTGATTTTCTTATTCAGATATCAGGCGGACCGGACTACTTTAACCAAACGCGCGGAGCACCACAAATGGTGGGCAGACATGCACCTTTTCGCATTGATGAAGCAGGGCGAAAGAGTTGGTTAGCACTTTATGCACCACTTTTAGAGGCTCTCGTTGACGAGGGCATAACACCCGAATATATACAATCTTTTTGGGATTATTTAGATGTATTTTCAATGTGGCTTGTAAATACTAAAAGTTAACAAACTCTCTTTTTCTGTTTCGAAAAATGGCACATTGTGTATATCCTACACTCTTCGCCAGCTCTTCTACTTCTCTGCCAAAGAGCCCGACCTGTTCTGGTTTGTGGGCATCTGATCCAAAAGTGATTGGAATTCCTAGCATGCATGCCTCTTTTAAAAGCGAGAGTGACGGATACGCTTCGGCAACAGGTTTTCTGTACCCTGACATATTTATCTCCAAAACCATATCCGCTTCTTTTATGGCTAAAAGGGCATTTTTTGCTATCGAAGTTATCTCTTTTTTTGGCATAAATTTAAAAACTTTTATTAAATCCAGATGCCCGACGATATCAAATAACTTGCTTTTTGCCATCTCTTCTACGGCATCAAAATATTTTTGCCAAATTACATCTATATCTTCATTCTCATATCGCCCTATAAACTCGGGATTATCAAACCCCCACTCATCTATAAAGTGAACAGAACCTATCAAATAATCGACATGCGGAGTTAAAACTCTCTCATCCATATGCCCTTTTAGAAAATCAACTTCGTAACCCAAAAGTATCTCAATTTTATCTTTGTACTTCTCTTTTGCATCTAAAACGGCACTTTCATACTTTTTCATTTGCTCAAAACTCATACGATATTTAGGGTCAAAATTCATCGGTGCATGGTCTGAAAAGCCAAAATATTTCGTTCCATTTTCTATCGCTTTTTCTATATACTGCTCTATCTCGCCCTCTGCATGGTTGCATAAAACAGTGTGATTATGTAGGTCTGCTATCATTAAAAGTTCTCTCATATTTTAGATTATTTATGTTATTATAGTGCCAAATTATTAATTAAAAGAATTTTATAAGTCGGAGATGTTTTTATGACTCAAGAAGAATTAGATGCTTTAATGAACGGCGATATGGATGATATTGAGTCGGTGGAAGATGGGGCAGAAATAGAATCTGAGGAAGCTTTTGATGAAGAGCCTGAGCCGAAGAAAGCGCCTAAATATGAGGATACACCGGTAGGTTATAGTGATGAAACGGCACATCAATGGCCGCTCCCTGCGACAGATGAAAACAAAATGGTGCATCAGCTTGATGATGTTACAAAAGAGAGTGAAGAGAAAGCGAGTGAAATCTTTGATATTATTGAAGGTATCAGCAGCGAGTTGATGGAGAAAGAGGGCAATCTACAAAATGTAATAGAAGTTTTACAAAGCAATATTGAACTTTTTACAACTTTGAGTACAAAATTTCCGGATATAAAAGTTTTTAGTGAACAGCTTCAAAAGAATGAAGATGCCCTCAATGATGCGAATGAGACGGTTGAAACTCTTCAAACGAGCGGAGATTCCATCATGAATGTTATGGATATTATGCAGTACCAAGATATTCACCGCCAAAAAATCGAACGAGTTATTAATGTAATGCGTGCACTCTCTAAGTATATGAACACCCTTTTTGAGGGCAGAATAGATGATAGCAAACGCGTTTCTTCTGCGACTCATATTGCAGGCGATACGCATAATGACGTGGCTTCCACGGATGATATTGAAGCACTCCTTGCTCAGTTTGGGCAGTAGTTTTTTTAGTCCACCAGCCAACCCTTTTGAGCAAAATCCTAACAAATTCACTTTAAGCACTTTCGCTTAAAGTACTAAAATGAGAAAATAGATGCAAAAAGTAGAACTCCTCTCCCCGGCAGGGACTTTAGAAAAATTAAAAATAGCACTTGATTTTGGGGCGGATGCCGTTTATGGCGGGGTCAGCCACTTTTCACTCCGTATTCGCTCCGGCAAAGAGTTTAGCATGGAAGAGTTCAAAGAGGGCATTGAGTACGCGCATGCACGAGGTAAAAAAGTGTATGCGACTATAAACGGCTTTCCTTTTAACTCTCAGCTCAACCTCCTTAAAAAACATATATTGGCAATGGCTGAGCTGAAGCCTGATGCTTTTATAGTCGCAACTCCCGGAGTATTGAAACTCGCCCATGATTTAGCTCCACAAATTCCCCTTCACCTTTCAACCCAGGCAAATGTTATGAATGTTTTGGATGCTCAGGTTTATTACGATATGGGTGCGACTCGAATTATCACGGCGAGAGAGATTTCACTCAAAGACCTCAAAGAGATAAAAAAAGAGCTTCCGGATTTGGAGCTTGAAGTTTTTGTGCATGGCTCTATGTGTTTTGCCTACAGTGGCAGATGTCTTATCTCAACACTCCAAAGCGGACGCGTTCCCAATCGTGGAAGTTGTGCGAACGATTGTAGATTTCCTTATGAAATTTACGCTGCGAATCCTGATACGGGAACACTTTTTAGACTCGAAGAGGATGAGGGAGTCGGAACCTACATCATGAACTCAAAAGATTTAAACCTTGCTTCACACCTCAAAGAGATTTTGGACAGCGGTGCGGTGGATTCGGTAAAAATTGAAGGGCGTACAAAAACAGCGTACTATGCCGCAACGACTGCAAAGGCGTATAGAATGGCGATTGATGATTATTATGCAGATAAAATGGATGTCAGCAGATACCAATATGAACTCCAATCTCTTCAAAATCGTGGATATACCGATGCCTATCTGGTCTCTCGCCCGTTTGAAAAACATGATACGCAGAGCCTAGATTTTACTATGCAACTAGGAACACATCAAGTAAGTGGTGTGGTAAATGAGGAAGGAACACATTTTTTATGCAAGTACAAAACACTTCCACATGATGAACTTGAAATCGTAGCACCGCTGAATTCAAAAATAGAATTAGTTGATAATGAAATAGGCACAACTTATGAGAGAGACGGAAGAGTTTATTTGAAACTAAAACAGCTTTTGGCTGAAAATAAAAAAGTGTGGGATGAGGTGCATAGCGGAAATTTAAATCCTATATCTTTGCCTACAAAACTGCCAGCTTACACCTTCTTGCGAATACCTTCAACTGAGGACATGGAAAACTATCCAAAGAGTTAAAGAAAATAAAATGTATAATTTTAAAAATAAAATCAGGAAAGTTAAATGAAATTTGTATCGATTGTGATTGGAAGTAAAAGTGATTATGAGGTTATGAAATATTGTTCAGATACGCTGGAAGCTTTTGGTGTTAGTTATGAGTTAATTATTTCCTCGGCACACCGCTCACCTGAGAGAACTAAAGAGTATATAGAAACAGCAGAGAAAAAAGGGGCACAGGTTTTTATCGCCGCTGCCGGCATGGCCGCACATTTGGCAGGCGTTCTCTCCTCTAAAACGGTAAAACCAATTATCGGCGTCCCTATGAGTGCTTCAGCACTCAGTGGAATAGATGCACTCCTCTCAACTGTTCAAATGCCGGCTGGAATGCCGGTTGCTACAGTGGCAATAGGAAAAGCCGGAGCAATCAACTCGGCATATTTAGCTATGCAGATATTGGCACTTGACAATGATGAGTTGTCTATGAAGTTAAAAGAGGATCGTATATCAAAGGCTAAACAGGTTGAGATGGATTCTTTGGAGATTGAAACAATAATCGGTAAATAGTTTTAGTTGCATGAATTAAACAATAGGAAGGGGTTGGCATGAAGTGGATGAGCGATGAAGAGTATAGTGAGTTAACGGGTTTGGATATTTCAGAGATAGATGATTTGTGCGACCGTGGAAAACTCACTATCAGAGTGGAAGACGGTGTGAGGTTGATTGACCCCTCCAAAGGCACGCAGTCGGTGGTTCCGGCGCAGCTAAGAACTCTCTCGACTCATAACACGGCAGATATGGTAGTGAATCCTCAGTTTGTAGAAAAAACTATAGGCACAATCATCAACCTTCATGAAAAAGTTTTAGATGCCAAAGATGAGACTATCGTTTCTGTCAAGAATGAAAATGCGT
Source organism: Helicobacteraceae bacterium (assembly GCA_947498025.1). Taxonomy (GTDB): domain Bacteria; phylum Campylobacterota; class Campylobacteria; order Campylobacterales; family Sulfurimonadaceae; genus Sulfurimonas. The sequence continues at coordinate 30,036 of CANMJR010000025.1, forward strand.
TTTTGAGAGAGGCTCTCGAGTCGCTCCAAGAACTTTACGATGAAGACAGAAAAACGATAGCTACACTCACGGAACAGCTCAAGCTCTCCCAGCAAGAGGTTGAGTTTATGAGAAGAAAATATAAGCTCATGTGGAATAAAGCAATCGAAGAACATACCAATTGATGTTACGCACTAAAACGAACGCGTCCGTTTTAGTGGCAGGGACAATTTGTCCCTACAACCCCCTAAAGCTACGAAAAACTTTATTTTTCGAGGGATGTTAATCAATGCTCATAGATGAGGCATGTGTGGGTTGTATTATCAACCAGAGCGTCAAAGTGGCAAATGCAATAAATGCATCTGAATCTCTCTCTTATGAACTCACCTCCACGGTTGAATCCATGAGCAGAGAGTTCTCCTTTTCTCAATCCCCGCCCGAAATTGCCTCCTATGTTTATGAAAAAATGGCACAAATCGCCGATAAAACAGACCTCTACGATGAAGTAAAAGCACTCTCAACCGCAAAAGCACTCTCCTTTATTCCACTGCTTAAAGAGAAGCTTCTATTTTCAGAGAACAAACTCCTCACTGCTACAAAAATCGCAGTCGCCGGAAATGTTATCGATTTGGCGGCAGAAGTGGAGTTTGACCTAGAAGAAGAGCTTGAGAAAATCTTTCATACTGAGTTTGCATGTAACGATTTTGAAAAACTAGCCTTGCAACTTTCACATGCCAAGAGTGTTTTAATTATCGGTGATAATGTGGGCGAGCACATCTTTGATTACATGTTTCTTGAGACGCTCAAAGAGTTATTTCCGCATGTAAATTATTACTACATGGTGCGTGGCAACCCGATTATCAACGATGTAACTATGAAAGAAGCTCTGGCTGCAGGATTTGACAATCTCTGCGAAATTGTGGACAGCGGAGTAAACACTCCTGGATTTTTCTACTCTCGTGCAAATCCACATTCCAAGCAACTCTTTGATAGTGTAGATTTAGTACTATCCAAAGGGATGGGAAATTACGAATGTTTAACCCCATCTCACAGAAAAAATATCTGCTTCTTGCTCAAAGTAAAATGCCAAGTCGTAGCGAACTCTTTAAATAAAGAGGTCGGCGACATTATTTGTAAGCTGATTTAAGTTCCAGCCGTCGTCATCTGAGGTATAATTTCGCAATTATTTATAAGAGGCACTACTACATGATTACTTTTAGCGAAATGTTACTCAAACTACAAGAATTTTGGATGAAACAAGGGTGCAACATCGTGCAACCTTACGATATTCCAGCAGGTGCTGGGACATTTCATCCAGCTACTTTTCTTCGTTCACTTGATTCGACTCCATGGTCGGTGGCGTATGTCGCACCGTCTCGTCGTCCAACAGATGGAAGATATGGAGAAAACCCAAACAGACTTGGAAGCTACTACCAGTTTCAAGCACTCATTAAACCCTCTCCTGACAACATTCAAGAGCTTTATCTCAAATCTTTGGAGTATTTGGGTCTTGATGTTTCACAGCATGATATCCGTTTTGTAGAGGACAACTGGGAATCGCCAACGCTTGGGGCATGGGGACTTGGCTGGGAAGTTTGGCTCAACGGAATGGAAGTGACACAGTTTACTTACTTTCAACAAGTAGGCGGAATCGAGTGTAATCCTGTAGCAGTTGAAATCACTTACGGAACAGAGCGACTTGCAATGTACCTTCAAGGTGTGGACACAGTTTTTGACATCGTCTGGGGCGAAAACGCACATGGCAAAACGCTCTACCGTGATGTTCACAAAGAGGCTGAAATAGAGTTCAGCAAATACAACTTTGAAGTAGCCGACACGGCAATGCTCTTTGCAGAGTTCAACGCAAAAAGCAACGAATGTTTACGCACAATTGAAGCAGGTCTGCCACTTCCGGCATACGATTTATGCATGGTTGCCGCAAACACTTTTAATGTCCTCGATGCAAGAAAAGCAATCAGCCAAACAGAGCGACAAAACTACATCCTAAAAATCAGAGAACTCTCAAAAGGGTGTGCGGAACTTTATAAAGCACAAGAAGAAGAGCGAAATATGAGGGTGAAAGCGTAAAATTTATTGCAATTTGCAATAAATTTTGAACATCATTTGATTTTAGTATAGTATCTTCCAAATATATTTGGAGATACCATGAAAATACCTAATTTATTTACATACAATTTAGAAGAAGATTTAATTATGAATATGCAAATGCAACAATTTAAGAAGATGAGAACTGTTGAATTGTTTGCAGGTGTAGGTGGTTTTCGCATAGGTTTACAAAGAGCTAGAACTACAGATACCCTTTACGATATTGTGTGGAGTAATCAATGGGAACCATCTACAAAAGTACAGCATGCCTCTGATATTTATTGTGCTAGATTTGGGTATGAAAATCATTCTAATGAAGATATAACTACGGTTGAAACTGAAGACATTCCTAATCATGATTTATTGGTAGGTGGTTTCCCTTGCCAAGACTATTCTGTAGCAAGTACATTAAAAAATTCACATGGCATCATCGGAAAAAAGGGTGTATTGTGGTGGGAAATATATAGGATATTAGAAAGTAAAAAAGAGAATGCACCTAAATATTTAATGCTAGAAAATGTTGACCGACTTTTAAAATCTCCTGCAAAACAAAGAGGTAGGGATTTTGCAATTATTTTATCTTCATTAAACTCACTAGGCTATGCCGTTGAATGGCGTGTGATAAATGCCAGTGAATATGGAATGCCCCAAAGAAGAAAACGAATTTTTATCACAGCATATAAAAAGAATACAAATCTTTATAATATTTTACAAACGAATAGTTCAGTAGATATATTGACAAAAGTTGGATTGTTTGCCAAAGCATTTTCAATTCAAGAGATACAAAGTGAGAATATAAAATCAGCTAAACTAAGTGATGATTTAGTAGATATAACAAATAATTTCAACAAAGAAACACCAAAACAAAATGCTTTTTTAGATGCAGGATATATGGTGAATGGCAACTATTACACATCTCTGTGTAAAGCTGATTATGAAGAAAACTTTAGTGTTTTGGGTGATTTTTTGCAAGATGAAAAAGAGATATCCAAAGAGTTTTATATAAGTGATGATGAGCTTGAAAAATGGAAATACCACAAAGGTTCTAAATCTATTGAACGAACTCATAAAGTAACTGGACATAAATATTTATACACCGAGGGTAGTATGGGCTTTCCTGATTGTGTTAATAAGCCATCTCGAACAATTATTACAGGAGAAGGTGGAACAAGCGCATCAAGGTTTAAACATGTTGTATATATAAATGGAAAATATAGAAGATTAACACCTTTAGAGCTTGAAAGACTAAACATGTTTCCAGATAATCATACAGCTGGTGTAAGTGACACAAAAAGAGCTTTTTTGATGGGCAATGCTTTAGTTGTTGGAGTTGTTGAGAAGCTTGGGAAAAAATTACTAGAAGAATTAGCATAATGACTAAATTTCCGTACGACATACATAGCAAAGCTTCTATTATCGCCTACGCTAAGAAATTGATTCATCAAACACTAAGGCTTAAATGTGAAGAGCTCCTAGAACCTGATAAAATAAAAAACAAAGGAAATTTTGGTCAGATTTTAGAAAAGTATTATTTTTTGTATGAACCAAATTCAAACTCTGAAGCTGATTTTAAAGAAGTTGCACTTGAATTAAAAACATCTCCGATAAAAAGATTAAAGAAACTTCAATATGTTTCAAAAGAAAGATTAGTTTTAAACATAATTAATTTTATGGAAGTTGCCGAGCAAACTTTTGACAATAGCTCTTTTTGGAAAAAAAACAAAAACTTACTTTTGATTTTTTATTTTCATGAATTAGAAAAAAACTTTTTAGATTATAAAATAGAAATAGTAGATGAGTGGAATTTTCCTGAAATTGATTTAGAGATTATCAAAAATGACTGGGAGTTCATCACAAATAAAATAAAGAGTGGAAAAGCACATGAGCTCTCTGAAGGAGATACGCTTTATTTGGGAGCTTGTACGAAGGGTTCAAAAGGTGGAAATTTACGGGAACAGCCATTTGCGCAAATAAAAGCGAAACAAAGAGCTTACTCGCTGAAGCAGGGGTATGTTAACCACATTATAGCCTCGCTTTCTAATAAAAATCCAATATATGGAAAAATTATTTCCTCTTTAGAGGTTGTAAAATCATCTTCATTAGAAGAGATAGTGGTTTCAAAATTTAAATCTTATTACGGCAAGACGATTTTAGAAATTTTACTACTGCTCGATATCCCAATAAATCAAAAAGCAAAAAATTTTTATGCAAATCTTTCAAAAGCAATTTTAGGAATTGAATTAAACAAAGAGATTGAAGAGTTTTCAAAGGCAGATATTATAGTTAAAACTGTGCGCCTAAAAGAGAACAATCTTCCAGCTGAAGATATTTCTTTTCCAATATTTAAATATACAGAACTTCTTTCACAAAACTGGGAAGAATCTGATATGAAAGATATTCTAGAACATAAATTTTTGTTTGTTTTTTTTAAATTTGAGGAAGAGCAACTTGTTTTAAAAAAGGTAAAATTTTGGAATATGCCATATAAAGATATTTGCGAAGTGCAAAGGGTATGGGAGCAAACAAAACAAGTAGTCTTGAGTGGAGAGATTGTAAAAAATTTTAAAACAAATAAGAATGGCAAAAAAACAAGAGTAACAAATTTTCCATCTAAAAAATTTAGTTCTATATCTCATGTAAGACCTCATGCAGTCAATGCGAATGATGTTATTGAATTACCAATAAAAGACAAAATGACGCAAGCCGAGAAATATACAAAACATTGTTTTTGGCTTAACAACAGTTATGTTAAACAAATTTATTTAGAAAAATAAATAATTAGGAATCTTGATGCCAATCACAAGAGAATTAGTACTAAAAATTTTAAAATATTTGCTAGATAATTCATCTTTTTCTTTTCCATTTAAAATAGTTTGTACAAATTTTGATAAAGATTATGAACTGTATGATATTGAATTTTCTCAGGAAATGCTTGATGAAGTTTTAGAGAATGATAAGTTTAAAGACTTTGAGTTAGTAGAAAATCTTCAAAATTTAGATTCAGACACGCTGCAATTGATGTCAAAAGGCTTTATTGAAAAAATAATAAACAATGAAGCAGTTCAGCACATAGCTGATTTGGCTAAAGAGTACAGAAGTCAATACAAAGAAGAATTATGGGAATCAACGGATATTGAAAAGTTTGGTTTCAATGAATATATTGGTGGTAAAGCTGAAGCATATGAAGAGTGTTTAGAGATATTGAAAAAATTAAATAAATTTAATCAGTAAGAGAGAACTTTTTTTGTCAAAATCCCACTTCCAAAGCACACAAAACAAACTTCTATCTTGGTACGAAATACATGGTCGCAAGGATTTGCCTTGGCGTAATACGGAAAATGTTTACCATGTCTATGTGAGTGAAGTGATGTTGCAACAGACGCAGGTGAAGCGGGTTTTGGAGGAGTATTATTTTCAGTTTTTAGAGAAGTTTCCTTCATTGTTTGCACTTGCACAAGCTCCACTTGAAGAGGTGTTTGGTATGTGGAGCGGGCTTGGGTATTATCGTCGGGCGAAGAATCTGCATGCGAGTGCGAAGCTTTGTGTGGATGGGCTTCCGCAAGATTTAAAATCCTTGCAAAAACTCCCTGGAGTCGGTCGCTACACGGCGAGTGCGATTTGCAGTTTTGGGTACGCTCAGTGTGTGAGCGTGGTCGATACAAATATTGCTCGGGTTTTGGCTCGTTACTTTGGTGAAGAAGATGTAAAAGAGGCTTTTTTGTGGGAGTTGGCAGATGGATTTTTAAATAGTTCAAATCCCACTTCTCACAACCTTGCTCTTATGGATTTGGGCGCGATGGTTTGTTTGCCTAAAAGCCCTACATGCGAAGTTTGCCCTTTAAATGAGGCATGCCAAGGTTCAAGTGAGCCTGATAAATACTACAAAACTCAAAAGAAAAACTATGAGAACAAAAAACTTCATTTCGGTGTCTGTGTGAAAGATGGAAAAATCGCTATGAAGCGTTCACATAAGGGGATGTACAAAGATATGCTTGAACTTCCAAATATTGAGAGTTCGTTTTATGAAAAAAATTTGTTGGGTACATTCGCACATGCCGTGACGAGATATCGCCTTGAAGTGCATGTTTACAGTTTGAATTCCACTCCGGAGGATGTTACTTGGGTAGCATATGAAACGCTCCATGAAGCCGGAATCTCCTCAATGACAAAAAAAGCTTTAAAACTCTATAATGGCGTCAAAATTTCTGCCGAGGGCGTACAAAATTGAGCGAAACTCTCATAGGTCAAATCGACAAAATCTTGTTTGAAGAGGATGGTTTTTTTATTGCCGTACTCAAGGGCGGCGAAAAGATTAGCGGAACCTATTTTGAGAGCGATGTGTCGCATCTCAAGGGCTCTGCCATAACCTTAAAGGGCGTTTGGCAGGAGCATAAAAAACATGGCAAAACCTTTAAATTTGACTCCATAAAAGTAAACCAGAATCAACTCTTTTTCTTTCTCAACAAAATCATCAAAGGGTTTACAAAGAGCCTCAGTGCCGAGCTTATCGAGCACTTCGGGAGTGAAAAACTGATTGATATTTTGGACAACGACATCGAGAGACTTTTGGAGTTTAACGGCATAAAAGAGAAGCGGCTCAAAAAGATTCAGGCATCTTGGAAACAGTTTCGCTCCATGCGAGAGTTCGGAGAATTTCTCAGCCCCTACGATGTCTCTCCCGCACTTCTTACAACCATCGCAACGGCTATGAAAGATGTGGAGAATCCATGTGAGAAGATAAAAAACAACCCCTATATTTTGACCTCCATAAACTCCATAGGTTTTAAACGGGCGGACGAATTGGCTCTTAAAATGGGGGTGGAGAGAGAAAACGAGGGGCGTATAAGTTCTGCCATGGATTTTGTGCTTTTGAACTATTGCGAACAGCAGGGCAACAGTTGTGTGGCAAAAGAGGTTTTGTTTTCCGGGTTGAATGAGCTTTTAGGTTTTAGTGGCAAAAACCATCTTTATGAAGTGGCACTCATCGAGAGAGTTGCCGAGCAGAGCATTGTCATTATGAAAAATGAGAGAGTCTCTCCCGCCAGACTTTATGATGCCGAGAAGTTTTTGTATGATAGTTTTAAAACAAGAGCAAAGCTTGACAGCGGCGGTTTCGTAAAAGATTTGGATGCCTTTTTAGCCGGTTCTAATCTTCAACTCGGAGAGCAGCAAAAAGAGGCTGTGGCGATTATAAATAACGGTGCATCTCTGCTCTTTTTGGTCGGTTATGCGGGAACCGGAAAAAGCACGACATCCAAAACAATACTTGATTTACTCAATACCCGCTACGAAAAAGAGGAGATTATGACATGCGCGCTGAGCGGCATAGCCTCGCAACGCATCGCGGATACGACGGGGTACGAGAGTGCGACGATTCAGTCGCTTTTGGTAAAACATGAATCCAGAGACACCTTTCCTTACGCGGTTTTGCTGATTGATGAAGCATCAATGATAAACTCATCTCTTTTTGCACGGCTTTTGGCAAAGGTAAATAAAAACGCCATTCTTATCATAGTCGGAGACGATGCCCAACTCCCACCAATCGGTGCCGGAAATGTTTTGAGTGATGCTTTGACGCTTCAAATCGCCCCGATAGTTAAACTCACAAAGATTTATAGACAGAGTGAAGAGCAGGCGATAACGCTCATCGCAAACGAGATACGCCTTGGAAATGTTCCGGAGTATAAAAAAGAGTATGAAGATTTTGAGTTTATAGATGTCTCAATACAAAACTACTATGGGCTCAAAAACCAGCTCTCATCCAACGAGTTGCAGGAATTAAGAGAAGAGAACTCAAATGCAATAGTCGCAGAGATAATGCACAAAGTTTTAGAGAATATTGAAAAAGCGAGATACAGACTTAAAAACAAAGAGATAAAAGAGTATCTCAACTATTTTCAAGTGATAACGCCTATGAAAGGGGGAATTCTAGGCTCGAATAATCTTAACACAGTTTTACAGGAGTATTTCAACCCAAACCCTAAAAAGTTTGTAAAAAAGGGTGGTTCAGAGTTTCGGCTGATGGACAAAGTGGTGCATACCAAAAATGAGAATATGACTTCATGGAGCGGGGAGGGGTTTAAAATGGGCGAAGATTCGGCACAGAGACGCATTTTTAACGGCATGAGCGGACTGCTTTTTAAGATTGAAGAGGAGGATGAACAGGTATTTGTCTTTTATCCTAGCGAGGATATCGTGGTCGTCTATGAGTATGAGGAGATAAAATCGCTTTTGATGCTCTCATACGCTTTGACAATCCACAAAGTCCAAGGAATGGAGTACGACATCGTAGTGATTCCTATGAGCTTTACCCACTTTATCATGCACAACACAAAGCTGATTTATACCGCAATTACGAGAGCAAAACATAAGTGTATTCTCATAGGCGAGGGCGGTGCATTTGAGAGTGCATGCAAAAAGTTTGAAGTAACACGGCGAGATACTGTATTATTAGAATTGTAGAATAAACCTTAAAGTCTGCAATAAGCCTTAAAAGCCTATATACAAGGGCTTGTATGAAAAATAATAAAATGCAATAAACATCAAAAAATGCAATTTCATTGATATCAGGGTAGATATAGGGTACACTTCTGATACGATTTTTAAAGGATATTTTGATTGTGAGCAGAATAAAAAGTAATAAATTTCAAGGTGTTTATTATAGCGAATTAGAGTCTGGAGAGAAGACTTATTATATTACATATAAAAGTGGTGATAAAAAAGTTTGGCTTAAAATAGGAAAGCATAGCGAGGGTGTGCGTGAAGCTTACTGTAACCAAAAAAGAAATGAGATTATTACTAAGCAGCGACTTGGTGAAGAACCGCCAGCAATAGCTAAAAAGAAAAGATTCACCAAAGACAACACTATAGATAAGCTCTTTGATTATTACTATCAACATAAAAAACTACATAATAAACATATAGAACTGGATAAACAGTCATACAATAAACATCTAAGTCCTTTATATGGAGACATGCCGGTAGAACAAATAGTAGCAGATGATGTAAGAGAATTTCAGAATATAAAGATAAAGACCCTTGCTCCTAAAACAATAAATTTATTAGTATCTCAATTAAAAACGGTAATAGCATATGCAATTAAAAATAATAGAATAAAAAATATCGATAATATTGTATTACAAGTTCAAAATTTAAAAGTAGATAACGATAGAGAAAAATATTTAGAACTTCAAGAAATTAAAAAGTTGTATCAAGCAATAGAACATGATAATGAACTTTTTATTTTTACAAAGCTACTGTTGAATACTGGAGCAAGACTCCGTGGAGTATATAATATATCATACAATGACATAGACTTTTCAAATAAAATAATTACAATAAAAGACTTTAAAACGGATACTACATATAAAATGTTTTTTAGTGATGAACTAGCGGAATTATTAAAAAAAAGAGTTTCGGAAAATAAGAATGAACTGTATAAAAGAAGTCAATTACAATTACAAAAACTATTAAGAAATAAGCTTAATGAACTGTTTAATGAAAATATAGATTTAGGTGATAGAAAAAATAGAGTAGTAGTGCATAGTTTGCGGCATACTTTTGCCTCTCATTTGGCTATAAATGAAACCCCAATCTTGACGATTCAAAAATTGATGAATCACCAAGATATTAAATCAACCATGAGATATGCAAAGCTTTCATCTGATAGTGGAAGAGATTCAGTAAAAAAGCTTGGTTTTTAATAAAAGAATTACAAATTCTTTTATTAATTAGTTTAAAAATTTAAGTTTAAAATAGATACTTCAAAAAATTACACTGCAATATCACTCAGTAAATAAAATAATAATCAAATAAGTATCATATGTATCAATAGTACAGCTCAGGCAAAAAACTTTCAAAATAATTATACTGCTACATACAAAGAGAACTATGAAAATTAGGGATTTTTGAAGTGGTAGATTGAAGAACTTTATAAGTTTTTTTCTCAAGTTTCGCGACTAGAAAAACTTATAAAGCGAACACTTTAATTAAAAGTTGCCGTAATTGTACACTCACTTTTATTAAAGTTTCTTTATCTCCTACAAAATCAACACAAAGATTATGTAGATGAAAGATTTTCAAAACGAACTTAGCAAAACACTGAACCGCTTTAATAAGATAAGACTCTTCCATACACATGGATGGATGAATATTTTGCCGATAAAGTACCTCATAAAGAACCCTCAGAGATACAATCAAATACAACTCAATACAGGGCACCACTTTAACGCGATTATCATGGACATAGATGATGAAGAACTGCTAACAGAGTGGAACGCCGTCGGCTTACCTACTCCTACGATCCAAACATTAAACAAACACAACAACAAAGCACACTTAGTCTGGTTACTCAATGTGCCGGTAAGCAAAGAAAACCACAAAGCAGTCAAATACTACAAAGATATTGTTAACAGCATTAAGCAGCTCATTGGAGCAGATCAAGCATATCAGAATCACCAGACTAAGAATTTTTTAAATGAAGAGATCTTCAGAGTAATCTATAATGATGTTGCTTATGATTTAGGCGACTTTCAAGAGTTCATAATTAAAGATGAAAAGTATCAATACAATGTGAACAAATCAAAAAGCACTGGAAGCCGCCATATAGATCTATTCAATGAGCTTAGACTTTATGGCTATACAATCGCAAAACATAAAGACCTGGAAGAGAAGCTCGTAAAGAGAGCAGAGCTTATCAACGAGCAATTCGATTCTCCAATCAAACCAAAGTCCATAATTAAATCCGTTCTACAATATTGTGAAGAAAATGCAAACAACTTCACAAAAAAAAGAGGAGCGATGAATTTCGGAAAAATTAAAAATTTATCTCAAGAACAATATAAGAAAGAAGTTACATCAAGACAAAGCAAATCAGCAGCAAGAACGGCAGATATAAAACGTTTAAAAGCCTCTGCACGCATCAAAGCCACAGTCGAGACACTTCTACGCAAAAAGATTAAATTAACCTACGCAAACATCGCAAAACAGGCAAAAATTTCACTCAGAACGGTTAAAAATCATACAAAGATTGTCAGGTTTTTTATACAAAAAACCAATGGTGCAATTAGCCCTTTAAGGGTAATAGCACTTGGAGCGGGCGGAGCCTGCACCTATCCCCTAAAGTGCTATATAGGTGAGATTAGGTGTCTAATAAGTTTAAATTTACAGAACAAAGGAGAAATAAAAAGATGTTATCAACATCAAATAAATATATCAGGATAGATTCTGACTCTTTTCAGAGCAGTCTGTCCTCTATCCTTGAGTTGTTTGAGGATTATGAGGACAAAGAACGATACAGAATAGTTGAAACCCACAAACCATTAGAGACTAAGCCTTTAGAACGAGAGTATAAAAATAGCTATGAGTTAACACCTATAAGAAAGAGAGATTTATCAATCAAAGAGAAGAATATGATACAGGACTATTTAGATGCTAATTTTGTAACGCCTTGTTATGATGAGTTCTGTTTTGAAGAAGTGGCTAAGCTATCCCTAAATACTTATCAATAATTGAAAAAAAATCTTCTTTTTCATAAGAATTTTTATAAATATTAATAGCACTTGTATAAAATTCTATGGCTAAATACTCATGTAGTTCTCCGGTGTAAATTTCATTACCTTTATAAAGTTTTTCCAAAAAGTATTCATGCCCTTTACCGTCTAAAGATATTTCATCTAAAACTTTTTTAAAAATTTTAAATCCAATCTTATATTTTGTACTTCTATGAAATGATACTAGCCCTATATATTCTTTTTTGTATTTATTGTCAGGAAACAATAAATTTTTAATAATTTGTAAAAAGAACTCTTTTTCATCAAAAAATTGGCAATATATATATTCTTTAAAAATCAATTCAAATAGTAATTCTATTTTTTTACATAATTTTTTTTCTTCTCTTGCGCGCCTGGCAAAATATAACTTATCTGATTCACTCTCAAGCATTGCTTGCTCGAAGGTTAATAAGTTATTTGTACTGATTAAAACCGTTGCTTCCTCATTTAGCTCTCTGTGTATAAGAAAATCTTCAATACAGTTTATGATTTTTTCTGGATTATCTATCGTTTTAGTTTTTTGAGAATATACGATATGTAGCTTTTTGATTATTTTATTATTATGTATACCTGCCTCATCAATCGTTACTAATAAATTATCTATATTAATATTATATTGAGAACCAATGTTTGCTCCATTAAAATCTTGACCAGTCTGATTGTTTGAATTTTGAAAATTATTTGTTTGATTTTTTGGACTCATGTTGAATATTTTAAATTACCTAACAAATCATCCAAAATTTAAACCTGAAGTGCAACTCTTAAAAATTGAAAAATGAGAGTTGAGGATTTGGTTTTGAAGTAGTTAGATGTTAAACTCTTTGCTTCAAAAATCCGACCAAAGATAAGGGAATAAATGAGTAATTATAAACATCTAACTAGA
>CANMJR010000026.1 GCA_947498025.1 Helicobacteraceae bacterium
CGCCTGGCTCCATTCCGAACCCAGAAGCTAAGCCTCTCATCGCTGATAATACTGCATCTTTCAGGTGTGGAAATGTAGGTCGCTGCCTAGTTCTCAAATTTAATCAATCCTTCATCTGTCATCAATCCTGTTATTAAACTTTACTAGCTATTTTTAGAAATTATGTCAGAAATTAATTGTAGATGTCACTTAATACAATAGTAATTTATTTATAACCCATCCATTCTCAATTTTTTGCATATTAACTTTGCTTAATCTATTTAAAAAATAGTCTCTTGTTACCTCTTTCGCACCTAAACTCTTGAGATGATTTGTAGGGACCTGACAATCTATAAAGTCATAGCCCCATAATTTTAAATGTTTGATCAAAATTGCATAGGCTGATTTTGAGGCATCATTTACATGGGAAAACATTGATTCTCCACAAAATACTCCACCCACAACAACACCATACAAACCACCAACTAATTTACCATCTAAATAACTTTCAATAGAGTGCGCAACTCCTAGACTATGAAGTACTTCGTATGCTTCTACAATCTCTTCTTGAATCCATGTTCCATTTTGATTTTCTCTTGGAGTTGTGGCACATTTTTGCATAACTTTTTTAAAGTTTGTATCAAATTTGTATTCAAATTTTTTCATGCTTTTCTTAAGTGATTTGCTCAGTTTAAAATCATCTAGCTCCATGATGAGTCTTGGATTAGGCGACCACCAGATTATAGGGTCACCTTTTGCATACCACGGAAAAATTCCATTTTGATATGCTCGAATAAGTCTTGAGGGGCTTAAATCACCTCCCCATGCAACGATACCATCTTCATTCGCATCATTTGCATGTGGAAATGCCAAGCTATGCTTATTTAACTTCGGTATATTCAAGTATCAGTTCTTTTTCGTAATTAACATCTACATGTCCGCCATTTTTAAGCTTTCCAAAAAGTATTTCATCGCTTAATTTATTAGTAATACTATTTTGAATAAATCTCTTAATAGGTCTTGCTCCCATCTCAATGCTGTATGATGATTTAGCAATATATTTTACAGCCTCATGGCTGAGTGATACGGTGATTTTTTTCTTTTTTAACTCTTTGTTCAATTCATTGATAAATTTATTTACAATGCCCTCAACCGTCTCTTCTCCTAGTTGTTTAAATTCAACTATTGCATCGAGTCTATTTCTAAATTCTGGAGTAAAAAACGATTTCAGTTCTTCGTTCTTGGAAATAGAGCTGTCTTTATTAAAACCCATTACGCTTCTGGCTGTTGCACCGATATTGGATGTCATAATTAGAATAACATTTAAAAAGTTCGCTTTGTACCCGTTATTGTCCGTGAGAGTCGCACTATCCATAATCTGGAGTAAAATATTTACCAAATCCGGATGTGCCTTTTCTATTTCATCCAAAAGTAAAACTGAGTAGGGATGCTTTTTTATAGCTTCGGTTAAAAGTCCACCCTGCTCAAATCCTACATACCCAGGAGGTGCCCCCACTAGTCGGCTTAGAGTATGTTTTTCCATATATTCGCTCATATCAAATCGCTCAAAGTTTATACCGAGTGTTTGGCTTAGAGCAATTGCTAGTTCAGTTTTTCCAACGCCAGTCGGACCCGAAAATAAAAATGAGGCTATGGGCTTATTTGCCGGAGTGAGACCCGCTTTTGATATTTTAATCGCATTTGTTACAGTTAAAACTGCACTATCCTGACCTATAACTCTTTTTTTGAGCGCATCTTCTAAATGCATCAAAGAAGCAGTTTCATCCTTATTTACTTTAGCTCCCGATATTCCTACAATATTTGAGATAGTCTTTTCAATATCTGTAGCTGTTATTTTACTTCTTTTGTTCTTTTTGAGGTGAAATGAGGCAGCAGTTTCATCTATTAAATCTATCGCTTTATCCGGTAAAAATCTATCCGTTATATATCTTTTGGAGAGTTCTACAGCTCGTTTTAGGGCTTTATCTGTATAGGTTACACCGTGATGCTTTTCATACTTCTCCTGAAGCCCTTTTAGAATAAGAAAAGTTGTTTTTGAGGATGCTTCATTAATGTCTATTTTTGAAAATCTTCTGCTGAGTGCCTTGTCTTTTTCAAAACCGTTCCTGTATTCAGCGAATGTTGTCGCACCCATACATTTCAGCTCGCCGGAAGCAAGGGCAGGTTTAAGTTGGTTGGCGGCATCCATGGTTCCGCTTGTAGAACCTGCTCCTATGAGCGTGTGTATCTCATCGATAAAAAGTATGGCATGCGGAATTTTTTTTAACTCGTCCATAACGCCTTTGAGTCTCTTCTCAAAATCGCCCCTATATTTTGTTCCGGCTAACATGGCACCGAGATCAAGCGCGTAAAGTTGCGATTCTTTTATAATCTCCGGTACTTCTCCGGCTACAATATTGAGTGCAAGACCCTCGGCAATGGCTGTTTTGCCCACGCCCGCTTCCCCCACCAAAATAGGGTTATTTTTTTTTCTTCTGCATAAAACTTGTGTAACTCTCTTTATTTCATTGTCTCTTCCGATTACCGGGTCTATTCTGCCCTCTCTCGCCTTATCCAGAAGATTTATTGAGTATTTATCCAAGTACGATTCACGCTCCTCGGTCTCTGCATGTATCTCAGAGTGAGAAATAATTTCCAAAATATCTACCCTTGAAATTTGGTACTCATGCAAAAGCTTAGTGCTGAATGTGTTCTCTTCATCGTACATGGCAGCTATCAAATCGCCCACATCTGCACTTGTTTGTCCGGCACTTTGCACATGTTTTATCATATTGTCAATGAGCCTTGAGAGAGCGACACTCTCATAAGGGTCAAGGTTTATCCCCTCAGGAAGAGCTTGTATATTCGTGGTTATGTAGTTTTTGAGCAGCTCTTTCATCTTCACTACATCTCCGCCGGAGAGAGTGATAATGTGTGCACCCTCCGGTGAGCTAAGTAGGAGATAAAAAAGATGCTCCACTGTGAGATACTCATGTCTGAGTGCTTTGGCAAATAGGATTGATTTTTGAAATATTTCATTTAAACTTGGACTAATCATTACTCTTCTTCCATTATAGCTTTGAGTGGAAAGCCATTGTCTCTTGCTCTCCGGCTCACCTGCATCACCTTAGTTTCTGCAATCTCATGTGTGTAAATACCACACAAACCTCTCTCTTTTTTATGCACTTCCAACATTATATTCTCAGCCTCTTGATAACTTTTATGAAAGAGAGTCATTAAAATATCTATCACAAACTCCATGGATGTGTAATCATCATTTAGGAGATAAACTTTGTATTTTTTTGGATATTTGAGTGCAACATCTTGCATAAGTTCTAATTCTGTGCTGGTTGACATGGTATTCTGATTTTTCTGCTTCTCAAAAATCACCTCCGCTATTTCCGGAGATATGCAATACTCTTCAAAATGATTCATTTATATAAGCCTTTTAATAGTTGGTAGATTATAGCAAAGAAGAGGTAATTATAAAATAGCGATTTTAACTGAGATGGCATTTTGATTTATTGCTGCAGAGTAAAAAAATACTAAAAACAGTAAATCAAAATTTAAGGATATAGAAGATGTAAAAACAAGATTACAAAATAATATTAAAAAAGTCTTTGTAACTACAATACACACAAAGCTAAGCAAAACTCAACAAAATTTGTTTCAGCACTACTTTAAAGTTGCCTAATGTACAATCAATTAATAATTATAAGGTTAATAAAAGATGAACGAAATTTTTAAAGTACTCTTGAAATGAAAGGTTCTATATTAACTATTTGCTTGAAAAAGATAGAAACAAGACAAAAAAAGAGATAAAAATCAAATACAGAGGTAGGACTTACAGATGAGTGAAATTATTATCAATATAAACGAAGCGAATAAGGCACAAAGGTATCAAACAAAAGAGGAACTTTTCCAAATAGAGGCTTTTAAGAAAGTATCTAAAATTTTACAAGAACATAAAGTAAGTGCTAATACAACAGATATAACCGACTGTAGATTTCATGATACTATTTTTATAGATGGTAATAGAGGTGTGGGTAAAACTGCATTTATGATAAATATACAGCATTATTACAATGTATTAGAGTGTAAAAATAATACTAACTGCCTAAATGAAAAAGATACCAATAGACCTAAGTATATATTTTTAAAACCCGTTGATCCAACATTGCTCGAACATGCAGAAAAGTTTTTAGGAGTGGTTTTAGCTAGAATAGTTGAAAAAGTGAATGATGATTTAAACAAAACAAACTCTGAAGGAAAAAATCTTGATGGTTATTTTAAAGCTTTAGATCATCTTTCAAAATCACTAAGTGCAGTAAAAACATTATCCGATGATATAGGAATAGAAGAGATTGCTTCAAACAAATCTAGCTTGAAATTGGAACAATACGCACATGAATTTTTTAGAGAAGTTTGCACATTATTTGATAATTCTCGAGCAATTGTAATGTTAATAGATGATGTAGACATGGCATTTGACAAAGGGTTTGATGTCCTTGAAGTGGTAAGAAAATATCTAGCTTCTCCGTATCTTATCCCTATAGTTGCAGGGGATATGAAGCTTTATAGGGAGATTGTAGAGACAAGATTTATGGATAAAATAGAGTTCTTAAAGGATATGGAGTATTTAGATAAAATAAACAAAGATACCGCAGAACTTAAAGAATCATTAGTGTATAAAGAAAAAAAAGAACTGATTGATAATCTTGTTGAACAGTATCTTCGTAAAATCTTTCCAAGCGAATATCAAATACAGCTGAAAGATATAGATACTATAAAAAATGAGTATAAAATTACTATTGTGTTGTCTGATAAACTGTCAGAGTCGTTGCTTAATATAGAAAATTTTGAATTGAAACATATAAATATGGGTATTAATCGCGAAGAATTTTATTTTCAAGTTTTTTCTAATAATACGAGAGATTTTATACAATATCTATATAGTAAAAAAGACATTTATAAAGAATATTTTGAGAATAAAGAAGAACTTGCTGACATTAAAAATAGTATGAATATATACAAAAATTCTTTTATGAAAACAGCAGATTTTTATAAATTTTCTCACGATAGAAAAAAGAAAGAACTATCTATATTGGCAAATAATGATTACTTATCTTTTGATGGTGATATGTATAATTTATATAAAGCATTTACAAGTAAATCATTTAGTTCAATGAAAAAATTTCATAATGCTGAAATATCAGTTGACAAACACTCTATTAAAGCAGAGGGTTTACAAAAAATACTAAATGAAGATGATGGGTATAAAGATATATCTAACTATATAATCGATTTATTTACATTTAATGACTATTACTCTTCATATCAAAGAAGAAATTATATCTATTCCGGTAAATTCTTGGAATCTATGATATACAGTTTTTCATTGCACATTCGACCAAATCTTATAAAAAAAGAGTGGATTGTTGATGTAAATAACACTATAAATAACTTTCAAAAATATAATCCAAAAAGTGTTAATTTGTTTCAAAATATTGGCGCTTTTCAAGCTTTAAATGATGAGATATATTCTATTTTATATGACAGAACGAGCGAAGATGCAAAAGATAAATTATTGTCAGATAAATTTAATAACATTTTAATAAATGTAGATGAAAAATTTATACGAGAAGAAAATAAAAACTTAAAAAAAATTGCTTATAAAATTCCATTTGGTTCGGAGTTCTTAACAAATAATAGATATAAAGATGAAAAATTTGAAGATGATGATGCAGATGAAATAAATGAATCAGAAAATAAATATGATTTGACTGAATTATCAAAAGCCATATCAATTTGGAGGAATGTATTTTTAGGGAATGTAGAATTAAATTCAATCTCTTTATTTGAAATAGTATATAAATTTTTTGAGAATATTGAAAAAATAAAAATTTTAGATAAACAAGTTGTTGTAAATGGTCAGTATAAAGGGGTGAAGCTTAATGAATTAGAAGAAAGTAATCCAATTATTTATTTACAAAGAATTGTACTAATGTTCATCAATTCAATAGCTTTTTTTGAGAGTGGTAAAGAAAAAGTCGCAAATGTTAATATTGCGATAGGTGAAAAATTTAACTTAGAAAATATTTTATCTAAAACTTCTGCATCATTGTTAAACATAAAACCAATGTTTGAGAAAGAAAACTCTTTGACTAGAGCACTCTTCTTTCATCCAATAATTTCACATATTTTATTTCCTCATGGTAGTTCAAAATTAAAAGAATTATCATTTGTTAGAGAGACATCAAAAATCAATATTACTTTCAATACTTTCAAAGGAATAGAAGGATTGTCAGAAGCAAAGATAGGTCGTAAGTTCGGGGCTATTTATAGTAAATATTTTGCTAGTGATACATACAAAGAAGGTGTTTCAATTGATGATTGTTATGAAGTATATTTTGCATCTATGATTGAGTTGTTCAAAAGTTTAAATAAGGATGAGCAGAATATATCTAAAAAATTACTCTCTAATAAAAAAAATAGATTTCACAAAATATTTGAATTACTTTTTAATGATAGTAAAATTTTTCATCCACGGTTGAGAGATTCTAATTTATTTGAAGAATATGAAAGTTTGGTATATGGCAACTAATGCTTAAAAACAACCTAAAAGACATCTCAAACATCGTACTTCTC
Source organism: Helicobacteraceae bacterium (assembly GCA_947498025.1). Lineage (GTDB taxonomy): Bacteria > Campylobacterota > Campylobacteria > Campylobacterales > Sulfurimonadaceae > Sulfurimonas. The sequence continues at coordinate 6,628 of CANMJR010000026.1, forward strand.
AGAAGCGATAAGATACTAAATGAGTTGCTCCATGCAAACTCATATGACAATCTAAGCCAAAAAAATAACTCATATGAACATGGAGTAAGAGATTTTTATCCAAATGCTTTTAGAAAAGGTGCTATTGAAAACAGCATGCAACATACTTTGTCACAAAGCAATTCAAAAGATTTTGCACTTGATTACAAGTTAGATTTTTTTGATGCTTTGTTTGATTATTATCTTAAATTTGACGGTAATCATATCTATGCAAAAAAAGAGATACTAGGTAGTTACAGCTCTCTTATCAATAAAATTCACCCTTTTAATGTCATAGGGTACAAACTGGCAAAACTTTATAATTCCAATAAACTGCCTTTGCAAAACATCAAAGATTATGCAAAATATATCACGCCTCTTGGTCTCAATACAAATAGAGAGTTCAAAGAGTACGCCGACAACCACATACATTTAGGCGGCAGCAATAGCGAAGCTTTAAACTTTGTCGCTTTGCTTTCAAATCCTACAAATGAAATTTTTTATACCGATAAAGTTTTTGATACCTTGCCTAGAATAAATGAATTTTCCTACATCAACAACGGCAACATATCTTTAGGAAATCTTATCGACATTATGAAATATTGTGTGAGCATCATTAATACAGCAGCTGAGGGTAAACAGCACGATATAAACATCAAACAAAATTTAAGTAGTTTAGCAAAGTATGGCAGATTGACTATGATAGATGTAGATTTTGCCTCTTTTGATATTCTGGAAAAACTCTCATCCAAATATAGCCTCACCGTAAAAAATGAACTGCTTAAAGAAGTAATAGAGTATAAAAAAGGCGGCTATACAAATAAGCTATGGTTTATCTACAATATTTTACTATTTGATTTATATCTCACAGAAAAGAATGTCAGAGATTTGCAGAGAGTTATTAAAGTTTTTTTACATGCGACAAATATTCTTCGCTCTTACATGGTGATGTCGCAAAATATTGGACTTTCTCATTTTTCTGAGTTTTTTGGTTCAACAATTAGAAAGCAAGAACCAAATAGATTTCAAAATGTGGCTTCAAATATTATCTCAAACGGTACTACAAAAGTAGAAGCGAAAATAGCACCAGATGCAGTTGCTAATGATGAAATGATAAGATATAAACTTGCATTTGATAAAGAGATAATAAAAAGAGAGTCTTCAAATGTAAAACAAACACATCAAAAATATTTTTTGGATACCAATATTTCTGAAAGAAACTATCATTTTTGTGTGCATTTTGTAAGAGAAGTTGAGAAAACAAAAAATACACAATCAGGGATTAGACTTTATAGATTTTATTACCTAAGAGAAAAGCTCAAAAAACAAGCGATAAAATTCAATAATTTTTTGTATAAAGAGGCAAACATAGTAAGCAAATTTGATTTTTATAGAAAATTTTATGCTGATAAAATAGAGGTACTCAAGAATGAAAAATATTTAGCAGATAAATATATAGACCTTTCAAAACTTATCACAACTATCGATGTGGCAGGTGATGAAAACAGAACACCGCCAGAGGTTTTTGCTCCTATCATCAAATACTTGCGAAGAGATATAAAAAAGCTAGATGATTTTAGGGATGACTATATCAAGTATCAAAGAGACGGACATGATTTTGTAGAAAATTATAAGTTACGACTCTCTGTTCATGCCGGAGAGGACTTCAACTATATTGTCACCGGTATGAGAAAAGTACATGAAACGGTGAAGTTTTACCACATGAATGATAGAGACCGACTAGGACATGCACTAGCTATTGGACTCAATCCGAAAAAGTGGTGCGAGTTGAATGGAGATATATTTGTTACACAGCATGAGCATCTTGACAACCTTGTGTGGCTCTATCATCAAGCGAACGAGATAGATGGATATTTTCAATTTACCGATAGACTAAAATCAAAGTACGAAAAAGTAGCATTGGAATTATTCAAAGATATATACGGTAATTTTGAGGCAACGATAGATGACATGTATAAAGCTTGGAAATTAAGAGAGTATTGCCCTTTTGTGATGTTTGATGATAAAGATTTTGCAAAGAGAGATGAATATATCGAACCAAACCTTTTTGATAAAGAGAAATACCCTCACTATGAAGTGGCAACAGCGATATTTAAAAAATATCATACATGTGAAGATGTAAGAAAAAAAGGGGATGAGGTCTTAAAAATAGAGTACGACAATGTCAATAGAGATGGATTTCATAGATACTTTATAACCGATGACGATTTAGATTTGATAGAAGCTGTGCAAGACAGACTGATACAAAAATTTTGTGATAAAGGAATTGTTATAGAAACAAATCCATCATCAAATGTTTATATCGCTCATATTGACTCATATGATGAACACCCGATTTACAGATGGAATCCAATTGAAGATGATGATTTAAAACCTAAGGATGGGAAATTTAATAGATTTGGAATCCGAAATTCTCGAATGAAAGTTTGTGTCAACACAGATGACCCTGCGATTATGCCGACAACCCTTAGAAATGAATTTGAACTCATAGAAAGAAATGCTTTAAAAAGTCATAGTTCTTCTCAAGAAAAGATAGAACAATGGAGTGAAAATATAAGAAAAACAGGGATTGAAATATTTGATTATGACCATCAAAAAAGTGAGTTTAGAAGAGTTTAGCGCATGAAATCTTGATAAAATTTCAAAGTTAAAAAAGTTAAAAAATGAGTGTAAAAAATTAAATCGGAGTGATTGTAGAATCACTCCTGCATGTGGAAATACTATGAAAAAAAGAATCTTCGTAACTGCTACAAACACCAATATCGGCAAAACATATACGACGAAACTGCTCTTAAAAGAATTTGCTTCGCGTGGACTTTTGGTGGGGGTAATTAAGCCTATAGAAACGGGTGTTGTAAATGATTTTGCACCTGACGGGGAAGAGCTTTTGGAGTGTGTAAAACAGCTTAATCCTAAGTTGTGGTCTTTGGAAGTGGATGATATTGTCCCGATAACATATGCATTGGCGGCGGCTCCGTTTGTGGCTTCAAACAACACTCCCCTTGAGTTAAAAAAAATAATTCGTGCGGTTGAAGAGATGGAAGCATCTTGCGATGTTGTGATTATAGAGGGTGCAGGCGGGCTTTTTGTACCTCTCGATGAGAAGTACATGATTATAGATTTAATCACGCATCTTGATGCAGTTGCACTTTTGGTAACGCATTGTTCACTTGGCTGCATCAACGATACTTTGCTGAGTAAGAAAGTTTTGCAAGAGAAAAATATTCCGCATGCCGTGGCTTTTAACTGCAGAGATAACCATGAAAGCTTTAAAATTACCTCCGAACCCTATTTTTTAAAAACGAATCAAATAGTTCTCAAAGTGGACGATGATATTGTAAAAATATGTGATGTTTTGTATAATCTATGAAAAATAAGAAGAAGTAAAAAATGAAACATTTAATTCGCACAGACGATTTTACAATACAAGAAATCGAAGAGATTTTAGCCGATGCAAAGAGGTTTAGTGACGGCAGATTTGATAGAATTTTGCAAGATAAGATCATCATTACTCTCTTTTTTGAAAATTCAACCAGAACACGAAGCTCTTTTGAGATAGCTGCAAAAAGGCTTGGTGCGGAGATGGTTCACCTTGATGTTGCGAAAAGTTCGACGGCAAAGGGTGAAACTCTGGTGGATACCGCGATGAATTTGGATGCGATGGGTCCACATGCGATAATCGTTCGTCATCAAAACGCAGGTGTTCCTAAAATACTCTCCGACCATACAAACGCCTCAATCATAAATGCCGGAGATGGCGCACATGCACATCCGACTCAGGCACTTTTAGACCTTTACACTTTGAGAGAACATTTTGGTGATGTGAAAGGCAGAAAAATAGCAATCGTCGGAGATATAAAAAATTCGCGAGTTGCCAATTCGAATATTGAGCTTTTGACCAGATTTGGCATGGAAGTAATTTTGGTTGCACCTCCTCAATTTTTACCAAAAACTACGCTTAAAACTACCCACTACATAAAAGAGATTATCGATGAGGTGGATGCAATTATGAGTTTGAGAACGCAGACAGAGCGACATGCATCGCAAAACTATGCTTCGCTCAAAGATTATGCAAGTGATTTTTGTATCACCTCGGAACTTGTCGGAGATCGCGATATCATCTTGCTTCATCCCGGTCCCGTACACAGAAATGTGGATATTTGCGATGCACTTTTGGCAGATAGAAGATGTAAAGTTCTTGAGCAGGTGACAAACGGCGTCTCCATCCGAATGGCAATACTCAAAAAACTTATCTCGTAAATGCAGTTTGAGCTTCTCAATTCTCTGGGTAAGGAGAGGAAATCTTTTCTTTTTATCTCTGATTTTAAAGCTGAGAATTTGGAAGTCATACTTTTAGAAGATTTGCAAAAAGAGGATATTGAATTTACCATTAATGAAAATTATATTTTCACACCGCATGGAAAAACTCTGCAAAAAGTGCCTCTCTCCTTCGATGCATATAAAAAGAAATTTGATAGAGTTATAAAAAAAATAGAAGCAGGCGAGACCTATCTGCTCAATCTCACGCAGCCCACAAAAATCAAAACCACACTTACTTTAAAAGAGATATTTGCACATGCCTCTGCGCATTACAAGTTGAGATTTAAAGATAAGTTTGTCTGTTTCTCGCCTGAGAAATTTATACAAATAGAGGGTGGTAAAATCAACACTTTCCCGATGAAGGGGACAATTGACGCCTCCATCCCACATGCGGAGCAAATAATCTTAAATAACCAAAAAGAGATGGCGGAACATGTAATGGTTGTGGATTTGCTTCGCAATGATTTATCCATCGTGGCAACGCATGTAAAGGTAGAAAAGTTTAGATATGTTGAGACAATAGAGGCCGGGGAGAAGAGGCTTTTGCAAATTAGCTCACATATAAGCGGGCATGTCGGGGAGGATTGGTATGGGCGAATCGGCGATATTTTAAAATCACTCCTTCCGGCGGGAAGCATAAGCGGTGCGCCAAAAAAAAGCACACTAAAAATAATCCAGGAGACAGAAGAGTATGAGAGAGGCTTTTTTAGCGGTGTTTTTGGGGTATATGACGGAGAGAGGTTTGACAGCGGAGTGATGATTCGTTTTATTGAAAAAACAGAAGATGGATTTATTTATAAAAGCGGCGGCGGAATAACGGTTGAGAGTGACGCCATTCAAGAATATAAAGAACTTTTAGATAAGATTTATTTACCATAGTATGAGGTTTAACATGAAATTAAATATAGAAAATTTTTTCACAAGCGGATTTGTGTTTGATGACTCTCAGATTGATTTAAAAAGTGCTTATCAGATGATAAACATTGCTCTTATCCTCTCTGCTACAGCATTTATTTATGGGATTATGGTCAATACAGTGAGAGATATTTCAGGTTTTGTGCCATTAGAGTCTTTTTTACTTCTTATGAATGTGCTTATGTTTTTTGCTCTTAGAAAATATAGGAGTGCATTTGACAAAGTGGCGATGATAATCACCGTTCAGTGTACATTTCTACTATTAGCAATCATATACATAAGCGACCCGGAACAAATGAAACACACATGGATTTACACCTATCCGATAGTACTTTTATATTTTCAAAAAAAACATTACGGTATCTATTGGTTTATATTTCTTCTCTTCATGATATTAATTGCTCCGGTGCAAGGTTTTATAGAGGTAAAATATTCTTTGTTTCAGGTAACTTATATCTCTGTTGTTTTGCTGGTTGTAAGTGCGATTGTCTATTTTTATAAGATGAAAATGAGTGAGGCCAGAGATTTAATTGTTGAACAGCAGGCAAGGTTTTTAAATTTTAACGCAGAATTAGAGAGACAGGTAAAAGAGAAAACTGTAGAGTTGGTGGAGTTGGCTGAGTCGCTGGAAGTAAAAGTTGAAGATAAAATAGTGGAGCTTTTTCAAAAAGATAAGCTTCTTACCGTTCAATCCAAACAGGCGGTTATGGGCGAAATGATAAACATGATAGCACATCAGTGGAGGCAACCGCTCTCTATGATTACACTCAAGATTGCTAATTATCAGTTTGAGCAGATGCTCAGTAAGGGACACAAGATGAGAGAAATTGACAAAACACTGGCTCAGATAAGCGACACTATCATCTACCTCTCAGATACCATAGATGATTTTCAAACATATTTCCACCCGAATAAAGAGTTGAGTGAAATAGAGGTGGATGCACTGCTTCAAAAGGCGATAAATTTTATACTCCCTAGGGTGAGTGATGGAGCAATACAAATTATTGTTCAAAAGAGTGAGGAGCTGATAATCCATACCTACATAAACGAGATGGTTCAAGTTTTGCTTAATTTACTTAACAATGCGATTGATGCTCTAAAAAATTCCACGCAAAGTGAGCCAAAAATCACGATTTATACGGAAGATAAAGCCGATAAGCTTTTGATATTTGTTAAAGATAATGCGAATGGAATAAGTGATGAAAATGTAGTAAAAATTTTTGAACCCTACTTTAGCACAAAGGGAAAAAACGGAACAGGACTTGGTCTCTACATGAGCCAGATGATTGTTCAAAAGCAGTTTCATGGGGATATAAGTGTTGAGACATCTCCGGAGGGCTCTATATTCAGAGTGGAGATATTAAAAAAATTATATGAGAGCAGATAAAAAATATTTTGTAGAGCTTACTCTCATTCACTTTTTAGTCTCAGCCTCTCTCATCTATTTTTCGCAATACTTTTTTTTACTTTTTTTGCAAATCATCTATTTTCTGTCTCTATCTGTTTATAGAAGCAGCTTTTTAAACGGCAAACTTTTATGTATCTATCTGATATTTTTAAACTACTCTCTGGTTCTCATTTTTTCGTTCAGTGCCTATATTTTTTACTTTTTAACGCTCTTTGGCGTGATTCATTTTATTCATAAGCAAAATATAAATTTTACAATCAAATCTTTTTTGGCATGTGGAACTATTGCCCTGCTTATTACTTTTTTGTTTAGATATTTAGATGCACCTATTTATGATATTTCTCTCTTTTTTAATATCTCCGATAAGCAGAATTTTGTAAACAGTGAAGTTCTTTTTGCCTTGACACTCATTCATACTCTGATTTTATTTTTTGTTTTATTTAAAAAAAAGAGGTAAATTAGAGATATAATTTAGAAAAATTATTCAGGAATTAAAGATGTATATAGAAGATTTAAAATTTTCGTTATGGGCAGATTTTATCGAGAGAGAGTATCTCGATAATGAGTTCAAAGAGTTGATAAATGACGGGATAATCAACGGTGCGACTTCCAATCCTGCTATTTTTAAAAACGCTATTTTAAACTCACCCGCTTATAAAGAGCAGCTTGCAACCTTAGGTTCATTCTCTCCAAAGGAGAAGTATGAGGCTTTGGCGATTTACGACATAAGTAAAGCCGCAGATATTTTAAAACCACTTTATGAGAGAGGCGATGACGGGTATGTGAGTATCGAAGTTGACCCCTTCTTTTGCGACGATGCGCAGGCTACAATTGCTGAGGGAAAGAGACTCTTTGAGAGAATCGGTAAAAAGAATGTAATGATAAAAGTTCCGGCTACACATGCCGGATATGAAGCTATGAGAGAACTCACTGCATGTGGAATTCCGGTAAATGCAACACTCATCTTCTCAAAAGCTCAAGCTGTCTTTTGTGCAAAAGCATTTGAAGAGGGTGTGGCAAAACATGGTAAGGGCGTTGACACTGTTATAAGCATTTTTGTGAGTAGAGTTGACCGGGCTTTGGATGCAGAACTTGCCAAAAATGGTATTGATGTGGCGTTATCCGGAATTTATAACAGCGCCGATATTTACAACAAAATTGAGGGGATGGGGGTTTTGGGCTGCCGCACGCTCTTTGCCAGCACGGGAGTAAAAGATGATTCGCTTCCGGCGCACTATTATGTGAGTGGACTTCTGGCATATAACAGCGTAAACACAGCTCCAATCGATACTATAAAAGCTTTTCATGCCAAGGGTGCAAAACAAAAAGCTCTGCCGATTTCGGATGAAGTTATAAAAGCGCATTTTGCAAAAGTGTCGGCATGCGGAGTGGATTTTGATAGAGTAATAGAGACGCAGATAGCGGATGGATTAAATGCATTTAAAGATGCTTTTAGAGATATTTTGGAGGCATTATGAGCGAAGATGATTACAGCATAGATGTAGATAAGTTAACCTACGAGCAGACAAAAAAGATACGAGCCTACCTTAAAACCATGATAGATAATAAGGGAAGCGATTTGCATATCAAGGCGAACTCCGCAATCAGAATGAGAAATAAGGACGGCGATATTGTTGCCTTCTCGGGTGGAATATTTGAAAAAAGCGATGTTCTCATGTTCGCAAAAGAGCTTTTAAAAAATAGATTTCCGGAGTTTGTAAAAAATAAAGAGATGGATTTCGTTTATCCCTTTGATGAAGAGAATCGTTTTCGTGTCAACATGTTCTTTCAGATGGAGGGAATCTCCGCCGTGTTTCGTGTTATTCCTATAACTATTCCAACCTTTGAAGAGTACCATTTACCCGAAATTTTAAGAAGTTTTACTACAAAAAAGAGCGGAATCGTTTTGGTGACGGGTGCGACGGGGAGCGGAAAATCTACCACTTTAGCTTCGATTATCGATGAGGTAAACAAAACGCAGAGAAAACACATCATAACAATAGAGGATCCGATAGAGTTTGTTCACAAAGATAAAGGGTGTATTATTAATCAGCGTTCGGTCGGACAGGATACCCTCTCTTTTGGAGCAGCGTTAAAATCGGCGCTTCGTGAAGATCCCGATATTATTTTGGTGGGAGAGATGAGGGATAAAGAGACAATTAATCTTGCCTTGCATGCAGCCGATACGGGGCATTTGGTTTTTTCAACTCTTCATACTATAGATGCAAAAGAGACAATCAACCGTATTATCTCTCAGTTTCCCACAGATGAGCAAAACCGCGTGAGACTCTCACTTGCAGGAGTGCTTCAGGGGATAGTTTCACAAAGATTGGTGAAGACGATTAACGGAGGCCGTCGCGCCGCTATGGAGATATTAATCCGCAATGCAACAATTGAGAAACTGATTATGGAGAATCGCGATCATGAGATTCGTGATGCTATCGAACAGGGGAAAAGTCACTACAAATCTCAAAGTTTTGACCAGTCACTTTTAGATTTGTATAATGAGGGAATTATCTCAAGAGAGCAGGCTAAAGAGAATGCAACAAGTCCGGCCGATTTAGAGCTTAAGATGAGCGGTTTAACTTCGGGTGACGCATCAAGCAAAAGCGGTTCTGTGAACGGACAAATAAATGATGGGGACTTTTTTGATTTGAAACAGTAGTTTAACTGCTTTTAAAGCTTAACTAAGTATAATTGCGCCTATTTTTTATTTAAGGATTACATATGTTAGAAGGCATAATTAGAGAGAGTATTGGTAAGAAGGGTACAAAAGCGCTTCGCCGTGATGGTTATCTGATTGCAAACATTTACGGAAAAGGTCTTGAAAATATTCATGCGGCATTTAAGTCAAATGAATATATCCGTACTGTTCGCAACAAAGAGACTTTAGCGTTCCCAGTTTCAGTTAACGGTAAAGTGATGAATGTTGTAGTTCAATCATATGAGTCACATGCAGTAACAGGTAATCTTTTACATGTTGATTTAATGGTGGCACAGCCGGGTGTTGTAACTCATTATCATGTTCCAGTTGTACCAGAAGGTATTGCATTTGGTCTTAAAAACAAAGGTCTTGTAAATGTTTCAAAAGCTCGTTTAAGAGTCAAAGCAGCGATTGAAAATGTTCCAAATTCTATTGTTGTAGATGTTACTCCAATGGATGTTGGCGATTCTAGACTTATCAGAGATATAGCTAAAATTGATAATGTTACATTTACAGATTCTGATCGTGTAGCTGTAGTAAGTATCATTAAAGCTAAATAATCATGCTTATAGTCGGACTGGGTAATCCTGGCCCGACTTATGAAAAAACGCGTCACAACATCGGCTTTATGGTTGTTGACGAACTTATTTTACGCAATAAAGCCTCGAAGCTCTCTTCCTCTTCCCAAGCAGAACTCTATAAATTTTCTGAATATTTTCTACTCAAACCGCTTACTTTTATGAATCTCTCCGGCATAGCAATAGCACAGGTAAAAAATTTTTATAAAATCGATAAAGTTGTGATTATCCATGACGATTTAGATCTTCCATTTGGAGCCATCCGTTTTAAGTTTGGTGGCGGACATGGCGGACATAACGGCTTAAAATCTGCAGACGAAAAAATCTCCAAAGAGTACATGCGCGTGAGAATGGGAATAGGGAAACCCGAACATAAGGGCGAGGTTGCCTCTTTTGTTTTGAGTGATTTTAGTGCCGATGAAAAAAAGCATCTTGAGGCGTGGATTTCAAAAGCATGTGAAGCGGTAGAATTTTTGCTTCATAATTCACTCGAGGATACAAGCTCAAAATTTGCAGTCAAACAACTTGAGTTAAAATAACTCCATGCTCGCCTTCAAATATATCTCCCTTCACTATCTCAAATATTTCTTTGTCATTTTAGTAGCTTTGAGTATGTTTTTGGTCGGGCTTGACTACATGGAAAATGCAGAGGAGCTGGCAAACTCCGCCAACTTAACACTTATCTATCTTACATATAAATCCTTCTTTGCAATAGACATGCTTCTTCCTCTATCTTTAGTTTTTGCCATGATTACGACAAAAATTTTTTTAATTCGCTCCAATGCTTTGGTCTCGTTTTACTCCTTAGGGTATTCTAGAACAGATATTCTTCGCCCCTTTGTTGTTGTTTCAACCTCAATTATAGTTCTGTTTATATTTTTGCATGCACTCCCAAGTTTTTCAAGAGCGGACGAATTTTCTAACAATATCCGCAAACATGCCCAATATTTAAACCCTACAAAAGATCTCTTTTTTATATATAAGGACAAATATATTTACTTCTCAAAACTGCTGCCGCTTCAAGAAAAAGCCGAGGGCATAAGAGTTTTTAGTGTAAAAGAGAACTCTTTGAATGAGGTTATAGTTGCAAAAGAGGCAAAATACAGGGATGGATTTTGGCATATCAAAGAGGCGGATGTCATTACTAAACCCAATGATTTGAGTTTAGAATCACTGGGTATGAAAGTTACAAATCAAAAAGATTTATATATTCTTGAAGGATTTCGCCCTGACATGCTTGACCAAGTTTATGAAGGAAAAGTGAACTTTACAATCAAAGATGCTTTGGATGCCATAGCACTTTTAAGAGAGCAGAATATAAATATAAGCAGTATTAAAAGTGCCCTTTATAAAATATTTGTCTATCCTCTTTTTGTACCATGTCTGGTTGTGATTATCTTCTTTTTTGTGCCTGTAAGTTCGAGATTTTTAAATGTTTCACTCTTTAGTTTTGTGGCAATTCTTGCAACGCTTCTTATTTGGGGTATCCTTTTTATGCTCATAGAACTTTCAAACAACAAAACCCTCCCCAGCGAAATCGGCATAGTCGCCCCCGTATTTATTCTCTTCTTCATAGCCCTCTATCGGTGGAAAAAATTTTATAATTGATAAAAATTATTGCGTGGAAGTTGTGACCTTTTTTACTCATAACTATTTTGTCTGTGTAAAACCATACCGATAATTATTGTCTCATTCGCTACATCAAAAAGTATTCTATAATCGCCAACCCTTAATCTGTACGCCGGTTCAAAGCTTGTAAGTTTTTTAATATTTGCTAGGTTGGGAAAGTTTTTAAGTTCTAAAATTTTAGTATGAAGTTTTTTTAAGCGGCTCATTAATAGATTTTAAATCTTTTATAGCACTTTTTCTAATCTCAATTTGCATTTTTTAAATATTCATCAAAAGATATACTCTCTTCATGTCTTGATGCACTTAAAAGTTTTAAATCTTCAATATCTTCTTTTGAGACTATCTCTAAACCATCATTTTTAAAATGCTCTAGTAACCAAATAACTTTTTCAACAAGCGATTCATTTTGAATATTAATCGTTAATGATTGCATATTATGACCTTTAGTTTAATTTTAATAGATGCAAATTATATCTTAATTCAGGCAAGCAATTAGTAATAAGAACACCAAACGGTTGTGAAAAAGAAAGCCAATCTGCTCCTTGGTTTGGAAGCATAAATCTTACTTTTAAAAAGAGGATACTATACAATTTATGATATTATACATAACAAAATGATTATATCGTTTGTACGGTTACTCATAAGGAGTATAAAATGTCACTGAATGTAGCGTCTAAACTTGTACTTGACAATATTATAAAGTACATGACTTATAAAAATAGTGGTAATCAGCTATGGGAAAGGTTGTATCAAAAATATATTTTTTTATTAGAACTTGAATATTTTAAAAAGTATGACACACATATAACTAATGTAAAATTCAAAAGTTATGAGTTTGGACCATTCTCTGTAGATGTAGCACAAAGGCTCGATGGAGTTGACTCTAGCGACATTGATTTAAGTGATGAAATAAAACAAGAGATAGACTTAATTTTTGATAAATGGTATACAGGGAATGTAAAAGACGATTTTGAAAGAGTGATAAAACATGTTCATTCTTTGATGATTTATAATCTTGTTCCATATGATGAATATTATAATTTTAAAAATTTCAACAAAGAAGACTTAGAACTTATTATAGTTAGCGAAGAAGAGCTTACTGGAGAAAAACTTAGGTTAGAAAAAGCAAGTTTTTATAATATACATCGACAAGCTCCTTCATATGTTCACTTATTTGAGAAATAAATGGCATCACTCGGTTTGATAACAGAACTTATAAGATATTTAGCTCACACATACCCTGTACATAGAGCGCATTTTTATAAAAATAGAGCGATGATGGATAAGCCATTAAGAATAATAACAGTTAAAACAAGTGATACAGAATTAGTGGATGTCATCAATAATATTAATGATGATTTTTTTAGTGTTGACATTAATACTGCCAGACTCAAAGCAGATATTTTTTCAGCTATAAAAAATCGTACAAACGCGTTTACAACTGATTGAGTAAGAAAAAAAATTCTTTTTTTATCTAATCCAATAACTATGTCTATAAAAGTAGGTGTCACACACTCTTTTATTCATTTTCTTATTTTTTTTCTTCAACTATTTTTTTAGAATTTACGAAACTAATTATGTATCCATCAATGATTAATAGAGTGTTTCGTCATTCTTTCTTGGCACTTGACCGTCATGGAACACAGACGAAAGAATCTAAAAAAAGAGTTTTGCAAGAAGTCTATTAAACAATTAGTTGGTTTTAATTTTTAGTGGATGGCGATGATGAATACTAGAGAGAGATACCGCTTCTAACAAAAATATAAGCACATGTTGGGTAAAATAACTCAAAAATATTTGGACAATTTATGATTAATTTTAAAGATTTAGCAAAAGAGTATAAAACTCCCCTCTATGTGTATGATTTGGACTACATGAGCTCTCAGTACAGTGAACTCAAAGAGGCTTTTAAAGGGAGAAAATCTCTTCTTGCGTATGCCGTAAAAGCAAACTCTAACTTAAGTATTGTAAAACATTTTGCAGATTTGGGAAGCGGGGCGGATTGTGTCTCTATCGGTGAGGTTCGCCGTGCATTTTTGGCAGGTGTCCCACACTATAAAATTATTTTTAGCGGTGTCGGCAAGAGCGATGATGAGATTCGCGAAGCGATAGAGAGCGATATTTTATATATAAATGTTGAAAGCGAAGCAGAGCTTGGACGCGTTGAATTGATTGCAAAAGAGCTAAACAGAGTATGCAGAATAAGCATAAGAGTAAATCCAAACATAGACCCGAAGACCCACCCCTACATCTCGACGGGGCTACATGACAACAAGTTCGGAGTGGATATAAACAGTGCGAAGAGAATGTATATTTTTGCAAATAACTCTGCGCATTTAGATCCCGTAGGAATCCACTTTCACATCGGCTCTCAACTCACGGAACTCGGTCCAATAAGAGAGTCTGCTGAGATTGTGGCTGATTTGGTTCGTTCACTCTCAACTATCAAAATAGATTTGAAATTTTTTGACATCGGCGGCGGTCTCGGCGTGCAGTATAAAAACGAAGTTACGATTAAACCTTATGATTATGCACAAGCGATTTTAGGCACTCTGAATGCCCTTGACATGACAATTGTTTGTGAGCCGGGAAGATTTTTAACCGCAAATGCAGGTTACTTTTTGACTAAAGTTTTGTATGAAAAACATAACGGTCAAAAAAGATTTGTTGTAGTGGATGGCGCCATGAATGATTTGATTCGCCCTAGTTTATACAATGCGTACCACAAAATTGAGGCTATTACAGAGTCAAAAGAGGTGGAGACTCTGGCGGATGTGGTTGGTCCCGTTTGTGAGAGCGGAGATTTTTTAGCAAAAAATTACTCTCTGCCTAAGTTAGAGCATAATGATTTGCTTGTTGTGCACAGTGCAGGTGCCTATGGATTTGGCATGGGGAGCAACTACAACACAAGAGGAAGAAGCGCCGAGATTGCTATCAAAGGCGGTGTCGTAAAAGTGATTCGCAAACGAGAGAGTTTTGAAGATTTGATTGCACTAGAGAGAGAGTTTTTAAACTAATGTATTTCATAGATGTTCAGGGCACACTTATCAGCGACACGGATAAATCACCGATTCGCGGTGCAGTAGAGTTTATCGACATGCTCAATCAAAATAAAACTCCCTACATGGTTATTACAAATAACACCAAATACAGTTCCAAAGATTTTTTAGCCTATCTTAACTCTATCGGTTTTAATTTAACGGCTTCCTCCTATTTAGACCCGCTTATGATGCTCGAACAGAGAGTTTCCAAAGAGGCAGTTGCAGCGTACGGAACCAAAGATTTTTTGAGCGTTTTAGTCGATATGGGCTATAAACTTGATTACAAAAATCCTAAAACAGTTTTGGTCTCTATAAAAGCGGATTTCACTTCACAAGAGTATGCCCAAATGATAGAATTTTTACTCTCGGGCGCATCTTTGGTCGGCATGCATGAGACCTCTCTTTATGTAAAAAACTCTAAAAGATACCCTGGGGTTGGGGCAATTTTAAAACTTTTAGAGTTCGCAACATCTACTCCCTATGAGGTTGTCGGAAAACCTAGTGTCGCGTTTTACAAGGAGAGTCTGGAACTGATTCGCAAGCAGGCTCCACACCCCAAGAGTACTTCCTCACATTCGCTCACGGCGACCGCAGAATTTAGCGATGTAACGATAATAAGCGATGATGTAAAGGGCGATTTAGGCGGTGCAAAAGAGCTTGGGATGAAGACGGTTTTTGTTTTAAGTGGCAAGTATAAGAGCGAAGAGGAGATAGTTCCTTTTTTAAAACCGTCTCTTCGACCTGACCATATTTTTGGCGATATGCAAGATATTTTGGAGGCTTTATGAATACATTAGAAGAATGCAGAACTAAAATTGACAGTATCGATAATGAGATACTGAATCTGTTAAACAGCAGAATGAAGGTAGTTCAAAGAGTTGGGGAGATTAAGCACGATACAAAAACCGCTGTTTACAGACCGGAGAGAGAAAAAGCTATTATTGACAGGCTGACACAAATCAGCAAAAAGAACGATTTTATTCTAAATAAGGGCGCAATCGAGGCAATTTACCTAGAAATTTTTGCCGTTGCCAGAAACTTGGAACTCCCTGAAAGAATTGCATTTTTAGGACCGGAGGGAAGTTTTACGCATCAAGCGGCAGAGAGCCGTTTTGGTGGGATGAGCGACTATCTCTCTCTTGGTTCTATTCAATCCGTATTTAAAACGCTTGAAGCAAAAAGAGCAAAATTCGGTGTTGTACCGATTGAAAACTCCAGAGACGGAATAGTCGGTGAAACACTGGATTTGCTCTCTAAAAGCAGTGTAAAAATTGTAGCAGAGCTCTACATGCCAATCCACATGTCTTTTGCAACAAAAGCGAGAAAAATAGAAGATATTAAAAAAATATACTCAAAAGACAAAGGTCTTGGGCAGTGCAGAGAGTTCCTCTCAGAACATGGATTTTTAAATATTGAACAGATTCCGGTAGAATCCACTGCAAAAGCAGCTATTTTAGCAGCAGGAGATCCAACCTCTGCCGCAATCTGCTCTCACATAGCGGCTAAACTCTACTCTATCCCTACTATGTTTGACAACATCGAGGATGCGCATGACAATGCAACGCGATTTGTGATACTGAGTGACTTCAAAAATGAAAGAAGCGGTGACGATAAAACTTCGATTTTGGTACGGTTAAATGATGCGGCAAAAGCCGGTTCTTTGGTTCATTTTTTGCAGGACTTTTATGATGAAGAGATAAATCTCTCAAAAATAGAGTCCCGTCCTTCAAAAGATGAATCGGGTTTTGGCTATTGGTTTTATATAGATTTTTATGGACATATCGACGATGAAAAGGTGCAAAAAGTGCTCTCAAAACATGAGGGTGAAGTAACATGGCTGGGAAGCTACACAAAAGGGGAGTTATGAAATTTAATAAACATTTAGAAGATATTACAACTTATGAAGCAGGTAAGCCGATTGAGTTGGTTGTGCGAGAGTTCGGGATAAATCCAAAAGATATAGTAAAGCTTGCAAGTAATGAGAATCCGCATGGCTGTTCACCAAAGGTTACAGTGGCTGTTGGCAATATACTTTCCAAAATGTCACTCTATCCGGATGACTCAATGATAAAATTAAAAGATGCTTTGAGCTATAAATATGAAGTAACAAATGATAATGTAGTAATAGGTTCCGGAAGCGATCAGGTTATAGAGTTTGCTATCCATGCGAAAGCCTCTTCGAGCTCTAAGATTTTAATCAACAGTGTTACTTTTGCTATGTACGAGATTTATGCGAAGCATATCGGTGCAGAGGTCGTTAGAACGGCATCTGTACACCATGATTTGAATGAGTTTTATGAACTTTACCTTGAGCAGAAGCCTTCAATGATATTTTTATGTACTCCAAATAATCCTACGGGCGATGCAATAGATGCAAAAGAGTTGTATGCATTTTTGAGAAAAATAGATAGCGATACTTTAGTTGTAGTGGATTGCGCTTACATGGAGTATGCAATCGGTAAAGATGAGAGCAAAAAAGTGGAGCCTAAAAATTTAATCGCTGAATTTGATAATGTGCTCTACCTTGGAACATTCTCCAAAGCGTACGGGCTTGGGGGAATGAGAGTGGGGTACGGAATCGCTAATCCTAAAATAATAAAAGAGCTTTATAAACTGAGACCGCCGTTTAATATAACTACCCTTTCTCTTGAAGCTGCAACCGTTGCTCTGAGCGATGAGGAATTTGTGCAGATGTGTATTGCAGACAATATTAAAGAGATGAAACGGTACGAAGAGTTTGCAAAGACACAAAAAATAGATATAATTGATAGCTATACAAATTTTGTAACACTATGTTTAAATAATAACCAAAATTCAACAGAAATATCGAATGCGCTTTTGCAAAAGGGAATGATTGTCAGAAATTTGAGCAGTTATAATATGAATGCAATAAGAGTAACAATCGGTACAACGGAGCAAAACAGTCGCTTCTTTGAGCTTTTAGAACAAATAATATAACCGCAAAATGGGAATTTAATGGATTTTAAAGTACTTTTTTCACAATTAGTTGTTTTATACACAAAATTAACGAAGCAGCAGAAGGTAATTATTGCTGCTGCAATAATCGGGATAGTTTCATTCCTGATTTTTATGGTTATTTTTACAGCTAAAAAAAATGCAGATGCTAATAAATATGAAGTACTTTTTGATTCTCTAAGCGCATCGGATGCCGCAAAAGTTGTTGAGCATTTAGAAAAAGAGAATGTTCCCTATGAGCTCGCGGCAAACAATATTATTAAAGTTCCAAAAAGCTTTGTTTACAAAGAAAGAATGGCAATAGCCTCTATGGGAATTCCTAAAAATGGCGGAGTTGGTTTTGAACTTTTTGATAAGCAGGAGTTTGGAGCTACAAGTTTTGATCAAAATGTGAAGTATCTCCGTGCATTAGAGGGCGAGCTAGCCCGTACAATAAACTCCCTTGCCCCTATAGAAACAGCTACCGTGAGTTTAGCTCTGCCAAAAGAGACACTTTTTGTAGCGAAGCAAATTGAGCCGAGTGCTTCCGTTATGGTAAAGTTAGTTGATGGAAGCTCTCTTACCCCAAAACAGATAAGAGGCATAAAAAATCTTGTCTCAGCGGCGGTTCCAAAGCTGACTCCCGCAAGCGTAATGCTTGTAAACAGCGACGGCGAAACCATGGGCGATGAAGATGAGATGGCACAAATGAGTGAACTCTCTGCCAGCCAGCAAAAATTTAAAGTCAAAGAAGAAAAAAAACAGCAAGAGAAAATTATTCAGATTATTTCCCCTTTTGTCGGCGGAGATAAAAGTGTTATCGCTCAGGTTACAATAGAGTATGATTTTTCTATTCAAAATTCAACTTCGGAGAAGTTTGACCCTGAGAGTATTGTAAGAAGCGAACAAGTGAGCGAAGAAAAACGCGAGGGCGGTGCGCCTCCGGAAGTCGGCGGAGTTCCGGGAACAGTCAGTAATATAGGTCCGGTCGAGGGACTAAAAAGTAATCAAAAAAGTGAAAAATATGAAAAAAACAACGGAACAACAAATTACGAGATTGGAAAAACCGTCTCAACTACAAAGTCGCAATTTGCCAGAATAAAAAGAGTAACGGCAGCCGTCGTTGTGGACGGCAAATATAAATATAAGCTAAAAGAAGACGGAAGTGCTTCGAATGAGTTGGAGTATGAAGCTCTTGGAGAGAGTGACTTACAGGCTCTTACTTCGTTGGTGAGTCGTTCAATAGGGATTGATGAAACTAGAGGCGACCAAATCTCTGTTAAAAATTTGCAGTTTAAAGTGGATAAAGCATCTGTTGGAAATGATAATATCTCAGCCGTATTTGCCTTTAGTCAAACATATTTGGCACCGTTTTCTGGGGCATTTAAATATCTATTTGTTCTTATTCTCCTTCTCATTGTTTATAAAAAAGTCATGTCTCCCTTTGCACAGAGAATGCTTGAAGTCTCAAGAGAAGAGGATGAGTTGGATAGACCAATCCTTGCTATTGCCGATGATGAAAATGAAGACCTAGTTGAAAAAGTTCAGGCAATGCGCAAAAAAGTAGAGGATCAACTTGGAGCAGGCGGTGCATTTAATGAGGATGAGCTTAAGTACGATGTTCTTCTTGAGAAGGTGAAAACGATGGTACAGGATCAACCGGAAGCTATTGGATCTCTTATTCAAGCGCTTTTATCTGAAGAAATAACAAAGGAACATAAGTAATGAATTTATCTCCGGCACAGCAAGCTGCTTTTGATGAAATGGATATGGCGGAAAAAGTTTCTATATTACTGCTGCAGATTGGTGAAGATGCAACTGCAGAATTATTTGCATCCATGAGCGTTGATACTATTACGGAAGTTTCAAAGTATATTGCAGGGAACAAAACCATAGAAAAAGCAGTTGCAACGGCTGTTTTGGAAGAGTTTTATGCTATTTTTCAATCGGGTGCCTATATGACATCCGGCGGTATTGAGTACGCCAGAGAGCTCCTCTATAGAACGCTTGGACCGGAAGAAGCAAAAAGAGTCATGGACAAATTGACGAAAAGTATGCAAAATACTCAAAACTTTTCCTATCTTTCTAAAATTAAGCCCCAACAGCTTTCAGATTTTATTTTGCATGAGCATCCACAAACCATTGCTCTTATTTTGGCACACATGGATGCATCTGAAGCAGCGGATACTCTGAAGTTTTTTTCTGATGATTTAAGAAGTGAGGTAGCCATGAGAATGGCAAGACTAGGAGATATCTCTCCTTCGGTTATTAAAAGAGTCTCTGCGGTTTTAGAGTCTAAACTCGAGTCTCTTGCATCCTATAAAGTTGAAGTCGGTGGACCCAGAGCTGTTGCAGATGTATTTAACCGTCTTGGTGCAAAATCTTCTAAATCTACACTTGCTACAATTGAGCAGGTCGATGAAGAGCTTGCAACTCTCATCAAAGAGATGATGTTTACTTTTGAAGATATAGTAACGCTTGATAAAGCGGCTATTATGGAGATTCTAAAAACTGTTGATAAAAACGACTTGATGCTTGGGCTCAAAAGTGCTCCGGATGAGTTGAAGCAGAAATTCTTCTCTTCCATGAGTGAGCGGGCAAGAGACTCCTTTGAAGAGGAGATGCAGTTCTTGGGTGCCGTTAAAATGAAAGATGTCGAAGGGGCGCAAAGAAGAATTGTTGAAGCGGTGAATGGACTTGCAGAGAGCGGAGTGATACAAATGGGCTCAAGTGAAGAGATGGTTATTTAACCTTGGCAACAATTATTTCAAACAAAGCTATAAGCGGACATGATGTAATCAAGTACAATTTTAAAGTTTTGCCAATGGGTACGGGAGCGGATGAGCAATCAGACACTTTAATCCCATCTTCCATAGAAGAGAAGTTTACAAAAGAGAGCACCCCTAACGCAAGGGAAAACAGTGATATTAACTCCAGTGCTTTGAGCCAGAATTCGAAAGATTCACTGATAGAGTCATTGATGAAAAAAACAGATGACATGTCGTCAAATTTTATAAAAATGCAGATGAAGCTTGAAGATAAAGAGGAAGAACATAAAATAGAGGTTCAAAAGGCTAGGGAAGAGGCATTTCTTGAGGGTTTAAATGCAGGAAAACAGCAGGCTTCACAAGATACAAATGTAAATGTTGCAAATGGATTAGCCCAGTTTTCGTCTTCAGTTCTTACACTTGATAATAGTGCAAAAGAGTTTGAAAAAGCCTTAGATAAAATTAAAAAAGAGCTTATGAGTGCTGCATTAGACATAGCAAAAGAGGTCGTCGGTATTGAACTGAGTGCAAGCTCCTCTGAAATAGCAAAAAAATTGTCGGAGGAGCTTATAGGTGAGTTGCAAAGTGCTTCAAAAATAACACTCAGAGTAAATCCAAAAGACCATGGGGCTCTCTCGGAGAGTGTCGGAAAGTTGTCACATGTTCAAATTCTCTCCGACAGTGCCGTGAGTCAGGGCGGGGTTGTCGCAACCAGTGATGCAGGAAATATAGACGCACAGATTTCAAAAAGATTTGAGAGAGTAAAGAGGGCAGCTTTAAGTGAATAGAATGAATATTAAATCAAAAACAATACAAGAATTGGGTGAACTTTGCCAAGAGATTCGCTTCGAGATTTTAAGAGTTGTGAGCAAAAATGGCGGACATCTGAGCTCAACTTTGGGCGCAACAGAGCTTATTGTTGCCATGCACAAAGTTTTCGATTCAAAAAAAGACCCTTTTATATTTGATGTTTCTCACCAATCCTATGCACATAAACTTCTAACTCAAAGATGGAAAGCATTTGATACTCTGCGTCAATTTAACGGACTAAGCGGATATACAAAACCAAATGAGTCGGAAGATGACTATTTTGTAGCAGGGCATAGTTCTACTTCTATCTCTCTGGGCGTCGGCGCTGCAAAAGCAATCGCCCTCAAAGGCGAGCAAAAAGAGAGAATTCCCGTGGTGGTAATCGGCGACGGCTCAATGACTGCCGGCATGGTTTATGAAGCACTCAATGAGTTAGGCGATAGAAAATACCCGATGGTTATCATACTCAACGATAACGAAATGAGCATTTCAAAGCCAATCGGTGCGATTAGCCGTATGTTGAGTTCTGCCATGGCTGGACCTTTCTATCAGAGATTCAAAAAAAATATTGAAAATTTTGTCGATAATTTTGGTGAGGGTGCGCACTATATGGCAAAAAAAATGGAGGAGAGTCTCAAACTCATTACTCCTGGAATTATGTTTGAAGAGATGGGAATCGACTACATTGGACCCGTTGACGGACATAATCTAAAATCACTCGTCGAGATTTTACAAATAGCAAAAAATCTTGGCAAACCGGTTATTGTCCATGCACAAACTCTTAAAGGAAAGGGCTATCAGATAGCCGAGGGCAAAGAGGAAAAGTGGCATGGTGTGGGACCTTTTGATTTAGACAGCGGAGATTCTTCTAAAAAAAGTTCTACAAAAAGTGCAACACAGATTTATTCAGAAGCGCTCATGCACCTTGCAAAACATAATGATAAAATAGTCGGTGCAACGGCCGCCATGCCAAGCGGAACGGGACTGAGTGAACTTATAGAAGCGTATCCAGATAGATTTTGGGATGTAGCAATTGCGGAGCAACATGCAGTTACATCTATGTCCGCCATGGCAAAAGAGGGGTTTAAGCCCTTCTGTACAATCTATTCAACTTTTTTGCAAAGAGGGTATGACCAAATAATTCACGATACATGCATAATGGATTTGCCGGTTGTTTTTGCACTTGACAGAGCCGGAATTGTCGGAGAGGACGGAGAGACGCATCAGGGTGTTTTTGACATCTCATTTTTGCGAGCCATTCCAAACATGACTCTTTTTGCTCCAAGAGATGAGAAGAGTTTTCATCAGGCTATGGCATTTGCTGCCCAGTATAGTCACCCATGCTCCCTTCGCTATCCAAGAGGTTCATTTATACCGACGGATTTTCCGGAGTCTCTGCCATTTGAGCTTTCAAAGTCGCAGCTTCTTCGCTCAAACGACAGTAACATACTTTTTATCGGTTACGGTAACGGAGTAGGTCGTGCGTATGAGACTGCAAAGCTGATGGAGCAAGAGGTGAGTATTTTAGATTTACGCTTTGTAAAACCGCTCGATGAAGAGATACTAAAAACTCTTGCATCCAAACATAAGAAGTGGTTTGTTTTTTCAGATAGCTCTAAAATGGGTGGAGTCGGAAGTGCGTTGTTAGAGTTTTTGTCACATGAGAAGATTCAAGATGTAGCACTTGTGAGCTTTGAGTACAGTGATGCTTTTATTACGCATGGCAACACAAAAAAGGTAGAGGAGTCGTTAGGACTTCTCCCGCAACAATTAGCCAAAAAAGTTTTAGAACTGATATAAAATTACAAATACTATAAAATGAAGGCATAACAATGGAGTCTATCTCTTTAAAATCAATTCTCTCGCATGCCAGTATCTGCATGGGTTCAGGTCAAACGGTGGCCGGAGCTCTTGAAGTCATGTCCTTAAACTCTATAAGTTCTGTAGTTATTGTAGATGGACAAAGCCATCCTGTCGGAATATTTACCGAGTACGATGCACTTCGCATAGTCGCAGAAAAAATAGATACGCAAAAAATATTATCTGAGGAGATGACGCCCGACCCTTTATGTGTATCAGAAACACTCAATATCCACGATGCTTATACCATAATGGAAAACAAAGGGTACCGTCACCTTGTGGTAGTGGATGCAGATAAAAAGTTTGTTGGAATTGTAAGCGAGGGAGATTTTATCCGTCATATCAGCTTTAAAGAGTTGAACAAATTTAGTAGAATCTCTGATATCATAAGCAGCTCTCCTCTAGTAATCAATAATAATACGACTATAGTAGAGACAGCGATGCTTATGAAGAGCCACAAATGTGATTATGCTATTGTTCTTGACCATCATGCACATCCGATAGGTTTAATTACGGAGCGCGATATTGCGCAATGGCATACGAGAGACAAAGATATTGCAGATAAAACTATTGAGTCAATCTTGCAAGCTGATTTTAAAGTGATAAAAGAGGATATTTTTATACATGAAGCAGTGACGCAGATGAAGAAACATGGGGTTCATCAACTTATAGTGGTGGATGAATTGCAAAATTTGGTTGGAATGATAAGTCGTCATGATCTGCTTCTTGCTATACACGGAAGTTATTTTGAGCATTTAATAAAGTCAATCGAGCAAAAAAATAATACTATTTCCAAGCTTGATAAGCAAAAAAAAGAACTCACAGAACAAAAAATATTTTTCCATACACTTATAAATACTATTCCGGATTTGATATGGCTTAAAGATACAAATGGTATATATCTGGCATGTAATGAGATGTTTGAACGCTTCTTTAATACAAAAGAGTCAGGAATTATCGGAAAAAGCGATTTTGATTTTGTGGATGCAAAGTTAGCCCGTTCTTTTCGTGAACAAGACAAAGCTGCAATAGTAGCAGGCGGTTCCCGAACAAACGATGAGTTTTTAAAATTTGGTGACGGAAGCCATGAAGGTTTTTTTGAAACAATAAAAACACCTATGAAAGATAGTAATTGCAAGGTGATTGGAGTTATCGGAATTGCACGCGATATTAGTGAGCGAAAACATAAAAATGAAGAGATAGCCAATATTCAAGCGCTGGCACATATCGGAACATGGGAGTGGGACATTGAGCGGGATGAATTCTCCGGCAGTTCGGAAGCTTATAAAATTTTTGGAATAGAAGAGAAAAAAAAGATACCTTTTAGTGAGGTTATAAAACATTTTGCACCGGAGGATAAAGAGAGAGTTCAATATCAACTCTTTGATGCCTCTAAAAAAAGTAAAAGACATGCATCCATATATAAGGTACATGATATAAACGGCGGCTTTAAGTGGATTAAAACACACACGGAATTTCAATATGATAAAGAAAATAATCCGATAAAAGCTCTGGGGGTTTTTCAGGATTTTACAGAGCAGATAGAACATGAAAATGAGATAATTCGCAAAGATAATGATATAGGAAATGTACAAAAATTGGCGAAAATTGGGAGTTGGAGGCTCAATGTAGAAAATAATATTTTGGAATGGTCCGATGAAACGTATAGAATTTTCGGAGTCTCAAAAGATATCCCACTTACCTACGGCTCTTTTTTGGAGCATATCCATCCAAATGATGTAGAAATAGTTAATAACGCTTGGCAAGAGGCGTTAAGAGGGGCAAAATATGAAGTTGAACATCGCATTATTGTAAAAAATGAGACAAAATGGGTAAAAGAGTATGCTAGACTCGAAACAGATGCGTCCGGAAAACTTTTTGCAGGAATTGGAATGGTTCAAGATATTACGGAGCAAAAACTTTATCAAGAAAAACTTGAAACACTTGCAAACTATGACTCTTTGACGGGATTGGCAAATCGTACTCTTTTGATGTCGCATCTGCAAAATTCGATAGAACAGGCAAAGCGTAACAAAACACAGATAGCACTTCTTGTGTTTGATTTGGATCGTTTTAAAGATATAAATGACAGTTACGGACACAATTCCGGGGATGAGTTGCTTCAACATATCGCCGGTACTTTTTCTTCGCGTTTGAGAGAAGGAGACATGGTCGGTCGTATCGGTGGAGATGAATTTGCCGTTGTTTTGGAGAATTTAGCACATCCTGAGGATGCGGGACGACTTGCATCCGAGATGATTCATACTCTCTCATTAGATTATAAGTTGTCCGCTAGATCTGTAATCCATGTCGGGGTAAGCGCCGGAATAGCACTTTACCCTGAGGATGGAACAAATGCTTCAG
This sequence comes from Helicobacteraceae bacterium, assembly GCA_947498025.1. Lineage (GTDB taxonomy): Bacteria > Campylobacterota > Campylobacteria > Campylobacterales > Sulfurimonadaceae > Sulfurimonas. Next base: position 32,019 of record CANMJR010000026.1, read on the forward strand.
ACCTTCTGCAACACTCTGACGCGGCACTTTATAAATCAAAAGCGGATGGACGCGGAACGTATAGCTACTACACGGATGAGCTTACAGAGTTGGCGCGTAAACGAATAGAGTGTGAGAATGATTTACGCCGTGCTATTGAGAAGAATGAGTTTGAAGTCTATTATCAGCCGCAAGTTCATATCGCTTCAGAGCGCATCCTTGGGGCTGAAGCGTTAGTGCGATGGAATCATCCGCAAAAAGGGCTTGTCCCTCCAATAGAGTTTATTCCGATTGCTGAGGAACTCGGACTTATAAGCAGTATTGGGGAGTGGGTTTTAAATGAGACATGCAGACAGGGCAAGATTTGGATGGACAAAGGGTACCGTTTAACATTAGCCGTAAATATATCAGCGCATCAAGTTCGTTTTCAGAATATCCCGTTAATGGTAGAACAAGCTCTCAAAATGAGCGGATATAAAGCAAATTATCTGGAGTTGGAACTGACAGAGAGTGCTTTGATGCAGAGAGAAGAAGAGACGGTCGAGATGCTCCATTTACTTCGGGCAAAGGGAATTCGCTTGGCGATTGATGATTTTGGCACAGGCTACTCATCTTTGAGTTATCTCAAACGATTTCCTATTGATGTACTCAAAATAGACAAAAGTTTTGTAGATGATATCCCTTATGATATGGACGACATGGCAATAGTAAGTGCAATTATTGCCATGGGAGAGGCCCTTGGATTTCAGCTCCTAGCCGAGGGCGTAGAGAGGGAAGACCAGCTAGAGTTTTTAAAGGAGAAAGGGTGCACGATGTTTCAGGGATACCTCAAAAGTAAACCTGTCCCTGCGGCGGAGTTTGAAAAACTTTTGCAAGGCTGATTTTTACTTCAGCATCAAAACTCCGGCAAACCTTCCAGTCACTCCACTCGCCCTGTACGAGAAGTAGGTTTCGTTTTTACAGCATGTACACTCATCAGAAATCTCAAGATTCTTTTTTGTTATTCCACATGCTAAAAGTTGTGTTTGCAAAATCTTGCCCACATCAAGATAAAAGCTGCCATCTCTTGTGTTCACTGCATACTTCAAACCGATTGCACATGCCTCATCGTAAATCTCTTGCCCAACTTCATAGCAACATACGCCGATACTTGCACCTACAGTTACATAAATATTTTGTGGCTCACATGCAAACTCGTTCATAAAACAATCAACAACCTTTTTGACAATATTGCTAAATGCTCCGGCTCTGCCTGCATGTGCAACTGCTATCACTTTTTGTACATCATCATAAAAAAGCAGAGGCGAACAATCCGCTACCATCACCATGAGCGGTCTGTTTTTTTTGTTTGTAATAAGAGCATCGCAGCTTTTTGGTGTGAAAAAATCATCATCTTTTTTTACCACATGAACTAAATTTGAGTGAATCTGTTTCATGTGAACAAGCGAATTTTTTTCATACCCCAGCGCTTTGGCAAGGAGTTCATGGTTTGTCTCCACAAGTTGAGCATCATCGCCCACATGCCAGGCAAGATTTAAAGAGTCATAAGGTTTTTGGCTTACTCCTCCATATTTTGTGGTAAAAGCGTGTTCGAGGTTTGAAAAGCTGTGAAATAAGTTACTTTTTTTTGTTTGCATAAAAAATTATAGCTAATTTGCTACAATAGAGAAATTAAAAAAAAGGCTTATTTTTGAGAGAGTTTAGTACATATTCGCCAGCGCTTGATGGGAACAATCCTGAATTAAAACGACAAGAGATACGAGACTATTTTCATAAAACTTTTGATTTGTTTGAAAAGATTTTTGAGCTTTTAAAAGAGGATGAGGTTTTTTACAAAAAATCGGAGCCGACGCGCCATCCTATGATATTCTATTTTGGACATACCGCAACCTTTTTTATTAACAAACTCATCCTTATGAAAATAATAAAAGAGAGAATAAACCCAAATTTTGAATCCATTTTTGCCGTCGGCGTGGATGAAATGGTATGGGATGACCTTTCACAAAGCAGCTACAAATGGCCAAAAGTGAGCGAAGTTCGAGAGTATCGGGCTAAAGTAAAAGTTTTAGTAGATGACCTCATAACCCACATGCCACTCACTCTGCCAATCACAGAAAACGACCACATGTGGATTGTTCTCATGGGCATTGAGCATGAACGCATCCATATTGAAACATCGCTCGTTCTTCATAGACAGATGCCCATAGAGTTCATAAAAGAGGTGGCAGAGTTTACAATTTGCAACGAAGTGCTCAAAGCACCGCAAAACGTGATGCTGAGAATCCCCTCAAGTCATGTGCGATTAGGCAAAGAAAAATCGCATAATCTTTACGGATGGGATAACGAATATGGAAATTATGAAGAAGAAGTGCAAGAGTTTAAAGCTTCAAAATATCTAGTAAGTAACGGCGAATTTATGGAGTTTGTAGAGAGTGGCGGGTATGAAAATAGAGAATTCTGGGATGATGAGGGGAAGAAATTTTTAGACATACGCAAAGCAAAATATCCGCCATTCTGGGTTTTAGAAGAGGGAGAGTTTAAGTATAGAACACTTAACTCTCTCATTAAAATGCCGCAAAACTGGCCTGTCGATGTAAACGCACTCGAAGCTGAGGCATTTTGCAGATATAAAAGTAAAAAAGAGGGAGTGACTTACAGCCTGCCAAGTGAAGCGGAGTTTAGAGCCATTTATGAACATGCAGGTTTGGTTGATTTGCCGAATTTTGATGACAAAACTGCAAACCTGAACTTTGCCCACTACTTCAGTGCATGTCCCGTTGATAAATTCTGCTTCAATGGCATATGTGATGTGGTCGGAAATGTTTGGCAGTGGAGCAGAACCTCCTTTTTCGGCTTCGATGGCTTCGAAGTACACAAGGCGTATGATGACTTTTCCACTCCTACTTTCGACAACAAACACGCCATCATAAAAGGCACTTCTTGGGCGAGCAGCGGTAATCTAATTATGAAACACGCCCGTTATGCATTCAGAAAACATTTCTACCAAAACGCAGGTTTCAGATATGTGATTTCAAACACCAAGGAGACAATTGCGAGCGATATTTATGAGAGTGATGCGCTTGTCTCTCAATACTGTGAGTTTCAGTATGGAGATGAGCATTTTGGTGTGAAAAACTTTGCAGTCGAAAGTGCAAAAATAGCTTCAGAATTTGTGCAAAAGAAAACAAAAGCACTTGATTTGGGCTGTGCAACTGGAAGGGGGACTTTTGAGCTAGCAAAGAGCTTTGATAAGGTTGAAGGTATTGATTTTTCTGCCAGATTTATCGGCGTGGGTGTAAAACTCAAACATGAGGGTTATATTGCGTTCCATTCAAAAGAAGAGGGCAATTTAGTTTTAGATAAAAAAATTACAATAGAAGAACTCGGGTATGAAAAGTTAAAAGAGAGAGTCTCTTTTTGGCAGGGTGACGCATGTAATCTGAAACCTAATTTTACCGGTTACGATTTAATCTTAGCAACAAATCTCATAGACAGACTCTATCAGCCAAGACTGTTTTTAGAGACGATTGATGAGAGACTGAACAAGGACGGCATTTTAGTTATAACCTCTCCCTACACATGGCAAGAGAGCTCAACAAAAAAAGAGTTCTGGCTTGGCGGATATAAAGATGAAAGCGGCAAAGAGGTGAAAACTATGGATACGCTCAAAGAAATTTTAGGCAAAAAGTTTGAGCTTATTCATCTGCAGGATTTGGAGTTTGTCATAAAAGAGACGCACAGAAAGTTTCAGCACAGCGTTGCAGAGGTGAGTGTTTGGAGGAAAAAATAAAAAGATTTGCAAAATGACATATTCTTATATTGTTGCATCAAAAAACAGTACTATACAAAATTAAAAGCTATAATTTTAAAAAAGTGACGGGGGTCGAAAGTTGTCAAATATAATCAAAGCTTTTGTAAATATTGTGAATAATTATCAAACTACCGTAAACCAAGTGACTAACGGAAATAATAGAGTAAACAACATGGGTGAAGGTTTAGAGAGCCTGATAAAAGATGCTTTTGCCGGTACTACGAATGAAACAAATGAACAAAATAGACTCGAAATTTTTTCAAGAGTTTACTCTTACAGTGGGAACAAAAACAATCCACCGGATCTGATTTTAAGAAACAGCGATGCCATAGAGATTAAAAAGTTAGAATCTCACAACACTGCAATAGCACTCAACAGTTCCTATCCAAAAGCAAAGCTTTTTTCAGATAGTACGATGATTACGACCGCTTGTAGAAATTGTGAAACATGGACTCAAAAAGATATGCTTTATGTTATAGGTCATGTACCTAAAAATACAAATCAGTTAAAGTCATTGTGGCTTGTTTACGGAGACTGTTTTTGTGCCGATAAAGAGATTTATGAAAGAATAAAAGATACCATTTCAAATGGCATCACTTCAATTCCTAATGTCGAATTTACAGAGACTAATGAACTTGCAAAAGTTAAAAAAGTTGACCCGCTAGGAGTTACAGACTTCCGCATCCGTGGCATGTGGCATATAGAAAACCCTACTAAAATTTTCAGCTATCTTTATCAATACGATAATACAAAATCTTTTCAGCTTATTTGTCTCATGAAAAAAGAAAAGTATGAATCATTACCGCTTGAAGACAGAGAAGCAATAGAAAATTTTGAGAATGAAAATGTGAGTGTTGTGGATGTTAGGATTAAAAATCCAAATAATCCTGTTCAGTTGATGGATGGGAAGTTGTTGGTGTTTAAGGCGCAAGGAGAAGCACAATGACAAAAATTAATCCAAATGAATTGACTGGTGCGAGAACATATTTTACAGGTTTTGATAATAAATCATATGTTACTAAGGATAAATCAAAAAAAGAAGAAATTCTAGAAAGAACACTAAAAGTTTTATTATTAACAAAAAATACTATTGTTTTTGGAGCTTCACATCTGAAAAGTGATTTGGCTTTAAATCTATTAGATAAAGAGCCTAAGCTATTCGAAAAAGGTATAATTATTCCAGCTTTAAGAAATGAACATAATGGTGATTTAGCAAAAGCTACAGGAAATAATCAACTTCAAAATAATATATTTAACAAATATGTTGGTTGGGATTTAGAAGACAATACTTCATGGTTTAAAGAACAAATAAAATTAGGATTTCAAAACGAAAAGTCTTTACTAAGAAATAATTTAATCTATACGCAAAGAAATGATATAGAAAAAATTATTAATTATATAAATAGTAAAGACTATTTTGATAGAGAAACATCTAATGATAAGTTAAAAAAAATGCTCAATCAAGAAGATTTAAAAAGCTTTGATTTGTACCAAAATATGGTCTATAATATTTCTGGTGCTAGAGTTGTAAATTGTGAAAGTTCTCTTGACCAAGAGAATATGATATATGATTATAGTTTATCAGACATAGAAAATAAAAAAATATTTTTATCAGATATTGAAATATTTCATAGAATGTTTGTTGAACAAATATTTAATAGTATGAATCAAACAACATCAGCTTTTGATATAAACTTTCTTGATGCTTTAAAGTTTGAAGACATATTAGATTTGAGAGAAAAAATTGATAGTACAAATTTTATTAATAAATACAATGAACTGATTCTAAAATCAAGTTTATTGGTTGAAAAAAGAGATTTTATAGATTTTCACAGCTTAGAAGAGTTAATAGCTATATCAAATGAGATTCATAAAAATTTCAAACAAGATATTGAACAAGAAGCAGAAAAATATTTGAAAACGACAAATCAATATATAAAAGATAAATCTATTTGGGAGCCAATATATAATATAAATAAATCTATTTTAATTGATATGACGGCTGGTGTTGCATATGATATTGGCAAGAATCTTATTTATCTAGCAAGAAATATTTATAATGTGATTAGCAATAAGCAAGAAAATTTAACATATCAAAATCAATTAAAATATCAAGATGAAATTGCTAAAAAATTGCTTGAGAATACTCAAATTGACAATGGAACATCACTCATAGAAGTTTTAAAATTGCTTAATCAATATAAATATGAAAAATACGAAAATTTTTAAATGAGAAATCAGAAATGAACATAATATCCCTCTTCAGCGGTGCAGGCGGTTTAGACCTAGGCTTTGAAAAAGCAGGTTTTAAAACTATCTGGGCAAATGAGTACGACAAAGAAATCTGGGAAACTTTTGAGAAAAATTTTTCAAATACAACACTTGATAAAAGAAGTATAGTCAATATTCCCTCTGATGATATTCCCGAAGCTATCGGGCTTATAGGTGGCCCGCCTTGTCAGAGTTGGAGTGAGGCTGGAAAGTCTCGTGGGATAGATGACCATAGAGGGCAGTTATTTTTTGAATTTATAAGAGTTCTTAGAGATAAAAAACCACTTTTTTTCTTGGCTGAAAATGTTTCGGGTATGTTAGCAGGGCGACATGATGGGGCTTTAGAAAATATAAAAAATCACTTTATAGAGAGTGGGTACAATCTTTCTTTTAAACTTTTAAATGCACATGATTATAATGTGCCACAAGATAGAAAACGAGTTTTTTTTATTGGTTTTAGAAAAGATTTGAATATCACATTTGAATTTCCTGAAGGGCTTGAGAACAAAAGATTTTTACAAGATGTTATTTTTGATTTGAAAGATAATGCACTTGCAGGAAAAAATAAAACATACACAAATGGAAGTGACTGCAAAGTAGAAAATCATGAATATATGACGGGTGACTTCTCATCTATGTATATGTCACGAAACAGAGTTAGAAACTGGGATGAACCCTCTTTTACGATTCAAGCCGGAGGAAGACATGCTCCACTTCATCCACAAGCTCCAAAAATGGAATTTGTAGAGCAAAATAAAAGAATTTTTGTACCTGCAAAAGAGTATCTTTATAGAAGACTTAGCATTAGAGAGTGTGCTAGAATACAAACTTTCCCCGATACACATAAGTTTTACTATACTAATTTAACCGCAGGCTATAAAATGGTGGGCAATGCTGTTCCGCCAAATTTAGCATACTATTTGGCAAAAAAAATAGCACAAGAGATGCAGAAAGTCCTTAAAATGAAAAAAATATATACAAATGAAGCTTTTATTGCTCGAGAAAATTATGAAAAGAATAAACATACTGCATATTAATAAAACTAATTCAATGGTATCGCGAAATGTGATGCTTTTAAATAATGTGTTTGGAAATTTATGGTCGAAAAATTTGACCGTAAATTTTTTTAAAACAAGATTCAGTTCAAAAAAAAATATAGAGTTTCAAGAGTTCAAAAATGCACATGACATATTTATGATGCTTGACAATAAAGAAGTCTATCACATCGGAGCAAGTCTCAAAGATTTGGGCAAAAAGTGGTTTGCTTTTTCAAAGTTCGAGATGGGTGCTTTGGAGATTTTAGGGAGATTAGAATAATGAAAAAAAAATACAGCTTTGAGACTTCCACAAGCCGTGAAAATACAAACGCAGAAAAATACACCCTAAGAAAACAGCTCTTTGGCACCGAGGATATTCTTCCTGTTTGGGTGGCGGATATGGATATTGATACGCCTGATTTTGTTCTTGATGCCGTGAAAAAACGGCTCGAACATCCTGTTTTTGGGTATGAGGAAGTTCCGAAAAGTGCAATTATGGCTCAAATCAAGTGGATGAAGAGAGAGCATGGAGTTGTTTACGAGATGGAAGATATCTTCTACTCCCACTCCGTTGTGGCTTCTATGAATGCGGTTATTGAAGCTTTTACGAAAGAGGGAGAGGGTGTGATTGTTCAAACTCCCGTTTATCCTCCATTTTTTCATAGTGTGAAAGAGCATAAAAGAAAACTTATAAAAAATTCGCTCAAACAACTCTCATGTGGAAAATATGTTTTTGATATAGAAGATTTAAAAGCAAAAATTGATGAAAAAACTAAACTTTTACTTCTCTGCTCTCCGCATAATCCCGTGGGACGAGTTTGGAGTAGAGAGGAATTGGAAGAGATTTTAGAGCTTTGTTTGGAGCATAATATTCTTGTATTTTCCGACGAGATTCACTCTGATTTAGTTTATGCACTCAATGTTCACATGCCGTTCGCTTCTTTGAGTCAAAAGGCTAGAGATATAACGATTACGGCTATGGGCGTTGGAAAAACATTCAACATGGCGGGTTTTGCCATCAGCACGGTTGCTATTCCAAACAAAGCGTTACGAGCAAAATTTGCAGAAGTGTATAAAAGAGTTCATTTTGCAAACGGTACCGTATTTGGACATGTGGGATTTGAAGCGGCTTATCTCCATGGCAAAGAGTGGCTGGAGGAGTTGAAAGTGCATCTCTCGCAAAATTTTTTGATGTTACAAACTCTTTGTGAAAAATTTCCTAAAAGAATAAGCGTGACCCCAATCGAAGCAACTTATTTAGCTTGGCTTGATTGCAGAGGAATGGATTTTTCGAATAAAGAGTTGAGACTGTTTTTTATAGAGGAAGCAAAGCTTGGTTTAAATGCAGGGCTGAGTTTCGGGCGGGAAGGAAGCGGTTTTATGCGCTTGAATTTTGCACTCTCACATGCTAAAATGCTGCAGGTAACTGAGCAGCTGCAACATGCTTTACAAAATAGATTTGGGATTTAAAATGGTAAAGATAAGTTGGGACGGATACAAGGATTTCAAGGCTGAGAAAAATTCTAAGGATGATAATTTTAAAACACTTATACACTTTATGAAAAGCTACTACAACATGACAAACCCGAATGATATATTTGAATCTTTTGCGAATGATGAGCTGGCTAGAATGATGCTAGAAAAAAGAGATATAAAAAGCGCTGACGAACTAGAAAGTTTTTTGCAAATAACTAAGTTATGAGCGAAAAACTAAAAAAGATAAGCGCATTTTTAAACGAACACCATGTCATGAGTTTGGCAACTGCAACTGCTGATGAAGTGAGTGTCTGCTCACTCTTTTACGCATTTAACGAGCAAAAACTCTCCTTTGTGGTTGCCAGCAGTGATGAAACAAAACATGTGGAACATATTGCAAAAAATTCAAATATTGCCGGAAATATACTCTTAGAGACAAAGATTGTCGGCAAAATTCAGGGTGTTCAGTTTAGGGGAAATTTTGTACCGCTCGAAGATAAAGAGCTGAAGATAGAGTACTTTAAAGCCTTCCCCTATGCACTTGCTCTTAATCCAAAACTGTGGCAGATAAAAGTAAATTATTTTAAGATGACAGACAACAGACTTGGCTTTGGCGAGAAAATTATTTGGGATGCTTCTGTTTAAACAGGGCACAATCCGTTCCAGTGCTTTGAAAAACTAAGAGTGACGGAATTTGGGGTGATTTAAAGCCATACGCCTTGCAACCGTGCGGTCTCTGAGGCTCCCATGTGACAAAATAGTGTTCGCATACTCTGCAATTGATTCTTTTCATAGCTATTCTCTAAAATTTAAGTAGGGTATTTTAGCATATTAGATAAAATGGGCAAAATTATTTTTATAAAGAGCGAACACAATGGATAAAATATTATTAATGCTACAACTTCAAGCCCAACTTAATGACGCTACAAACGGCGAAGAGTGGGTAAGAGGAACTACAAAAAACGGTAAAACCATAAACTGGAAAAGATGCATTTACATGGAAGCAGCCGAGATGATAGATAGTTTTTCATGGAAACATTGGAAAAATATAAATCAAGAGCCGGATTGGAATAATTTGCAAATTGAAGTGGTGGATGTTTGGCACTTTATTATGAGTTTGGCTATTGAAAACTACGCTCAAAACATGAGAGGACAGATAGAAAATTTGGCTATCGACATCTCAGAATCAGAAACTTTTGATTCATTAAATCATAAAAACAGTTTGTTTGCTCCACAAGATGAGATAATGGCAAAAGTTGAAAATATTATGTTTTTATCACTGGCAAAAGACGGGGTAAATATAGACCAATTGTTAAAAGAGTTTTTTGATTTGGTCACCATGAGCGGGTTGGATTTAGAAACACTTTACAGACTTTATGTAGGCAAAAATATTTTGAATCAATTTCGTCAGGATAACGGCTACAAAGAGGGAA
>CANMJR010000027.1 GCA_947498025.1 Helicobacteraceae bacterium
AATATATGCTCTTTGAGTCCTTTTTCATCTACTTTATTAAGATAGTTATAATGTGAGTACTCTTCTATAACTTTTAGCACATTATCTATATTATTTTCAAGATTAGAAGCCATATTATTAAGAACGGTTTTTAATTGCATTAAAGCAGGGTTAGAAACATTTAACTCAAGTCTTTGACATAAGTCGCCTTGTTCAAACTCACCTAATACAGCTATGGTTTCATCTATTAGTTTTCTGTCTTCATCGATTCCTTTTTTAATCTTTTCGATGTTTTCATTAATGACAACTGCCATTTGTCCGAATTCGTCTTTGGAATCGAGATTGATTAATTCGGCTTTTTGGGTTTCTCTGTTGAGGAAGCTGAAGAAAGAGTCCAAACCTTGTTGGATTGAGTTTAAAGATGATATTGTCTTTAAACTTATTAATATTGATAAAATAATAAAAATCATAGACGCAATAATTGATAATATTAGTATATTGGAATTTAATGAACTAAAGGAGTCATCTCTTAATTGAGATGCACTTATATTTATTTTATCAAGCTCTTTTTCAAGAGCCAACCCAGTTTTCACCATATCAGCAATTATTGATTTAATTTCTGGGGATTCTTCTAAAATGCTATTTTGAAAGTCTTTAATTCTCATATTTGAAAATTTATCAAAATCTTTAACATAGTTATCCGATAAAGATAAGATAGAATCAGCTATTTTTCTATTTTCTTCAAGGCTTAATTTTGCTTTTATTTGAAGTACATTTTTTGATAATGTAGCAAAATCATTTCTAACTTTTTGAGCCGTATCTATATTTGGAGCTCTTAAAAATTGATATACAGAAATTCTACCTTTAAGTAATTGCTGAACAGACTTGTCAGTTTCAATACTTACAGAATTTCTTGATAGAGCTGAGTTATTGTAGTAACTAAATACAATACCGAGAACGAGAAATAACACTATAAATAAAGCAGGGAATAATGCAAGCTTTATTTTCATAGATAAATTTTTTAACATAATATTTTTCCTTTTGTTTTTCATTAGAGCTCTTGCTGAACTCAATTTAGATGCAAAATGAACAAGTCCATTTTACTACGCTAGCCTCTGTGGCACTAAAATTGCCTCTTTAAGGCAAAGAACTTTGTTATAAATATTGAAAAGAAATAGAGCTACGCTAGGCAAATACAGAATTAGAGAAAATTTTATAAGCAATAAAAAATCGAAGCATTTTTTGAGAAGGGTTGTTTTTTGTATTTTTAATTAAAGCAAAAAAGTGGGATTTGAATTTAGAGATAGACTTTTTAGTGTAAAGACAGAGACAGTAAAAGTATTTAGAGTATGTTAGATTGTGATAGTTGTTATCAACAGCTTGTCGTCTCTCTCTCTAACATATATACTATTAAAATAAGCTTAAAACTGAGAAAAAAAATTTCACAACTAAAATTATTTATTTTATTAAAAGTGCTATACATATGGGCAGATAAAATTATTTGTTTATGTAACATATGATTATGCAGCCTTTAATATAGTTTGTTATTTTCTAAAATGAAATCATACAACCGTAGTGTTGCAAGTTCGTAGCAATTTTGATGATTGTATCAATAAAGTTTCATACATGCCTCTGTGTCGATTTTGAATATTTAGGTATTATAAAGCTACATGACAATATTCAATATTTTGCAACAAACTTGCAACACTAAAATGTCAAAATATCTATAAGTGTTTTCTTTATGAAAGAGTACTTAATCTTTTCATACAGGCAAATTTTTATTGCAGAGTAAAAAAGAGCTCTATAAAGATGAAAGAGTTGTACTTGAATCTATCATTGGTTTAAATATTACTTAATAAATATAGCTCTATAATCAAAAATATATAAAAATAAGGTGGAATATATGAATTTTTTAAATAATTTTAAAATAAGACAGGTTTTGGCGGCATCAGTGGCTTTAGTGTTGGCAGTTTTGCTAATTAGTGGGTTTCTAAATCACACAAAGATGGGAATTATTGTTCAAGAATCGAAAGAACAAAGAGAAGAGAGTTTACCAAATTTACTAGATTTTTTAGAGCTGCAGCTAAATATTATTCAAATTCAGCAGTGGCTCACTGATGTCTCCGCTACAAGGGGGGCAGAAGGATTCGATGATGGTTTTGATGAAGCAAAAGCTTATTTTGATAAGGCAAATATAACGATTGATAGATTAATAAGTTTGCATGAAAAATCAGGTAAAAGCAAGGTAGTAACCGACCTTAAAGAGTATAAAAAAAGTATGCAGGAGTATTATGCTATTGGCGTAGAGATGGCAAAAGTTTATGTAGAGAGTGGACCGGCTGAAGGTAATAAGCTTATGTCAAAGCTTGATCCGTTTGCTGAAAAATTATCTTTAGAGCTTGATCAATGGATAACTAAACATAGAAATGAATTGGCTACTTCCAGTGAAAAAATAGATAGTAGTATTGATAGTTTTAAGATTCTAAGTATCTCTCTCTATGTTGTATTGTTTATCATTATTATTATTGCTTTTTTCATCATTGACAAAGTTCTTAGCCAAATAAACCTTATTGATGAGTTTTTAGAAAAACTGTCAAAGCTTGATTTTACAGGAAAACTAGATATCTATGGAAAAAATGAGATAGCTTTTATCGCACAAAATCTTTATAAAGTTATTGAATCAATCAAAGATTTTATCTCTGAAGCAAAAATATCTTCTTCAGAAAATTCATCTGTTTCCCATGAGCTATCAACAACGGCTAGTATTGTTGGAAAAAAAGTTGAAGATGTAACCAAAATTGTAGGGGCAGCAACTTTAAAAGCAAAAGGCATTACGAATGATATAAAAATATTTATTGATGGTGCTAATAGCAGTCGTTTAAATACAATGAAAGCAAACGAGAACCTAGCAGATGCAACGCAAGATGTAGTGCGCTTAACTGCAGATGTTCAAGATGCTGCAAATATCGAATCAGAGATGGCAAGAAATATAGAGAGTTTAAGCCATGAAGCTGTTCAAGTAAAAGAAGTATTAAGTGTTATATCCGATATCGCAGATCAGACAAATCTTTTAGCTTTAAATGCAGCAATAGAAGCGGCAAGGGCAGGTGAGCATGGGAGAGGTTTTGCAGTTGTTGCCGATGAAGTAAGAAAACTTGCAGAACGCACACAAAAAAGTTTGGTCGAGATACAATCAACAATCAATATTATGGTGCAATCTATAAATGACTCAAGCGAACAGATGAATAAGAATTCTAAGCACATTCAAGAATTGGCAGATATTTCATCAAGCGTTGAAGAGAAAATTAATGTAACATTGTCATTGATGGATTTAGCGTATAAAGCGAATGAAAAAACAGTCCGCGATTTTGGGGATACAGGTAAATTAGTAAATGAAATCTCGTCTGATATTAGCAGTGCTAATGAGATTGTTGCTTCAAATGCACGAAGTGTTGAAGAGATTAGTGCAGCAGCAAACCATTTAAATAATATGACAGAAAATTTAACGGCTAAAATGGAGCAGTTTAAAGTATAAACATATATATTAGGTTAGAGTGGGTTCTTTAATCTATGATTAAGTTGATATCTATTATCATTATCTAAATCAAACATAAAGAGGTCAAATTGAATTGTATAATAAAAATCGGTGTTGTGAGTTTGATTGCAGGAGTAGCTTGTGTATCAGCAGATGACACAATAACAAAAAGCTTGAGTAGTCTGGATAGCGCAGCACAAGGAAATAATGAAGACACAGTTATGGTAAAGGAAAGAACCGAAAAACTTGAGCAGGGTGGTTTGATACACGATAAAGGACCGGGCAGATTTGAAATTGTAAAAAAACTACCGGAAAAAGCCGATAGCTTTGATGAAATGTTCGATTATGCGGATGCTTACGGAAAGCTTAAGCTAGCATTTATAGATAGTGCGCATAAAATAAGTGCAACTACGGATAAAAAAGAGAAGATTGCGACTGCTGCCGGAGGAGAAGTCGGTATAAATACAGCTGAATTTTACGGATTCGGTCTTCATTTAACCACTTATATTTCACAAAGCGTAGGATTTCTCAATCCTTCAAAAGATGAGATTAATGAAGACTTTTTTAATATCAAGAAGAATTCTTTTGCCTATATAGCAGAGAGTAGTTTAAATTACAACAGTGAATTGATAAATGCAAAACTAGGTCGTGTTAAAGTGGAAACGCCCTATGCAAATAGTGATGATATTCGCATGGCGGCAAATACTTTTGAGGGTGCATGGGCAAGTATCAACTATTCAAGTGAGTTACAAACGCAGGTTCTATTTGTTAACAAATGGGCAGGTTACGATTCACAAGACGATATTACGCAGTCTCAAGATAAATTTAAAAACTTAGTGAATGAAAACAGTTTTGGCATGGTTGCTATATCCCTTGATTACAAGTATGACAAAGACGGAGAACTCTCTTTTTGGTATAACTATATAGACGAGATGAGTGCAATAGCGTATTCTGAGATGGCCGGTATCTATTTTTTAAGTGGAGATGGGTTTCATATTGATTATGGTTTTCAGGCTAGTAATATTCAAGATTTGAGAAGTTCCGGCGTAGCTGGAAATGTTTTTGGAACCATGCTTCTATTGCACTACAATGGAGTCTATTTTGGTGGAGCCTATAATATTGCTTTAGTTGAAAATGGAAACTATGTCACAAATGGATTTGGCGGTGGACCGTACTATACTTCATTGGATGAAGCAACAATTGCAGCTATCTCTGAGGTATCTCAGCAAGATAGTGAAGCATTTAGATTTGCCACGGGATATGATTTCGCTAATGTCGGCTTAGACGGAATGACTTTTGAAATTGTTTATGGAGAAGGGTACAGTAGTGATGTATTTAGAGTAAAAGAAAAAGATCTTATCTTGACGTACGAAATGAGTGATAAATTGTATTTCGAGGCAATATATGCTAATCATGCATCAAGCGATAACATGAATGATTTTGACAGAATTTTTGTTAGAGCTGCATACTCTTTTTAATAAGCAATTAACATGATAGTAGTTATCATTATAAAATATAAAATATAAAGAAATTCATATGAAAAAATTGTCCACATGCCAACGAGGCGAAAAAGTAAAAGTTTTAAAGCTCAATGCCGATCCAGAACTCAAACAAAGATTAATATCTTTTGGGATAATGAAAGAAACAATCATTGAAGTTTTAGAACATGCTCCTGCAAAAAGCACAATAGAGATAAAAGTTGGCAAAACAAAAGTTGCCTTAAGAGCAAAAGAAGCAGATATGATTGAGGTAGAAACAGTATGAATGATATAAATGATAAATTTTGTCCGGTAACAGCGAAACATATAAAAATAGCCCTTGTTGGTCAGCCAAATGTTGGCAAAAGTATGCTTATCAATTCCATCTCAAATGCGCATCTGCATGTGGGAAATTTTACAGGTGTGACTGTTGAAAAGTCAGAGGTGCTCTTTGATTATAAAGAGTATCACTTTACTGTTGTAGATTTACCCGGGACTTACGCGTTTACAGATTATACGATTGAGGAACGAGTGACGCATGATTACCTTTGTGCGGAGAGTTATGATTTGATTATTAATGTAGTCGATTCTACAAACTTGGAGAAAAATCTTCAACTGAGTTCTGAGCTTATGAGCATGAGTAAAAGTATGGTAATGGCACTCAACATGAGTGATGAGGCGGAGAAAGAGGGCATTGAAATAAATTCTAAGTATATGTCGCAACTCCTCGGTGTACCATGTGTAAAAGTTTCAGCGGCCACAAAAATGGGCATAAAAGAGCTTATTGAAGCTGTTATTGTTCAATATGAAACAAACATTCAAGAAGCAAAACTTATATTTTCTGAACCAGTTGAAGAGGAAATAGCTGTTATAGTGAATTATTTGACAAAACATAAATATGAAGCCATAAATTCTTACAGAAATGTTGCAATAAATCTTCTCAAAAACAATAAAAAAACTTATGCAAGAATTCATGATAACCCTATCTGGACAGAGCTTCAACCAATACTGATAGAAGCTTCACGGCATGTGGAATTACACCATGATAGTGATGACATAAAAGAGGCTTTTGCTGAGGAGTATGCTTCATTTAACAGAGGTATAGTTGCTGAAGTTTTAAAACAAGAAAAGCAAGAAGAGAAAAAAACTTTAACGGAGAAGATAGATAGTGTTTTAATCCATCCGATTTTAGGAATACCAATCTTTCTCTTTTTCATGTGGAGTTTATTTCAAATTACTTTTGAATTAGGTTCTATTCCTATGGATTGGATTGACGGCTTTTTTGGTTGGTTTGGAGATACAATAGGTGCGACAATACCAAATAATGATATTCGCTCACTTATAGTGGATGGGATTATCGCGGGTGTGGGTGCGGTTGTCCTTTTTGTGCCAAATATCATGATACTTTTCATTGGAATTGCTCTTTTGGAGAGCACGGGTTATATGTCAAGAGTGGCATTTTTACTCGATGGATTTTTTCACAAATTCGGTCTTCATGGGCAATCTTTTATTCCGCTTGTAACGGGTTTTGGCTGTTCTATTCCAGCGTACATGAGTGCAAGAATTTTGAAAAATGATAGAGATAGACTTCTCACTCTTTTTATTATCGGGTTTATGAGTTGTGGTGCGAGACTTCCTGTGTATGTGCTTTTTGCAGGTGCTTTTTTTGCTCCTGAAATGGCAGGAAATATTTTGTTTATGATTTATATTTCAGGTGCACTCTTAGGTCTTATTGCAGCTAAAATACTTAAACTTACAGCTTTTAAAGGTGTGGATGAGCCATTTGTTATGGAAATGCCAAAGTACAGACTTCCTTCACTTAAACTCATCTGGCATACGGTTTTATCAAAAATTTTGATGTATTTAAAAAAAGCAGGAACTTTTATAGCGGCGGCTTCTATGCTTGTCTGGTTTTTAAGCAACTATCCGCATGCCAAAGAGTTGGAAGATGCTTATGCCGCAAAAATAGAGATGGCATCGAGTGAAGTTGAAAAAGCAACTTTTACAAATGAACTTGCTATGGCGAATTTGGAGCAGAGTTATTTGGGAAGCATCGGAAAATTCTCAGAGCCTCTATTCGCACCGCTAGGGTTTGATTGGAAGATGAGCATAGCCCTTCAAACAGGTCTTGCAGCAAAGGAGGTTGTTGTTTCGACTTTGGGCGTACTTTACTCTTTGGGGAAAGATGTTAAAGAAGAAGATTCCTCTTTAGCGGATGCAATATCTAAAAATATTCCTTTTGCTTCGGCGATATCTTTTATAGTAGTGATTATGATTTATCTTCCATGCTTGGCGGCTTCAATCGTGTTTACGCGTGAAGCAGGCGGGATAAAATATTTCTTTTATCTTTTTGCGCTTACATCACTTATTGCCTATGGGATGGCGTTTATAGCTTATAATATAGTGAAAATCCTTATTTGAAATATTTCCACATGCCATGCTTGGCATGTGGAAATATGTAAAAACTCACTACGCGTTAACCCCTTATTAGTTCTTATCTTGCTAAAATGACGCTATGAAAAAAATATTAATGATTGAAGATGATTTGGAACTAGCGGAGATATTAACAGAATATCTTGAGCAGTTTGACTTTAAAGTTGTGACGGAAGATGACCCTTTTAAAGCGGTTAGTATTTTAAAATTAGAGCCATTTGATTTGGTGATTTTAGATTTAACATTGCCTGGTATGGATGGTCTGGAAGTTTGTGAAGCGATTCGCGAGCGTCAGGATATCCCTATCATTATATCCTCAGCTAGAAGTGATGTGACAGATAAAGTAAAAGCACTTGAGCTCGGCGCCGATGATTATCTGCCAAAGCCTTATGACCCAAGAGAATTAGAGGCGAGAATCCACTCAGTTTTAAGAAGATATGAAGCAAAGTCAGAGTCAAAAGAGGAGTCAAAAAGTGACTTCAGATGTGACAAATCAACCATGGTTATTACCTATAAAGGTAGAAATATAGACCTTACAAATGCTGAATTCGGAATTCTCTCCTACATGATTGCGAAGCAGGGGCTTGTGGTTTCAAGAGAAGATTTGATACACAATGTGAATGCAATCAATGAGGATTCATCTAATAAAAGCATCGATGTAATGGTCGGCAGAATCAGAAATAAACTTGGAGACAAAACTCTTATAGAGTCTGTGCGAGGTTTAGGCTACAAGCTTCTTAAATAGATATGATTATTTTTACTTCAGGCCTTTGTTTAAAAGTCAAAGAGATATAGATGCAAAAGCATGCTGTTTTAATTACCGTGCTCTTCGCCCTAGTGGTTACGCTATTGAGCGTAAGCATGGTTTTTTGGGAATTTTACAAGTTAAATAGACAACAATATATAAGTAATATTTTTACAAAATATTCAGTAATCACACAAATTTATCGCGAGCACAAGCAGAGGGACAGTTCTGAAATTATGCTTGAAGCCAATTTAGCGGTTTATAATTTTCGTATTGAAAAAGATACTAAAGAACGAAAAATGGTAATCCAAAAGGGTGAAGTTTTAAAGAGAGAGGGCTTTGAAAGCGTAAACGATATTGTAATATTCAGCAAACAGGGTTTTAGCTTTGAAAATGACGAAACCGGTTTAAGAGCAACAATGATTGAACTTCATAGAAAAATATACTTCTATATCGAATCTTCAAGAGGCTCTATACTTATAGAGGATGAAGAGCTTACCCCATTTAAACCTTGGAATATCCTCTACTCCTACACAACGATTATAGCAATTATATTTATATCATTTTTTTTGATTTTGCAGAGGCTGAGACCGCTTATCCGCCTAAGAAGAAAAATAGCGAGGTTTGGAAATGGAGATTTAACTATCTCTTTTAAAACAGACGGAAGTGATGAAATAGCGCTTGTTGCGAATGAACTTGAATCGGCGAAGCTAAAGATAAACTCAATACTCGAATCACGAACACTCTTTTTGAGAAATCTTATGCATGAGTTAAAAACACCTATCGCAAAAGGTACAATCGCAACCCAGATGCTAAGCTCTCAAAAGCAAATAGATAGGTTCAGTTCAATATTTGGAAGATTGGAGTCCCTTGTTTCGGAGTTTGCGATGATAGAAGAGCTTACAAGTGTGGATAGCAAAAAAGATTTTAAAGAGTATCGATTAGTTGATATTATTGACGGTGCGATAGACATGGCGATGGTTGAGAGAAGCAGTGTAAGCGTCGATATCGGCTCAAGTGTAAAAATATTTGCAAACTACAGACTCTACACAACGGCGATTAAAAATATGATAGACAATGGCATAAAATATTCTACAGATGCACATGTAAGGATTTTGATGGCTAAGGGTGAACTCTCTTTTGACAGCAGAGGCGAGTGTATATCAAAACCTCTTCAATATTATATTGAGCCATTCACAAAAGACAATCCTTCTAAAAGCAGTTTTGGATTAGGTCTTTATTTGGTTGATTCAATTTTAAAAGTACATGATAAGGTTCTGGCACATGAGTATAAAAATGGCATTAACCGCTTTATCTTTGCATAAACTAATAAAAGTAAACTACATACCATGAAAAAAAATATAAATTTATCACTCTTTGCTCTCTTTGCCATACTCTTTTTTATCTTCGGGTGGATAACACACTCCGCTTATACAAAAAGCAATATTATAAGTAGCTCTTCGCTCCTAGATAAAATTAAAAAAGAGGGAGTGCTCAATGTAGTGCTTCTAAATGCGGCTACAACCTACTATATTGGAACGGACGGTCCGCAAGGTTTTGAGTATGATCTTTTAAATGCATATGCCAAGCATCTAGGAGTTACGCTCAAAATCACTTCGGCAAATACAGTAAAAGAGGCGATAGAACTTAGCAAAAACAGTGATATTCACATAACATCGGCGGCACTTGCAAAAACAGAAATCAGAAAAAAATCGTTTAACTTCGGTCCCTCCTATTTTGAAGTTCAGGAGCAGGTAGTTTGCAACCGTTCAATGATGGGAACCAATAAGTTTCCAAGAGATGTGGAGGGTTTGTCAGGGCTTAATGTAACTGTTGGGGATGAAACAAGCTATAGCGAAACTATTAAATCTTTGCAAACAGATGGTTTTGATATCAATGCTACATATACATCTGAATTTTCAACTGAAGAGCTTTTAGAAAAAGTTTCAATGCATGAGATAGATTGTACTATCGCAGATTCAAACATATATTCGCAAAACCTTAGATACTTTCCAGAGATAGCGTTAGCATTTACTATTGGCGGAAGAGAACAGTTGGCATGGGTTTTGGGAGATGATTCTAAAGAGTTAGAAGCAGATATGTATGCATGGCTCAATAATTTTAGTCAAAGCGGTGCTATGGCTGAGTTAAAAGACCATCACTATGGGTATGCAATGCTTTTTGATTACAGTGCTACGACAATGTTGTACAAACAAATCAAGTCAACTCTGCCAAAATATAAAGACCATTTTGTAGATGCTGCAAATAAGAATGACATACCGTGGGCGCTTTTAGCTGCTATATCCTATCAAGAATCACATTGGAATCCCGATGCAAAAAGTATGACAGGAGTGAGAGGATTGATGATGCTTACGCAAAACACGGCTGATGTTTTAGGGGTGCAAAATCGTTCTGATCCATATGAAAGTGTGTTTGGTGGAGCAAAATATATAAAGCAGATGATAAAAGGTGTTCCTCAAGAAGTGGAGGGTGAAAATCGTTTAAAATTTGCTCTTGCTGCTTATAATATCGGAATGGGGCATATTCTTGATGCACAGGAATTGGCTAAAAAGGCAGGATTGAATCAGAATATATGGACAGATTTGAAAAAGGTTTTACCTCTTTTATCTCAAAAAAAGTATTCGAAAACATTAAAGTATGGCTATGCAAGGGGCAGTGAACCGGTTAAGTATGTGGATGCTATATACAATTATAAAGATATCATTGAAAAAACTATTGAAGATTCACAGCTTGCAGAGAAGAAAAGCTAAATAGTAACTGATGCTATGGCACTAATTAAAGTATTAGACTTCTTGCAAAACTCAAAACACGCTCACTAAGGCTTCTCTTGCGCTGCAGAATCGTTCGCTTAGTTTTGAGTTTTGCAAGAAGTTTATTGAGTAAAATATTTTTTATTCTCCGGCATTTATGCCGGTAGCTTTAGGGGGTTGTAGGGACAATTTGTCCCTGCCACTCAAACGGACGCGTTCGTTTGAGTGTGTAAAATCAAAAGGACTCGCCCTCTCTTCCATCGGCTAGTGCAGTTAAAAAACTCTCCATGTCGTATTTAACTCTATATTCCGGAGTCATAATATGTATAAGTATGTCGCCCAAATCAACGACTATCCAATCACCGCTCTCATCCACATGGTTAAATTTCTCATCACCTTTTAAATCTCTCTTTAAGTGATCCAAAAGCGCCGAGGTATGTCTCGTGCCGAGTGATGATGCTATAATCGCATAATCAACAAAGTAGTTCTTCTCTCTTAAGTCAAAAACTTCTATTCCCTCTGCTTTGTTTTTATCAAGCACCTGCGTTATATTTTCTATTCTATTTTTCATGGTTTTCCTTGTAATATTCACTTATTTCTATTGCACACTCTTTTGGGAGTTTTGATATATCCATATGTTCTCTAAGCTCGGATGAAGAGATATTCTCATCAATACTAAGTGTTAGAAATTTTTTTGGTATATCAATTTTGCTCCTGCATGCTACAACTATCGTAACCAGCTTATGAAGCTCTTCATATCTATCCCACATGGGAAGAGATGATAAATTATCGGCACCGATAATGAGATATACCCTTTTATACTTTTTTAAAAGATGGTTCACGCTCACAATAGTTGAAACTTTTTGGTTATGAGTTGCTTCAAAATCATCTATCTCTACATTTTCATAAGAGGAGAAAATCTTTTGTAACCATGCAACTCTTAACACTGCCGGAGCGTGAGATTTCTGTTTAAAAGGATTTATATAAGTCGGCATAATAACAACTTTGTTGACATCCATAAAATGTAACAAAGCCCTAGCGATAGCAACATGACCGACATGTGGAGGGTCAAATGAGCCACCAAAAAGTGCAATAGTTTCCATATTTAAAGCGAATTATAACTAACTTTGGGTAAAATCATCGACTTTATTTTTATAGGTTAGAGGAAATGGAATGGCGCTTAAAATAGCGATTAACGGATTTGGCAGAATTGGTCGCTGTGTTACTCGTATAGTAGCCCAGAGAGACGATGTCGAATTAGTAGCTATAAATGATTTGGCAAGCATAGACATGATGCTTTATTTATTAAAAAATGACTCTGTACATGGAACTTTTAATGGCAGTGTTGAACAGATTGATGAAAATTATATTGCTATTTCAGGTAAAAAAGTACGTGTTTTTTCAGAGAGCCAGCCAAAAAATTTAAAATTTGCTGATTGCGGGGTAGATATAGTCTTAGAGTGTACGGGCGTATTTTTAACGCAAGAGTTTGGGAAAATTCATATTAATAACGGCATAGAAAAAGTGCTTTTTTCTGCCCCTTCAAAAGATAATGAGACTGCTACCTTTGTTATGGGGGTCAATGAACATCTCTACGATGGACAAAAAATAGTTTCAAATGCTTCATGTACGACAAACTGCCTTGCTCCTATTGCAAAAATTCTTGATGACGCTTTTATAATTGAGAAGGGTTTAATGACGACAATTCACTCCTACACGAATGATCAAAATATTTTGGATGTCAAACATGAGAGTGACAAAAGAAGAGCAAGAGCAGGTGCCATCAATATGATACCGACTAGCACGGGTGCTGCGAAGGCAATCGGTTTGGTTCTGCCTCAGTTGGTCGGTAAGCTTCATGGGCAGAGTGTTCGTGTACCTACACCTAATGTTTCTATGCTCGATTTGAATGTTATTGTTAGAGAAAAAACTACCATTGAAGAGGTTACTCAGATCTTAAACAGAGTGGCAAACGGCACGCTAAAAGGGATACTTTTAATAGATAAAGAGATGAGAGTTTCTCAAGATATTGTAGGGTGTCCATACAGCGCTGTTGTTGCCCAAGACTTAACTCAAGTAATTGGTGAGGATATGATTAAAATTATGGCTTGGTACGATAATGAGTGGGGCTACTCTTCAAGATTAGTTGACATGGCGTTACACATTAACAAATAGGAGAATATATGGAATTACTAAATGTAAAAAATCTCAAAATGGCCGGTAAAAAAGTTTTTATCAGATGTGACTTTAATGTGCCGATGGATGAGTTTGCAAATATATCAGATGACCGCCGTATCCGTTCTGCAATTGCAACAATCAACTACTGTTTAGATCAGGAGTGTGCAGTTATTTTGGCATCACATTTGGGTCGTCCGGATGGTGAGGTGAATGAGAAGTACTCACTTGCTCCTGTGGCACGCAGACTGCAACAGCTTTTAAAAAGAGATGTAGTCCTAGCGGGGGATGTTGTCGGTAAAGATGCAATGGAGAAAGTTGCGGCTCTTAAAGAGAGAGAAGTTTTGCTTTTAGAAAACATCCGTTATGAGGCAGGAGAGACAGAGAATGAAGAGGAACTCTCTCGCGAGTTGGCTAGCATGGCTGAATTCTATATTAACGATGCTTTTGGAGTGAGTCACAGAGCACACTCCTCTGTTGAAGGAATTACTCATTTTTTTGATAATGAACATAAAGCAGCCGGATTCTTACTTCAAAAAGAGATTCAGTTTTTTGGAAAACTTATAGAAAATCCGGTTCGTCCATTTGCCGCTATTGTCGGCGGTTCAAAAGTTTCAGGAAAACTGGAGGCTCTGGTAAACTTACTTCCAAAAGTGGATAAAGTGCTCATCGGCGGCGGTATGGCATTTACATTTTTAAAGCAGATGGGTTACAATGTAGGCGCTTCGCTGGTGGAAGATGATTTACTTGAAGAAGCACAGCATATTATGGATCAGGCAAGAGAACTCGGTGTTAAATTTTATCTCCCCGTAGATGTTGTTGCAGCAGAAAAATTTACAGAAGATTCTGTAAGTAAGCTGGTTTCAGCCCAAGAGATACCGGATAATTGGATGGGTTTAGATATCGGACCCGCAACAGTGAGACTTTACAGAGAAGTTTTAAACGATGTGCAGACAATTCTTTGGAATGGACCTATGGGCGTGTATGAGATGGATAAATTTGCAAGAGGTTCAAATAAAATAGCACATTTTGTGGCAGATAGTTATGCGACTACTGTTGTCGGTGGCGGTGATACGGCAGATTTGGTTCAAAGAATAGGACTTGATGAAGAGATGACTTTTATTTCAACAGGCGGCGGTGCATCTTTAGAACTGCTTGAGGGCAAAATTTTACCGGGTGTTATGCCATTAATAGTGGAAAAGGTGTAACAAAATGATTATCGCTTCAAATTTAAAAGCAAATTTAACAAGAGTAAAAACGGCAGAGTATTTAAGCGAATTAGAGAAGTTTTTAAGTGCAAAAAATATCTCTCAAGAGGTTCTAGTTTTTCCGGCTTCTTCATCTTTGGACGCACATGCAGGCAGAGCAATCATTGGTGCTCAAAATGCCTATCCTGCTCAAAATGGTGCATTTACCGGAGAAATTGGAGTAGAACACCTTGATGAGTTTGGCATAAAAACCATTCTTATAGGTCACAGTGAACGCCGCCATGTGATAGGCGAATCGCAAAAGTTGATAGCACAAAAGTTTGATTTTTACAGCAAACTCGGTTTTAAAATTGTTTACTGCATAGGTGAACCGCTAGAGGTCAGAAAGTCAGGAAATGAAAAGATGATGCACTATCTTGATGCGCAATATGAAGGGATAGATGCAAATTATGAAAATCTCATAATCGCTTATGAGCCTGTCTGGGCAATAGGAACAGGACTTACTCCGACTTTAGAGGAGATAGAGAGTCTGCATGCAGAGTTGAAAAAAAAATCTCATGCGCCACTTCTGTATGGTGGCAGCGTAAAGATAACAAATGTTAAAGAGGTTCTAGCTCTTGATAATGTGGATGGGATTTTAGTAGGAAGTGCCGCACTTAAAGTTGAAGATTTTTGCATGATGATAGAATCAGCACAAAATTTAGAAAATTAAATTTAAATAACAAGGAATGTATGGATGGTAATGAAAGGCAAAAAAGGTCTAATCGTAGGATTGGCAAATGATAAATCTATAGCGTACGGCATAGCGAAAGCATGTCACGAGCAGGGTGCTGAAATGGCGTTCACATATCTCAATGATGCGCTTAAAAAAAGAGTTGAACCACTGGCGGAGTCTTTTGGAAGCAAATACGTTTACGAACTGGATGTTTCAAACGAAGAGCACATGGCAGGAATTGCTGCGTTAATTGAGAAGGATTTTGGAAAGATAGATTTCCTAGTTCACTCTGTTGCATTTGCTCCAAAAGAAGCACTCTCAGAGCCGTTTATTAAAACTACAAAACAGGCATTTGCGATAGCCATGGACATATCTGTTTACTCATTGATTGATTTAACAAACCGTTTAGAGTCTGTATTAAGTGACGATGCTTCAATCCTTACTCTTTCCTACCTAGGCGGACCGAAATACATAGTAAATTATAACGTTATGGGTGTTGCAAAAGCAGCTCTTGAATCAACTGTTCGTTATATGGCTGTTGATTTAGGAAAAAAAGGTCAAAGAGTAAATGCTATTTCGGCAGGACCGATTAGAACTCTTGCTGCTGCAGGGATTGGTGATTTTAAACAAATTCTTAATTGGAATGAAACAAATGCACCGCTCAAGAAAAATGTGACGATAGAACAAGTCGGAAACTCTGCCATGTACCTTTTAAGTGATTTATCAAGTGCAGTAACAGGTGAAATTCATTATGTTGACAGCGGATATAACATCATGGGAATGGCTGCAGCAGAACAGACGGAAGATGGCAAAACAGTTTTATCTTGGGATTTACGAACAAAATAGATAGTTTTTAAATTCCAAGATAATCTTGGAATTTAGCTACTTGCTTATCACAAGCCATGACTCCAACTTCTTCAGATGTTGCTTTTCTTCGTTTTTTAAACTCTTGCATCCTCTTTTATCCAAAATTATATTTTTGAGAGCTGATTAATTTTTAATCAACATGTTGGTCTATTAATAAATCATCTACGATAAAATTACTTTACAAATTCGTTAGTAAAAAAGGAGAATAAATGAAAATAGTAAAAATGAGTTTAGTAGCAGCGCTACTAGTAGGTTCAAGTGCATTTGCAGTTGAAAATGTACAAATGTCCGGTGATGCACAACTTATGTACAACACGTCTGATGCCAAGGGGCAAACAAGTAATGTTATTGTTGGCAATACTGGAAGCGGTACTCTTTTTGATAAAGATTCATCTGCAGCAGACGCCGGTTTAAATTTAAACATCACGGCTGATTTAGCGAAAAATGATTTAGTAACCGTAAGTACGGGTGCCGGTTATACGGCTATTTCTACTTTAGGCTTAGAAAATAATTTCGTAAGTAATGTTTGGGGTGGTGCACATACTGCTACAATCCCTACAAAAGCGAATTATGGCGAGGCACTAGGCGGAGCTAAAGTTGAAAATGCTAATTGGCTTAACGAGGGATGGGTAGCTGTAACTACAGGAAAATCTACTGCAAAACTCGGTCGTATGGAACTCGATACTCCATTGGCATTTACAGAAAAGTGGTCAATTGAAAAAAACACTTTTGAAGCTGCCGTGTTAATGAATCAAGATGTTAAAGATACAACTTTAGTAGCTGCATATGTAGGTAACGGTAACGGTACGGAAACATTCGGTCAAAATGCAAATAGCAATGTATCTGCAAATGCTTTAGCGGTAGGCGGAGTTGTAAATGGTGACGGTAAATTTGCTACATACGGATCGAATGGAGCGTATGCACTTGGTGCTATAAACAACTCATTCAAGCCATTGACTGCACAAGCATGGTATTACGATGTATCGAAACTTACGCAAGCATATTGGTTACAAGCTGATGTTAAATGCTCTCTAGTAGATGGTCTTTTAATCGGTGCGCAATACACTGGTTTAACGATTGACAAGGGAAGCGTAGCCGGCAATGCTAAAGATATATCTTCAGGCGCAATGGCTGCCATGCTAGGATATGAAGTAAAAGACATGGTAACTGTTAAAGGTGCTTATTCTTCTGTAGATACTGATTTCGGTGCCGGTTTCAATACTGCAACTTCTACAGGCACGGCGCAATCTAAACTTTATACTGAATCATGGTGGTCTTACGGCTTCGTAACACAAGCAGATACTACCGCTATGGCAATTAATGCTGTATCTCCGGTACAAGGTTTGTTTGATTTAGGTCTTTACTATACAAAAGCTGACCAAACTGTTAAAGCCGGCGATAGAGATTTATCAGAATTTACATTAACTGCCGGTAAAGCTTTTGGTCCACTTGAAACTACATTAGCACTTATAAACTCTAAAGTTGCCACTGCTGATGCATCGAATGCAGTTCAAGCATATTTAAAATTAAAATTCTAACTGATGTTACGCACTAAAATGAACACGTCCGTTTTAGTGGCAGGGACTAAAGTCCCTACAACCTCCTAAAGCTACGAAAAACATTGTTTTTCGAGAATTACAAGGTTTTTTCATTCATTTCTCATTTTCCTCTCCTATTTTTTTGGAAAGTGAGAATTTTACCCATTCTTTTTCTCCCTGTTTCTCATACAAAAAAGTCATTCGTTTTGTATGTTGAATGGGTAAAATATTTACTTTTTTGCTATAATTTCCACATGTTAAAACTACTGAAAAAACTTTTATATCTTCTGTTTATGCTTGCGTTAATTTCAATAATCTCATTTTTGGCTATTCACTCTGCACCAAATAGTTTTTTTGCCGGAGGTGAACTTAATCCAAATATGACAAAAGAAGCGATTGAACAGCTAAAGGCTGTTTACGGGCTTGATAAATCCCTTTCAGGGCAATACATGGACTGGATTGTAAATATTTTCACTCTGAATTTTGGCATCTCATTCGTAAGCGGTCAAGATGTAAGTTCGGAGATACTTAAACGTTTGCCGGTTACTCTAGCTATGAACATTACAGCACTTATCTTTGTTTTTGTGATTTCGCTCTATCTTGGCATAAAGTCTGCACTCTCGTATGAAAAAAAGGCCGATTATCTTATCCGTCAAATCTCTTTAATCTCCTTTTCTATGCCATCGTTTTACCTTGCACTTCTGTTTATCATATTTTTTAGTCTCAATCTAAATCTCTTTCCAATAGCCGGATTGCACTCCATCGAAGAAAAAGAGGGAGTGTATTACATCGCAGACATGGCTTGGCACCTCGCTCTTCCCATCAGTGTTATGATATTTGTGGGGCTTGGAAGCATGATAATCTACATTCGTTCTCTTACTCTGGAGATATTAAAAAGTGATTACTACTTCTTTGCGCTCTCTCGGGGGTTCAGCAAAAAAGTACTGCTAAGATTTTATATACTTCCAAATCTAATTCCTCCTATCGTCACACTTTTGGGCTTGTCTTTTCCGGGACTTATCGGAGGAAGTGTTATTTTGGAGTCTATTTTTGGAATAGAGGGCATGGGACAGCTCTTTTTTATGAGTGCTCTTAGTCGTGATTATCCGGTGATTATGGGAACTTTGATGATAACGGCATTTTTAACGCTTTTGGGAAATATGATAGCGGATTTGGTACTTTTAAAGTTAAATCCATATATGAAGAGAGGATAGACTCTTGCATTATAAGGTGGATGAATCTATATTCTCGAAAACTTGTTTTCGTAGCTTTAGGGGGTTGTAGGGACATCTGTCCCTGCCACTAAAACGGACGAGTTCGTTTTAGTGCATAATGAGCTAGTTAAACAACGCTTCTAATGCGTTTACTCCATCTTTTTGCTCTTTCATAGGCTCTGAACTTGAACCCTCACTTTTGCTATCGCTCTCAACCAGCTCTATATTTAGACCGGTAAGCATAGAAGCCAAACGGATATTAATTCCGCTTTTACCAATCGCTTTTGATTTTTGATCCGCAGGAAGCGTGATGATAGCTTTATCATTTTCGCCGTCAGCACTTTTAACTATTTCTACATGAGAGATAATCGCCGGACTCATAGTTCGAGATACAAAAAGTTCAGGAATAGTCGTGTACTCGATACAGTCGATGTTTTCGCCGATTAACTCTTGACTTACAGCATTTATACGAACACCCTTAACCCCGACAGTTGCTCCAACCGCATCCACTTGCGGGTGCATGCTGATGAGTGCCACTTTTGCTCTCTCCCCAGGAATTCTTGCACATCTCTCGATTATAACCGTTCCGTCAGAAATTTCCGGAACTTCTAAAGCCAAAAGCTCTTCCAAAAATTTTGGAGATGTTCTTGAAAGCTCAATTTGTATGCCATTCTCTTTATCCATGTTTACGCGTCTTACAACCGCTTTGATATGGTCTCCGACTTTAAAGAACTCGCCTTTGATACGGCTTTTCATAGGAAGTACGGCACGAACTTCATCCACTTCTATATACGTGGAATTTTGAGAATCTACTCTGGTAACTCTTCCTGAGACTAAATTTCCAATTTTTGATTTGTATTTGTTAAATAGTTCATCTTCAACGAGTCTCTGAATATGAAACTCTATTTCGCGGTGAAGGGAAGAGGCTGCCGTTCTTCCATGCTCTTCTAAGTCATGCTCTATTTGGAGCTGATCGCCTAACTCAACTTGGTCGTCATACTCTCTTGCGTCGCTTATTGAGATGTACGCCGGTGCCATCTGCTCATCTTGAAGCTTTGCATCGTCGTTTGCCACAACAGTTATGGTTTGAACGACATTAATTGTTTTTTTTACTTTATCGATTTGAGCTTCAAAAGCAAAATTCTGATTGATAACTCTTTTTGCAGTTTGAACAAACGCCGCTTTGAGTGCCTCTAGTACTTTTTCGGGCTGAAGCCCTTTCTCATGAGCTATCGCGTCTGCTATATCTAAAACTTTTTCCACGGATTATTCCTTAATTTTATTTCATAAAATGAAGGAAACCTTCATTTTATGACGATAAAGGAACAAGTCCCTTTATCTACGCTCACACCGCTTGGGTGACTAAAGCTAGCCTTTAAAAAGGCAGATTTTCTTGTTGTTTCACAAAAAATATAAGTAATGATTTGGGGGATTTCTTATGAAGTATGTAATTGTATCTAAGAATCTATAAAAACATCTTTAATACACTTTTTAGTAGAGTTTATATATAATCCAAAACTTTTATATAAGGATATATTATGGAATTAAAATTTGCAAGAACTGATGTGGACGCGAAACCAAAAAAAGTTGAGCTAGAGAAGATAGAACATAGTGTTGAAAAACAAGAGAGCGTGATTTTTTACTTTGATAGAGAAAATTCACATAAAGATTTGCTAGAACTTCAAGATCATTTTGAAGCAAAAGGCAAAAGTTTTTATATGAGCGAAGTAAAATATGGGCTTGCGGATAATGAGTACATGTATCAAGTTCATATCGTAAGTTAAAATACAAATGAGTAAAAAGTTATTTATTGAGACCCTAGGTTGTGCCATGAACTCTCGTGATAGTGAGCACATGATTGCCGAACTTCATGAAAAAGAGGGGTATGAAACAACAGATAATCTCTCTGAAGCCGACCTGATTTTAATAAATACCTGCTCAGTGCGAGAGCGACCGGTTCATAAACTCTTCTCAGAACTCGGAGGCTTTAACAAAAAGAAAAAAGCAGGTGCAAAGATAGGCGTTTGCGGTTGCACGGCTTCGCATTTAGGTGAAGAGATACTCAAGCGCGCTCCTTATGTCAGCTTTGTTTTAGGTGCTCGAAATGTATCCAAAATAAGTCAGGTTCTCCACAAAGATAAAGCGGTTGAGATAGATATAAACTATGATGAGTCAGAGTTTGCATTTAAAGATTTTCGCTCCTCACCCTACAAAGCCTACATAAATATCTCTATCGGCTGCGATAAATCCTGTACTTTTTGCATTGTTCCTAAAACGCGCGGTGAAGAGATATCTATACCGGCAGATTTAATTATCAATGAAGCAAAAAAAATTGTGAGTAGCGGAGTAAAAGAGATTTTTCTTTTGGGACAAAATGTAAACAATTACGGTCGCCGTTTTTCCGGTTCAAATGAAAAAGTCGGGTTTACAGAACTCCTTAGAAGACTCAGTAAAATAGAGGGTTTAGAGCGAATCCGTTTTACCTCTCCGCACCCTTTGCACATGGACGATGAATTTATAGAGGAGTTTGCAAAAAATCCTAAAATATGTAAATCGATGCATATGCCGCTCCAAAGCGGTTCGAGCAAAGTTCTCAAAGAGATGAAGAGAGGCTACACAAAAGAGTCTTTTTTAAACCGCGTAGAAAAACTAAGAAGCATCTGTCCTGAGGCTAGTATTAGTACGGATATTATCGTAGGTTTTCCCGGTGAGAGCGACGAAGATTTTGAAGATACGCTTGATATTGTCAAAAAAGTCGGCTTTGAGCAGATATTTTCTTTCAAATACTCTCCCCGTCCAGAGACGGAAGCCGAGCATTTTACAAATGTGGTCGATGATGAGATAGCTTCGGATAGACTCTCATATCTTCAATCGCTTACGAATGAGATAATCGATGAAAAAAATCAAAAACTTCTTGGCAATGTTTACAGAGTCTATTTTGAAGATTTAAATAGAGATAACTTTGTAGCGGGCAGAAGCGACAACAATATTGTCATAAAAGTAAAAGGCTCAGAGGAACTTCTGGGTCAATTCAGAGATGTTAAAATTACCTCAATCGGGCGAACCATTCTAACGGGTGAGATTGTTGCTTAAAAAACTTTTTCGCACTCTCTCCTTAGTTCTTGTCCCTTTTTTAGGCTCACTGCTGATTCGGTTTATCTACCATACAAATAAAAAAGAGTTTCATGCACCCGAGAGTTTGGGAGATGAACCATTTATAATGGCATGTTGGCATGGTGAGCTTCTTATGATACCTTATGCTTATACAAAATACAGAAAAAATCCACATGTCAAACTTCTTATTTCAGAACATTTTGATGGAAATATAATCGCAAAAACGCTTGGCTTTTTTGGTTTTGAGACAATCAGAGGTTCAAGTACAAGAGGCGGGGCTAAGGCTTTAATTCAATCCATGAAAGAGTTAAAGAGAGGATATGATTTAGGAATTACCCCCGATGGTCCAAAAGGTCCAAGACATGAAGTGGCAGACGGCATCCTAGTTATGGCGCAAAAAACTAAGACCAAAATTGTTTTGGTGGAGATAAAAGCTTCAAAATATTGGAAACTATTAAGCTGGGATGCGTTTATAATTCCAAAGCCATTCGGTACTCTGCGCTACTATATAACTGACCCCTTAGATATAAATTCTATGGAGATGGAAGAGGCAAGGGCACTCATAAAGAAGAGTTTACTAGAACATGAAAAAATTAATCAGTAAATATAAAAAAGAGTTTCTAACCTATTTGGAGACCCCAAGGGGCTACTCTGATTTAACTATAAAAAGTTATGATGAAACGATTACCGAAGCTCTTTTATATGTAGAAATAGTCGAAGAGGACGAGCATTTAGTTTTTAATCTTATGCCTTATCGCATAAAAATAGCACACTTAAATCCAAAGACAATCTCTAAAAAATTGAGTGCGGTGAGAACATTTGCAGAGTATCTAAACGATAATAGTATCAAAGTGATTTTAAAAGCCGATAACAGTGTAAAAGTTGCAAAAACTTTGCCAAAACCAATCTCTCACAAACATATACTTGAGGCTCTTGAACATGCAGAGGAAGAGGAGAAGCTGATTGTGGTTTTACTCTACACTTTAGGACTTCGCATATCAGAGCTCGCATCACTGAAAATAGACGAAATATCAGAGCAGTGGACAAGAGTTTTAGGCAAAGGAAATAAGCAGAGAGATGTACCTCTCATACATTCAACAAAACTTTTATTAGATGAGTACTTAAGCAAAAACGCACCGGTGAAATTTCTTTTTGAAAAAGATGGCGAAAAATTAAGCGAAAATAGTCTAAGATATATCGTTACTAAAGTCTTTAAAAGAGTTGCCATTAAAGCTACTCCGCATCAGCTTCGCCACTCTTATGCAACAGCCTTGTTGAATAACAGTGCTAGAATCTCTGATGTGAGTGAGCTTTTAGGACACTCTTCGATGGCAACTACACAAATATACACAAAATTAGGAAGTGCATTGAAACAGCAAAATTATAATAAAGCACATCCGCTTTGTATGGCGGATGAATAATGTTTGACATAATTAATAAACTTTTGTACCCTGCTATATTTGTAAATATTATTGTAAAACACTCCTCCACTACCGTCTATATCGAAGTAATAAAAAATAAAGTTGTTATTAATTCAGCAGAAAAAAATTTTGAGACCACAGCTGTGGATGAAGAGATGTATGAATTTATAACTTCATACACAAGAGAGTCTCCGTTTTATTATATTTCTCTTCTTGACCCGTCAGAGGAGCAGGGAGCAGTTCCAACATGCTCAAAAAATTCTATATGGAATTTTAGTGATTTAAGCAACTCAGAGCATATATGTTTTAATAATAAATGGACATATTATTCCTCTAACTATGATTTATTAAATTTAGAAAAAAAATATGTAACAATCGGTTTAGACTTTCTCTTTTCACCTTTTATTATTTTACATAACTTTTTTATAGATAAGATTGATACGCACAAAGCTATGTATGTATTGATAGAAGAGAGCTACATGTCTTTGGCCATATTTGATAATTCAGAGCTGCTGTTCGCACAACATATTGATGTTGAAAACTATAAGCAGAGTGATGAGCTTTCAATGGAAGATCACAGTGCACTAGAAGAAGAAATGGAAGATATGGAAGATATGGAAGAAACTATTGATTTGGATGACTTAGATGCGCTAGAGGAATTGGATGATTTTGGAGATATAGAAGATTTAGACACGCTCGAAGAGATGGATGATTTTGCGCAAACGAAGGACTTGGAAGAGGAATTCAAACAAGATGAGGAGATTAAACTCTTAGAAAGAGAATCAGAAAACTTTAATGAAGATTATCAAAGATTTTTACTTATTCAGAGTGCTATAAAATATTTTTACAAAGATGATAAATTTAACAGTGAATTTATAGAAACTATTTATATTGCTGATTCTATAAAAGTGAGCAGAGATTTAAAAAAATATCTTGAAGAAGAGATGTTTCTTAGTGTTTATATACGCCACATGGATTTAGTCAAAGAAATCTGTGAAACAGCAAAGTTGGAGCTTCAATGAAGTTCAGCTACATAAGCCCAAGAAAAAAAAGTATTTTTACACCTGATGTAAAACTGGTTATGCTCTTTTTTGGCATGACGCTTTTTATGCTCTTTTCTACATACGCCTATTTAGTCCTTAAAAATTATAGTTTCTCCCAAAACAAGATAGATGTAATACAAGAGAGAGAGGATACAAAAATTAATATAAGTGCTATGAATAAGCAGATTGCACAGATAGAGAGGGAGAATACACTTTCAATAAGAATTTTTACAAAAAATAGTGTGCTCAAAGATTCAATCGCAAATATGTTTGATTTAGTTCCGCAAAGGATTACACTCTCAGAAGCCAAATTACTTGAAAACGGACTTATTCTTTATGGAATCACTCCAAACAAAGATGTATATAATTTTATGCTTCAAGCTCCGCTTCGCTCTATTTTTCACAGAACATACAGCAGTTTTTATCCGGCAGAAAATGGATGGCTTCGATTTGTGTCAACTAACTTTGTTGATGATGAAGAACCTGATGCCCTAGAGCATAATGAGGAAGAGACTAAAACAAAAGGGATAGATTATGAAAATTAAAACTATCACTAGACAAACTATCTATCTTTCTGTCGTAACACTGTTTTTATTTATTTTTGTAGTTGTTTTTTCATTTTTTGCTCTGATTCCTGAGGGAAAAACATACAGAGTAAAAAAAAGTGAACTCAAAAAAGAGAATCTTGAACTCCAAAAGTATCAGGAATTCAACAATGAAACATTAGAGAGATTAAAAAAGCTTCAAGGTGATAACGCACATATAATAACTGCTTTTAAAGCACCTTTTAATGTTGAGCAATTTGAAAAATCAAATAAAATTTACTTCAATTCTTTGAGTATTTCAGAAAAAATCAGAGTTGACAACGAGGAGGAGTTTAGTGTTTATGAAGTAAATACAACCTCCAAAATAAATTCACCGAAGGTCTTTTATGACTTTTTAGATGCAATCAACAAAAGTGACTGGATAATCGCTGTAAACTTTCCGATAAATTTTAAAAAAGAGGCGGATATGATTCGTTCAAGTTTTACTATGAAAGTTTACTCGCATGAGCTAAATGCAACTCAAAACAAATCAACCCTGCGCGAAGCAGTCTCCAATGAGGATAAATCATCTGCTCAAGAGCTAAATGCTCATAATTCTCACAACTCAACCGCTGCTCAGTAGCTCTTTCACCTTTAAAAAAGCGTCACTGTTTTTGTAAAGGTATGCTCTTAGTTTAGGCTCTATTTTTAGAGTTCTCATCTCTTCTTTAAACTTTTTTGACATGGCTGTTTCATCTTTAATATAGGGAGTTATGAAAACAGACCCATGCTCTTGAACAACCAAAAATTTTCTTCCCAGCACAACGCACCTATCATGTTCGAGTAGCTCTCTTTCGCTGGCGCTCGGCATATAGAGTTGCGACTTCAGGTACTTGTCTATGGCGTAAATATCGGCTCTTCTGTTTTGTGAACTTTTAAAATAGGCAAAATCTTTTATCGTTTTTACCTCAATTTTCTCAATCAAACACTCCCTGTCTCTATCGAGATAATCGAAACTTTTTTTAATGCCGCCAAGATATTTTTCTATCAAAGGCAGAGAGTAGTTGTGTCTAAACGCATTTCTTTTTATATCTTCATTCAGGTTGCTTTCATCTTCAAAGTAGTGAATCTCATTTGCATGCAGATAGACCAGAAGCTCTGTTTTATCAAGATGCAAAAGTGGGCGGAGAAGTGTGTAGTTTTTTCTTTGCTGCATCCTTTGCATGCCTGCTATCTCGGCACATCCTGCACCCTTGCAAAACTGCATAAGCATCCATTCAAACCTATCTCCGAGGTGATGAGCTGTTATAAGATTTTCATACCCATAGGAGTTTATAAGCTCTTCAAAAAAGTTGTATCGTATCTCTCTTGCACTTGATTCGAAGTTTTTTTCACACTTTGGAGCTTTCAAGAGATGGCATGTTAGGTTATGAATGCGTGCGAGAGCTTGTGCATATGCAACTTCCTCTTTGCTTTGCGCTCTTATGCCATAGTCAACAATGGCGATATCAAATTTTATGTTGTGATTAAGGAGTATAAAAAAGAGGGCAGTGGAGTCACCTCCACCCGAGAATGCCAAAAGGTTTTTTTTACCCTCTAACAGTTGGAGTGAAAATGGCTCAAGCATTATCAACTGTGGCGGTCAAGATAGTGCCGACAAGCTCTGTCACTTTAGCCTTGTAGATTACGCCAAACGCTAACTCATCGTCGGATGTTTTGTCATTTACATAAATCTCACCGTCTATCTCAGGTGCCCATAAAAGTTTTCTCGCACTGAGCAGTGATTCATGCTCATCACTCTCGCCGTCAATCACAAGTTCAATCTCTTTGCCAATCTCGCTTAAGAGTGATTTCTGCATCACTTCGCTGCTGATTGCACCCAGCATTTCAGCTCTTAGAGCAATCACATCTGCAGGGATTTTGTGGCTCATCTCATGTGCCGGAGTTGTCTCCTCGTCCGAGTAGGAAAAAACATTGATTCTGTCAAAACCGAACTGCTCTGCAAACTCGCACATCTCTTCAAA
This sequence comes from Helicobacteraceae bacterium, assembly GCA_947498025.1. Lineage (GTDB taxonomy): Bacteria > Campylobacterota > Campylobacteria > Campylobacterales > Sulfurimonadaceae > Sulfurimonas. The sequence goes on from CANMJR010000027.1 coordinate 26,785, forward strand.
CATCTCAGGAGTCTCTTGCGGATGCCCGACGATGAAGCTTGTACGCACAAAAGAGTTCGGCAAAGCTCTCATAAAATCTAAAAGTTCAAGCGTTTTTTCTTTGCCGAATCCTCGCTTCATAATGCGAAGCATCTCGTCGTTTATATGTTGAATCGGCATGTCAAAATAGTTGTGGAAAATCTCACTTTTTGCGATGTTCTTTAGGAGTGCAATAGTCGTTGTGGATGGGTAAAGATAGAGAATTCTGGCACTTTTTACACCCTCAATAAGCTCTATGCGTTGAATGAGCAAACTTAACCCGTCTTTTATATTTTGGTCTCTCAGATAAGAGGAGCTGTCTTGTGAAACAAAGCTAAAATCGAAGTACCCTTTTTTAACAAGCCCCTCAACCTCTTTGGCAATTGAGTCAAGATTCCTAGAATTTAATTTGCCTTTAAAAGAGGGAATTGCACAGAAACTGCATGTCTGATTGCACCCCTCAGAGAGCTTGATGTAAGCGTGATAAGTAGAACCTGTTACAATCCGCTCCGCTCCGTCAATCAAAAATACTTTGTCGGAGAAACGGCTCTTCTTCTCGCGCAAAAGCTCATCAATTCTGTCATAATCGCCTACCCCTGTGAAAATGTCAACTTCAGGCATGTCTGCTGCCAAGTCCTCTTTGTACCTCTCGCTCAAACACCCTGCCATTACCAAAACAGAGTCCTCTTTTCGCGCTTCATGCAGGTTCAAAACAGTGTTGATAGACTCCTGTTTTGCAGCGTCGATAAATCCACATGTATTGACGATAATTACATCCGCCTCTTCTTGATTATCTGTGAGTTCAAAGTTTTGAAGTTTGCCCATCATAACTTCCGTATCGACAAGATTTTTAGTGCATCCAAGAGATACGATGTGGAGTTTATTATTTGTCATTTGTTATTCAATCCTATTTATGGTTAATACGCTTTATTATTCGTAACCACTGTGTAATAATTTTTGTATTATACAGTATGTTGCCATTTTTCTTAATTTGTATCTACCTCTTTATTTTACTCATCAAGATTGTTTATCTTTTGCTATGATATTTAAGTTGATTATTTTTTAACAAAAAATCTATTGAGAGGGGGGATGCTGTGAGCATTAAATATAAGATATTTATTCCTGTCTTACTTATGGTTGTTTCAATAATTTCTTTAGTAGGTTACTTCAATATCCAAAATACAAAGAAAAATATTATAAAACTTTCTATGGAACAATTACATTCATTGGGGTATATCACAAAAGAAAGAATAAACCAGTTTCTAAAACAAACAGAAGAGCAGGTTACTTCATTTAATAGTCGTGTACTATTAAAGAAAACTCTTGAAGATCATATAAATGAGCCAACAAAAGAGATATCTAGCATACTTAACGCAATTGTAAGATCTACTTATACAAATAATGGAACAATAAAAGATATTATTATTTTAGATACAAACGCTAAAATTGTTGCCTCAATAAGCGACAATACAATTGGAAATGGTTTCTCTTCAGAAATGTTTGATAAATCAAAAAATGGGGTATATGCACATTTAAGTTCTATGGATAACAGCAAAAACCCAATACTGTGTATAGGGGCACCAATGTTTAATGACAATATATTTGTTGGCGTAAGTATATTTAAAATGAAACTTGATTATTTAAATGGAATACTACTGCAAAGAACAGGACTTGGTGAAACTGGAGAGTCATTAATGGGTGCAAAAGATAAAAATAATAATGTTGTTCTTTTTTCACCCTTAAGATATTCAGAATCTCCATTAGTACTATCCACTTCTCAATCCAAACAAGCAATCCCTATGCGGCTCGCACTTGAAAATAAAGTTGATAAAATAGAAAATGGACTAGATTACAGAAATATCCCTGTTATCTCATCAATGCATTACTATGAACCTTTAAAAATAGGGATAGTAGTAAAAAAAGATATTCAAGAAATCATGGAGCCAATCAATAAATTAATAGGAGAATTAATAATAATCTCTATTCTTGGATTTATTGCATCTATTATTATAAGTTTTATAATTACAAGATATATTACTGTTATAATTAATAGAATAGTAGATATTGCTTCAAATATATCAGAAGGAAATATTCATAAAAGAATTGAAGTTTTTACAAATGATGAGCTTGGGGTGCTATCTCATTCAATCAATAAAATGGCAGATTCACTTGTAACTATAAATTTAACACTTGAAAATAAAGTTCACGAACAAACAATCAAACTTGAAAATGCCAATACTACATTGGAAAATATATTTAATATTACTCCTAATATAACATTACTTACAGATAGCAAAACTCTTTTAAAAGCAAATAGTGAATTTTATAACTTTACTGGGTATGCAACTTTAGAAGATTTTTTACTCGATTATAATTGCATTTGTGATTTGTTTGTGGGACTAGATGGTTATTTAAAACCCATAGTAGATGATATGTCTTGGGTTAAATATGTTGTTTTAAATAAAGGCAGAATTCATAAAGCGGTAATAGAAAAAGATGGTGAAGAGTATTTATTTCTTGTCAATGCAACAGAATATTATGAAAACGACAAAGTATATTTTATTGCAGTTTTTGAAAATATTACAGAACTTCAAAAAGTAGCTTATACAAATCACTTAACAAAACTCATGAATCGTGTTAAAATTGATGAAATGCTTGAGCGATGTACCAATAATTATAAACGATATAAAAATATTTACTCAATAATATTGCTTGATATAGATCACTTTAAATTAGTGAATGATACATATGGGCATTTGGTAGGAGATGATATTTTAAAGTACATAGCAATAATATTAAGGGAAAATACAAGAAATGTTGATTTAGTTGGCAGATGGGGTGGAGAAGAGTTTTTAATAATTTCAAGAGAAACAGATATAAATGGAGCTTTTGTGTTAGCTGAAAAAATCAGAAAGAATGTTGCGTCTTATGAGTTTGAAATAGCAAAAAATCAAACCATAAGTCTTGGTGTTGCTCAAATAAAAGAGAATGAAAAAATTGATGAACTTCTAAAAAGAGCAGACGATGCGCTTTATGAAGCCAAAGAAAGAGGAAGAAATAGAGTAGTTGTATCAAATTAGAGAAATGATGTTTACTCTTTTTTGCCTCCGGTAATAGCATAAGTTTTAGTATAATACAAAGATGAAAATATATGATGTATTAATTTTGGGTGCAGGTGCAAGCGGTTTGATGTGCGCTTCGCAAATGGATAAAAGATGCTCTGTGGCAATTGTAGATAGTAACGCAAAAGTAGCTTCTAAGCTTAAAATATCAGGCGGCGGTAAGTGCAACATCACAAATGTGAGTGTGGGCGACGAGAACTTTGACGGAAATGCAGAGCTGATTTCCTCAGTTTTGGAGGGTTTCTCAAAAGAGGATTTATTAGATTTTTTAAACAAAAACGGCGTTAAACTTGAACTTAGAAAAAATCGTTACTACTTCTGCAAAGACTCTTCCGATGAGATAATAGATGTTCTAAAAAAATTAACTCGGCATGTGGAGATACTTTTAAACACGGAGATTTTTGAAACAACAAAAATTGATGATATTTTTAACATTAAAACCTCAAGAGGCATTCTAAAGACAAAAAAATTAGTAGTTGCAACCGGCGGCAAAAGCTACACAACTCTAGGTGCAAGTGAAATCGGTCTGAAAATCGCAAAAAGTTTTGGCATAAAAGTAAAAGAGTTTACCCCAGCACTTGTGGGCATGACCCTCCAAAAAGAGCAGTTTTGGATGAAAGAACTCAGCGGACTGAGCTGTCATGTTCACATCAAAGTGGGCAATAAAATCTTAAAAGAGGAGATGCTTTTTGCGCACAAGGGCATAAGCGGCCCTGCTGTTTTATCTGCTTCACTTTATTGGCAAAAAGGAAATATGAGCATAAATTTTCTACCTCAAAACAATATTTTTGACCTGATTAAGGGAAGTAAAAAACAGCTTAGCTCAGTAATCCCGCTCCCAAAAAGGTTGTCAAAAGCGATTTTAGATGCACTGAATATTGAAGATGTTGAGTGCAAAAAAATAACGGCGCAGATAAAAGAGCAACTCCAAAAAATTCATAACTACGAGTTTGCACCGGCAGGAAACTTCGGCTTCACAAAGGCAGAAGCGAGCCGTGGCGGAGTTGTAAGCGATGAACTTGATAAAAATACATTAGAGTCACTACATGTAAAAAATCTTTACTTCATAGGTGAAGTTGTAGATGTCACAGGAGAGCTTGGCGGCTATAACTTTCAATGGGCATTCAGCAGCGCAGTTGGCTGTGGTAGAGCCATAAAAATAACTTAAATTAATCAGTAACGAAGCAAATTTTCAATACAATCCTTCCCTTAAATTAACAATATATTGAGCAAAAATGACAAATATAATTTTATGCGGCGGGAGTGGCACAAGACTTTGGCCAATCAGCCGCAACCTTATGCCAAAGCAGTTTGTTAAACTTTTTGACGACAAATCACTCTTTCAACTGACCCTCAAGCGAAATGCAAAACTCTGCAGTACGCAGTTTATCGTCTCAAATGCTGATCAATATTTTTTGGCGCTCGACCAAATTCAAGTGTCAAACGAGAGTGTTAAGTATCTTCTTGAACCAATCGGAAGAAACACCGCACCGGCAATTGCCCTTGCTTGCATGCTCTGTGCGGCGGATGAGATAGTTTTGGTTACCCCATCAGACCATCTTATAAAAAATGAAGCTGAGTATGAAAAAGTTTTAAAAAGAGCAAAAGAGCTGGCAGAGCAAAACTATCTTGTAACATTCGGCATCACCCCGACATTTGCCGAGACAGGATTTGGCTACATCGAAGGAGGGGATGTACACCCCACTAACGCTTTAGCGACGGGGGTATCGGCATTTAGTGCCAGAGATGTAAAAGCTTTCCATGAAAAACCGGATTTAGAGCGTGCCACAAACTATCTCAAAGCCGGAAATTACTACTGGAACAGCGGAATGTTTTGTTTTAAAGCCGGCGTATTTTTGGAAGAGCTTAAAAAATATTCACCGGAGATTTACGCGGCATGTGAAAACGCACTAAAAAGCACAGATTCTCAAACCGGGTTGATAAGAATTAAACATGAAGCAATGCTAAAAATCCCAGAAGATAGCATAGACTATGCAGTTATGGAAAAATCTTCAAAAGTAAAAATTGTCCCTTCAGATATCGACTGGTCGGATTTAGGCAGTTTTGATGCATTGTATGAAGAGTTGCCAAAAGATGAAAATAACAATACCAAAAATCCGAATCACATCGCGATAGACTCAAAAAATAACCTGATTTACGGTCATGAGAGAGTAATAGCCACGGTGGATATAGAAGATTTGATAATCATAGACACTGGCGATGCTCTTCTTATAAGTAAAAAAGGCTCTTCACAAAAAGTGAAAGAGGTAGTAAATCAGATTAAAATAAGAGGAAATAATTTACATAACATTCACCTCACGGCGCACCGTCCATGGGGAGCATACACTATTTTGGAAGATAGCCCCGGCTATAAGATAAAACGCATCGAGGTAAAACCGGGATGCAGACTCTCCATGCAAAAACACTTCCACAGAAATGAGCATTGGATTATCGTAAGCGGAACAGCAACGGTAACGGTAGGCAATGAAACAAGGCTCGTACGACCAAACGAAAGCACCTACATAAAAATGGGCGAAGTTCACAGACTCAGCAATGAAGGCAAAATTCCGGTAGTTCTCATAGAAGCACAGGTGGGTGAATATACAGGCGAAGATGACATCGTAAGAATTGAAGATGATTTTAAAAGGTTATAATTGAAACACAATATTTTATTAGCCTTTAGTTTTGCAAAAAGAGATTTTAAAGAGCGTTATGTAGGCACGGGGTTAGGGCAAATCTGGTACATTCTCTCTCCAATAATTACCATACTTATTTACACCGTTATATTTTCTGATTTTATGAAAATGAAGTTAAACATCATAGATAATTCATACGCATATAGTATTTATCTCGTTCCGGGGCTTCTTGCATGGACATCCTTCAGTACGATTATCATGCGATTAAACAACTCAATACAAGAAAAGTCAAATCTGATTAAAAAAATAAGTGTACCAATCTATGTCTATCAGCTGAGTATTATAATCACAGAATTCGCTCTTTTACTTCTCTCCTACTCATTAGCCTTACTCTTTTTGCTTTTGGTAAACCACCCCATAACAACAACTTTTTTCTACCTTCTTCCTATTCTCTTTTTGCAAACAATTTTTGCTTTTGCTCTGGGGGTGATACTCTCTCTCTTTACCCCTTTTTTCAAAGATTTAAAAGAGGCTGTTCCTATCGTAGTGCAGCTCTGGTTCTGGATGACCCCGGTTATCTACATGAAAGAGATGTTGGCAGACAAATATCCGGCTCTTTTAGTTTACAACCCATTTTTTTACTTTGCAAATATATATCAAGAGATATTTTTGTACTCAAAAGCACCGGCATTGAGTGACTTGCTGCTTTTAACACTCATTACTTTCATTACGCTTTTTTTAGCAGGATTTTTATATAAAAAAATGATAGCAACTATAAAAGATATTATCTAAACATGCCAAATAAAATATATTTAGACTGCACGCACACCTACAACTCCGGACTTAATACAGGCATTCAGAGAGTTGTAAAAAACATTGTAAAAAATATTCCGCAAGTGTCAAAAGAGCTGGGTATAGAGATTATACCGGTCGTATCTATCTCAAACCAATACTACTCGTTTGATGCTTTTTCTGAGGGGAATAAAAAGAGTAATAATCTAAAACTGTTTCTAAAAAAAGCGTATGTTGCCATGAGAGCTTTTTTAGATTTCATACTGCCTAAAAAATTAAGTAAAACCTTATACAACCCAAGCATAGGAATTTTTATAAACAAACTGACGGACAAAATACTCTTTTCAAAAAAAATAGATGCCGACAAGCTAGTAAGCTTAGAATCGAACGATATTTTAATTCTCATAGACTCAACATGGCTCAACAACAACTACAAACAACTGGGTCATTTAAAACAAAAGAGTGTAAAAATCGTAGCAGTTATTTACGACATTATCCCAATCTCTCATCCGGAATTTTGCAATATTGACATAACCGCATCATTGCAAGATTGGTACAAAAAAGCCACCAAATTCATAGATGGATATATAGCAATATCAGAGAGTGTCAAAGAGGACACATACAGATATATTCAAAATAACATTAACTCGAATATAGATAAAAAAAAGTTTGACTACTTCTATCTAGGCACAAATTTCAGCACAGAGTATGATGAAAAAAAAGTTCCCGACACCTTTAAAAATCATTTCAAAAACCCTAACACCTACTTAACGGTAAGCACAATAGAACCGCGAAAGAACCACTCCTATATCTTAGATACATTCGATAGATTATGGGAGAGCAACGAAGATGCTACTTACATCATGATAGGGCGAATCGGCTGGAACACGGAGAGCTTAATCAAGAGAGTAAAATCGCATAAAGAGTACAACAAAAGGCTTTTTCTTCTTGAAGATATAGACGACAACTCCCTTGTTTACGCCTATAAAAACTCAAAAGCACTTATCTTTGCTTCACACATCGAAGGTTTTGGTCTGCCCATCATAGAGAGCCTTTTTTATAAATTGCCTGTTCTTGCCTCAAACACTCCTATTCACAGAGAGATAGCAAAAGAGAACGCAACCTATTTTGACTTAGCAGACACTCATAGTTTGTTAAGTATAATAAAAAGCCAAAATATTAAGCCGGTAAACGATTTTATCTGGCAAGATTGGTTTCAAAGCACAAAAGAACTGATATTAAAAAGCAAAGAGATGGTATGAGAATTTTAGAGGTAAAAGAAACAACTATGGCTTTTTTAAGACAATATGCCCTAGAGATAATTCTATTTAATACACTCTTCTTATTTGTAATTTTTGTTTACGGTTCCATCCCCTTTGTAGCCATGCCGACATTGGGACAGGCTGTATGGGCATCAGGTTTTGCTGAGTCGTTTGCAAAGGAAGATTTTGCGATTTATGCCACTCATTTCGGTTTGCCGGAAAAAGCACCCATCGCTTTTGGATTGGCAGGTGTTTTTTTACAAAGTCTCTATATTAAATATTTGCATCTTCAAGCCGGAGACGCTTACTCTTTTGTCTCTGTTACTTATTTACTTTTAGCTGCTTTTGGCACTATAAAGTTTTCAATGTTTTTGGGGACAACACTAAGAACTTCTATTCTTGCCTCGGCATTTTACCTCACCTTACCGCTGGTCTGGTGGCACTCTCTTTATTCGTTTTTATCTTTTGGTTTTGCTCTGATGCCTTTGTATATATATATGATTTTTTTTATTATTAAAAATAAATCAGAAGAGAATAAATATACTTATCCTGCTTTTCTTGCCATGTCTATACTGGCTGTTTTTACCGATGGATACACCTTTGTCATGTTTGCCCTCTCCTATTTCTTAATTTTATTTGTTAGCTTTGTCTCAAAAAAAACGACATTCAAAAAAGCTGCCTATCTCTTTTTATATGCAATATTCGTATTTGCAATATCCTATCTTCTCTATACAAATTATATCAATGAAAGCTCTTTCGATGTTTGGTCTATGGATTATTATAGAGGCTTTGGTATTGATTTGGCAATGCTGTTCTCTCCGTCAAAAGAAATTTTTTGGATATATGATATTCTTGGTCTCAGCGTAGTGAGAACTCCTGTAGAATTCTTTGGAGATGATTCTGTTTGGGCTGTATCGTTCTCTTTGGCGCTTTTGGTTTTTGCGCTTATGGCTTTGTTCTTTGTAAAAAATGAGTACAAAATTCAACTTTTAATTATTGCTTTATTCGGTTTATATCTCTCGCTGGGACCCTCCTTAAAAATGAATTCAAAAAGACCCATAGAACAGATAAACATTAAAAATTTTGACAATGCTATGAAAGAGGAGTACGCAATAGCAGCGACAGGCAATGAATTTTTATACAAATATTTCCCCGGCATTAAAAATATGAGGGCTACATACAGATGGATTGGACTCTTTCAAGTTGCTCTATTCGGCTTGTTGATAATCTTCTTATCAAAGCTGGAATCACAAAATAAAAGATATTTAGCATATTCTTTATTACTATTTTTAGCAGCGTTAAACATACCTGACCCATCCGTCAGACTTAAAAATATTATCTACAATAGAGACTCTATGATGCAGATGGATAAGGATTTAGTCAGTTTGCTAAAGCAGCATATTAAAGCAAATTCAAAAGTTGCATTTGTGCCATACTACAATGACCATTTCGCAAATTATTTGGCAGCAAAATCAGATATCCGCACTTATAATGTCGGCGGTGACAAGAACTTAGAATTAGCCATGAAAAACTGGCCGCAAACAATGCTCACTCTTTCTGAAATTACAGTACCATCAAAGTTTATATATAATATTGAGAATATCCTTTTAAGCAAAGATGTCGATTATATTATTTTTCCATACTTTGATATGCTTTGGGGCGCTTATGAATGGCCAAGAGAAGATAAAGAGATAATCAGCAAAAAATTAATCTATTCAGAATATGTAAATTATTTTAAGAATAATCCAAATTTTGATTTGATTGAAACAGAGTATTTCTCTTTCGTATCAATATCAAAAAATGCAGACCTGAAATATTTGCAAAATAATAAAGAAAAAAAAATATGCGAGTCAAAAAATGCTATCTGCTTTGATGCCAAGACACAGGAACTCACTTTTAGCAATGTTGGTGTTCTCAAAGATAATGTATTGAGTACAAACGCGCAAAGCGGGGCACTCTTATTTGGACCATATCTGCCGCTCCAAAAAGGTGAATACTCTTTTGAAGTATATGGAAAAGTATCGAACCAAGATACAATGTTTATTCAAATTTCCGACAATTTAGGTAAAAAAAGCATAGGGATTTTTAAAGATTTTAACATGACGGGAGAGCGTGATACTATTTTAAAAGTAGATAATCTGGTGTTAGAAAAGGATTCTAATGCTGTTGAAATTGCAATCCTAGTTTCAAAAGATACAAAGGCTGAAATACACGGTTATAGATTGATTAATAAAATATATTTAGATAAGGGCATCAAATGAAACTCATTATACAAATACCATGCTACAACGAAGCGGGAACACTGGCTATAGCATTAAACGCACTCCCTCGGGAAGTTGAGGGTTTTGACAAAGTAGAGTGGCTGATTATAGACGACGGAAGCACGGACGACACGGTAAATGTCGCAATAGAGTGCGGAGTTGACCACATAGTAAGCTTTACTAAAAATCAAGGGTTAGCAAAAGGTTTTATGGCAGGAATAAAAAAATGCCTAGATGAGGGGGCGGATGTAATCGTAAACACAGACGCAGACAACCAGTACGAAGCAGAGGATATTCCAAAACTCACAAAGCCTATTCTGGATAAAAAAGCCGATTATGTCATAGGTGCAAGACCAATAAGCGATATTGAACACTTCTCTCCGGCAAAAAAGTTTTTACAAAAGTTAGGCAGTTGGGTTGTAAGAAAAGCAAGCAACACCGATATTCCGGATGCTCCGAGTGGTTTTAGAGCTATGAGCCGCGCATGTGCAAAACAGCTCAATGTTCACAGTGAATACACCTATACACTTGAGACCATCATCCAGGCAGGTCAAAAAAACATGGCGATAACCTCCGTCCCAATCAGAACAAACGCAGATTTAAGACCTTCAAGACTTCTTAGAAGCATCCCAAACTATATAAAAAAATCAATCATCACCATTATCAGAATTTTTGTAGTTTACAAGCCTTTTAAATTTTTTATGAGCATTGCGGCAACTCTTTTTGGCATAGGCTTACTCTTAGGTCTTAGATATTTATACCTCAATGTAACAGGCGAGGGGAGCGGACATGTTCAATCCGTCATACTCTCGGGAGTATTTATCGGCATAGGTTTTCAAACAGGGCTTATCGCATTTATTGCCGACTTGTTATCCGTAAACAGAAAACTCCTAGAAGAGCTGAAGTCTAAATAATGAATCTATTCAAATGGGTAGGAAGAGCCTTAGTCGCACTCTCTTTCATATTTATTTTTTACCTTTTGCGAGAGGTGAATTGGAGTGAAATAGCAAAACATGCAACTCTAAGCTGGGTAGTTACTTTTTCAATAGCCACTGCTCTTTACATCTATGCTATTTACCTATTAAGCTACAACTGGAGTGCAATATTAGAAAAAACAGCAGATAAACCCCTCTCAAAAGAGGTCATGTATGTCTATCTTGAAACGGTCATTTACAAATATATTCCGGGAAACATCTTTCATTTTGCGGGAAGACACAAGCTAGAAAAAACTCTCTTTATAAGCAGAAAAAGTATTATCTATGCCAACAGCATGGAGATTCTGTTGCAACTTTTTTCGGCGGTTTTTTTGTCGCTCCTCATGTATCTTTTTATAGATGAAAAGCTTTTAACACCCTACATAAACAGAGAGTATCTGCAAATTTTTGTCTCTCTCTCGCTCGCACTGCTCTTTGTTGTACTTCTCTACTTCTACAAAAAACATGGCTTACAAGTAAAGATAAAAAACAGAGCACTTTTTTTGTTTAAAATTTTGATAAATTATATTCTCTTTTTAATCATCTCGGGAGCTATCTTAGCCCTTATCTTGAACCTCTTTTATGATGTTTCAAAAATTTATGAACTCCTGTTTATTATCATTTTTATAAATACCGCCGCATGGCTGGCAGGCTACATAACGCCGGGTTCACCGGGAGGTATCGGAGTGAGAGAAACCATCATCCTTCTGCCGCTTCTCTCCTTTAACCTCGACAAAGATATGGTTTTACTGAGTGTTATTTTACAAAGAGTAGTTATG
>CANMJR010000028.1 GCA_947498025.1 Helicobacteraceae bacterium
CTAAACTGAAAACATTTCAAATCCTGACGCAAAAATATCGTAACCGCCGAAAATACTTTAATTTACGATTTAATTTGATATGTGGATTGGTAAATTTTGATCGTGGATTTGAGGTGCCCGTAAAATGAGTTTTGCAAGAAGTCTAATGATTGAAGATGATAATGAGTTGGCGCAGTTGTTAAAAATGCGTCTCAAAAAAGACAATATTGAAGTGACTATTGCTCTCACACCCTTAGAAGGGCTCACTCTTTTTCAGACAAACTCCTACGATTTGCTTGTACTTGATTTATCGCTGCCGCAAATGGACGGCATGCAAATATGCTCACTTATTCGTCAAGAAAGCGATATTCCTATTATCATCTCATCTGCCCGATCAGACATACTGGACAAAAAGATGGGATTTTCACGCGGTGCAGACGATTATATTCCAAAACCGTATGATTCACAGGAACTCATTTTTAGAATCGATGCGATTATGCGGCGTATTCACCCGACACTACCAAAGAAATCAACTCCTTTTGAAATTGATGAAGAGCGTCATGAAATTTCCAGAAATGCAACTCTTTTACATCTCACGCAGGCGGAATACGACATTGTTGCTTACATGATAAAAAAAGACCGTTTTGTTATTGCGCGCGAAGAGTTGTTGCTCAATATCGGCTCTATTCGTTATGAAAGCAGTCTTAAAAGTATTGATGTCATTATAGGGCGTATTCGCCAAAAAATCGGGGATGACCCGAAAAACCCACGATATATAGTCTCGGTTCGAGGCGTAGGATATAAATTTGTCAATGAATAAACACTCCATAATCCGTCTTATTACTCTCTTTTTTATCCTGATTTTTTTCCTCATCAATGGACTGTTTTGGCTCACACAACAACACTTTTCAAAGCAACATGAAGTGGAGCAGATACGCCGTTTTCTTTTAGCTGACAAATTATTTCATCACAACCAAAATGATTTTTCAATTGAATTAGAGCAACTATTGATTCGCCACTCTGCAATACCCGCCAAAAAAATCTTATCTGAGGGCAAAACAATAATAGAGTTACCGTTTGGCAAAATGATAGAATTTGATTCTCACACTTTTTTTGTAAATATGCCGCCGCCACCGCCACCGTCAGATTTTCATAAAGAACGAGAATTCATGCCACCACCGCCACATGACATAAAACAATTTACTTCAGTTGTACTTGAAGATATTCAGCCACACTCTTTAGCAATATTTTGGATGGTTTTGGTTGCCACAGACACTCTTATCTTACTGTTTTTTGCCTACATTATCCGCAAACTTCTCCCTTTGCATCGCCTTAAAAATGCCATTATTGCATTTAAAGAGGGAGACACTCATCTTGATTTACCCGTTAGCGGCAAAGATGAAATTTCGCAAATAACGCATGAGTTCAACTGCACACTTGAGAAAATTGCGTCGATGCGTGAAGCGCGCTCCCTCTTTTTACGCAATATTCTCCATGAATTAAAAACACCGATTATGAAAGGTTCACTCACGACGGACTGTTTAGAACCATCCGTGGATCAAGAGCGGTTAAAGCGGATATTCACACGCATGGATTATCTTCTCAATGAGTTTGCAAAAATGGAAAGGTTTAGCAGCGGAGAGTGGCATCTAAATCTTCAAGAGTACAGATTTGTAGATATTCTTGACCATGCATGTGATGTATTGCTTTGCGATAAAGAAAGCATAGTTGTTAAAGGCGAAGAATCTCAGCTTATCTTGAATGTTGATTTTGAACTTTTTACGATTGCCCTTAAAAACTTAATCGATAACGCACTTAAATACTCTAAGGGTAAACCCATTATAATAATTAGCGCCGAATCTATTGATATTCGCAGCATTGGCGAAGCACTTCCAATTGAGAAACAAAATTTTAACAAGTTGTTTAATCGTGCTTTTGAAAACTCTTCGGCGGGTCTTGGATTAGGGTTATATATTAGTGATTCTATTATCAACAAGCACAATTTTCGACTACTGTATCGCTACGCAGACGGGTATAACTGTTTTAGTATTGTTCTAAATGGCATGTAAAAATGAACAGTGCCGTGGCTATTTGTAAATATCGCCTCTGCTGTCCGCATCACTCACATAAATAATAATCTAGTTTATACATTCAAAAGCATTTTTCTAGCTTCTGCGCTTGAAACATAATCCTCTTTATTAATAGCTTCACTTAAGAGTTCTATATCTTTTTTTGTAGGCACAATATACTCTTTACCATTTATTATTTCTATAACTTCATCGGCATCATTTTTATACTCAAAATTACTTTCGTTTTTGTGGTGTGAAACAAAATTTCTTACATGTTCTAAAGCTTGAGTGAATAAACTATCATCAACATTTAATTGAATGGTTTGCATTATCTTGTCCCCCTTACCTGGAATTTATAAAAAATATTATAGCGCATTTACTATATTGTTTTAAGCAGCTAACAAGAGTAGAATTTTATTCACGAGGGTGTAATTTTTAGAATTTTTGCTAAACTGCAAGAACCCTATTTATGCACTTCAATAACAGCATCGGCTATCTCTATCACATCACCGTCAACTATTTTGGCTCTTTTTCTAAGCTCAGTTGCACCGTTTCTCTTTACATACCCATCCGCTATAAGTAATTTTGCCTGAGCACCGCTATCTACTAAATCTAAAACTTTCAAAAGTTTAAAAAGTTCTATATACTCATCTTGAAGTTGAAATTTCATATTTATTTCCTTTTTTGGATTGAAATAATACCGAATTATTAGCTAACTGCCTTTATTATGGTGCAATTAAGTGGCTCATAAGTACAATACTGCTTCAAAATACCATAAAGGGTGGCATGTGAGAAAAATTATATTTTTACTTTTTAGTTCTCTTCTTTTTGCGAAGCCGATTGTGATTGTAAGCATACTTCCGGAAAAAACATTTGTAGAAAAAATAGCAAAAGAGATGGCTGATATTACCGTTATGGTCGAGCCGGGAAGCTCTCCGCATGCCTATGAGCCAAAGTCCTCACAAATGGTTTCTATTTCAAAAGCAGATGTCTATTTTAGCATCGGTGTTGAGTTTGAGAATGTTTGGCTGGGTAAATTCAAATCACAAAATCCTGCACTTAAATTTGTAAATCTAAGCGACGCAATTACCAAAATTGAGATGGGAGAACATCATCATGAGGGCGAACACAATACAGGGGAACAAAACCATAGCGGACTCGACCCGCACACATGGACTTCACCTAAAAATGTTGCAATTATGGCGCTATCGATTTATGAAACACTAGCAAAGTTAGACCCGAAAAACGAGCAGTTTTACAAAGCAAATTTGAATGATTTTCTCAAAGAGATAGAAGATACAGACAGACAGATAAAAGAGGCGCTCAAAGATATGAAACCGAATAGTAAATTTATGGTTTTTCACCCATCGTGGGGATATTTCGCACATGAGTATGGTTTAACTCAAATTGCCGTTGAAGTCGATGGCAAAAACCCGAAACCAAAAGAGATGATTACAATTATTAATGAAGCCAAAGAGGAGAAAGTAAAAGCTATTTTCACGCAACCGGAGTTTTCAGACAAAAGTGCTCAAATCATCGCAAAAGAGGTAGGAGTAAGAGTTGAAATAGAGTCTCCAATGGCTGCTGATTGGTCTCCTAATCTCATAAAAATGGCAAAAGCAATTGCAAACTAAATTTAATTTACGCGTCATAGAGATAGAAAATCTCTCTTTTGCATATGACAAAGAGTTTGTGCTGGAAAATATTAATTTGATAGTTGATAATAGAGATTTTTTGGTTCTCATTGGTCCAAACGGGGGTGGAAAAAGCACTCTTGTTAAACTTATTTTAGGCATAAACCCTATCCAAAGCGGTTCTATAAAAATTTTAAATAAGCCCCTTCACAAAAGTCTTACGCAAATAGGTTATGTGCCACAAAACACAAATGTAAATACTAACTTTCCTATCAAAGCAATCGAAGTTGTCATGATGGGGCATCATGCACATAAACGGGCGATTTTTGGATACAAAAAAGAGGAGATTGAACATGCCATGCATGTGCTCAGACAGGTCGGAATGGAGGAGTTTGCAGATAAAAAAATAGGTTCTCTCTCCGGCGGACAAAGACAAAGAGTGATGATAGCCCGAGCGCTCTGTGCAAACCCTAAAATTCTTCTTTTGGATGAGCCAACTTCAAGCATAGATGCAGATGGACAGAAACAGATTTATGAATTGCTCAAAGAGTTGAATAAAAAAATCACAGTTATAGTTGTGAGCCACGACCTCTCGGTTGTTTTGCAATACGCTACAAAAGTTGCTCACATCAATAAAAAGTTGGCATTCCACGATTTAAGTTCTATAAAAAAAGAGTTTGATACGGGTAATGACTCACATGTTTGTGAAGTTGAACTTCTGCAAATGTTAGGAAAATGTAAATGTTAGAAGTCTTCTCTTATGAATTTATTCAAAATGCCGTCATTGCAGGAATTTTGGTCAGCCTCATTTCCGGAATAATCGGCTCGCTCATAGTTGTAAACAGAATGGTTTTTTTAGCTGGCGGAATTGCACATGCCGCGTATGGTGGGATTGGAATAGCAATTTTTGCAGGTATTCCTATCTTTTTGGGAACGACCGTTTTTGCCGTGTTCGCTGCACTTATCATGGCTTTTGTAACCATAAGAGAGAGAGAGAATATAGACACTTTCATAGGCTTAATCTGGGCTGTCGGGATGGCAATCGGAATTATTCTCGTTGATTTGACCCCAGGCTATAATGTGGATTTAATGAGCTACCTTTTTGGTTCAATTTTAGCAGTTACAAGAGAAGATATTTACTTTATGTCCGCTCTGTTTGTAGTGATTATTTTTGTTATGACCTTTTGGTACAGAGATATTTTAGCCGTCTCTTACGATAGCGAATATGCTGCACTCAGCGGAATCAATGTAAAGTTTTTTTACACGCTTATACTTATTTTGTCGGCGCTTACCGTTGTTATTGCCATAAAAGTAGTCGGGCTTATCTTGGTTATTGCACTTCTTACCATTCCAATTTACATTGCCCAGAATCTCTCCTCTTCGCTCTACAGCATGATGCTAATCTCAGGATTTACCGCTTCACTCTTCACGATTATGGGGCTTTGGCTCTCCTACAATTTTGATCTAACTTCGGGTGCTTGCATCATCTTGGTATCGGCTCTTTCGCTTATGCTTTTTATGATTGTCCAAAAAATAAAATGAAAAAATTCCTTTTTATATATCTGCTGTTTCATACCACTCTTTTTGGATGTGCCACATGTCAGCTTATGATTCCAACCGCAGAGATACAGATAAATTTGCAGATGGAAAAGAAAACTGTCAATAACATTCACATAGAGTGGCATTTTGCAGACCTCTACTCGGCAGAAATACTAAAGCAGTATGATAAAAACAGAAATCAGGTTTTAGATAACAATGAACTAAAAATTATACTTGGCGCCATGCTCGACTATCTCAAACCAAAAGAGATGCTCACAAAAATTCAGTACTCAGACAATAACTCCAAAGAGCCGACAATAATCAAACCAAAATACGAAAATTTTGATATTCAGATGATAAACAACTTTTTGGTTTTTACCTACGATTCAGAAGTAAACATTCTCATTAGTGATAAATCCGCCATTTCACTCGCTTTTGAAGATAACGAATCCTACTTTAGTTTTGTAACAACAAAAATAACCGTCTCAAAGAACGAATTTTCTCATCATTCAGAAAATCTCTACCTTTTTACGGCTTCCGTACTCTTTTCCGACATGCAGGTGCAGAGTAATCCCCAACCAAAAGAGGAGAGCAAGACAGCAACTCAAGAGGCAAATCAGACAAAAATTGAGGAAGTTGCAACTCCAAAACAAGAAGAGTCTCTCCAAGCGAATATTTTAAAAGAGAGCATAACAAAAATTAAATCTCTTTTTGAGTCTATTAAAGATGAGAAAAACCCGCTCACCTATCTCTTTTTGCTCTTTTTTGCCTACATCTACGGAGTTATCCATGCGCTAGGGCCGGGACATGGAAAAACACTGGTGGCAAGTTACTTTCTCTCAAACGAAAGATCTTACGCAAAGGCTCTTTTTGTCTCGCTTGCTATCGGTGTTGTACATACTTTTTCAGCCTTTCTTTTAACGCTGGTTATTTACTTTTTTGTCAACACATTTTTGGCGCAATTTTTAAACGATACCGTTTATTACACCACAAAAATATCGGCACTCATTATAATTGTTATAGCGCTCTATCTCATCTATCAGAAGTATAAAGCGTATAAAAAAATATCCAATGCTAAAAAAAGCAGCGGATTTACTTTTAGTGCAACACCTCACATAGCGACCTGTGCATGTTCCTCGTGCAAAGTTGACAACAACTCGACGGACATGGCACTCATTATCTCGGCGGGAATTATTCCCTGCCCCGGAACTGTAACCATTTTTATATTTTCTCTCTCGCTTGGTTTATACTATGCGGGATTTTTATCCGCTTTTGTTATGAGCCTTGGAATGAGCACAATTATATTTTTCTCCGCAATACTTAGTGTTGCTATTCGTAAAAGAACAGCAGATACAAACAGCAATTTAAAAAAATATTTAGAGTATGCAAGTTTATCGGTTATATTGATTTTAGGTTTTATTTTACTTTTTACATAACTTTTTTCTCTGAGGTGTTTGAACATGAAAATTGATGGGCGATTTTGGCTTACAAAAAACGGACAGAGTTTTTTAGGCTCCGGAAGAATTGAACTGCTTGATAGAATCCAAAAAACAGGTTCCATCCATGCAGCCGCAAAAGAGATGAAGATGAGCTATAAAGCCGCATGGGAGCGGATAAATAGCATGAATAATCTCGCCGATAAACCGATTATAACACGAACAATAGGTGGAAAAGGGGGTGGCGGAACCGTTCTGACTCCCTACGCACATAAACTCATGGCTACCTATCACCGTTTCAATGAGCTTCATCGCCAATTTATAGACCGCTTTGCAGAAGCCGGTGATAATCCGGAACAATTAGCAAGAATTCTAAGCAGAACTTTTTTAACCACAAGTGCAAGAAATCAGCTTCCATCCAAAATAGGAAAAATAGAGCTTCATGGACTCAATGCAGAATTAAGCCTATCTATCTCCGGCGGTGGCATGATAACTTCAAATATAACAGCAAAATCAGCTCAGAATATGGGATTAACAGAAGGCAGTGACATCTATGCCATCATAAAATCAAGTGACATAACAATTACAGAAGAGCCCCCTACTCCTCATTCCAACATAAATATATTAGAGGGAGTTATAAATTCGGTTGAAAACTCTGAGGAGTCCATTGAGATTGGTTTTTATCTCAATGAAAATACAACACTCATTGCACTCCTGAATAAATCAAATAACAACGCATTCAAAGTTGGAGAAAAGGCATACGCTTTAATATCTGCAAACAGTATTATCATAGGTTCATAGCAGTAAAAAATTATTCTCGAAAAACGATTCTCTTGTTTTGTAGCTTTAGATGGCAGGGACAATTTGTCCCTGCCATCTAAACGAACGCGTTCGTTTAGATGTGTAACATCAAATAGCTATCAAGCGTGTTTTAATAAATACTCCTTAAACTCATCCTCAGGCAACGGCTTTGAATAAAAGTAGCCTTGGATATAATAACAACCCTCTTTGTCTAAAAAATCTAGTTGCTTTTGAGTCTCAACGCCTTCGGCAATATAATTAAGCTTTAAGCTTCTTGCCAACGCTATGATTACCCTTACTATCGCCGCATCGTCCTCATCTTTGTGAGCATCTTTTATAAAAGCTCTGTCGATTTTAAGATTATTTATTGGCAACCGTTTTAAATAGGAGAGTGATGAGTATCCTGTTCCGAAATCATCAACAGAGATTTTTATACCAAGATTACGAATGTTATTGAGAGTATAAATAGCAGACTCAGGATTCTTCATAATCTGACTCTCAGTAATTTCAAGCTCTAAATATTGGGTATCAAAATCTATCTCTATTATTAGCTTTTTTAAATGCTCTATAAATTTTTTATTCTCAAGCTGTTTCATAGACACATTAAGGGAAAGAACACCGGTTTCTATCCCCTCTTCTTGAAATTTTTTCATGGTTTTCATAGCATTCATCATCATCCACTGGTCTATATATTTGATTAATCCAATATCCTCTGCCAAGGTTATAAATTGCATTGGAGGGACTAATCCGAGCTCTGGATGGTTCCAGCGAATAAGAGCTTCAAGCCCTATAACCTTGCCGCTTTTAGCATTTATTTTAGGCTGATAGTAGGTAACAAACTCATTCTCATCTATCGCTTTTCTTAAACTGCTTTCTAATATCACCCTCTCAAAAGCAAGTTCGGTCATTTTAGAGTTATAAAACTGATAGCTGTTTTTGCCATTATCTTTGGCTTTATACATCGCAGTATCAGCGTTTCGCAACAATATAGTCGCACTGTTTCCATCATCCGGAAAGCTGCTTATCCCAATGCTAAAAGTTGCATATATTTCCTGTTTATCTATTACTATCGGCTCCTGCATGACTTCTATAATCCGCTTTGCCATAACTATAGTTTCTTGCTGCGTTCTATTTTCAAGAATAATAGTAAACTCATCGCCGCCTAATCTTGCAACAGTATCCTCTTCTCTCGCACATAAAACCAATTTATTTGCCACCTCTTTTATGAGTTTATCTCCGACCTCATGCCCGAAGGTGTCGTTTATCTCTTTAAATCGGTCTAAATCCAAAAATAAAATCGTTACATTTAAATTACCGCTCTTCGCATGCCTTATAGCCTGTTTGAGCCTATCTAAAAATAGTATGCGATTTGGCAACCCCGTCAGGGAGTCGTAGTGCGCCAGATGCTCCAAACTTTTTGTCTGCTCTTTTAGCTCTTTTGTTTTATCTTCAACTTTTGCTTCCAGTTCTCTATGGAGCTTGGCAAGCAGAGCTTGATACTGCTTCGTGTACATGTAGTAAAAGAAGAGAAGTATAAATATATAGGCCACAGCGAAGAGTGATATCAGCCTGTCTCTTATACGATTGATATTGCTGAAATCTATCTTTTCTAAATTTTGAAAGATTATAAAATGTCCCATAGGTTCGTTGTGAATATCAGGTAAATGATAAACCGTGACTAATTGGCTGCTTTTTTCATCAATATAAAAGCCATCAATACCGATAAACAACTCAATTCCCTTTTCATGCATAAAAGTTAGCAGTTCCTTTTTTGCATTCATATTTGCAACATAGTAGTCATCAATAAATGTTTTCGTATAGGCGAATTGAAGCTGCTCTTTGTACTTTTTATCAGCCAAAATTATTGTATCGTACCCCTTATTTTCCATTTTTGAAGCTATGGAGTTAAACTCTGCTAATGTCTCAACCATCCCTATAAACTTTCCATCACTATAAATTGGCACCATAGATTTAAATGTTAAATCAAATTTTCCGACACTTATGGATGAAATAATTTTAGGATTACGAATCATCTCTGCTACATCTATTCTAACATCTTTTAAATCATCTCCCTTTTTATCCGTCCAACTTCTGTAAAAACTTTTTCCATCAAGAGTTATAATCTGAAACCATAAATTCTTCAGAGATGTAAACTCGCCTAACTGTTTTGAATATTCATCTAATTTAAGGGTAGCGTTCTTATTGAGAATAGTCTCTTTAATTTCTATATTTTGTGCCATAGAAAATGCAACGATAAGAACAGCCTCCGCTTTCTCCTCTATCAAAACATTAATTTCTTTTTTCATCTGATTTGATGTTTCAAAACATTCCTCATGTTTTAAATCATTTACGCGATTCGTAACTGTAACAAAGGCGATTATAATCCAGACAACAGTTATAAAGAGTGTCATAAAAACTAATTTAGGAGTGATTTTGTTCAGTTTAAACATTCATTAAATCCAATTTTTTATCTCGTGAAAGTTTTTTTATCTCATACTCTCTTTTGCTGGCACTACTTCTATCAACTGAATTCTCTTTATATACAAGTTGCACAGGTCTTCTTGCTTTTGTATATTTTGCACCTTTTTCTGAAGTGTTATGTTCATTTATTCGCCTATCTACATCTTTTGCAATACCTGTGTATAAAGTATCATCATTACATTTTAGAATATAGACAAAATAAGACATGTAGCAAAAACTCCATTATGAATTTCGGATTATTGTACTCTAATTTTCTCAAAAAATATACTTTTTAGTCTTTCATCTCTAAAAAAATGAAAATTATAAACAAGAAAATGAAACGAGAAAAACAGTGGTATTGAAAACGGGGATTTTAAAGAAATCAGGCGGGATAAATATCCCCGCCTAAGCCTCTTTATCTATAATAGAAAAACCTAAATCACTCATAGCTTTATCTACCATCTCTGTAGCTTTTTGCATGGTTTGTTGAGAAATATCCGGAAGCTTTTCACCCCACATTTTTTCTGCGTCCTTAAATCCTTGAAGCATTCCTTCACGACCGGCACGCAACTTCTCCTCATCGCCGCCGGCTCCGGCTATAACAAACTGTGCTATTCTCTCTGAGGTCTGTTTTATCCCAAAGATTCCATCTTCACTCACAAGCTTAGCTGCCTCATCTTTTGAGAGCTCTGCTATCGGTTTGCCGCTATAACCTATATCTTTCAAAAAGTTCTGAAAATCCCTAGTATCTTTTGCAGATTGATTCTGTGGATTTGCAACACCAATCTGAGCTTGAGTAGAATTGAACGCAAAAGCATTCGCATTCTCCATTACTTGCTTTTTTAAATCCTGAGCTTCATCTTTTGTCAACTTTTCTGTAAAAACAGTTTTGATAGCCGACGAGCTTTGTGCAGAACCAACTGCACCTACACTTGATGATATTTGCATAATTCACGCCCTTTCGTCTAAGATTTTACATGCCAACATACTAAAGGCATCTGATGTAAAATCGTCTTTAACTTATTTTTATTTAAATTTAAATAGTTGTTTGGTATTAAAGATTTATTTAGGTACAATACTGCTGATGAAAAGATGAGGCTCGAGTTCATCTTTAGTGTGTGATTTTGTATAACTGCTCAATTGTGACCCTAAAGACTCTCCAATTTTTGACTCCACTTCTTAAATGAAGCGTATTTTACACAATAGAGGTATTGCAATGGCAGAATTACTAGACGGAACTGTTAAATGGTTCAATGAAGAAAAAGGTTTTGGATTTATCCAACAAGATAACGGCGGAAAAGATGTATTCGTACACTTTCGTCAAGTTAACAACTCAGGACACGGTCGTGTTTCTTTAGCTGAAGGTCAAAAAGTAACTTTCGAACTTGGTGAAGGTCAAAAAGGTCCTCAAGCAGAGAACGTAACTCCACTTTAGTCTTAAACTTTTACAGGCTTCGTGCCTGTAATTTTTACAACTTCAAACTTCCCTTCTCTCTAACTTTTTTTTAAAATTGATTTTTTAACAAACTCAAACACTCATTTGCAATCTCTTGCTCTTCATCTGTTTTTATAACCATTAATTTAACGCTACTTTTTTTAGTAGATATAATCGTACTGTTTTGGGCATTTAAAGATTTATCTAATTCAATTTCATACAACAATGAGCTTAAAACCATCTCTCGAATGTAAGCAGAATTCTCACCTATGCCTCCTGTAAAAACTACGGCATCCACCCTGTCCAACAGCGCCATATATGCACCTATATATTTTTTTATTCTCCTAACCATCACTTTAATTGCCAATTGTGATTTTTCATCATTTTGCTCAATTATAGTTCGTACATCATTATTTTTACAGATTCCGATTAAGCCAGATTTTTTATTTAAAAGCTTATCTACTTCATCCACGCTCATTCCAAGTTCTCTTTGCATGTGGATAATTATAGCAGGGTCAACATCTCCGCATCTACTTCCCATGACAAGCCCCTCAAGCGGTGTAAAACCCATAGAAGTATCTATACTTACACCGTTTTCAATCGCACATGCACTTGAGCCGTTCCCAAGGTGGAGTGTAATAATATTTAATTCATTCAAATTTTTTTGCAAGAGTTTTGCTGTTTGCTTTAAAACATAAGAGTGCGAAGTTCCATGAAAGCCATATCTTCTAATCTTGTACTTCTCATACATCTCATAAGGGAGAGCGTAAATATATGCCTCCTCCGGCATGTTGGAGTGAAAAGCCGTATCAAAAACTGCTATTTGAGGAACATTTGGAGCTTTTTTTATAGCAACTAAAATACCTTCTAAATTTGCAGGATTGTGAAGCGGAGCAAGGGGAATGAGTGCTTCTATTTTTTTTATAATATTTTCATCAATGATAGTCGCACTTTTAAACTCTTCACCGCCGTGAACCACTCTATGCCCAATTGCACTTAGCGATGTAAAATCTTTTAATAACGAATGCTTAGACAAAAGTGAGATAATCTCCTCTAAGCCATCATGGTGGTTTTTTATAACTGTTATTATCTCTAATTTTTTATCCTCATACTCAAGAATCATATCCGAAATGGATTCCCCGATTTTTTCAACCAAAATATGCGCCAACACCTCATTTTTTTCCATACAAAAAAGTTGGAATTTGATCGAAGAGCTTCCCGAATTAATAACCGCTATATTCATCTATTTTGTCCTGCTTGTATCGCCGTTATTGCGACTGTATTTACTATGTCTGCTACCAAACATCCGCGGCTTAAATCATTTATCGGTTTATTGAGTCCTTGGAGTATCGGTCCAATTGCTACCGCATCGCTTGAGCGCTGCACTGCTTTATAGGTATTGTTTCCCGTATTGAGGTCTGGAAAAATAAAGACCGTAGCATTACCGGCAACTTTAGAGTTTGGAAGTTTAGCCTGCGCCACCTCTTTGTCTATGGCAGCGTCATACTGAATAGGACCTTCAATAAGCAGTTCCGGATTCTTTGATCTAACTATGTTTGTAGCCTCTCTCACCTTATCCACATCCGCCCCGCTTCCGCTCTCTCCGGTTGAGTATGAGAGCATTGCAACTCTTGGCTCAATCCCAAATGATGCAGCTGTTTTAGCCGATGAGAGTGCAATTTGAGCCAACTCATTCGCGTTAGGGTCTTGATTTACCGCACAATCTCCATATACCAAAACTTTTGTACTCAAACACATAAAAAATACACTCGAAACTATAGAGATGCCGGGAATAGTTTTTATAATTTGAAGAGCCGGTCTTATAGTGTCTGCCGTTGAGTGCGTTGCACCACTTACCATGCCATCGGCATAACCTAAATGCACCATCATGGTTGAGAAATAATTCGCATGTTGCATTGCATCTTCAGCTGCTTGATGTGTCAAACCTTTGGCTTTTCTCATCTCATAAAATGTGTCCACGAACTCTTTCGAATATTGAGAATTTAGATGGTCTATAATAATTGCTCTACTTAAATCAAGCCCCAATCGCATGTAGGTTTCTCTTAACTCTTTTTCTCTTCCTATAAGAATAATATCTGCCACCTCTCGACGCAAAATAATTTCAGCAGCTCTTAAAATCCTCTCATCGCTACTCTCTGGAAGAACAATTTTTTTTTTGTTGAGCCTAGCGGATTCAAAGAGTTTATACTCAAACATAATAGGCGTTAAGACCGTACTCTGGGTATTCGTTATTTTCATCTCGATAGCTTTAATGTCAACACTAGAGTTAAAAAGTCCAAGAGCGAGTGCAATTTTTCTCTGACTTGTGACTCTCAACTTTGGTTTTATATTTGAGATATTTTTTGCCGTCTCATAGGTGTCCGTTTCTACCGATAAAATAGGTATGCTGATATTATCCAGCCCATGAATTAACTTCTGTATATTTGGATGTGCCCGCATGTTAAAAGGAAAAATAATCCCCGTGATATTCGGATAATTATTAGAATACAAAGCTCCAAGAAGTCCCAGTATTATCTCTGAACGGTCGGCTGCAACAATAACTAAATCATCTTCCTGCACATGGTCTAAAAAGTTATCCAAAGTAAGAGCTGCAACTTTTACTCCTCGAATAATCCTTGTAACATCTTCAGCTTTTAAGACGATAGCTTTTGCCTCAAGTCCATCGATAACATCGCCTATTGTCGGCATGTCCAGCTCCGGAATCTCTTTTAGAAGATAGGTATTGAACTCATACTCTTTTAACTCTTGTTGCAGAGAATTATACTTTTCACTATCGAGTCTATTTACAAAAGTTGCAAAATGCGTGCAGCCCTCGCTTGTAAAGTTTTCATTCTCTATAAGAATGTTTTCGTACGCCTCTTTGGCAGTTAGATTTTGAGCATTAATGATATTTATGTAAGGAGAAGCAAAATTTTGAGAAATTTTTATGTTTAAATCGTAGCTGATTGTAGAGGTAAGAAAGGATTTATGAATCCCCTCACAAAGAACAAAATCATATTCACTCTCAAGCTTTTTAAACTTTATAATCAACCCGTTTATTAACTCATTAATTTCATTTTGAGCTATCATACTTTCAACATACTCAACATCAAAGCCGTACGCTTCTTCATATTTCATATCGAGTTTATATCGCTCTAACATAAATGATATGTCGTCATCTTTAAGATTACTAGAGGCAATTATGGGGCGAAAAAAAGCAACTCTGTGAAGATTTCTTTTTAGAATTTCCATCATTCCCATAGAAACAAAAAGCGTTCCGGCACCCTTTTCTTGGGCAGAAACAAACAGTGATTTAATTTTCACATGCACCCCTAAATATATTTATAATTCTGAATTATAGAGCTATTTTGTTAAAGAGAGACTATTGTGTCTGATTGGTTACTTGAGAGACTTCAAAAAAACATAACTCACCTTTTCAAACTTCTTCTTTTCATAAAATTTGTGGGCACCTTCTCTAGCAAAGCCCGAAGAGAGAACTATATTTTTGCACATATTGGTTTTTGCGTAGTCGCTCAGATACTCCAGCATCATCTCGCCGTATTTTTTGCCTCTATTTTTCTCATCCGTTACTAAGTCAAAAATATAAAGGTGTCTTTTATGATAAAGGTTTGTTTGTACGCTCGCTCCGGCGTAGGTGATAAGTTTTTCACCCTCCATAATTCCGAACATCTTGTACTCCATGTGCCGCATCTCATATATCAAGTCTTCAAACTCTTTATAGGAGAGCTCAACCCGAAGCTGTGACAAAACTTCATAGGCGCTCAACAGCTCTTTTAGGCTTAACTCTCTTATTTGCATCACTTACCTTGGCATGTACAGAGAAATATTTTGCTTAGCAAAAAGTGGTTCCTCTGTTTTGAAAATTTAGAATATTATATTGAAGCTTCTGTAAAACGCATAGAACTTAAGATTAAAAAGCGTACCAAGATATTTTTTTGCTTGCTGTTGTATTATAATCTGTATCCGCTTGGATGTCACCACTATTGTAAACACCATCATCATACTTTGTATCAAGCGCCCCTGCAGCATCTGCCGGTATATTAGCTGTGGATATAAAGTTTTTACCAGCAGATGCATTTAAATCATAATTTCCTCCATATGGGCTCTTCTTTACAGAACCACTACTAACAGCTGGATTTCCACTGATAAATCCTGCCCCAACCATCTCCTGCCATGCACAAGCAGCCTCAGCAGTTGTATCAAACAGACCATTACCGCCACCGGCAGCACAACCGGTTGCTCCAAGCTCTGTCGATCTGTCTTTTGGATCATCCCCAGGCAAATAACCAAATTTATCCTGATAACTGTAAACCGCCGCCATTGTCCCATCAATATCTGTTTTTACACGTTTCTGCTTTGCATTTTCTATCATTGACTTTCCTTTTAATACACCACCAACCAACAAACCAATAATTACCAACACAATTGATAACTCAATAAGAGTAAAACCTCTTTTTTTCATTACTTTCTCCTACTATAAAATTTTAAGTTTAATAAGTATATCGGAATTAAATTAAAAAATTCTGTCACTTTATATTTGATGCAAGATCATAAATAGGTCCCATAAGTCCAATCATAATCAGTGCCATAAAACCGCCGACGATTATTAGAACCACCGGCTCAATTATTTTGCCGATATTTTCTGCATAGTAATCTACCTTTTCATAATAGTGTTCAGAGATAAGCTCCAATTGCGACTCTAATGTGCCGGACGATTCACCAACACTCATCATTCGTGTCATAAATGGGGCAAAAAGTTTGGTGTTAACAAAAGCAGATGATAACGGGCTTCCTTTTGTAACATCCTCTGCAACATCTTGGAGTGCATTTTTATAGAGTTCATTACTAACATTTTTCTTTAAAGTATCCATGGCACCTGAGAGCGGTATTCCGGATATAAGTGCTAAGCGAAGATACTCTGAGATAAAGGCCATGTTGAAACTTGAAATTATCTGTTTTATCACCGGAGTTTTCAACATATATTTGTCTGTGACCCAGCGAACACTCTGATACCGTCTATGTGCTAGTTTAAATGCTATTACAAGCAAAACAAGAGCTAACAGCATATATGCAATATAACCGGAGATAAACTGGGAAACATTCATCAGAATAACTGTGAGAGTCGGAAGCTCAATATTCATCTCTTTAAAAAGCTCCGTCATTTGAGGCAGAACATAAATTATCCAAACAAGCATGGCTCCCATGACGGCGAAAAAGGTAAATAGCGGATAGATTAGCGCCGTTTTTACTTTCTTTTTCAGTGTCATGACACGACGCAAAAAAGTTGCCCCTCTTTTGAGCGTCACTTCGAGCTGTCCGCTCTCTTCGCCAATTTTTATAAGATTTAAAACTATATCCCCAACTACATCTTTGTAAGCCTCTAGTGCGTTCGAGAGAGATTTCCCCATTTGAATATCACCGGCAATGTGAAACAACATATTTTTAAACTCTTTATTGTCGCTGTCATTTGCCAAATCAACAATACCTTGATGCAGAGGTAATCCGGATTTGAAGATAAGATGCAAATCTTCAATCATCTCAATAACCTCATCCTGCGATATTTTGCCCACTCTAAGTAAAATTATGGGTGAAAGAAATGTTGGTATTTGAATGATTCTAAGAGGAGTCGTATTTTGTCGTTCCAGCTCTTGCAGTAAATCATCATAGCTTTGTGCATAAAGTAAATCCGAATTTTTTACTCCTTGGTTACTTTGACTGCTCACTATAAAATACATCAGTTCACTACTCTATGAATCTCTTGCAGAGATGTAACTCCTAAAAGTGCCTTTATGTAACCATCTTCTTTTATGCTGTTCATTCCTTTTTCTCGTGCTACTTTTAAAATATCTATGCTATTCGCATCAGTGGTAATCATGGACTCTGTTTGCGCATCAATTTCCAGTATCTCAACAATGGCTTCTCTTCCCCTATAGCCACTATTTCTGCACTGCTCACATCCGACTGCGTCAAAAAGCGTGTAGTGTGGATACAAATCCAAAATTCTCCGAGGAACACCCTCAAGAAGTAACTGCTCTACACTTTTTTGAACATTTACTTTGCAATTCGTACACAGTTTTCTGATAAGTCTCTGTGCAATAACAGCGAGCAGCCCTGAGCCGATAAGATAAGAGGGAACTTTGAGATCACTGAGTCTGGTAATAGCTCCTATCGCATCATTTGTGTGAAGCGTCGATAAAACCAAGTGCCCCGTAATTGAGGCACGAACTGCAAGTTCCGCAGTTTCTACATCTCTTATTTCACCTATAAGTATAACATCCGGATCTTGACGCAAAAAGGCACGAATTGCCCTATTAAAGCTGTACCCTGCCTTTTCGTTGAGTTGCGTTTGTCTGATAAACGAAAACTGGTACTCAATAGGGTCTTCAATAGTGAGAACATTTTTTTTGAGTGAGTCAATTTTGCGAAGAGCGGAGTAGAGAGTGGTGGTTTTACCGCTTCCGGTCGGTCCGACAATAAGAACAATCCCGTACGATTTAGCAAAATATCTCTCTATCTTTGCGCTGTTCTCTTCGCTGAGTCCGAGATGTTTGAGGCTAAAGAGTGATGCATTTTTTCGCAAAAGTCTCATAACTATATTTTCACCATGGCTGGTGAGAAGCGATGAGACCCTCAGGTCAATCGTCTCATTTAAAAAAGTGTAACTAAAAGAGCCATCCTGAGGTACTCTCTGCTCCGATATATCAAGATTGCTGATGATTTTTATACGAGATACAATCTGTGGATGCAGTTTGAGCGGCAATGAGTAGAAGTGTTCTAAAACTCCGTCAATTCTGTAAAATATATCGATTACTGAGTGTCCTGGGGTGATATGAATATCTGTTGCACGGTCTTTTATGGCGTTGTTTAGCATCAAATCTAGAAGATGCGGCGTGTCTATCTCCATGTCGCTGAGGGAGTGTTTTACAATTTCTCTGATTTCCTGCTCGATTGGATTGTTAAGTTGATAGTAGAAAATTTCACTCTGTCTGGCTATGGAGTGCTTATCACCTACGACAAGCTTTATCTTTTTTTTTGAAATTTTTCGCAGATAATCAAGCGTCATAAGGTCGTTTACATCTTGGGTCGCCACTACAAGATACTCCCCATTCACGCTAATAGGAAGAACATTTCTTGTTGTTGCTATATTTTGAGGAATAAGTTTCAGTGCCTCAGCGGATGGCACCACATGTTCTAGGTCAATATACTCCAAACTGTTTTGTATTGCTATTGCTTCGGCTATCTCGGCTGAAGTTACAAAGTCTAACTCTTGGAGCGTCTCTCCAAAAAATCTTGGATTTGCCTGCTGCACATCTAGAGCTACCTTAACCTGCTCAGCGCTTATAAAACCCAACTCTTCAAGAAGTTGTCCTATCTGTTTCATCTGTACCATCTTAATTATTTACACACATTCTTTTTACAAATGCCGCTTTGACACTCACTGCCGAGTGTACATGGAGCACCCGGCGGAAGAAGCGTGCCACCGCCGCCGCCGTCTCCTACAAGGCTGAAATCAATCGTAACGGTAAAGCTTTTTTTACTCTCCCTTGCGGCGGAATCTCTTACATACACCTTCAATCCAAAGGTTCCTGCCACCGTAGAAGTACCGTAAAGATAGGGTGCAGTGCATCTACTGTAGGTTGCCGTTGCGCAGTCGGCAGAGGAGATGAACGCTCCGCTGCAGATATTTGCATTGAGCCATTCGGGGGCATTTTCTAAACACCACTCATAATCTTTTTCACTATCGGGATCCCCTCCGTCGGCAAAGGGAAATCCGCCGTCTGCATAGATAGTTGCTCCCGTATAATTCGTACCGTTTATGTCCCGCGGCAGAGCATAATCGGTAATAATTTTTAAGCTGTTTTGAGAGCACTCCACTAAGTTTTGCAACTCCGGAAGTGTCATCCATGTCACAATGTCGTCATACGCCTCTGCTACGTTTACCGGAGTAGTGTTGTCATCTACATTTACTGAGGGTGCATAGATATTGACTCTGTAAGGCGAGATGGATGTATTGAGGGCAGTCTGCATATTGTAGTTGGCAGAGGCATGTGCCAAAACAAATGCTATATTTGGAATTACACGCGCAGGAGAGATACTATTATCCACCAGAGTTAGGTTTGTAGTGTCATAAGCGCATATATCATGGTCTATGCTTGACAAGTTGGCGTCCACAGCGTAAAAAATCGGGAGCTGACTGCCGGTCGCAGTGCTGATATTTGCCTCAAACTCTGCATTGGACGGCAGATTTGGCCACATCATAGCGTATCCGATAAGAGCATTTTTTGTTGTTTCTATCTGCTCTTTGGCTTCGGCGATTTTGTTTCTCTCTCGCATAGACCTTATACTTTGAAACGAACCGCCTATTATTAATCCGATAATAGTCAGTACAATTGCCAACTCAATGAGTGTAAATGCTCTTTTTTGCATATTATTGTTCTAGCTCCAATGCTCTTCTTTGCACAGCTTGATAGAGAGGGTGACTCTTAGCCGCTTTTTGCAAAATACCCCTGTAGAGTGAGAGTGCTTTTTTACTCTCTTGGCGCATGTCTAGTGCACGGGCGTAAGCAAATATATTGTATGCATCCGATTGATTTTTTTCATATGCCATTTTGTAAAAAGAGAGAGATTTTGCTTCATCTTCCCTCTTTTCAAAGTAGTAGCCGCAAAGAAGCATCAGATGTCCACTTTTGTCTAGCTCTATGTAGGGCAAGAGGTCACCGTAAAAACTCTCCTTGTTGCTCTCTACCGCCCCATAAGCGTAGGCATAGATAAGGTTTCCGTTGTATTTTTCTTTCTCTATAATTACTTTTGCCTCTAGCCATGCGCCCTGTTTTCCGTAGAGGTAGCAGAGATTGTTTTTTATTTTTTGATTTGCATCTCCCGCGGCGAGAAGCATCTCAAAATAGATAATTGTACTAGAGGTATCGCCCTCTTCGTAGGCTCTCTGAGCCTTTATCACCATCTCCGAATTTGAAAATGTCGATACTTTTTGGGCTGCAGAGGTATATTCTATCTGCAACGCTTTTTCATCTGTTTTGGGAGCGTCCTCTGCCGGTTTTTCATTAGATAGAGGAGGATAATCCACTGCCAATACTTTTTCTGATGCAGGAGAGTACTCTATCGCCGCCGCTTTTTCAGAGGGAGCATCCATAAGTCCGTCTCTCATTCGTAGTTGCGTTGACTTTATTATATAAGCATCCTTAAATCCCGCCTCATGAAACTTTGCAATATAGGGTTTCATCTCTGAGTAAGAGGATGCTTGAGAGTAGCGGGCCTCAATTACACCGCTCATCTTGTAGAGACGGGTCTCTTCCAGCAGATTTGCCGGTACTTTTTTAAGCAATTTTTGAGCCTCCTCTACACTCTTTGCTAAAAATAGCTCTACCGTATAGACATCAACACTCTTCTCTTCTATTTGTGTCTCTGCTCCACACATCTCCGAAGTAGCCAAGAGCAAAGAAAAAGAGAGTATTGCGAACTGCTTTATCACTCCACAACCTTAATTCTAATCAAGATTACCAGCTCTCTCTTCTCATCTGTTTTAACTGTACGGGTAAAGAGTGAACCAAGCCATGGAATTTCCCCGAGCAACGGGACTTTCTCCTCTTTTTTTGAGACTGCATTATTAATCAGGCCGCCTATGAGAACTAAATCATTATTTTTGGCATAAATTATAGTTCCCGCCTCTTTTACATTCAAAACCGGCGCCGATGCAACCGTTTTTCCATTCTCATCAGCATACTCGACAACATCTTCGATACTGGATGTAATAGGAATAACATTTAACATGATATTGGAATCATCCAAAACAGTGGGCGTAACACCCATGGTTAAGCCGTTTAAAACATCTCTACGGGTATAGGTCACTTCGCTTGTACTTGCCGAACCGCCTGTTCCCTGCGTTATCTGCACCTCTTTTTCCCAAAAAGGAAGTAGTTTACCGGAGGAGATAATTGCCGACTGCCCACTTAGAACGCTGATACTCGGATTTGAGAGGGTATCGACATCTCCATACGCATTCAGCGCACTTACGACAGAAGAAAAATTTTTTGCACTGTATATCATAGTTCCAGAAATAGCACCGCTTAAACCGAGTGGCTGCTGCAATTGCAGTTTGTCTCCGCTACTGAGCACGCTATTTGCAACCGCGTCCCAACTAATTCCGAGTGAATGATTATTGTTTAAAACTACCTCTAAAATTTTTGCTTCTATAAGTACCTGTTGATTGCACTGTTTTTTTACTCTGTTTATCATAGTTTCAATTGCATTTACATTCACTTTTTTGTCATAAACACTGAGCGTGCCGCTAAATCTGTTGAGCGTATATTTTCCATCCGAACTCACAAGGGATGCTATATTTTTTTCAAGCTGTTCGTAAAAACTATTTATCTCTTTAGGATTATCGAATTTTAGTTTGAAATCACCTTTTATCCCTTGTGCACCACTTTTTCCACTATTTGCCGAGTTGAGCGTGTCACCGCCGAGTTCTGTTGTAAAAGAGGTGTTTGAATGTACATAAGGGATAAGAAATGTTTTTCTCTCAAACTGTTTTACATGCAGTATATTCCCGTTTAAATTATAATAACAGCCGGAGATATTCATAATTACATCCAGTGCATCTAACAGCTCGGCTTCGTTTACCGACATAGTAATAGTGATATTTTTATCAATATCTTGGTCTAGTATGAGATTCAATCCCGAGAGCTCAGAAATTGAGTACATTACCTTAGAAAATGGTGCATCTTCTGCAGAAAAAGTGATTTTTTTATCATCAAATACAGAAACATTCTGATAGACAGAAGGAAGTACCATCTCAGGAGTAGAACCATTCACAGATGATTTTTTAAACGCCTCCATCTCTTGCTTTGCACTTTTTATGTTTGATTGTTTTTCTGTATCTTCGCTGAGCGAATTATTATGACTTGAACAACCTGCGAGGAGTGCCAACACCCATATTATCGAAATAAAGTAAGCCACTTCAACCCCTTTTGATACTCTATTAGAACACCGTCATTATTAATTTTAATCACTTTTGCACCATCTATTATTTCTCTCTCATGTACCATTTTTCCATTAATTAAAGCAACTTTTACCTTTGGATAAATCATCTCTAGCTTATAAACAAAGCTCTCCTCTACTACCTCATCCACTACAATTATCTCTTGTTGTGGAGTGCTCTGAGTACTGATTTGTTTATTGTACAACATATTTTTAGCAATCCACTCCACATTCGACTTTCGAAGTTCTACTTTTTTTTGTATTTCTTGATATTTTTTCGATTTTTCTTCAATCTTCAGATACATCTCCGCTTTAGAATCGAGACTTTTGTTTGAGTACTCTTCATAAGGCGAAAAAAGATAGCTTATATTTTGAACTATTTCACCACTTAAAACAGAGATAATTAAAGCAATAATAAAAGGGAGAAGAAGTGCCAAGAACTGCCTGCTATTGAGATGCATTACCCTCTCCATGATAAAGTTGAATCAGCTGTATCTCGCCTGTTATAACCGTTTTATCTATCTTTAGTTCACAAAAGTGTAAAAATCCATTCTCATATTCTAAGCCAATTAATCCAGACATATCTTTTAAGTTGTCTCTGTTCACACTGTAGAGCATGTTAGAATTTTTTGAAATCTCATCTTCATAAATAAATTTTTTTATCAGTAAATTGTAATCTCCCACATGATTGCTATAAAACTTCAGCAAGTTCTCATCCGCCCTATCTGAATTTTTTTCTATTACTTTATAATACATAGACTTATTAATACTCTCTAGCCACAGATTTATCTGACTGATTTTTGTCAGTTTTTCTATATCCTCCAACCGCTTTTTATTACTATTTTCTATCTTCAGATGCTCCTGCCCAAACCAAGAGACTGAAGCTAAGAGCAAAATAGAGAGCGCAAAATTTATTGAGATTGTTATAATTTTAATCATTTTCTTCTCTTTCTCGGCTGCTCATGAGACTCTGCTCTCTCTTTTTGCGAACCTATAACGGCACTAAAAATCATTTGAGTGTAATCATTGTGAGTTGTGCATGTAAGCCCAAAAACAGTGTCAATATTTCTAAACTCATTCATAAAAAATTTTTCAAATTGATAAAGAGCATCAAGAGAATCAAAAGATTTAGTAAATCTAACCTCCAAATCTTGAGTATTCTCTTTATTTTTCCAGTTGAACAGTTCCGGCTTTTGCAGTTCAATAAGCGGCTTCAGTGCAAAAATAATATCTGCCGGATGTCTTTGCAGATACTTCTCGGTTATATCAAGATTTTTCAAGCTTGTACTCAGTTCGCTCTGCGAGTATGTGTTTACACCAAGCATTTTGGAGGCAAGATTGCTTTTAATTATTTCATGTCTTTTAAGTGAATCGTAATAGATAGAAAAACTATCATACGCTAAATAAGAAGTAACAAAAAGAGCGATAACAGATGCCGCCAAAAGAAGCTGCTTCACAATCTCAAACTGACGAAGAGCCAATAGTGAATCCGGCAAGAATTGCATGCTCCTCGGTACAAATAAATTGCCTATGGGGATTATGTACTCTTGAGGCTGCTCATTTTTCAGACCTAACAAAAATGTGTTTGGATAAAGTATAGTTACAGGGAGTTCCGTTACCATGTATAGATTTTCAGCAATCACTTCATCTATGGCCAAAGAACCGCTCAGTGCGATTGTAGAAAATTTTATATCACGGAATTGCTGCTGTACATAGAAGATGGTTTGATTTATCTCCTCTGCCATGTCAATTTTACGAATCCCTAAATCATCAGATGAAACGCCATTTATACGGGTAAAGATAAGTGCTTTTTTATGAATTGCCAATACTGTAACTTTTGTTTCTTGTGCAAGGATAGAAAAGTAGCTCTCTTCATTTATACACTCTTTAGAGAGGCAGAGCAAGGAAAATTTACTTAAAGTAGAGCTTTTAATCTTCCCTAAACCATCAACTATATTTAATGTGTTAAAATAATTTTTTTCTATAATTCCATCAATATGATAGGTCGTTTTTTTCTCTTGCAGGTTCTGAAATAATTTATAATAGTTTGAAACTATACGGTTATCGGATATGGATTTGCTTACTTTTTGTAAGATAGATTTTTTAATGATTTCATCATTTTTTATATCAGAAGCAATATCTACATTCTCATCTATAACTTCATCTATTTCAATACCTAGATAGAAATTGTCCTTATCTTTTAAAAACTCTTTTAGTTGAGCAATATCAAAAGTATGACTGCTAGTAATATTAAATAGTTTCCGATTTTTTTTTATACAAAGGACAGATACACTACTATCTTGAACATATAAAGAGTATAACTGCCCCATCACGCTTACCTTATCTATAAATCTATTTTACATTTTATCACATTTTATCGTAGAGTAAATAACTAAAACTATTATTTTGTTATCATTACAAAAAATAAAAATGAGATAAGAGATGAATGAAGTTAAAACAATATATTTAAAAGATTATAAAGCACCACTGTTTGGCATCATTCAGTGTGCCTTAACATTTGAGCTCTTTGAAGATGAGACAATTGTTACAAATAGCATGAAGATAAAAAAAGTGGATGGGAGAGCAAAAGATATTGTTTTGGACAGTGTTGATTTGGAGCTTCTAGAGGTGTGGCTCAATGATTTGCAAATTTATGAACCTCGCTACAAAGTGGAGAAAGAGAGCCTGAGTATTTTCAATATTCCGGATGATTTTACTCTGAAAATAAAAAATAAAATATTCCCGCATGCCAACACCGAACTCGAAGGTCTCTACAAATCAGGGACAATTTTTTGTACTCAAAATGAGCCTGAGGGGTTTAGAAAAATCACCCCTTATTTAGACCGTCCTGATGTTATGTCTGTTTTTACAACTACAGTTATTGCGGACAAAAAAAGCTACCCGATTCTTCTTAGTAACGGGAATAAGAGGGAGACAAAAGATTTAGAGAATGCAAGACACAGTGTAACGTGGCACGACCCGCATCCAAAACCATCCTATCTTTTTGCACTTGTAGCAGGAGATTTGGGAGTTGTAACCGATAGTTTTATGACCATGAACAAACAGCAAGTGGAGCTCAATATCTACTGTGATTTAGGAAATGAATCCAAATGTGCACATGCTATGAAGTCGCTCAAAGAGTCTATGCTTTGGGATGAGCAAAAGTATGGGAGAGAGTATGATTTAGAGATTTACAATATCGTGGCGGTGGATAGTTTTAACATGGGAGCTATGGAGAACAAGGGTCTGAATATTTTTAACTCCGCTTATGTTTTGGCGAATGAAGATACCGCAACCGATGCAAACTTTATGGGGATTCAGAGCGTTATCGCACATGAATATTTTCACAACTGGACGGGAAACCGTATCACATGCCGTGACTGGTTTCAGCTTACACTCAAAGAAGGGCTAACAGTTTTTCGTGATCAGTGCTTCTCTGCCGATTTGAACTCCAAAGAGATGCAGAGAATTGAGAGTGTCATAGCACTTCGAGACAGACAGTTTGTGGAGGATGCTTCGCCGACAGCACACCCGATTCAGCCCGACTCCTACATGGCGATAAATAATTTCTACACGGCTACCGTGTATGAGAAAGGTGCCGAAGTGATTCGCATGATTCACACTCTTTTGGGTGAGGAGAACTACCGCAAAGCGACGGATTTATACTTTGAGACTTTTGATGGTCAAGCGGTGAGAACGGATGATTTTTTATGGGCGATGAGCAGTGCGAGCGGAGTAGATTTGAGTGCATTTGGGATTTGGTACCATCAATCAGGAACACCAAAGTTAGTTGTAAAAGAGAGTTATGAAGATGGTGTTTATAAGCTATATTTGACGCAGAGAGTTCCGCATGCGGTAGATGCAACTGCTCAGAAACCATACTTCTATCCGCTAAAGATGGCTCTTTTGGATGAGAGCGGAGAAGAGATTGTAAATCAGATTTTAATAATAAAAAAGGAGGCGGAAGAGTTTGTATTCGATGGGTTAAAATCAAAACCTGTTCTCTCTCTCAACCGCGATTTTTCTGCTCCTATTATAGTTGAACAGGAAAAAACAGATTATCCGTTTTTGATGAAATATGACAAAAATAGCTTTGTACGATATGAATCGGCTCAATCTTTTGGGGTAAAAACACTTGAAGCAATGATGGAAGGCGAAGAGATAGATAAGGAGTTTGTAAATGCATACGGCTCTATTTTAGAGCTGGATACCGACCTCTCGTACAAAGCACTTTTGCTTGAGCTTCCATCTGTATCAACTTTAATGCAAAGACAAAAAGTGGTTGACTTTGAACCTATCTATAAAGCCAAAGAGAAACTTTCAAAACATTTAGCAGCTACCTACAAAGAGAAATTATTGGAATTTTATGATGCATTCCATGCACCGAAGAACAGCGAGATAGACGCCCTTAATATTGGTAAAAGAGCGATTAAAAACCGAGTTTTAAGAGTTCTTTCATCGCTGGAAGACGAGGAGATAATCAATTTGGCGAAGAAACAGTATGAGGAGTCTTTGACTATGACAGACAGAGTTGTAGCTCTTGATATTTTAGAAAATACTTCAGCCCTTGATGCCACTGTGGCACAAGCAGATTTTTATGCAAAATATAAAAATGATACTTTGGTTATGAATAAATACTTCTCAATTTTAGCAGCCTCACATAGAGATGGAACGCTTGATAGGGTTATGGCTTTGCAAAACGATGAAGTTTATGATGAAAAAGTGCCAAACCTCGTTCGTTCACTCATAGGTGTTTTTGCTCGAAACTATAAACATTTTCATGCAAAAAATGGATATGGATACTCGTTTTTAGCAGATAAGATAATTGAGATAGATAAAATTAATCCGCAAATGGCTTCGGGGCTCTGTTCGGGATTTAAAATATATGAGAAATTGAATAAAATCAACAAAAATCTTATGAAAAAAGAGATGGAGCGTATCATTTCTACACACTTTCTCTCAAAAAATTCTTATGAAATTATTAGTAAAATCTTAAAAATTTAATTTATGTAATTTTAAAAGTATCTTCAAACCCCATAAAACAGGAGGACTTACTCAATTACATTATTTTAAAATATAATTATTATTTATAAATTGAAAATATAGCAATAGCTACATTTTGAGATAATTACGATAGAGTTTCTAAGAACTTTTTACAAAAGAGGAATTATATATGGCAAGATTAGTTGTTTTAGGGGGCGGTGTCTCGGGACACACAGCTGCGACCTTCGCAGCAGAGTGGTTAGGTTCAGCACATGAAGTTGTGGTTGTAACTCCAAATGCAAAGTGGAATTGGATTCCATCAAATATTTGGGTTGGCGTTGGTCAGATGACTAAAGAAGAAGTTACTTTTGAT
This sequence comes from Helicobacteraceae bacterium, assembly GCA_947498025.1. GTDB lineage: Bacteria > Campylobacterota > Campylobacteria > Campylobacterales > Sulfurimonadaceae > Sulfurimonas. The sequence continues at coordinate 27,729 of CANMJR010000028.1, forward strand.
TTAGCTCCTGTATATGCAAAAGCCGGCATTATTTATCATCAAGCAAAAGCACTTGGTATTCACCCAGAGGGGAATGAGACAAGTGATAAGCCTTATGTAGTTGTTGAGTCAACTGAAGCGGGCAAAGCTGGTCAAATTGAAAACATAGAGTATGATTATCTTATTAACGCAACAGGTCCAAAGCTTAACTTTGCTGCAACTCCTGGTTTAGGTGATGCGAATGGCTTAGGCGAATTTACTGTTTCAGTTTGTACAGCAGACCATGCAGTACATGCAAATGAAGAGCTTCATAAATGCATAGAAAAAATGAAAAAAGGTGAGCGTCAGAAATTCTTAATCGGTACAGGACATGGTATGTGTACTTGTCAAGGTGCTGCATTTGAATACATTTTCAACATTGAGCATGAATTAAACAAAGCTGGTGTTCGTGATATGGCAGACATCAAGTGGATTTCAAATGAATCATTTTTAGGCGATTTCGGTGTTGGCGGACTTCACATGAAAGCTATGGGGTTTGCAGTAAGCTCAAAAATATTTGCTGAGTCTCTTTTTGCTGAGCGTAATGTCGATTGGATTATTGGCGCACATGTTAATAAAGTTGAAAAAGGTAAAGTTCACTATGAACTTCTTGATGGAAGTATGGGTGAAGAAGAGTTTGATTTTTCAATGTTAATTCCTCCATTCGCTGGTGTTGGATTAAAAGCTATCAACAAAGCCGGTGAAGATATTACAGCAACTATTTTTGCTCCAAACGGATTTATGAAAGTGGATGCTAACTATGCTGCCGGTGCTTATGAAAACTGGAAAGCTAGTGACTGGCCTTCAACTTACCAAAACCCAACTTATGGAAATGTGTTTGCATGTGGAATCGCTTTTGCACCGCCGCATCCAATTTCTAAGCCGATGAGTTCACCAAATGGAACTCCAATTAACCCGACTCCTCCAAGAACCGGTATGCCATCAGGTATCATGGGTAAAGCTGTTGCACATAGTGTTTGTGACAGAATTTTAAAAGGTCCGGATGCTCCATTACATGAAGCTTCTATGGCTCATATGGGTGCTGCTTGTGTTGCTTCTGCAGGTAAAGGTTTATTTACTGGAACTGCTGCTGCGATGACAATTTATCCTGTTGTTCCAGATTTTGAGAAGTACCCGGGAACGGGTCGTGATACAGAATATACATTCGGTGAAATCGGTCTTGCCGGTCACTGGATTAAACATATTTTACACCACTTGTTTATTTGGAAAGCGAAGCTTAAGCCGGGCTGGACACTTATTCCAGAATAAAAATCTGGTTTTATTGTCTATCTAAGTAGTTGCTCTTGTGCACTTTTATGAAAAGTGCATAAAACACCTTGTAATTCTCGAAAAATAAAGTTTTACTAAAGAAACATTTTCGCTTTGCGAAAAGCGCTTCGCTTGTTTTCGTAGCTTTAGGGGGATGCGAGGGACAATTTGTCCCTGCTACCTAAACGACACGTTCGTTTAGGTGCGTAACATAAATAAAAAGGAAATATTATGTCAAAATATGGCGAAAAAAATATTAGAGCGTATGGAAATAACTTTACAACTATGACACCTGGTCCGGTTGCAAAGTGGCTAAGAACATGTCTTATTTTTCAGGCAATAAGATTTGTAATAATCAACATAAAAATGCTAGTAGTGGTAAGTAAAAGCCACTAAAACTACAAGTACCTTGGGAAATTCCCAAGGTTACTTCCCCAACCAACTACAACCCTCAACCAAAGAGGATAAATCCTATTTTTTTGATAAGGCAATAATTTATGATTCAAGAGATAATCAAATACCCGACACCGCCAAGCATTGAGTATGGAACGGATGTTAGAATTTTTAATGAAGAAATATTTACCCTTCTTGATGATTTAAAAGATACCATCAATGAAAATAATTTAGAGGCTTTGGCAGCGTTTCAAATTGGAAGTTATTATAATATTGTTGTGATTAAAGAGAAGGATGGAACTTTTTTAGAGTTAATAAATCCTAGACTCATTAGCACAAAAGATAAAATCACAACCACGGAGACAACAGCATATTTTCCTAATCTGAGTGCTGAGATACAAAGACATGATAATATAAGTATAATTTATCAAGAGAGAGATGGTTCAATGCACTCTTTAATGGCTAGCGGAGATAAAAGCATTTTACTCCAAAGAAAACTAGACTACAATTTTGGAGCAACATTTTTAAGTAAATTGTCCAAAAAAGAGAAAGCAAAGTTTGAGAAAAAACTTGAATTTAGCTCGGATTTTGCAATCTCTGAGAGTTGTCCGACAACTTTTAAAAGAGACTATTTGGTAAAACTATCAAATATTTTACTTATTTCTATGGTATTACTTATAGTGGTGTCTTTCTTTATCAGCAATCAAGAGATACATTCCGGCATGTGGAAGACTCAACTATTTATCTCTATCACTGCCTTGCTAACTAATATTGCATACTTTTTTTACGCTCATTATGAGGCAAAGCAGTACACTTCATGTGTGAGTTGCCAGAGCGGAAATATTATCGGCACTGCCCTTGTTGCACTGATTAAAATAACAGTGCTTACGGTTGCTTCCTACTTTATAATATAGGTAATTTTTATTAGAATGAATAATAAGGTTACCTCTCTTATCAATGCGCAGTCAGCTTTTATAGCAGCAAAAGAGACAATCCTTTGGGATTGGATTGCGTATGACTCCCCAAAACAAATCTTACTCCAACATGAAATTGAGCCAGAGGAGTTCATCACTAAATATGCTACGGGAGTTTTTGATTATTTTATGAGTTTAATTGCAGGCAGAGTCGAGGTTGGTGGCTGCCCTGTTATGGAGCATCTATTAACATATTTAAAAGATAAAGATATTAGTGCAGATGAGTTGTTTGAGATATGTAGTCACTTTCGTCGTGCAATGATTAACTTCTCCTATGATGCAGGTTTAAATAGTAGAAATATTTCTGATGAAATTTCGTATGTTTTTGATAAAAATTTTAGAGGAATTTTAAAATTTTATACGGATACTATTTTTCAAAAACTCATCGATGCAAAGCTGGAAGCTTTAAACGCCTCACGGGCAAAAGAGTACTTTTTATCAAATATGTCGCATGAGATTAGAACTCCGCTTAATGCAATTTTGGGCTTTGTCAATCTGTTAATAGATGATGATATTTCTAAAAAGCATAGAAAATATCTTGATATTATTCAAAACAGCGGTGAAAATCTTCTGAGTATTATTAACGATATTTTAGATTTTTCAAAACTTCGCAGTGGTGAGTTCACAATAGAACCTAAGATATTCTCTCTTCATGATGAGATAAGCCACACAATGGAGCTATTTATTGCGAGTGCTACAAGCAAAGATATTACAATTGCCTCATTTATTGACCCAGAAATTCCAAAAGAGTTGTACGGGGATTCGCTAAGAATAAAACAGATTCTATCCAATTTTTTAAGTAATGCCCTAAAGTTTACAAAGAGCGGTGGAGTTATCTCTGTAGAAGCAAGTTGTGAAAATAAACTTCTAAAAATAAGCGTTGAAGATAATGGCATCGGAATAGAAAAACAAGATATTAAAAAAATATTTACGGCCTTCGTTCAAGCCCAACATTGCGAACAAAGCAATTGTTCCGGAACAGGTCTTGGTCTGTCAATTTGCAATCAACTGGCACTCCACATGGGCGGCAGAGTGAACGTTGAATCTACCATAGGTAAGGGAAGCCTGTTTTGGGTGGAAATTCCTATAGAAATTCACTCTAACGAGTGTCATATATTTGAAAATTTAAAAGAGTTTTTAAATCTTAAAATTGGACTTTACTCTAAAAACAGAGAATCTATTTTTCAATATGAGTCACTGCTAAAATATGCAAATGCGTTTGGTATGGATATGGAAATAGTTGATACTCTTGACGGCGATTACGATATATTTATTTTTGTTCATGAAGAGATTAATTTCAAGTTAAAAAACAGTATTATGAATTCTGATAAGAAGTATATTGCCCTCATGAGTAAACACTATGATGATTATGAGGTAAATGAGCATATAGCGCCCATGTGCTTTCCCCTTTATTGTTCAAAAATATACTCTACTATAAATGAACTTTTGCATAAAAGCGCAGATAATACTGTCTATGCCCAATCATCTCATCTTTTTGATGGACATATACTTATAGCAGAAGATAATGAAGCAAATCAAGAGCTTATGAAAATTATACTCACAAAGTACGGACTCAGCTTTGACATAGCAAATAACGGCTTAGATGCACTGAACTTATATAAACAAAATAGGTATGATTTGATTCTGATGGATGAGCAGATGCCTCTTATGAGCGGTATAGAAGCTCTAAAAGAGATAATCAAATATGAAAATGAGAGCAAAACTAGACATACTCCTATTTCTGCACTTACTGCTAATGTTATTAAGGGTGCCAGAGAGAGAGGTCTTCTTAGCGGTTTCGACGCATTTTTGGGAAAACCTATCATTCTTAAAGAGCTGGAGAGAATCTTTTTAACATATTTAAAAGTGAATAAGAGTAGTAAAATAGAGCTCAAGCAAGAAAAGAGATCAAATGAAACCATTATGGGGTTAGATGTAAAAAAGCTTAAAGATACACTCTTGCTCAATGATGATGAGCTTAAACTGCTCATTGAAATGTTTATAAAAAAGATGAAAAAATCTCTGCCGGACTTAGAAAATGCAATTCACCAGAAAGATTATAAAAAAATAGCCCTCATAGCACATAGCATCAAAGGTTCGAGTGCAAATTTTAGATTAGAAGAGTTGCAAAATAGTGCCGGGGAGATGGAAAAAATGGCTCAAAATAAGAATAGTGAATATCAATATGAAGCTGTTTTTGAAATTATTAATCAAAATGTTCAAATGATAAAAATCTCCTAATCATCTATAAAATATCCTATTCCGGATGCATTTTTGATAATGTCATCTTTGAGTTTACTCCTAAGTCTCCAAACTAAGGTTCTGACACTGTTTTCAGTAGCACCACTTCCATCCCACACATAATTTATAGCCTGCTCAAAGCTAACAGCAACACCCATTTGAGCAACAAGAAGTCTTAGAAAAGCATTCTCTTTCTTTGTCAGCTTAATTTTTTTGCCTTTGTAAAATGTTTCACTCAGCCCAATGTCTAAATAATAATCTTCACCAAAAGGTACGATAGGCTTATCTGATAATTTTTTTGAATAGAGAAGCTTCTCCAAGTTTAATTTATCAACTTTGAGAGAGTTAATATCATTTTTCCTTTCACCCTCTATTTTATATTTAAAGAGAGCCATTTGTATGGTTGCATGGAGAGAGTTTGGGTCAAATGGTTTAACGATGTACCCATAAGGCTCAGTTTGTTTAGCCTGAGATATTATCTCATCATTACTATAAGAAGTTAGATATATAAAAGGAATATTGTATTCTATTCTTATCTCTTTTGCGAGTTCAATTCCATCATTACCATCTTGTAGTGATATATCAACAAGTATAATGTCTGGTGAATAGACTTTAATCTTATTTTTGGCTTCAGTAGCACTTTCACACATGGCAACCACATTGTACCCATGCCGCTGAAGCGATAAGCTTAGATTGGTGGCTGTAATCTCATCATCTTCAACTATAAGGATATTTACATTTTCCATTTAAGACCCTATTCTAAAAAGTAACTACTTTGTGATAAATAATATTGTATTATAATATAACTCTTATATATTTAGCAAGAAAACATGCGTTTAAGCATACTATTCTACGTAGTTATTTACTATTTATTTTAATGTGCAGATTAGTAAATTTTAATAGTAGCTATGAAATTGGTGCGAAATAAATTTTAGTTACTAAAATTTATTTTAAATGGTTGAAACTACCAAAAATAGGTAGTTTCAGAGAATAATAAAAATGATTACATCATCCCAGGCATTCCACCCATTCCGCCACCCATGTCATGAGAAGGCTTCTCTTCAGGGATTTCAAAAATTGCTGCTTCAGTCGTTAAAAGAAGACTAGAAACTGAAGTAGCATTTATAAGAGCTACTCTTGCAACTTTCAGAGGGTCGATGATGCCGGCTTCAAACATGTCAACATATTCGCCGGTTGCTGCGTTGAAACCGATGTTTTCATTTGTCGCACTCTCAACCGCATTTACGACAACGCCTGTGTCGTAACCCGCATTTTGAGCAATTTGTTTCATCGGTGCTTTAACTGCGCGAAGGATAATCTCACAGCCGATTTTTTGGTCACCCGTTAAATCAAGATTCACTTTTGCAGCAGCACGAACTAAAGCAGCTCCACCACCGATAATAATGCCCTCTTCTACCGCCGCTTTAGTAGCCGATAGAGCATCATCCACACGGTCTTTTCTCTCTTTCATCTCTGTTTCAGTTGCAGCGCCAACTTTAATAACTGCTACACCGCCGCTCAATTTTGCTAATCGTTCTTGAAGTTTCTCTTTGTCATACTCTGAAGTTGTTGCATCAATTTGCACTTTGATTTCAGAAATTCTTGCTTTAACCGCTGCTTCATCCCCTGCCCCATTCACTATCACAGTATGGTCTTTGTCTATTATAATACGAGAAGCCTGTCCTAACATCTGAAGATTTGCACCCTCAAGAGTGTGTCCTGTTTCCTCCGAAATAACAGTTCCATGCGTCAAAGTTGCAATATCTTGAAGCATCGCTTTTCTTCTGTCTCCAAAACCGGGAGCTTTAACAGCAGAGATATTTAAAACACCGCGAAGTTTATTTACAACCAAAGTTGAGAGTGCTTCACCCTCAACATCTTCTGCAATAATCAGAAGCGGACGAGATGTTTTTTGAACCTGCTCTAACACAGGAAGCAAATCTTTAAGTGAAGAGATTTTAGTATCAACGAGTAAAATCCAAGGGTTTTCTATCTCAGCAATCATCTTTTCCGGGTTTGTAATAAAATAGGGGCTTAAATAACCGCGATCAAACTGCATGCCCTCAACAACCGTCAGTTCATCAGAAATACCTTTCGCTTCTTCAACAGTAATAACACCGTCTTGTCCAACTTTTTCCATAGCTTCGGCAATCATATCACCAATAGCCGTGTCTGAATTTGCAGAGATAGTTGCAACCTGCGCTATATCTTTTTTACCGTTAATCGTTTTGCTAGCCGCTTTTAGGTTTACTAAAATCGCTTCACATGCTTTGTCCATGCCGCGTTTAACTTCGACAGGATTTGCTCCTGCCGTGATGTTTCTAAGACCCTCAGAAAATATTGCATTTGCCAAAACAGTAGCTGTTGTTGTACCGTCACCCGCTTCATCCGCAGTATTTGAAGCAACCTGTTTGACAAGTTGCGCACCCATGTTCTCAAGTGTATCTTTGAGCTCAATCTCTCTTGCAACTGTCACACCGTCTTTTGTAATAATCGGGGAACCGTAACTTTTTTGAATCAAAACATTGCGTCCGCGAGGACCCATTGTTACCTTTACCGCATCCGTTAGTTTTGCAACACCGCGAGCCAACGCATTTCTTGCGTTATCTGAAAAAATTATCTCTTTTGCCATGTGAATTATCCTATTATCCCAAAAATATCATCAGTCTCTAAAACCAAAAATTTATCCGCACCAAGTGAAACTTCATTGCCTGAGTATTTTCCAAACAAGACAACATTTCCACATGCTAACTCGGTTACCTCTTTGCTCACTGCCACAACTTCACCGCGAGACGGTTTCTCTTGTGCGCTATCTGGGATAATAATCCCTGAGCTTGTAGTATTTGCTTCTTCTAATCTTTTAACTAAAACCCTCTTGCCTAATGGTTGAAAATTCATAAATACTCCTTTGTTTTATGGCGCGATTATAGTATATTTGTACTAACATATGGCTTCACGGCTTATTGTTCAACTTCCCAATTTAACATTTTTCAAACTCTTAAGAACTCGTCTATCAATTTTATCTTCCTTTTTTTAGCCAATTTTTGATGCCATTTTGTGAGTTCTTTAGGTGCGAGAATACCCCACCATCTAAAATACTCTCGTTTATTTTTTAACAATTCGTACTATTGTATTATCCCTTTTCAAACAACATTGCTTTATCAATATAAAACAATCATTCGCCTTCTAGCTTTTAATATTAAACGATTTTATAGAATATTAGTATGAAACGACCCAATTTACTTGACTTTTTAATCTTCATAAAGTATAATTGCGGCTCAATAAATATTCCGAATTAGCTCAGCGGTAGAGTAGGTGACTGTTAATCACTTGGTCACTGGTTCGAATCCAGTATTCGGAGCCATATTAGATAGAACCCCTAAAATATGGACTTCAAACGACTTTTTATCCCCGAATTCACATCAAAATCAAATCTATGATACTTCCAAACCAAACTATGATACTACTCCACTACGACTTTACAAAGTAAATAATACATATTACTATCGCAGAAGAATTAAGCAAAAATTAATTAGAATATCTCTTCAGACAAAAAATATTAAAGATGCTCTAAAACGTAAAAGAGTTTTAGACTTACTAAGTGGAGATGAGTTAATGTTTCATATAGAGCAAGGTGATTTTAAACTTATATTTGAATATGACACAGAAGAAGAGCTTAGAATAGCTTTACAGATGGGTTATCAAATGCAAATTGAAGCAAAAGTGCAAAGATATAAAGAAGTTAAAACACACTTGGAACATGCAGAACAAGCTCCTATCAGCGATGCAACTTTTGAAACATTGCGTGATAAATATATTGCAAGCAAGAAGAAAGACGACAAGGTCGGCGTTGCAAGTATAACTGCATATAATGGTACATTTAATATACTTATGAAGTATTTTAAAGATAAACAACTTCATACAATTACGCATAATGATTTCGATGTATTTAAAGACTATTTAATAGATTTAAACAATATGAAAAACAAAAATATTAATAAGCATTTAATGTATTTAAAACAGTTTATAAAATTTGCAAAAATTAAAAAGCTTGTAGCTTCAAATGAAGCAGAAGGTATAACATATTTAGATGAATTAAAAGATGAAATAGCACGCAAACAAGAAGTAAGAAACTATACAGATGAAGAAGTAAGGGCTATTCTAAATTATACTTATAGAAAGCCTGTTTACACGAAAGTTTTTAAGATTTTAGCCTACACTGGTATGCGTCCCGCTGATTTGTACGATATAAAAAATGCCAACATAAGAAAAGAAGATGGCATTCATTATTTTAATATAACTGATGGGAAAACTTTAAACTCAATTCGAAAAGTTCCAATACACAACGAAATTTTAGAAATGGTTTTATCAACAAGTTTTCCACTTTTTGAAAATCAAGAACACGACACGATAGGTAAAAAAGTAAGACTACAGCTATACAAAGTTATTGACAAAGAAAGCGACTTAAACTTACGAACATTCAGAGGAACATTTATTGAAAAAGCAATTGCGAACAATATTGAGCTTAACAATCTATTTCCACTTTTACAAGATACAGTTGGGCATGATAAAGGAGATAAAATAAAATTGACGTCTGACACATATGCTAAGAATATACCACTAATTGCTAAGCAGCAAATAGTTAATAGCGTGAATTATAATTGATTAATAGCCTAAATTATTATTAAAATTTCATAATGACAATTCAAATATCATTGTGATTAAATTCACTAAATTGAAGAGGTGTTTCTTATGCATATCCCTATTTTAGGCACTTTATTTATATTCTTTGGTGGTAATTACTTAAAATGAGTGGGTAAAAACCCCACATAAGGGGGCTTATTTTTTTATAACGGGGGTTATCATTCAATCCAAGGGGGTGTAAGATTGTTTACACTTCTTCACAAAACATCTCACGCCACACATTGGTTAAAATTTTATTTGTTTTATCCTTGTGATATATCATAGTTTTATCCCTAAATGCCGTCCATTTCTTTGTTTCGTTTATTTTGATATTGTTTATAAATACATAATCAAATTTAGAGATATTTTCTTTAAACAGCTCCCAAAGCTTGTTTAATTTTACATTTGAATTTATATATTCATTATCTTTCAGAATATCGAAAATCATTGTAAAGACTCTTCTATTTATGAATTGATTATTAATGGCTCTCTTAATATGCAGTACATCTTTTTTATATGATTGCTCTATATTTATAATCTCTTGAAATATTGCAAATATTTTATCTTGAAAATGATGGCTCACGAGAATTTTATGAAGCTCGTTGATGTCTAAAACAGAAACCTGATTTGATTAGACTTCTTGCAAAACTCATTTTACGGGCACCTCAAATCCACGATCAAAATTTACCAATCCACATATCAAATTAAATCGTAAATTAAAGTATTTTCGGCGGTTACGATATTTTTGCGTCAGGATTTGAAATGTTTTCAGTTTAGC
>CANMJR010000029.1 GCA_947498025.1 Helicobacteraceae bacterium
ATTCTCTGTAGCAATTATCTCTGTATTTGACGATAATTTATTCATTCTCTCTTGAAATATATCCATTTTACTGTTTGAGCTTTGAGACAATTCTTCCATAGCTTTTGAGTGCGTATGAACTTCTTGTGTATTTTGCTTTAGGCTTTGAACCGTGATTTCAACTTCACTAGTAGCTTTTTGAGTTCTCTCAGCCAGTTTTCTGACCTCATCGGCGACAACTGCAAATCCTCGTCCATGCTCGCCGGCTCTTGCGGCTTCTATTGCTGCATTGAGTGCCAAAAGATTTGTTTGGTCGGAGATATCTTTAATAAGGTTTATAACATTTGAGATGCTCTCAACATTAGAGTTCAGAGTATTCACCTGCTCATAAGTGCTTGTAATATGCTCAAGAAGAGAGTTCATGTCATTAGCTAAATCGTTCACATCTGCTTGCGTATGTTGTGTATATTCACCATTTATTTGATTTCTGCTATCAACATCTTCAAGGTTTTTGAGGTTACTGCCCAAATCGCCTTGAATTATTTTTAAGTCTCTTTCACAGCCATCCGTAAGACTTTTCGTTAAAGAACGAGTAAGCTCATTCATAACATGTTCAGATGCATTCCCTCTTGCCGTCTCTTCCAATTGTGAAATTTTTGCATGCGCATTTTCAAGCTCATTTTTAAGAGCATAAATCTCTTCCTCTTTTTTCTTTAAAGAAACCTCTAACTCACGATTATTTCCAAAAAACATACATCCCCCCCCTTCTTTTACTATAGGTAACAATTCAGTGACATAGTATATAAAAAACTATATTAAAGTATAATTTTTTTATTTTAGCTCAATCATCTCCGTAGCTCGACCTTGAATAACAAATATATCTTTTGCTTCAAGCTTGCCTAGTGTCTCTAAATCCATCACTCCTGTTGCGATGAGTGAAATGCCTATTGTGTCCGTAATAAGTCTTAGAGCCGATAAAGCTTGCTCGCTTTGGCTTAAAAAGTAGCTTGTTTCGCCTTTTATGTAGGCAGGTCTTAAATCTTGCAGATATTGATAATCTGCACTCTCACCGATAAACTCATAAATTCCCATCTCAATATTATATTTCTCAAAAAGAGCTTTATACTGTTTTATCTGCTCAGAATTTTTACGAACAAGTCTATCGGGTATCTCCATAATCAGCTTAAACGGAAGGTGTTTTGCATACTCTCTAAAGAGGTTGCTAAGCTCATGGTAGGTCTCTTTCATATCCAAATACTCAAAGGAGAGTCTAAGAGAACAGGTTAAACCTTTTAGATTGCTATCTGGAGTTTTAAACATCATATTTATAACATTCTTATAGATTTGTGAACTAATACCTGCCTGATTTGCCGGTGCCATAAATTGACCGTAGTAGTATGTTTTGCCATCTTTGTCTTTAAGGTTCAGACTCAGCGCATGATGTGCCACTTTTTTGGCTTTTGCATCCACCGCAGTCCATGAGACAAAATTAAAGTTACTTGAATTCAATGCTTCATTTATAATGCCTCTCCAAGCATCTTTGCCCATAACTTCAATTGCATTCTCTGCTTTTTCCAAGTGTATATGCGTGTCGTTAAACTTAGCTTGAGAGAGAGCGTTGTCTGAGAGAGAGAGGAGCTGACCGATATTTTGTGTGTAGTTGTACTCGTAAAGTCCAAGTGAGATATAGGTTGCGCTCAAATCAAGTCCACAAGACATAATAAGGTTACTCACCGATTTATAGATATTTTTAGCAAGCACTAAACCATCTGCATCATTACAATCCGGAAGCAAAATAGAGAACTCAGTACCGTTCATTCTTGAGACTATCGAGTGTTCATATTTCTCTGTTTGGCTTTTAAATACATTGGCAATATCAATAAAAAGTTTATCTACATCACGGAAGCCTATCTTGTCATTCGCTTCTATTACTCCGCTGAAAGCTATCATCATATTGATACCGCCCTTGGAGCTTGCATCAATTTTAAGATACTCCGGCAGTTTATCTATAAGGTATTTACGATTTCTAAGTTTTGTTGTCGGGTCTATGTACTCCAGCTCTTTTTGTCGTTTTAGCTCCTCGTTTCCTTTATCAAACATAGCTTTAACTTTTGAAACCATATTGTTCATGCCAAGAACAACATCTTTGAACTCTTTTGTATTGGGGATGCTATTTTGTATAATAAACTCATTTCTCCCGACCGCCTCTGCCTGTCTTTGAACCTCTTTGAGCGGCTTAAGTATCGCTGCGAGTATCAGGTTAAGAATAGTAAGGGCAATAATTGCAATGATGCTAAAAGATACAAGAAGACTCATTAAAATCGTATATAACTGCTTATATGCATAGCCGACATCGCTCTGAACATTGAGAATGCCAACCTGACTCCAACCGGCTGAAACATTTGCAGATGCGACCGGAGCATGAATCTTCACCACTTTTAAAAACCATTCAGGTACTGCTATTCGCTGATTTTCTGATTTTCTCTCATACAAAATTATATTATCAACATCCACAAGTGAAATGTAGAGATAGTTGCCGCTATCAAAATTGGCATTAATCATAGTTGACATGACGGATGTATCGCCGGCGGCAGTTCCAAGGGAGAGACTAAGAGAAGTTGCCGTATTTTTGGCATCCTCATAGAGCCTCTCCTGAACGGAAGTGTTAGCACTCTTGAAATTGAGTGTCAAAACGGTTCCCAAAATAATGAGTAAAAATATCGATAGCATAATGGCTATCTGCTTGAAGAGAGTCATATTTTTTTCCTTTTAATGTTGAGGTTGAGTTCATCCCAGTTTTTGTGGATTTTTTCATTTTCTATCTTTTCTCCGGCACTATCTCCCGAAGCTTTATAGAGAGAGGTTCCGCTAAAGTTATAAATAGGAGTAAGGTCTGTTCTTTTTGATGCAGGGAGGACTCTGTGGTTGTTGTTATCTAGAACAAGAGGCTCACTTCTGGCAGTTGCAAAGTATGTTAAAACCATGTGCGCCTCTTTGAACTGCGTGGAGCGGACATAAGTAAAAAACAATTTTTTAGAATCAATTCCAAGATAAACCAGAGCGAAGTATTTTGCTATTACATAATCTTCGCAATCGCCCGTATCTTTAGCCAAAAATTCCGAAGGGGTAGCCCAATAATCGCTTATGCCATACACCTTCATGTCAGCTGCATATTTGACTTCATTATAGAAGGTATTCACCTCTTCGAGCTTCTGTGCATCACTTTTTCCCGCAAGTGCATCCAAACTTTGCTGAAGATATACAAATCTTTTTTTTGCAAACTCATCATACTTCTGTCCGACTTGTGCAATCAAAGCTGCATCAATGTAAGGCTGCCCTGCATAAAGAGTATCCAGTGCCAGTAAAACGAATAATACTATTTTTAAAAAAATCATTTTTTATTATACATTAATTTTGTCTTTTATTAAAACCTGCAGTTCCCTCTTTTGCATCTGAAGAAAAGTCTTTGGCATGTGCCCTTAAGTAACTCGGGATTGCTCTGCCTTTGACCTTCATCATGTCTTCAAGCATCTCTTTTGCGACAATATCCGGTGAGAGTTTTTTGATTTGTGTTAGGTATATAAAGAGTAGTTCGCCGAGCCTTTGAAGAGAGATTTGCCAAGTGGAATCGGTCTGTTGATATATCCACATGCCAAACGCATAAAAGTTTTCGTAAACGCTCTCATCTTGCCAGATAAGTTTAACACTCTTTTTGAAATTTCCGCTGTTATAAGTTAAATCCCAAAATCTCGCAAACCTTTTCATAATCTGTATATCATTAAAACTGAGCTGAGAGTTTTGCAAAATATCATAAGGTGGAATATCACTATAAACCATGCTATGTTCAATATCATGGCGGTTTATAAATGTTCCAGAGAGTTTTTTAAGTATCCCTATCTGTATCTCGCAACTGCTGAGTTTTACTAATTCATCAAGATTCCTGCCAAAACTCTCTAGCGATTCATTGGGAAGCCCGACTATCAAATCAAGATGTATGTGCGCCTCGGTTTCATTTTCTAAAAAGCTTATATTTTCTTTAATCTTTTCTAGGTTCATCTCTCTTGATATATTTTTTGCAATCTCTAAGTTAAGCGTTTGTATCCCTATTTCAAGCTGCAAGGCACCATGAGGGAACTTTGCGATTTTCTCTTTTATGGAAGCTGGAAAATGGTCTGGGATTACTTCAAAGTGAGCAAAATAGGGAGGCTCTTTTGCCAAAAAAAAGTCTAATATTCTGTTGGCTGTCTTCATGTTGAGGTTAAAAGTTCTATCCACAAATTTGAAGTTTCTAGCGCCTCTTTGCCATAAAAGCTCAAACTCTGCTAAAACAGCATCCAAATCAAATGCTCTGACCCGCTCATCCATAGAAGAGAGACAGAACTCACAGTGAAATGGGCAACCTCTTGACATTTCTACATAGATGTAGCGGTTTTTTATATCATCGTCTGTGTAGTATCTGTATGGAAGTTCTACTGTTTTAAGCTCTGGAGTGTTCATTTTAATGATTTTTGCTATTGGCGGATTTTTATCAAAAATATTTTTACAAAGCTCATAAAAAGCCAAGTCACCTTCACCTTGAATAATAAAATCAGCCTCATCAAAATTGACACGAAATGGTGTGTGGGTCACTTCAGGACCGCCTAAAACTATGAGGGTTTGTGGTGAGATTTTTTTTAAAATGTGAACAAGTTCTTGCACCTCTTTAGCATTCCAGATATAAACGCCAATACCAATAACATCCGGCATACAAAAGAGCAGTTTCTCCACTACTGTCTGAAGAGCATCGTTTATGCTAAATTCTAAAATTTCAGCCTCTTCTTGCAACTCTTTTAGATTAGCATACAAATATCTAAGACCTATAGAGCTGTGAGTGTATCTTGAATTTAAGGTAGTTAGGATGATTTTTTTCATAATGTGATTTTAGCATAAAAGTCTCAAGCTCTGTAAAGGGGGTTAAGAGCTTGAGAAGGGTTATAGAAAATTTATAGGAGTTTATCTTTATCTCTATATGAAAGGGGGAAAACATATTTGAGATGCGTAATTATATTTATTATAAATAAATAGCAAGTTAACCATATTTTATTCCTATTTATTTAAGCTATTCTTAATAGTTCTCTCTTTGAGAAACTATTTTGATTGCCCATACTCCTCTATCATAGCATCAAGTTTAGTAAAGAGTTCAACAGATGCCTCTTCCATTGCAGAAAAATTTGCTACTATATGTTTCGGATTATCAAATTTTAGCGTTGTGCCATGTTTTACAAACTCTATATTTTTAAATACTGAGTTATGGACTACGGCATGAGGAGCATCCATCTGTGCAAAGGCTTTTGTATTGCCAAATCTATCATGCCCGATACCAAGATACCATTTACCCATACGGCAATTTTTGTGATCAGCAAAAACAGCAGATGCATCAGCTTCCAAAACAGTAGAATACGCTTTAGATTTAAAAATAATGTGATCAACTTTCACAAGCGTTGTAAAGAGACGATTCTGAACTTTTATAGCTGAATGAGATGCACTGTTTGCAAGAGAGTTGAGTTCTTTAAATGTATCTTCAAACGCATGTATAACTATATTTGAAGTATCTGCAATCTCTGAAATATTGTCAGAATTTGTTCTTATCTCATTTGTCTCTTGTTGCAATGCTTTGATAGTGATTTCTATTTGGGTTGTTGCCTTTTGTGTTCTCTCGGCAAGTTTACGAACCTCATCTGCTACAACTGCAAATCCTCGCCCATGCTCACCGGCACGTGCGGCTTCAATTGCAGCGTTAAGAGCTAAAAGGTTTGTTTGATCTGCTATATCTTTAATGAGTCCGACAACCTCTGAAATCTCTGCTGAGCGTTGTTCCAAGTTTATTATACCGCCATGAGAAGAGGCTATAAGCTCTACGAGTTCACCTAATCTTTGACTTATTTCAGCAACTGTATCCAAACTTTTTGACGACTCTTCTGCGGTTTTGTTAGCAACACCGACAATTTCAAAAGAATCTTCGGAACAAAAACTTATATCTTTTTGAATAACTAAAAGACCTTGACTCACTCCACCACCTAAATTGGCTAATTCATGTGAAAGTTCTCCTCTTATTTTTGTATCATTACCCCTTGCTATAGATGAGATTGCCTTATTGAGTGTTTTTGCAGTTGTATAAAAAACCCCATGAAGACCTTCCGAATAAGTTCTTCTATATGTTTGACCTGCAGAAGCCTTTTCTATAGTAGTTACAGTATCTCTCATAAAAGCTTCTAGTTGGTCAAGAACATCATTAAGGCTCCATGCAAAATCTGATTCAGCAGAGTCGTCATCCGGTATATGCGTAACACGATCTTCTAGCTTACCATTTGCTGCATTTTTTAAAACCCTTTGCATTGCAAGACGTAATTCTGAAGATGATTCAGAGTTAGAACCCGCTGGGACAAAGATAGACAGTAGTAAAATAAAAAGTACAACTAAAGCTAAAATATAGCCTCCGGTAGCCAAAGCAAATATCGCTACACCTGCAAGTGCAACTAAAAGTAAAATAGTTTGATTACTCTTGAATAGAGATGATAAGTTCATCGTAACTCACTCCTTTTTCAGTTAATATATCTGTTAAAATTTTAGTTGAAGCTTCTACACCGCTTCTCTTCTCGGCTTCAAGCATCTTTGCGTAAAGAGGTTTTATAATATCAAGAGCTTTTGCACTTGGCTTTCGTCTGACTGAGTAGTAGCCGATAAGATTCCCTTTTTCATCTAATGAGGCAGTAACATATGCAAATACCCAGTAATCATTCCCATTTTTTGTTTTATTGATTACATAAGCAAATATCTCCTCTTTTTTACTCACTCTTTCCCAAAGAAGTTTGAAGACAGCTTTTGGCATATCCGGATGGCGAATTATACTATGAGGCTTACCAAGTAACTCCTCCTCTTTATACTCTGCCATCTGCATAAAAATTTTATTTGTATAAGTTATGCGACCTTTGAGGTCAGTTTTTGAAACAATAAAATCATTTTGTTGCATCTCTTTAAGCATACAAAGAATCCCCTTTTCTGAAATTGTAGTACAAATGTATTGCAAATGTACTTAAATAATACCACTTAAAATTGAATATATATTTTAAACTATAACTTCCCGTACATCTCATTATAAAATGAGATAGCATGTCTGTCGCTCATATTCGCTATGTAATCGGCTACAACTCTATGTTTACTTCTAAAATGCAACTGTTTGAAGTAGAACTCCGGTAGCATCTTCTCCTCTTGCATAAGCCCTTTGTAAAGACCTTTTATCGCCTGTTTTCCTGCAAACATTTTTATAACTATATTTTTGTGTTGATAGAGTTTATTGAAGAGAAGTTTTTTAAGCTTTTTGATTTTTCTCTCTAGTTCCGGTTCAAAACCGATAGGAATTTCACTTTTACTATCAATTGTTGCACTCAAGACTTCACCTCTTTGAATTTTATCTTTGGAGAACTCTAAAAGTGAATAGACAAGATGGTTGATAAGATGAGAACTAAAACGATACCGAAACATCTCATCGTTCTCAAATCCAACGCCCTCAAATGCAACTTTTTCTAGAATCTCACAAATCAACTCGCTCTCTTTTAAATCATCAAAACTGATAAGTCCTGAATTGACTCCATCGTCAATATCGTGGCTTATATAGGCTATCTCATCCGCGCGGTCAACAACCATTGCTTCTATGGAAGGATGTGTGTCGAGATTGAATTGTTCATGGATAATTGCCGGTAAAAAGCTTTTTTTGTAGGGATAGGAGTGTTTTAGAATTCCCTCTAGCGTTGCAAAAGAGAGGTTTAGCCCGTTGTAACTATTGTATCTTTTTTCTAAAAGTGAGACAACTCTAAAGCTTTGAAAATTATGCTCAAATCCGCTTGCAAAGCCATCTTCTCTCAGACACTCATCTAAAGAGTCTCCGCCGATGTGACCAAAAGGGGTGTGACCTAAATCATGTGCTAAAGCAATAGCCTCTGCCAACGCTTCGTTGAGCCCAAGGGTAGAAGTGATAGAACGGGCGATTTGTGAAACTTCTATGGAGTGGGTAAGACGGGTGCGAAAGAAATCGCCCTCTTGATTTAAAAAAACCTGAGTTTTGTACTCAAGCTTTCTAAAACTGCCGGAGTGGATAATTCTATCTCTGTCTCTGGCATAAGGTGAACGAAAATCGTCCTCTATTTTGTAAAATCTCTCGTATGGCTTCATTTAATACCTCCTTTTGTCAAAAGCCGAGCTTCATCTAAAATTCCTCTCACTAAAGCTTTGCCTATCGGCAAGAAACAAAACATTATACTTTTTTCAAAAACTCTGTTTTTAGGAAGATTTTTGTGCCGTTTACTCTTCCCTCAATATGGTCGTCAATATCGGCGGGAAGTGCGATACGAGTTACGGTTGTGCCTCGTTTTGCAGTAAAACCTGCACCCTTCACTTCTAAATCTTTTAAGATAACTACGCTATCACCGGCTTGAAGGATTACACCGTTTGCATCTTTATGAACTAATTTATTTGCAGAGGCATTGAGAGTCGAATCTGCCCATTTTTTTTCATCCTCTTCCAGATACATCATCTCAACCAAATCTTGACGACCAAGTTTGTTTAGCAAAATATAGGACATTACTTTCACAGCAGGAACTTCACTCCACATGCTGTCGTTTAAACAGTTAAAGTGGTTTTCATCTAATGTTCCAGAGCTAATCTGCTCTTTACATGTTGCACATGCATATATAGACTGCTCAGTGCTGCCGTCTGTTGCACCGACTTCCAAAACACTCAAACCCTCACTGCTTCCGCAAAGTTCACAAATTCCGCCACTTCTAGCACTTAATTCTTTTTCTGTATTCATACATTCTACCTTTTTTCATTTTATTTAGAGTTCTTGCAGAACTCATCGTTGTTACGCTAGCCGCGTTATGGCGCTAAAGTAATAGAATTATACCAAAAAGCCTCTATTAACCTTTTATTACCTGATTTCTTCCGGCTTCTTTAGCTTTATAGAGTGCGTTATCTGCTCTTTTCATGGCTGCAAACGGGTCTTTATCTTTTTGAGAGTTTTGAACTATTCCTGAGGAGATATTAATATAGATAGTTTTAGAGCTCTTTTTATTTCTTACAATAAAGGGGGATGTGGCTATTTTTTGTCTTAGAGCATCTACATGCACAAACGATTCATCCACCTCTTTGGATGGAAAAAGAATCACAAACTCCTCTCCGCCGTATCTATACGCTTTACCGTCCCCACCGACACCGACAAGTTTTGAAGCGACCATTTTTAAAACTTCATCGCCCGTATCATGCCCGTAGGTATCGTTAAATTTTTTAAAGAAATCTATATCAATCATAGCAAGTGAGTACTTTCTTCCAAGTTTTGCCATATCTTCCACAAGTGCACGCCTGCCAGGCATAGAAGTCAGCTCGTCATAAAAGGCTAATCTGTAGGACTCTCGAATAAGCAGGGCAAAAATAATGACGCTTATTGCAAGCAAAGATATTTCATTGGCATGTGGAGTTTTAAGAAAAAATAGACCCATATAAAATGTAATAATAATGACTAAAAATGTGCTGTTGTACATTAAATATCTGTTAAAAACGACTACTGCACCCATGATTAAAACAGTGAGTATTCCAATAATAGCCGTAACATCTTTGAGTGGATAAAAAGATATCGCAAATATTTTTACCTCAAGCAACTCTTTGAGTGCGGCACTCGGATAAAAAACAAAATACAATACAATCGCTATTTCAAAGACAAAAAATACTATCTTGAATATGCCCCAAATAGAAAAAAGCCCCCGCTCTTTTAAAAATAAAAACAAAATGATGTGTAGGGGATACAATAAAGAGCTGTACAAAAATAGGTCAGTGGCTCTCTGTGCGCTCAGATATTGAAATCCTATATGCATAATTATGAGCGGTATGATAATAAAAATAAATCTGTTACGATTAAACTCCCAAGAGACCCATAAGATCATGGCACTCACAGCATAAAATATATAAGGAGTCAGACTAAATATGATACCCGGTATTTTTGCACCATTCATAATCAATAGTAAAAAAACCAAAGATATAAGCAGCGGCATCAATAAATTGAGTGCTATATATTTTAAAGAGTTCATTACAACTACTATTTTCTACCTTTTGGAGATGGGCGAGTTCTGTTACTAGGACGAGACCTATTATTTGAACCTGAACCTCTTTTTTGCACAATCGGCTCAGCTTTTATAGACGGGTCAGGTGCAAAACCTTTTACTACAAATCTGTGAATATCTTTTTTAATCAGTTTCTCTATATTTTCAAGAAACTCTTTTTCGTCTATACAAACAAGCGAAAGTGCTTCTCCTATATTTCCTGCACGACCTGTTCGCCCTATGCGGTGAACATAATCTTCCGGAACATTTGGAAGCTCAAAATTGACTACATGCGGGAGTTGGTCGATATCTATGCCGCGTGCCGCAATATCTGTTGCAACAAGAACTCGTACAGTTGAATCTTTAAAATCAGCCAGAGCTTTAGTTCGTGCATTTTGACTCTTATTTCCATGGATTGCCGTAGCTGTTATGCCCTCTTTTTCAAGATATTCACTTAGCTTATTCGCACCATGTTTTGTTCTTGTAAAAACAAGCACCTGCTTCCAGTCACCCTCTTTTATGAGGTGTGAAAGCAACTCTTTTTTTCTCTCTTTATCTACCGGATGTATAACCTGTTTTACCTGCTCGGATGACATGTTTGCACGAGCCACTTCTATAAGCGTCGGTGCATTTAACAGATTATCTGCAAGTCTTTTTATCTCATCAGAAAAAGTAGCAGAGAAGAGAAGATTTTGTCTATTTTTTGGCAAAATTGCTAAGATTTTTCTAATATCGTTTATAAAGCCCATATCGAGCATTCTATCCGCTTCATCCAAAATCAAAAAATCAACTTTTGATAGGTCAATAGTTTTTTGAGAAATATGGTCTAAAAGCCGCCCCGGAGTTGCGATAACAATATCAACACCTTTTCTAAGTGCTACAAGCTGAGGGTTTATCTTGACCCCGCCAAATATGACAGTCGATTTAAAAGGAAGATGTTTTCCATAAATATCTACACTCTCGGCAACTTGAGATGCAAGTTCTCTTGTTGGAGTTAAAATAAGCGCACGAATCTCCGGTTTGTTGTGTGCTCGCTTATGCTGACTTAAAAGTTGAAGCATCGGGAGTGTAAAACCTGCTGTTTTTCCTGTTCCGGTTTGTGCACCTGCAAGAATATCTTTTTTGGCTAAAATAACAGGAATTGCCTGCTTTTGAACGGGAGTAGGTTCTGTGTAACCCTGCTCTTGTATGGCTTTTAGAAGTGGCTCAATGAGCCCGAGTTGTTTAAATGACATTAACTACCTTTTACATTAGCTTAAATAGGCTAAATTTGGGGCATTATAGCAGATTCTGCGTAAGAATGAAACTCTCACGACACATTTACGCTATAATCATGCAACAATTTTGCATCGTTCTACGGCTGCAAACCACTCAAGGATTTCTATGCCATCTTCTACCCCAACTCTAAAACGCCACAATCACCGTGTTCATCCATGTCAATCAGAGAAAAAACATGAGCTTTTAAACCTGCTTCTCACGAAGAATGAGGGAAAAAATATTATTGTTGTCACCTGTGAAACAATTGAAGAGGGTGAAAATTCAAAAAATATCACTTTTATAAATGATGATGATTTGCTAAGCGCACCGGAACTTAAAGCTGAACTTCTCATTAGTTACAACTTACCCGACAAAGCCATTGCTTACATGGCTAGAATTGCCCACGCAACTTCGCATGCACTCATTTTACTCGACCAAGAAGAGGAGAAATTCCTCTATCCGATAGAGACGCTCATCGGGCGAACTATTATGCAAGAGCCGATTGAAGGCTTCGGACCGGCTATTGTTGTAAAGCCGGAAGTTGTAAAAAAAGAGTACGCACCAAGAGAAGAGAGAAAAGATTTTAAACCAAGAAACAGCGACTTCAAAGGTGAAAAGAAAAAATTCGGTGATAGACCATCAAGAGATGACAAACCTCGTTCCGCAAAGCCTTATGACAGAGATAAAAAGGATGAAAAGTCTGGCTTTAAAAAGCCATTTGATAAAGATAAATCCGGTTTCAAAAAGCCTTATGATAAGGACAAAAAAGATGATAAGTTTGGCGCGAAGAAGCCTTGGGACAAAGATAAAAAAGATGACGGCAAGCCTAGCTTCAAAAAACCATGGGATAAAGATGACAAATCCGCTGCTAAAAAACCGTGGGATAAAGATAAAAGAGATGATAAGTCCGGTTTTAAGAAACCTTTTGACAAAGACGGCAAATCCGGATTTAAAAAGCCTTATGACAAAGATAAAAAAAGTTCAACATTTTTAGGGAAAGATGAAAATGGTAAAGCTATCTTTTCTGGCAAATCAGGTGATAGAAATCATCGTCATGACGGCTCTAAAAGAGAATCCGCTCCAGTGCTTACCGGCAAAAAAATAAATATAAAATCTCTTAAAAAACCGGCAGGCAAAGAGTAAAAATTCTTTTATTCTTTATTAAACTCTAAACTTTCTTTTGACTGAATTTTTTCAGATGGTTTGATAGACGCTTTTGCAGCCTCTTCTTCGCTATATTTCATACACTCCTGAGGCATAGTCGCCTGAGGGTCTAATCTTATATTCTGACACATCTGGGCATTAAATGTCATATTTGCACATCCGCCAAAAACAACTACTGATGCCAAACACAACTTCCAAAATAATATTTCTTTTGACATGTGGACTCCTTTCTTTATAATTTCTTTTTAATAATTAAATCTAAATATTTCGACGGTGTTGACCGCATCATCTCTTGAGCGAGCCAACGAATTTGAAAATATGCTGCACCGCTATCTCTGAGTGTAAAATAGTTTTTTAAACTTCTGAGATTAAAAGTCACAACCATGTCAACTTTTACATTATCTGTAATGATATGTTTAAAAGCGTCACCCACATTCTTTTTCTTTTTACCGGCTTCGAGGGCTTCAAAGAGTGCTTGTGGATTTGTGTTCAACGCTTCTAAGAGTGGCAAAGAACTCTTCGCCACCGCCATATCATAAAAATCTTCCACTTTTTTTGATTGATATTCAAGTTTATCATACATTGCACCGATTTCAACTCTGTTGTACTCTTTATCTGTTGTTACAAACATGTCAAAATTCAAAATTTTATCTATGAAAAACTCTCTATCTCCTCCATGTTTTGATGCGACAAAAGCATTGATGACAGAACTCATAGTATAACGGGTACTTCGTACGGATATAGCCTGAATGCGGTGTCTTGCATGCTCTTGAAGTACGCCTCTTGAAGTGCCTCGAATTAAAAAACTGAGGTTTGCATGTTCTAAAATAGAGTGATGGAAGTAGGTCCATGCCAAGTCACTTAAAAGAGTTGAATCTTCAATAGAGTTTATCGCACTGCATTCCTCCGCCTCCGGCATGTTGGTTTCAATATGTTTGATTACCTCATTTTCGCTATTTTCAAACGAGTCATAACATGTTCGTGCAGCAGCCTCAGCTACCCCAATACCCGTATCTTGAAGTAAAACTACTTTTGGTTGTGAATATTTTATACCGTACATTTCCATAGATACCTCCATTATTTTTGTATGCCATCCAAAATAGGAACAAAATCGCACGCTTCTAATTCGGTTTGTTCAATGTTTACACCGTTTTTTTTAAAGCGGGTTATTATCTGCTTGCCGGCTTTTTCTATAGGTGCTATTAAAATCCCGCCATCCGTTAGTTGCTCAAAGATTTTTTGCGGTATCACTTTTGCCGAGGCTGAGAATAGTATTCTATCATAGGGAGAGTATTGCTTCCAGCCATTTTGTCCATCATCTATTTTTGTATGGATATTGTTTATGTTGAGCTCTTTAAAGCGAGCTTTTGCTTCGAACATCAAAGACTCGATTCTCTCTATGGTAAAAACTCCGCGAAACATGTGCGAGAGCACTGCTGCTTGATAGCCGCTTCCACACCCAATCTCCAGAACTTTATAACCACCTTTAGGCTCTAAATATTGGCTCATTTTAGCAACAGTCAAAGGAGAGCTTATCCACTGCGCATACCCCATCGGCAGGGCATCCAGTTTATAGGCATTATGTTTAAGCCCCATCGGGACAAAAGCCTCTCTGTTTGTATTTGCTATAGCATTTTTAACTTCAGGGCTGAGAGCAAATCTTTGGTGGCAGTCCTCTGCTAACCTAGTTGTTTTTGTAGCCGTTATCCTATCCATCTATACCAACATCCATGTATCTTCTCATTAAGGTTATCTCTTTTTCAATATAATCTACTTCTAAGCAAGCTCTATTCCCATTACGACGTACTTTACCGTTTGGAGCTATGATACCACTCATTTTTGTACAATCTTCGTTTAAACTATCACTTGCAATCACATAACACTGATTCATTATCGCTAATGCTCTTGTAAGTGTTTTGAAGTGTTCTGTTCGTAAAACTCCCCACCATGAGGGCGTTGCAATGACATCGCATCCTTCTAACTTTTTCCATAACTCTTTAAAACGAAGTTCAAAACAAATAAGTACTCCTATCTTTATACCTTCTATTTCAATAATTTTAAGGGCATCATCGCTACCTTCAGAAAAATATTTTTCCTCTCCGCCAAAGCGAAACAATCTTGCTTTGGCTCTCTCGTACATAACTTCACCGTTATGAAAAATTTTGACAAAATTAAAAACTTCATCTCCTCTTTTTTCGATGATAGTTAAGATAATAATTTTATCTGTTGAGGCTTTTTTTATCTCTTCTATGGCTATCGGTGCAAAGGAGCAAACTTTCTCAAAGTTATCATAATCAAAACCGCTCAAACATACCTCTGGAGCTACAATGAGTGAATCTTTTGGGGCTTGATTTATAAGTGTTAGCAGTGTTTGTAAGTTAGTGTTATAGTTGTTAGTTGTTATAAATGAGAGTGAGCATAGTTTGTACATTCAAAATCCTAAAAGCAATAAGTTGCTTGAGCTTTCTGCTGAAGAAAACCAAGCGTTAGCGTAGCAAATTGAGCTTTGCTCATTTTGTGTAATAATAATTAGAAATCGTCATCAAATGATAAGCTACCTTTTGAGTAGTTCGTTACGGTTCCCTCAAAAAAGTTAGTTTTTTGATCATTAAATTTTGCAAAGTCATTCACCCACTTAATCGGATTTGTAACATTGTAAATCTTATCAAATCCAACTGCATTGAGCCTCTCATCTGCTAAAAATTGAATATATTGTTCAACAATATCATCTGTCAAACCCAAAATCTGACCTTGAGTGATGTATCTTCCCCAATCTGCTTCGAGCTTTACAGCCTCTTTGAACATTTCAATAACTTCTGCTTTTAGTTTGTCGCTAAAAAGATCCGCTCTCTCTTTTCGAAGTGTATTTATAAGATTCTGAAAAAGAACTAGATGTGTAACTTCATCTCTTTGAATAAACCGAATCATCTGTGCTGAACCCAACATCTTTCCTGATCTTGCAAGGGTATAGATGTATGCAAAACCGCTGTAAAAATAGATTCCCTCTAAAATCTGATTTGCAAAACAGGCTTTAACAAAGTTATATTCGGATGGATTTTTTGCAAGCTCTTGATAAACTCTTGCTATTGCATCATTTTTACCCTTCAGCATCATATCGCGACGCCATAAATCATAAATTTCAGCCGAATTTTGTGAGATGCTATCAACCATAACCGCATAACTTTGTGAGTGAAGTGCCTCTTCAAAGGATTGACGAACCAAAATAAGGTTAATCTCCGGTGCAGTTACATAGGGATTTATATTATCAATTAAATTGTTTGTTTGGAGTGAATCCATAAATATCAATTGAGAAAGTGCCTTATCATACGCTGTTTTTTCGGCATCTGTTAGTTGTTTATAGTCATTTACATCCCTTGTCATATCAACTTCTTTTGGGAACCATGTGTTATTAAGCATAACCTCCCAAAGATTGTATGCCCACTGATATTTTATATTATTTAACTCAAAAATACCCGTTGGATTTCCACCAAAAACTCTTCTATCATTTACATTTTCAGTTGAATTCGGATTATATATCTCTTTTCTATTCACTTTCTTACTCTCTCTTTAATTAATGTTACACGTCAAAACGAACAAAACAAGGGAATCGCTCGCGAAGCGATGTTTCTTTAGAAGTCCATTTTGGCGGCAGGGACAAATGTCCCTTGCAACCCCCTAAAGCTACAAAAAACTTTGTTTTTTGGGAATTACAAGGAGTTTAACGCACTTTTAATAAAAATGCGTAAGGTCAGCTATTCACTAACATAAAAATTTATAATCTATGATTATAGCATCGGAAGTTTTTGTTTAATTGAAGCCGACAGAAGCTTCTCTATTTTTGTGACTCTTTTTTTACTTTTTCTGTATCTTTTATATTGGTATCATATTTATCGACAAATTTTTCAGCGGATTTATCAACAGAGTTTATCATCCTGTTTTTAAATTCTGTAGCAGTGTGACCTGTTTCATGGGAATAAATTATATAAGCACCCACGGCAATTGCCAATAACATTAACTTTGTGCTATTCGTTCTATTGAATGTAAAAATCAGTAAAGCCACTAAAATCAACGAACCAATATATAGTAGATTATCCATTTTTTTTATCCTTTTTATTGAGGAAGTATATCGACATTTCAAAAATAAAAAGTATTTTGACTGTTCAGAAGGTTTTAATACGAGGTAAGAATTTCACAGGCAAAAGCCTGTGAAATTTTAAAGCAAGAGACTATTTACGAGAGTATCTTTTTCTTTCTGCTTCTGTTAAATATCTTTTACGGATACGAATAGATTTTGGTGTAACTTCAAGAAGTTCATCATCTTCAATCCACTCTAAGGCACGCTCTAAAGACATGTCTCTTGGTGGAATAAGTTTAATAGCTTCATCAGCACCGGATGAACGAACATTCGACTGCGCTTTACCTTTAATAGCATTTACTACTAAATCGTTAGAGCGGGAGTGTTCACCAACAATCATTCCTTCATATATTTTAGTTTGTGGCCCTATAAAAAGAACACCACGGTCTTGAATGTTAAAGAGTGAATACGCTAATGTTTCACCATTTTCCATAGATACAAGTGCACCGTATGTTCTTGACTCAACTGTACCACTATAAGGACGAAATTCTAAGAAAGAGTGATTCATAATTCCCTCTCCCTTTGTGTCTGTTAAGAATTGTCCACGGAATCCGATAAGTGCACGAGCCGGGATTTCAAACTCAATTCTTTGAAAGCCTTGACCCATTGGAACCATTGCTTTCATTTCTGCTTTTCTTTTACCAAGTTTTTCAATAACTGAACCGCTGAACTCTTCTGGAACATCTACAACTAAATGCTCAAATGGTTCACATTTAACACCTTCGATTTCTCTAACGATAACTTCTGGACGGCTAACACCAAATTCAAAGTTTTCACGACGCATATTTTCAGCAAGAATAGTTATTTGTAACTCTCCACGACCTGAAACTTTAAATTTACCCTCTCCAACAATTTCTAACTTCATAGCAACATTTGTTGTCATTTCAGCTTCAAGACGGTCTTTTAGCTTATTTGAAGTAACATGTTTACCCTCTTGACCAGCAAGCGGAGAATCATTTACAGAAAATATAACTGTTAAAGTAGGCTCTTCGATGTGCATTGGGTCAAGTGGCATAGGATTTTTAGGATCACAAATAGTATCACCAACATCCACAGTTTCTAAACCTGCAAATGCAACGATATCGCCCGCTTCAGCTTCTTGAATTTCCATACGGTTAAGACCATGGAAACCAATAAGTTTAGTGATTTTACCTTTTACTAATTCACCGTCAGCTTTTGCCAACATAACATTGTCACCTTTTCTGATAACACCGTTGAAGATACGAGAAATACCTATCTTACCGACATAGTTGTCATAGTCAAGTGTAAATACCTGTGCCTGAGTATGGTTTTCTCTATCACCCTCTGGCTCAGGAATATGTTTTAAGATAGTTTCAAAAATACATTGAAAATCTCCACCCTCTTCATCCATATCTAATTTTGCAATACCATCACGAGCAGCAGCATAAATAATAGGGAAATCTTGTTGATCATCCGTTGCACCCATAG
This sequence comes from Helicobacteraceae bacterium, assembly GCA_947498025.1. Classification (GTDB taxonomy): domain Bacteria; phylum Campylobacterota; class Campylobacteria; order Campylobacterales; family Sulfurimonadaceae; genus Sulfurimonas. Next base: position 18,112 of record CANMJR010000029.1, read on the forward strand.
CTGCAAAAAGGTCAAACATCTCATCTACAACGCGCTCAGGATCAGCTGAAGGTTTGTCAATTTTGTTAATAACAACAATTGGTTTTTTACCAAGTGCTAACATTTTCTTAACAACGAATTTCGTTTGAGGCATAACACCCTCATACGCATCCACAAGTACTAAAACGCCGTCAACCATTTTAAGAACGCGTTCAACTTCTCCACCAAAATCCGCGTGACCCGGAGTGTCGATAATGTTAATCTTGTAATCTTTATAACGAATAGCTGTGTTTTTAGAAAGAATCGTAATACCACGCTCTTTTTCTAAATCATTACTATCCATAGCTCTTTCATCATGTTGCTCATGAGCACCATATGTTCCTGATTGCTCTAACAATCCATCAACCAATGTAGTTTTGCCGTGGTCAACGTGTGCAATAACTGCAATATTTCTAATCTTTTGCATGGGGGTTCCTTGAGTATTCGTTTCTTTAAAGTTTAATGAAACAAAGGGTAAAAATTTTCGCGATTATATCCAAAAAATCGTTATATATTCATAAAAGTAGTGATATACTTGACAATCTGAATCAAAAAATTCACACTGTTGAGATATAAATGATTAAATATCCTAGTTATCTAAAAAAAATATTTGACAAATTACACATGAGTGGCGCGTCATGTGTCATTGTCGGCGGTTATATTCGTGATAACTTTTTAAATATTGCATCTAAGGATATAGATATTGAGGTTTATAATATATCTTCATTTGATGAACTTGAAGGGCTTTTAACAGAGTTTGGCAGTGTAAACAGTTTTGGTAAAAGCTTTGGTGTCTGCAAATTACGCATAAAAGATTTAGATATAGATTTTACTCTACCCAGAACAGATAGTAAAATTTCCTCTGGGCATGTAGGTTTTGATGTAAAAATTCAATCAAACTTAAATTTTATTACTGCTGCAAGTCGCCGTGATTTTACTATAAATGCTATCGGATATGAGGTACTTAATAATAAAATATTAGATCCTTTTAATGGCATAAGTGATTTAAAAAATAAAATTCTTAGGGCAGTGGATAAGAATAAATTTTCAGATGATCCGCTAAGGGTTTTGAGAGCTGTGCAATTTTGTGCAAGATTTGATTTATTAATGGATAATGAACTCTTTAAACTTTGCAAAGAGATGATAGCTCATAACATACTCTATGAACTTCCCAAAGAGAGAGTGTTTGAAGAGATTAAAAAACTTCTATTAAAATCATCTAAGCCGTCCCTTGGATTAGAACTCTTAAAAGAGCTTGGTGCAATAAAATATTTTTCTGAACTTGGCACTTTAAATAATAACGACTGGATACATACTTTGCAAACAGTAGATGAAATTGCAAAACAAGAAATTACAAATAAAAGTACAAAAACTGTTTTGATGTTAGCAGGAGTTTGTTATAAGTTTGATGAGATACTAACAATCAGTTTTGTATCAAAACTAACAAATGAAAAAGAGCTGCTAAAAAGAGTTTTGCCTTTGATTCATAATCATATAAAAATTAAGCAGAGCAATGCGGAACTATTTAAACTTGCTACAAAAGTAAATATAGAGAATTTTTTAATTTTAAAAAAGGCAATATACAAAAACTCAAATAATGGGCTTTACATGGCTTGTGATGAGATAAACGAACAGGCAAAAAGATTAAATATTTCAAATAAGAAAGCTGTTCCATTTTTAAGAGGAAGAGATATATTGGCATGTGGAAACGTAGCATCCAAAGAGTTTTCAAAAATTTTAGAAGATGCCTATGAAGCCCAAATGAATGAGGAATTCAGCTCTTATGATGAGGCTCATGCGTGGTTAAAGAATCATTTAGCACATTTTCTTTTCTACTAAAATCGGTTTTAGTATTTACGATTCGAATCGCATTTTTTATAGAATTTTTTAATTTTAAACCATATATCTGCTTATACTTTGTATCATAATCAGCAATTATGTCGGTGTACTCATTTATAAATTCTTGAATTAGTTCTATCGCATCAATAGTGATTCTAATATCCGATGCAATAACCAAAACTAATTCGAAGCAATTTTTAATTTTACTATCCATGTCGTCATTTGCTAAATATCTCTCAGAAGTTTCTTCATTCACAGTTGTCAATTTTTTTAGAATTTCAATAACACCCTCTTCCGAAGGTTCAAAACCTTGCATACTGCCTTTCATATAGGCTCTCATGTCAATCAAATTCATTTTAGATATTTTATCTATCATTTCTAACTTTTTTTTGTCGGAGCTACTATCACTATTTTTCAGCATATTAATAATGTTTTCAAACATGTCAACTCCTTTATTAGATAAAAATTAAACTCTTGCGCTATCTACCTCAATTACCGTATGCACATTTCCTCTTGGATTGTAATCTGCTACTATTTTCATATATTTTGGTTTTAATTTTCTATCAAGAACTTCATATATCTCATTTGCAGAGTTCTCATGCGAAATGTGTCTATCTCTAAAACTATTGATATAAAGCTTTATTGCCTTTAGCTCTACAACCCACTCATCAGGCGTATATTCTAGATAGATTGTGGCAAAATCCGGATATCCGCTTCTAGGACAAAGACAAGAAAATTCAGGCAGAGTCATCTTTATAAGATAGTTTCTTTTGTGTTCATTTGGCCAAATTTCTAAATCTTTTTCAACATCAAATTCATTAACTATTTTTTCACCGTACTTCATTTTCATCCTTATTTTTCATAAATTTTTTCTAGCTCACTAAGATATTTCCCTTGAAGATAGCCAACTTGAAGCTTTATAGCTTCTATTTTTGTATCTTCTGATTCAATCATCTTCATCCATGTTTTTACGCCTCTGGCTTGTGCCATTGCGATAAAACCAATTATTATACTATTATAGTTTTTCTTTCTTATCTCTTTTGTTAATTGAGAATCAAACCGAACCGCATCTATTTCTAAATCTCTCATATATAAAAAGCTTGTGTGCATTGCACCGAGCTTATCAATGGCAATTAATATCCCCATTTCTCTTAATGATTTCAAAATATTGTTAAATTTGTCAATATGTGAATAGTACTCTTGTTCACTTATTATAAACATTATTTTGTTACTTTTTTTTATTAGCTCTTTTATTTTCATTAAAAAGATTGGGTTTCTAAGTGAGGTTGCTGCTATTGTAAGAGCAAATATTTCACTATTTTGATTATTTATACAGGCAATTATTTTTTCTAAAACCATTAAATCAAAATCAACCATGAGCCCGAGTTTATTGATTACATTCATATAGCTTTTTTGATGGAGCAGTTTAGCGTTTGGCGTTTTTAGTTTTACAAAACACTCTTTTATAACACTTTTGTCATTTTCAAAAACATTTTGTGTCAGTAAAATAAAAGTTCTGTTTTTAATTGCACTTATAATAAAAGATTCCAACTCATTTGGATTTATCTCCTCATTACTAGAAGTTTGCTTCTGATATTTAATCTCCTCTTGAATTTCAAAAAGATTTTCTATCATGTAATCTAAATTATTTGAAAAAGATGTGTCAACAATCGCACCCGATATTTTAACCTCTATATCATCTACTTTATATTCACTGCTTTTTAAGCAAAAAAGGTCCAAAATTGTATTGTACTGACTTTTATTGCCTTTAAGTCCGATAACAAAATCACCACCTTTTACATGTCCAATAGCAATGTTATAAATATTTTTACTCTCTAAATATTTACTCACATATTTGGCTACTTGATAAAGGATTTTATCTCCATTTTTTATGCCATAACGAGCGTTTATATAATTTAAATTATCTATACTGATAAGAATCAGTGTGTATTCTCTCTCTTTTTTTAATTCTTTATTTAAATATTTATAGAGGTACTCTCTAGTAAATGTTTTTGAAACAGCCTCTGTTATTTTTTCATCAAAACCACGATATATAAGATAAAAAATAAAATAGATACTAAATGCCAAAAGCAGAATAGATTCAATATAAAAAGTTATCTGCAGACTATCATACGTCGTAATAAGAGTATTTGAGATGAGGGCTAAAATAAGGGCAAAAATAGGGAGTCCCATTCTAAGTGCTAACTTAAAACGGTATTCTCTCTCTTTTGTTTGTGGAAGTGACATGTGGAGTTAAACATCCAAATGTTTAACATCTTTGGCATGTGTTTCTATATAATTACGGCGAGGTTCAACTTCATCGCCCATAAATAGGGTGAATGTATCGCTTGCTAATTCTGCATCATCAATTTTAACTTGGAGCAGTACACGATTTTCCGGTGTCATGGTCGTTTCCCAAAGCTGGTCTGGATTCATCTCTCCCAGACCTTTATATCTTTGAATATACGCGCCTTTTTTAGCATACTCTTTGATATTTTCCAATTCTACTATAATATCATTTTCAAATTTTATATCCCATTCCATAATCTTTCTATAGACAAAATCTGCCTCACTAAAATGAGGAGCCGCAAAAAGGTCATCATTTATAAGTAACTCTTCCATTCCGCCTTTTGTCTGAACAAAAATATGAATATGTTCCGGAGTAATAGATTTTGTAAGAATATTATTTCCTGTTGCTAGCAAAAAGCTTTCAACTTTTTCATACATGCTTGTTGTATCTAACCCTATAACATCCGGATTTTCAATGAAAAATCGAATTAATTCAACAAGTGCATATCTTCTCTCTAGTGCTTCCAATGAGCCTCTATAGTGGTCAACCATTCTAAAATAAGCAACCAAATCGTTACTTCCCACACTCTCTATCTCTAAAGACTCTATTCCATTTTCAATAAGGTAATCATTCATGGCACGGTCATCTTTAAAGTAAATCTCTTTTTTACCTTTTTTATAACGATAAAGTGGTGGTTGCGCAAGATATAAGTATCCTTTTTCAACTACATCTCTAAAATGACGGAAGAAAAATGTAAGCAAGAGCGTTTGAATGTGGGAACCATCTACATCGGCATCGGTCATAATGATAATTTTATGATAACGAAGCTTATCTTCATTATAATCATCACCTATACCACAACCCATAGCAGTTATCATGTTCGTAATCTCTTCAGATTTTAAAACTTTGTCGAGTCTAGCTTTTTCAACATTCAAAATTTTACCTTTGAGAGGCAAAATCGCCTGAAAAACGCGGTCTCTTCCCATTTTTGCAGAACCGCCCGCAGAATCCCCTTCTACCAGATAAAGTTCACAAATACTTGCATCTTTACTTTGACAATCGGCAAGTTTACCGGGGAGTGTTCCAACACTCATAGAATCTTTTCTTCTTGTGAGTTCTCTAGCTTTTTTAGCAGCTTCTCGACCTCTTGCAGCCATCAAAGATTTTGAAACTATTGCTTTTGCTTCGAGTGGATTTTCCTCAAAATATTTTGAGAGAAGTTCATAAGTTAATTTTTGAACTAATGGTCTTACATAAGTATTTCCGAGTTTTCCTTTAGTTTGACCTTCAAATTGTGGTTCGGGAACACGAACAGAAACAATTGCAATAAGACCTTCACTCGTATCTTCTCCACTTATTTTTAAATCTTTCTCTTTTACGGCACCGTTTTGAGTATTATAATTTGATATTACACGCGTAAGTCCGGCTCTAAAACCAGCCTCATGTGTACCGCCGTTTGGAGTGCGAATATTATTTACAAAAGATGCAAGTTTTTCCTCATAAGTATCGTTATACATGAGTGCAATGTCAAATTCTATATCTTCAATTTTTGCTGAAAATGAAAAAACTTGAGCAACTACAGCCTTTTTATTCATATCAGCTACATATTGAGCAATACCACCTTCAAAATGGTACTCCTCTTTTACATTTGTTCTCTCATCTTTAAAAATAATAGTAATAAATGGATTTAAGTAGGCTAACTCTTTAAATCTTTTAGATAAATATTCATATTCAAAAGTGATTGTTTCTGTAAAAATACTGGCATCAGGAAAAAATTCAATTGTTGTTCCGGTTTTTCTGCTTGTTCCGGTTACTGCCAAAACTTCTTGAGGAATACCTTTTTTGAAATTTTGTTCAAAAATTTCACCATTTCTGAAAATAGTCATTTTAAGGTCAGATGAGAGAGCATTCACAACAGAAACACCTACACCGTGAAGTCCGCCGGAAACTTTATAAGTATCTTTGTCAAATTTACCGCCGGCATGTAAAACAGTCAAAACAACTGTTGCGGCTGACATGCCCTCAGTTGGGTGCATGTCAGTAGGAATACCACGACCATTATCGGATACTCTACATGTTCCCTCTTTTGTAAGTACTACATTTATGGTGTTACAATGACCGGCCATTGCCTCATCAATAGAGTTATCAACAACTTCATAAACTAAATGATGAAGACCTCTGTGACCTGTGTCACCAATGTACATTCCCGGTCTTTTGCGAACTGCTTCTAAACCTTTAAGAACTTTAATATTACTAGCACCGTAATTTTCCATTAAATACTCCACAGCCATTTTGGCATTATTAGGGTTATTTTATCAAAATTTTACTAAAAGGAAGTTTTATGACTTTTGGATTGGTTTTGAGATTATTCTCGAAAAACAAAGTTTTACTCAAGAAACATTTTCGCTTTGCGAAAAGCGCTTCGCTTGTTTTCGTAGCTTTAGAAGGTTGTAGGAACATAAGTAGCTACCACTTAAACGGATATATTCCTTTAGATGTGTAACATCAGTTATATAACTATCGGCATTACAACTGTTTTAAAGTTTTCATCACTCAATACAAAAGGTAAATTTCCTTCGTTTAGACCTAAACTAAACTCCGAAGAGTTAATAGCATTTAAAAAGTCGAGTAAATATCTACTGTTTATAGCAATTGTAAATGGTATTGTATATCCTGTAGAAAAATTTATTTCTGTTTTTGCTTCTATATTATCATCACTGAGTGATTCAAAAGTAATTAAATCATTTAAAAATGTAATTTTAACATCTGTAGAAATAGTAGTAATTTGCTTAATAGATTCTATCATTACAGATTTTGGTAAAACAAGAGTATTTGCTATTTCTTTGGGAATTATTCTGGAATACTCTGGAAATTTCCCATTGATTAGTTTTGTAAAAAATGTATATTGGTCTGAATGAATTATTAAATTTGTTTGATCATAATAGAGTTCAATATTATCAAAAAACAGTTTTTGAATTTCTATAATAGCTTTTCTTGGAAGTATAATGGAAAGCTCTTGGGAACTCTCTTTAGTAATAGTTACAACAGCTAATCTACGAGTGTCGGTTGATGCAAAATTGATGCTCTCATGTTTTATATCTATCAAGGCGCCATTGAGCTCAAATTTTGGATTATTAATATCAATTGCCGGAGTTATTTTTTTAAGTGAATCTATAAGAAAATGTGAATCTATAGAAATTTGAGATTTTCCCTCATAGTTTGGAAATTCAGGAAAATCACTATGAGAGAAAGTAGGTAATTTAAATTTTGAGTGTGATTGAGAAATATATAAGATATCGTTTTTTACCTCTAAACTTATTTCACCATCTTTTAAAATTCTAATAATATCTATAAATTTTTTACCGTTTGCTGTTGTACTGCCTTCAGACATTACATTTATTTTATTAGTCGTTACTAAATATCCTATCTCATAATCTGTAGCTTTGAGGGTTAATATTGAGTTAGATACATTTAAATACACATGCGATGTAATTTGCGAAGTATCTTTTTTTTCTAAAAAAGGTTGAGCATGGTTTAAAATATTTTCGATAATCGATTTTGAAACCGTAATTTTCATCTTAAATCCTATATATTTATTATAATTTTAGTATGTAGTAGTAGATGCCTGTGAAAATGTGAATAACACTCATTCACTCCTATCTCAAGGGTTACAACTGTAACTCTAATACAAGCCTCTCTTTTCACACTTACTCACTTTATGAATTATATCTTTTTTTTTATATTTTATGAAGATGATGTTATTTTATTTGTTAATTCTTCAATTTTCACTTTAAAATCTTCATCATTTTTCATAAGTTCATTTATTTTTTTAAGCGTGTGGCTAATAGCCGTATGGTCTTGCATGCCAAAGTATTGGGCAAGCTGAGGCATTGTATTTTGTGTGAGTTCACGACAAAGATATATTGCAATTCTTCTAGCATAAACAAGATTTTTGCTTCTTCCTTTTGAGCGGATTTCACTTGGCTTTATATTTAAATCTTTTGAAACACTCTGCACTATTAAGTCAAGTGTTATATTTGCACGATTTTCTTGAAGTTGGTCTTTTAATACATTTTTAGTAAAAGCTAAATCAATATCTACATTTATCAGTTGAGAATAAGCATGTAGCTTAGATAAAATACCCTCTATTTCACGCACATTACTATCAATTACGGTTGCTATATAATTGATAATATCTTTAGAAAGTTTTACTTTATTTAGTCTGCATTTATTTTCTATAATTGCAATTTTTGTTTCAAGTTCCGGTGGATGAATATCTGCAACTAACCCATGTTCAAAACGGCTTCTAAGTCTCTCTTCCAATCCTGCAATTTTTTTTGGGTGTTTATCAGCTGTTAAAATTATCTGTTTTCCTGCACCTTTAAGGGCTTCGAAAGTGTGAAAAAACTCCTCTTGAATTCCCTCTTTGTTACTTAAAAATTGAATATCATCTATAAGAAGTACATCACATTTACGGTACTTTTCTTGAAATCGTTCCATTGTTTTGTTTCTTAAATGTCTTATAAAATCGTTCAAAAATTGTTCAACAGTGGTGTAGATAACAACTTTTCCCTGATTTTGCAGTACATTGCCGGCAGCCTGCATAAGGTGGGTTTTGCCAAGTCCTACACCGCCATAGATAAAAACAGGATTATAAAGAGTTCCCGGTTTTTCACTCACGCTTTTAACGGTTGCATAGGCGAATTGATTTGAGCCACCAACCATGAAGTTATCAAATGAGTGCGATGGATTTAAAAGTGAGTGCTGCGTTTTTTCTTCAGTAGGTTTTTTACTTTTTTTACTGTCTATCTGATTTTTCAGTGTTATCATAACACTTACTTTTGAGCCTGTTTTGACCTCAAAAAGATGTGATATTTTCTCTGTATATTTACTTTTTATCCAGTTTGAGACTAAGGCATTCTGAGCGTAAAATATTGCAAGGTCGCTTGTTGATTTTTTAGCATCATAAGCTAAGAACTTAATATATCTATTATATTCAATTTCTGTAATCTCTTCTTTGAGTGATTTTAAAACTTCTTGACCGATATCCATAACATGCCTTAATTATTTTTTGTATGTGAATAGTATCTGTTTTTTGCATAAGCAGAGTTAAAAAAAGTGTGAATAGCTAAGATGTGAATAGTGTGAATAGTATATTATTTGTATATAATTTGCAAGAAAATCCACATGTCAAGCAGGAAAAGATGATAATACTAGGAATTGACCCGGGAACAAGAAATATGGGTTATGCTCTTATCTCTCTGGATGGTGGTAAAATTTCGCTTGTTGAGGCAGGGCTTATTAAGATGAAGGCAGAAGATTTGCAGTTTCAGATACCTCAGATGGTTGAGGGGCTAACTACAGTATTTGAAAATCATAAAATTGATGAAGTGGCGATGGAAGATATTTTTTATGCGCACAATCCTGCCACCACAATAAAACTGGCGCAATTTCGCGGTGCAATCATGTTGAAACTTCTCCAAGAGTTCGGACAGTTCCATGAATATACGGCTTTACAGGTAAAAAAGGCTCTTACAGGAAAAGCAAAAGCCGGTAAGGAACAAGTTGCATTTATGGTAAAAAAACTTTTAAACATAAAAAAAGAGATAAAGCCCCTTGATATTACTGATGCGATGGCGGTTGCAATAACTCACTCCCAAAGGGTTAGGCTGAAAAACCAAAGTACAACGCTAAAGTAGGGTAAAAACATGTTTCAATTAAGTTGCTAAAAGATGGTAAAATCTGTTAAATATTTGTTGTAGAGGGTATTTTTTTGAATGTTTTGATTATAGAAGATGATGAATCCACAGCTAAACAACTCTTAAAACTTTTAAAAAGTGAAAGTTACTCTTGTGATGCTGCATGTGGATATTTTGAAGCAAAAGAGTATCTTGACAGAAATAGCTACTCAATAATACTGCTTGATTGGAATTTGGGGGATGGAGATGGGCTCTCTCTTTTAAAAGAGATTCGAGACAATGGTTTTATAACCACACCCATACTTATGCTTTCTGCTAATTCTGAGATTGATGATAGGGTTAAAGTTCTTGATTCCGGTGCTGAAGACTATTTGTGTAAACCCTACTCCAACATTGAATTACTGGCAAGAATGAGAGTTTTGCTGAGAAAAGGTTCAAAAGAAAAATCTTCTGTAATTAGTGTCGGCGATATAGTGCTAAATATTTCAACGCATGAAGTTTTTGTAAACGGTGTGCTTGTTGATCTGACAACGGCGGAGTTTGATTTGCTGGAGCTATTTATGAGAAATCAAAATATAGTTCTAACTAAGTATCAATTGAGCGAACATCTAAATAAAGATAACTACTCAATAAAGCATAGTAATATAGTAGAAGTGCATATAAAAAATATAAGAAAAAAGTTAAATAGAAAAGATTTTATACAAAATGTTAGAGGTGTAGGATACAAAATTCATAAATCTTCATAGTATCTTCATTTATATATAATAATATTTTGTTAAATTTAGTACAAAGGGAGAGATTTAATGAAATCTTTATTTTTTTATATATCTGTTGCAGCACTTTTGTTGAGCGGATGCAATAGCAGCACGGGGAGTTCGTCTACTGTTGTAGCAACGGGGTCAACCGGGGATGTGGGGTTGTTCTTGGATGCACCTGTAGTGGGGCTGGAATATAGTTCAAAATCACATAGCGGGTTTACAAATTCTAGCGGTTATTTTAATTACAATTCAGGTGAAGAGGTAACCTTTAAAGCAGGGAAAGTAACATTAGGTAAAATAAAAGTAACTCCGGCAAATAGTACCGTGACACCTATTAGTATAGTTCCAAATGGTACTATTGATGATACAAGAGTAGTTGAAATTTTAAGAGTACTCCAAACGCTAGATAGTGATAATAATTCTGCAAATGAGATTGTAATCCCAGCTGTATTAAATAGTACGACTGCTATTGATTTATCAGAAAATCACACTAAATTGAATGATTCTCAGTTGGCATCTCTGATTGGAGTAAATAGAACTGCTTTAATCACTGAAACTCAGGCAAAAACTCATTTTAGTGATTCATTAAGTAATAAAAGCCAATATGAAACACAATTAGAAAATGACATAAATTATCATGCAAATTATGGTTCAGATTCTGACAATGACAGCTCTGATAATGACGATGACAGCTCTGATAATGACGATGACAGCTCTGATAATGACGATGAAGGCTCTACGACCGACGGAACAACCACGACACCTTCGACGGGCGGAACAACAACGGGCAGTACTACAGCTACACCGACAACAGGCGGGACATACACACTTCTCGCATGGAATGATTTAGGAATGCACTGCTTTGACGGGAGTGATTTTTCTATCTTTTCAATACTTCCGCCCTACAACAATCTAAACGCACATCTCATTACCAAAGTAGGAACATCAAACAAACATGTAACCGCAAATGTAACACTCACTTATGAGTCATTAACTTATAACGGGCATACAAATACACAAAGCAGTACAAAAACGAATTTTTGGAGTTACTTAACTTCTCTTTTTCCAGGTGTATCAAGTGTAAGCGATATAGGTTTAACAGGCAATGCTACTCCTTCAACAGTTCCGCATGCTATGGCATATAATGTGAGTGGCGGTAAGTGGGAAGCGGATGGAATCCCGATAGTGAATCGCGATGATAATAACGCAATAAATTACTATCCAATGGTAAGAGTAGTAGCAAAAAACACAGCCGGAACAACTTTGGCAACGGCGGATGTTGTACTTCCTGTGAGTGATGAGATGGATTGTAAAAAGTGTCATGCAAGTACAGTAACCTCAACCGCAGCAAGACCGGTAGCCGGCTGGGAAAACTCTGCGGATGCTTTGAAAGATTATAAACTTAATATTTTAAAACTTCATGATGAGAAGCACCCTATAAATACAGCCGATTTGAGTGCAGTAAAAGCGAAGGGATATGCAAACTATCAGGCAAGTTTATATGCAACAGCAAAAGCAGGCACACCGATTTTATGTGCATCATGCCACAGCTCAAATGCATTAGCCACAACCAATATCGGAAATGCTAAACCGCTTACAACATCACTGCATGCAAAACATGCAAGCGTTATTGACCCTAGTAATGGCTTAACTCTTAATAATTCTACAAACAGAGATGCATGTTATAGCTGTCACCCGGGAGCTGCTACGGAGTGTTTGCGAGGTGCCATGGGGAGCGCAAAAAATGCAGACGGTACGCAAATGATGCAGTGTCAAAGTTGCCATGGGAGTATGAATGATGTTGGAAATGCGAATCGTACTGGATGGATGGACGAGCCAAATTGTCAGGTTTGTCATCAAAACGGACAAAGATATTCCAATGCAATAGTCGGCGGAAGTATGAGAAGCGCACTTGATACAAGATTTGCAACCAACCCAAATACCCCTTCGGCCGGAGTAAGTCTATACAAACTCAGCACAGGACATGGAGATTTGCAATGTTCATCATGCCACGGTTCCACACATGCTATATTTCCAAGCACTCATGCTGAAGATAACGTAATAAGCAATCAGATTCAAGGTCATAGCGGTACAATTGCAGAGTGTACGGCATGTCATACAACTGTGCCATCAACAACAACCGGCGGTCCACACGGCATGCATAGTGTTGGGCAAGGCTGGGTAAGCTCGCATCAAAATGTTGCAGAGCGTAATGCTGCGCAATGTACTTCATGCCATGGAGCTGATTACAGAGGTTCTGATTTATCTAAAACATTCAGTGCAAGAACACTGAGCGTAGAAGGTAGAACTAAAACATTTGCTAAAGGTGCTAAAGTTGGCTGTTATGATTGTCATAACGGTCCAAGCGGCGATTAGTTTTAAATAGAAGATATGTTATTTTATGAAAAGTAGAGGGGTTGTTTTTGTTTAAAATTATTACAGTTTTAGCGTTAGTGCTATCTTTATATGCGGAAGAGGAGTACCGGCTGGGTGAAGGGGTGCAAGTTGCATCTCTCCCGTTTTTTGTTGGCGGCTATTTTTCATCTGATTATAGAAATATGAACAACGAAAATAGATACAGACTTGATGACATAGCTGTTATTGGCTATGGAAGTTATGATAAATTCTCTTACATGGCTGAATTTGAATACAAAGCATTTTATGTAGAGACATATACAGGTGACACAAAAAATATTACAAGAGATACAAAAATACATACAGAAAGAGTTTATCTGGATTATAAATTGGATGAAAACTATATGTTTAGAGTTGGCAAATATAGCAATCCTATTGGTTTTTGGAATCTGTTGCCCGTCAATGTACTGCGAGATACAACATCTACCCCGGTGAGTGTGAATATTCTTTTTCCAAAGTTTACAACGGGAGCGAGTGCTTCGTACTCATCCTATGATGAAGGTGAATTAAAAATAGATTTAATGATTCAAAATAATAATGATTTAGACCATGATTATAATAATTATATAGTTGACAAACATTATGGTTTCAACCTCTCCTATGAACAGGGCGACTACACTCTAAAAGCCAATGGGGGTTACTTTCGTAATGTTATGTCCTATGACCCTTCTGAAGCCGATGAGCCATATGAGTCTTTAACAAATCCCGAAGAACTCTATTATTTTCTTCTCTCAGGTAAATATGACACGCAAAAATATCAATTCTTAAGCGAGATTGGTACGCAAAGAAAAGAGAGTGAAATTACTACAAATTATGCGGGATATATACAGGGTTTGTATCACTTTACTGAGCAGCATGCGGGGATTTTGAGAGTTGAGTCCTATGATGACAAGCTTAACAATAAAAGTGATGCTATCGCGATAGTCGGTCACACCTACAGACCGATATATCCGGTAGCAATAAAGTCTGAATATCAGTTTCATTCTTTGCATGCAGAGAATCAATTTTTATTCTCATTGTCGGTGATGTTCTAATGAAAAAGATTGCAATATCTTCGGTCATGCTAATACTTGTGCCACTTTTATCTCTTGGAGATGAGTATGTCGTTATTTCAAATAAAAATATAAAAGAACTTTCACAGAGTGAAATAAAAGCAATATTTTTGAAAAAGTTAACGTTGATTGATGCTATTGCAGTGGTTCCCGTAAATCTGGAAGCCGGAGATTCATTAAGAGTGAAGTTCGAAGAGAAACTTTTGGACATGAGTTTCGAGAGACTGAAATCCTACTGGACAAAAGAGCACTATTTAGGACACAGACCCCCGGTAAATATGAAATCAGAAGAGAGTATAAAGGCTTTTGTTAAAAAAGTGGATGGTGCCATTGGATATATAAATGCAAATAGCGTCGATGATGGTGTAAAAGTTTTATATAAATGGAGCGATTGATGGCGACGGTACTATTATGCGATGATGAGTTGATGAATAGAAAAGTTGCTTCAAAAATATTGGAAAAAGAGGGCTTTAGCGTTATTGAAGTACAAAACGGCAAAGAAGCTATTGAAGTTTTAACGCATAAAAAAATTGATTTGATATTGATGGATTTGATGATGCCCGTCATGGACGGGTACGAAGCTACAAAAATTATCAAAAATGATGATGAATTTTCAACGATTCCACTTATAATTATTTCTGCCCTTTCAGACAAAGAAGCTATTACAAAGGGGTTAGAACTCGGTGCCGACGAATATTTAACGAAGCCTTTTGATATTGTAGAGTTTAGACTTCGAGTAAAAAATGCGATAAAAATCGGCATCTATCAAAACATGCTAAAAGAGCATAAATCACTTTTGGAATTCCAGGTAAAAGAGAAGACAAAAGAGCTGCAAAATGCACTGATTGAAGTTCAAAAAAGTGAAAAAGATATTATTTCAATATTAAGTAAAACAGCCGAATATCGAGACAATGAGACATCAGCGCATACCCTGCGGGTCGGAGAGATGGCGGCGCTTATTGCCAAAAAATTTGGCTGGTGCGAAGAGGATGTAGAGCTCATCCGTCTTGCAGCTCCCATGCATGACATCGGTAAGGTCGGCATTGAAGATAGTGTGCTTTTAAAACCCGGCAAGCTTGATGAGGAAGAGTTTGCAATTATGAAAACTCACTCTGCCATAGGATACTCTATCCTTTCTCAAAAAGAGACACCACTTTTAAAGCTGGCAGCAGAAATTGCACACTCTCACCATGAGAAATACAATGGTCAAGGGTATCCAAGAGGGCTGAGCGGTGATGAAATACCGCTTTGTGGAGCAATTGTGGCTGTTGTCGATGTTTTTGACGCACTTCTGAGTGAGAGACCTTATAAAAAAGCTTTTACACTTGAAAAAGCATTGGAGATTATAAAAAATGATTCAGGCACACATTTTCATCCTAAGGTTGTTTCGTTCTTTTTTGAGAGTTTAGACGAAACTTTAGAGATAAGAAAAAGCTTAAATGATGTTTGATTATTTTCAAAAATCTTTACGAAAGAAACTTCTCGCAACATTTATAGCCATCGGTTTTTTGCCATTTCTTACTCTTTTGGTTTACACACTTTTCTTGAGTGAAACTAAGATGGTGAGAAAAATTGTAGTTGAGCAGTTTGATAGAACTGAAGCGGTCATAAAACTGATAGATAACCATTTGGCATCCCTAGAAAAAGAGGTAAATTTTTTAAGCTCACTCGATATGATGGATGATTTTTTGGCAGAAGATCTTGATAAAAGAATTTCAAGACTTTTGATACAAAAATCAAATGATATTAATCTGAATTTAACGCTTATGGCGGTAAACATGGAGGCGAATATAATTGCCTCTTCAGTTAAGAGTGACATGTTGAGTAAATTTGATTTAAGCAAACTAACACACAAACATGGCGAATACATAGAGGATAAAAAATTATATATCTATTCAAATGTTACAGCTTCCTTTGATGAGAATAAGCAGCTTGGTTTTTTAGTTTTGGAGTATGATTTAGATAATCTGGATATGTATCTTACGCATAAAAATAGTATTCACTCCTATATTGTAAATCGTGGGAATGGTTTTACAATAGGTGAAAATTTGACTTTAAACCTTAATTTCAGCAAGGATGAAAACAGCGCAATAACCTCTGAACATGTTATAGTTTATAAAAAATTATCTTCTATTATGAGTGATTGGAGCATAGTTTATGCGGTTGACAAGAGTGTTGCGTTAGCATTCTTATATGACTTTATTCGTTTCATGCTTTCTATATCGGTTGTTATCTTTGTGTTGATTATATTTGTTTCTGTCAAATATTCTAGGGGTATTGTCAAGCCCATAGAGGAGCTGACGGCAATAACAGATGAGATAACAAACACACATAACTATTCGATGGAGTTACATGTTGATTCTAAAGATGAGATTGCAATACTAACACACTCCTTTAACACAATGATAAAAACTACATCATCCGCACTTGAAAAACTTGAAGAGGAGAATAAGTTAAGATTAAAGAGGTTTATTCAACTTATAGAGATTTTTAACACAATTATTCAGACAAAAAATGAAGATGAGTGTATCGAAACTTCAATGGAGCAGATAAAAATACTAACAAACAAAAGTGATTTACATTTTAATAAAGAAAAATTTCATCACCCCAAGGGCATTTCCTCATTCACAGCACATGCAGATGAAGAGTATATCGCTCTTTTTGTTACAGATTTTGAAAAAAATGAAAAGCTCTATTTCGGTTCAATAGAGTTGGGACTGGATAACTTTGAAGATAAAAATGAGAAAGATTTTTATAACTCAATTGCTTCGATGATTACCCTGCAACTTGATAGAATTAGGCTAATAGATAGAACAATGTCGGCATCACGTGCTAAATCTGCATTCATATCAAATATGTCGCATGAACTTAGAACCCCGTTAAACGCAATTATCGGCTTCACACAGTACATGATAGCCTATGAAGAGCTAAATGAAGACCAACTAGATACGATGGGTAATATAGAATCATCCGCACACTATTTGCTTGGCATGATAAATGAGATTTTAGATATTGCAAAAATAGAAGCTGGAAAGATGGAAGCACATATTGAGGATGTAAATATTTTAGAGTTAGTTCAAAGTTCACATTCTATGCTTCAACCGCTGGCAAAAGATAAAGATATAAGCTTTGATTTTGTTGTAGAAAATTTTGAAAATAGGTATTATAAAACAGACCCTAAAATGTTCAAGCAAATTGTTATAAATCTTATCTCCAATGCAATAAAATTTACACAAGAGGGATTTGTGACATTAGAGCTCTATAACAACGCTAACACAATCTTTGTTAGTGTGAAAGATAGCGGAATCGGTATTTCTAAAGAAGATATGAAACAGCTTTTTAATGACTTTACTCAGGTTGAGAATGTGATGCAAAAACAGCACAAGGGAACGGGTTTGGGTCTTTCTCTTAGCAAAAAAATGGCTCATATTTTACATGGAGATGTTGAGCTGCAAAGCGAGGGAATAGGACATGGAACCACATCGGTTTTTTCAATTAAAATAGTATAATACGCCCAAAAAAAAGGTGAAAAATGTCAAGTTTTAAAAATGTAAGTGTAGTGAAGAAAGCAAATATTTATTATGACGGAAAGGTTACAAGTCGCACTGTTGAGTTTAATGATGGTTCCGTTAAAACATTAGGAATTATGCTTCCGGGTGATTATACTTTTGGTACAAATGAAGCGGAAATTATGGAAATTATGAGCGGTGATTTGGATATAAAACTTCCGAATGAAGAGTGGAAAACGCTAAATACACCGGAAACTTTTGAAGTTCCTGCCAATGCATCTTTTGATTTAAAGATAAGAAGTGTAACCGATTACTGTTGTTCATACATCAAGTAATCATTAACTCTTTATGGTGTGTGTAAATTCTCACATGCCAAGAGTTGTTTTTTTAAATAAATTGCGAAACTAGCCCGCTTAATTTTGCCTCGTCTAAAGCTCCGGAGACTCTATGAACCTCTTTTGAATCTTTAAATATTACAAGTGTGGGAATACTTCTAATACCAAATCTTGAACCTAAAATTTGCTCATTTTCCGTATTTACTTTTGCAAAAAGCACTTTGAGCGGGAATTTTGCGGCACTCTTTTCAAAATTTGGAGCCATCATCTTGCATGGTTCACACCAAGGCGCCCAAAAGTCGATAATTACCGGCAAGTCACTGTTTACTACAACTTCATCAAAAGTGCTGTTAGTAAGTTCTATAGGCTTAGTTTCGAGTAACGATTTTTTGCACTTCCCACAATTTGCCTTTGTGTAAGACTCTTTATGGGGAATGTTGTTAACGCTTAAGCAGTGAGGACAGATTACACGCATTTTATAATTTAAAAGACTTTATGCATTCCGTCATTCCAAAATCTGGATGTCTTTTAGGGTTAAGTACAGCCTGAGCTACTCTATTGTTATCGTTATTAACAATGACAGGTGCGAGAAAGTTTATAGTTGAATTTTCAAGTGGGTGTTGAACAACAACTACATTATAAACACTGATATTAGAATCCGCATTAATTTCTAATAGTACTTTTATATCAGACGGTACATCAAATGAATACTCCCTTAGAGCATAAGGATTAACTAGAGTAAAAGATATGACCTTATTATTAGCGTCTTGCATTGTTGAAAAAAGCTCATCAACCTTCTCTATCTCCACTTTTACAGTATCTTCAAAACCTAAAATTGTTCCTCTTACTTCATAACTCATCTTGACTCCTTTGCAGTATCGCAATTAGAAAGCACCCTCTTGAAATTTTAAATCTGAACACACAACAAAGCATGCAGAATTTTTAGTGCTTGGGATATTATAGCACTCATCAATCCCAAAAGCAAATATAGTATCATTATTTACACGGCTGTTTCATACTAAAATATTACATAACTTCTGAATATTTCCGCCAATCATACGAATAGCTTGAGGAAAATTAATAAAGTTTTCTCTTCTAAGCACATTCATTGCAATATTTCTAACAATCGAAAAATTAGTCGGGGCATTGCC
>CANMJR010000030.1 GCA_947498025.1 Helicobacteraceae bacterium
AGTAAAAATATCCCCAAACTTTTTGTGGTCAACATTCATCACTACACGCCGTACTGTAGCGAAGGACGGCATCTTCTCTTTTTCTAGTTCAAGATACTCTACTATCTCTTTTTTATATCTTGTAGCAAAATCTCCTATTGCCCTATAACCTTGATAACCGCTCATTGTAGCCATTATTGTAATCATAAGCACTACATCTATTTTATGTTGTTGTGCCTGTCCTCGTCTGCTGTCTTTTAGTGTTTTTAGCTCTTGGCGTAGTTTAAATTCTTGCATAACTCACTTTAAGCAATAAGTGTTCTTGTATGAAACAGCCATGTCATTATTTATAATAGTTATGCCATTGTTCATATCTATAAATTTTAATTTAGAGTTTTCTATAACCCTTGCATCACTTACCGAGTTAAATTCTAGCTTTATAGTAATCCAGTCAAAACTTCTAGCGCTGTCTTGTCCTGCAAGGGTCATCACAATTTTAGTTGGAGAGATGACATCAATAGAACGGATTTCACCACCTCTAAAGTTGTCAAATCTTTGTAAAAATGTATCTAGCTGAGTTGCTAAAAGCGGTTTCATAACCTTAATCCTATTGACAACCTACGCACTCCATAGATCTGTCTTCTACATCGTGTGCAATTTCCGGCGACTGAGAGCGAAGATAGTAGGTCGATTTAAGACCTAGTTTCCATGCCAACATGTAGATGTCATTGAGATACTTTCCGCTTGCTTTATCGAGAGTGATGAATATATTAAGACTCTGACCTTGGTCTAACCATTTTTGGCGAATTGCTGCTGCTCTGATGAGCACTCTTTGGTCTAAATCATAGGCAGGAGTGTAGTAGCTCCATGTCTCAGGAGAGAGATTTGGAACAACAACAGGGATTAGCCCTGATAGATTCTCTTCAAACCACTTTCTTTTAAATACAGGTTCAATTGCTTGGGTAGTTCCCGTTAAAATTGAGATAGAGCTCGTAGGTGCGATAGCCATGAGATAACCGTTTCTCATACCTTGTTTTTTAACCTTAGAACGAAGTTCATCCCATGCGTAAGCTGAAGCAAAAAGTCCACCACGATCCACAAGGTTAATAACTTCCGCATTGGCATGATCCATGGGCATAATGCCTCTGCTCCATTTTGAACCTTCAAACTCAGGATATGCACCTTTTTCGAGCGCAATATCAGCAGATGCGGAGATAGTGTTATAGCTAACAGATTCCATAATCTCATCTATCTTATCAAAGTGCTCTTGGCTCCCCCATGCAATCGATTGCTCTGCTAACATCTGCGCTTCACCCATAACACCAAGTCCGATAGAACGGCTTCGCATGTTTGTGCGTTTTACTTTTTCAATAGGGTAAAAATTCAGATCAATAACATTATCTAAAGCACGAACGGCTATTGGAACAATTCTGTCAATCTCCTCTTTTGTGTTTATTCGTGAGAGGTTCACAGAGGCTAGGTTACAAACGGCAGTTGCTCCATTGACTTTTTCCTTCTCTACAACATAGATTGGCACTCCGCCAAGAGAGTCAAGTGCAGTTACTTTTTTTGCAGCTTTTGTTAGTCCGCTATCAACTGTTACCAGTTCATCCTCTTCATAACTAACACTCTCGCCGTTTTCAAAAATAAATTTTATTTTATAATGATTTGGTTCTGTATTTTGAAAAATTTCCGTACAGAGATTTGAGCTTCTAATAACACCGTAATGGTCATTCGGGTTAGCTTTGTTAGCGTTATCTTTGAAGCAGAGAAAAGGACTTCCGGTCTCAAAATAGGAAGTTAATATCTTCTTCCATAAATCTTTTGCTTTTAATTTCTCTTTGATAATACTTTCATCTTGTTCTAACTCTTCATATCTTTTGTTAAATTCTTTGCCATAAAGTTTAGGTAAATCGGGACAATCATAAGGGTCAAAAAGTGTCCAGATAGCATCTTCTTGAACCCTCTGCATGAATAGGTCGTTGAGCCACATGGCAGGAAATAAATCATGTGCACGGCGTCTCTCTTCCCCTGAGTTTTTCTTCAAATCCAAAAAGTCATTTACATCAATGTGCCATGGCTCTAGATAAACAGCAATAGCACCTTTTCTAGTTCCCAACTGGTCAACTGCAATAGCGATGTCGTTTGTAATTTTGAGAAATGGAACTGTTCCACCTGCTGCATTTTTGTGTCCATCAATATAGGAACCCATAGAACGCACACCCGTCCAATCCCAACCAATTCCGCCGCCAAATTTAGAGAGCATTGCCATCTCTTGGTAGGAGTCAAAAATACCTTCGATATTGTCAGGAGTTGAACCGATATAACATGAGCTAAGCTGGTGTCTTGTTGTTCTTGCATTTGAGAGCGTTGGAGTTGCTAACATGACTTCAAACAAAGAAATCATGTTATAAAATTTAATCGCCCACTCCTCTTTTTTTTCTTCTCTTTGTGCTAGGAACATGGCAATTGCCATAAACATGTGTTGAGGAAGTTCAATCGGGTCTGAGTTTCTATCTTTGATTAAGTATCTGTCGTAAAGTGTTTTAACTCCAAGGTAGTTGAAGAGTAAATCTCTCTCCGGTTTGAGATGTTTTTCTAGTTCTTCAAGGTTGTACATCTCTCTTAAACCCAAAAGAATTCTTCCCTCTTTCTCGCCTCTGATAAAATATTTTTCAAGTGAACCATAACCCGAGTAACCATTCACTTGATGATAGAGGTTAAATAGAAAAAGTCTTGAGGCGACAAAAGTCCAGTTCGGTGCATCTATATCTATCTTGTCAACCGCAGTTTTAATAAGCGTTTGCTGAATCTCTTTGGATGTTATTCCATCACGAAAGTGAATCTGCGCATCTACTTCTAATTCGCTTTGCGACACATTCGTTAAACCGGAAACAGCTGCAGAGGTGTATTTCTGAATTTTACTGATATCTAGTTTCTCTGTTCTGCCGTTTCTTTTTATAATTGTTATCATGTTATGTCCTATTTATTTAAAAACTCTTGCAAAAATTTTGTCCACATTTTTAGTATAGTAGTCAAAGTTAAAACACTCACGAATCGCCTCTTCACTGAGTGAATTTCTTAACTCCTCATCTGCCAAAAGATGATTGAGATAGAGACTTTCACCTTTTTCATTTGTTGTAGGCTTGCCCTGCTGAATCTCTTCCCAAACTTTCATGGCATTTCTTTGAACGATTCTGTAAGCATCTTCTCTGCTAACACCTTTGAGCGGAAGCTCTAAAAGTACCCTTTGAGAAAATACCAATCCGCCTGTAAGGTTTAGATTTTTCATCATATTTTGCGGATAAACAGTGAGGTTAGCTATAACACTGTTCATACGGTGCAACATAAAGTCAGTTGTTATAAATGAGTCCGGCAACCAGAATCTCTCGGTAGAGGAGTGGCTAATATCTCTCTCATGCCAAAGCGCAACATTCTCCATGGCAGGAATAGCATAGGCTCGAATCATTCGAGCCAAACCTGTTATGTTTTCTGTTAGTATTGGATTTCGTTTATGTGGCATTGCAGAGGAGCCTTTTTGACCCTTTGCGAAATACTCTTCACACTCATAAACTTCGGTTCTCTGCCAGTGGCGCACTTGAACCGCAAACTTCTCAATTGAGCTTGCCATTAGTGCTAATGCAGTTGCTAACCTCGCATATCTATCTCGCTGAATGACTTGGTTGGATGCAGGAGCAGGTTTTAGCCCTAACTCTTCACATGCATACTCTTCAAGCTCTAGCGGAGCATGTGCAAAGTTACCCATCGCACCGCTCACTTGCCCAACGCTTATGACAACAAGTGTTTGTTCCAAGTTTTCTAAATGTCTCGCCATCTCGTCATACCAAACAGCTAACACCAAACCGAATGTTATAGGTTCGCCATGTATTCCATGGCTTCTTCCAACCATAAGAGTCATCTTGTGTTCCATCGCTCTTTTTTTGATAGACTCCATAAGCATCTTTACATCTTCGATAACTAACTCTAAAGAGGATTTCATCTGAAGTGCTACGGCAGTGTCAACCGTATCAGAACTTGTCATTCCGTAGTGAAACCATCTGCTCTCTTCACCGAGAGATTCCGAAACACTTGTTGTAAATGCAATGAGGTCATGGCGAGTTACGGCTTCTATCTCATCGATTCTTTTTATGTTAAATTGTGCATTGTCAACAATCTTAACAGCATCTACATCAGGAATAAGTCCCAACCTGTTCCATGCTTTTACAACTGCCAATTCTACATCTAGCCAAGCTTGATATTTTGCCTGCATTGTCCATTTAGAACTCATCTCTTCTCTGGAATATCTCTCAATCATATATTAAACCTCATGCTAATTATCTTATGTATTATGTTAAAATTCACAAATTTAAAGTCATAGATTTTACAGAAATTATTGTAAAAAATTGATTAAACAAGGATTGAAATTTGCCATTTGTAATAAAGAAAATGTTTGCTCATAAAAAGCAAAAAGCCTTTTTGTATTTGATAAAAGAGTTAGACTACACACAAAAAGAGGCGCAAAGATTAATCGCTAAAGGTCGTCTCTTTATTGACGGTAAACCGATGACCAGAACTTCAGCTGAGATAGAGGGCGAGTTTGAATTTATATACTTTAAACCGATTACAAAAGGTTTGATTCCACATGTTATACATGAGGAATTTGTTGTTTTTGATAAGCCGAGCGGAGTTCTCATTCATCCTCAAAATAGAAATACAGATTATTCGCTGATAGATGAGTTAAAGTTTCAGTTTGGAAGAGATGCAAATATAGCACACCGTATTGACCAGGAGACAAGCGGACTTGTTTTGTGTGCAAGAAACAAGGTAAGTGAGCGAGATATAAAAATGATGTTTCAAGAGCGAGATATGAAAAAGAAATATTTAGCGATGGTGCATGGAGAGTTTAAAGAAACGCTTTGTGTAGAAGCCCCACTTCTTCGAGCAGAAGATGATAGTGCAATTGTGAGAATGGTTGTAAAAGTACATGAAAGTGGAAAAGCGTCCAAAACAGATTTTGTACCTTTGAAGTATTTTCCACATGTTGATATGACTTTGGTTGAGTGTTCGCCATACACCGGAAGACAGCATCAAATTAGAGTGCATCTGTTCCACGTGAAACATCCAATAGTAGGTGACCCGATTTATGGACAGAGTGAAGAAAATATTGTTAAGTTTTTGGATAAAGAGTTAGATGCCAAAGAGAGAATTGATAATAGTGGAGCGAGAAGATTGCTTCTCCATGCAAATGAATTAGAGTTTGAACTGTATGAAAAAACTTATAATATAAAAAGTAAAATTGATTTTGAGAAAGTTTGTTTAGAGTGCATAAAACAATAAATAGTTTGAATTTTCAATGGAGTGGTGAATAAGTGCGACAGGCTTTTCAAAGACATTTTAACAAATAAAAAAACAGCCATCTAAACAAGCAAAAAGCCCATAAATAGGCACTTTAACAGATGTTTAATAAAAGTAAGTTTCAGCCTACATTTATATAAATTAATTCTTAAGAAAGCAAAAAATTATCAAATTTATCTTCTTTAAAGCTTCAGATATTCACAGGTTAGAGCAATGTGTGAATAATACACATTCTGAAGAAATTTGTATAAAATTTGCATGTTTATATTCTTTTTAAGAAGGGAAAAGAAGTTTTTGAAGATTATTTTTTTATAAGAAAACTAAGGTATCATTATGCGTATAAACGACCTCCCTGGAGCGTTGGTCGTTTACTTCTTAATCCTCTTTTGTAGCAGCCTTAATAAAACCTACAACCCCAACTGCGAACACAAGTACTAAAAAAACTATTTGAAATATTTCTATGTAGCCCATTATAAATCCCTTTCTGTTTTTTCTTTTAATTGTCCACATGCTGCACTTATATCTATACCCTTAGAATCGCGTATTGTGCACAGTAATCCATGATTTATTAAATACTCTTGAAAAGCTACCATGTCGGCTCTTGATGGTCTCTCGTAGGTCGTTCCAAAATATGGATTAAAGTAGATAAGATTTACTTTTGCCTTGATGTCACTTAAAAGCTTTACAAGGTTTTTGGCAGAAGCTATATCGTCGTTCTTATTTTTAATAACTAAATATTCAAACATAACTCTCTTTCTTGTATCAATAGGAAATCTTTTTACAGCTTCTATTATCGAAGAGATATTATGAGCCTTGTTCATAGGAATTAATTCTGTTCTTAGTTCATCATCAACGGCATGAAGCGAGATGGCTATGTGGACGCCCAAGTCCATCTTTCCAAGCTTATCTATTTTACTGCTCAGTCCGCTTGTGGAGACTGTTTGTCTTTTTCCGGATATGCATAAGCCATCTTCGTCCTGAAATATCTCTATAGCTTTGGCCAAATTATCAAGATTATCAAGAGGTTCGCCCATTCCCATATAGACTATGTTTATCTTTCTGTTGTGTTTATGGTCGTTGTCTCGTTTGAGATTTACAACTTGGGCGACTATCTCTCCAGCGGTTAAATCTCTCGTAAATCCGCCTTTTGCCGTCAAGCAGAATGAACACCCTACTTTACACCCTACTTGGGTTGAAACGCATATCGTATATTTGGCTTCTTGAGTTACATTTCCGGCTTCATCGGTTAACTCTTCTTTCATCTTCAACCAAACGGCTTCTACTGTTTTTCCATCCTGAAGCTCAAAAAGATACTTTATAGTTCCGTCCGTAGAAATCTCTTTTTTGACTATCTTCATTGGATTTACAATATATTTTTGAGCCAACTCCTCTTTGAGAGCTTTTGGAATATTTTTCATATCCTCAAAATTTTTGGCGTATTGATGATAGAGCCAGCCATAAATCTGTTTAACTCTAAAGTTTGGTTTGATAAGTTCTAAAAGCTCTTTTTGAGTAAAGTCTAGTAATGATGGTTTTAATTTACCCATGTTATAAAGAATCCTTTGGATTTGATGTAAGCTCTTTTACTCTTTTTTTCACATGCAAAGCTAAAAGCTCTTTTGCCTTTTCATGATTTTTTAAAAAGTCATTATGCGCATCTTTGTTCGTATAGTTTGTTATACAAAAAACTCCGCCAACAGGAATATTAAACTCCTGAGCAATTTTTAAAACTGCAAAAAACTCCATGTTCTCTATCTCTACACCGAGTTTTAAAAACTCTTTTGTTAGCTCTTGAGATGTAGAAATATAATTGGATGAGTTTACAATAACCTCTTTTTTATTTGTCATATTAGTTGAAATTACATTATCAAGAGGTGTGTAAGCATCACCGTTCAAAAAAGCTAATTCTATGTTTGAAGCTGTTTTTGATTCAACTATGTCAAAAATATTATGATTTCCGTAGCTCCCTGCACTTCCGACAAAGAGTAAAAATTCAGGTTTATCAAAGAGGCAAAGTCTTGTTAAGTTCATGGTCGTCTCAATCAATCCAACTCCCATTGGAGTGGCGAAATCAAAAGTTTCATTATTTCCTGCACAAATTATCATAGGCGAACCGGAATTCCATTTGCATGCAGGTAGTGTTTGAGATCCATTATATCAATCTCTTTATAGTGAAAGATACTGGCAGCTAATGCCGCATCGGCTCCATGTTCAAATGCTTCTTTTATATGCTCCATGGTTCCGGCTCCGCCACTTGCTATTACGGGGACATGCACTGCACGACTTATCAGCTGGGTAATGTTGAGCTCAAAACCTGCTTTTGTTCCGTCTGCATCCATGGATGTAAGAAGTATCTCACCGCTTCCACGGCTTACTACCTCTTTTGCCCATTCTACAGCATCTAAACCGGTATCAACTCTTCCACCGTTTAAAAAAACATGGTACTTATCGCCAACTCTTTTTACATCAATTGCGGTCACGATGCACTGAGAGCCAAATCTTTTTGCACCCTCATCGATTAACTCAGGTCTTTTAATAGCCGCTGAATTAACGCTTACCTTATCGCATCCAACATTTAAAAGTTTATAGATGTCGTCGAGTTTTCTAATTCCGCCGCCTACTGTGAGCGGTATGAAAATCTCTCGTGCCACTTGAGCGACTATGTCAACTATAGTATCTCTGTTATCGCTAGAGGCGGTAATGTCTAAAAATGTAAGTTCGTCCGCACCCTCTTCGTTATAGCGCTTGGCAACTTCAACGGGGTCTCCTGCATCTTTGAGTCCTACAAAATTCACACCTTTTACAACGCGTCCATCTTTAACATCAAGACAGGGAATAATTCTTTTTGCAAAATAGTTCATATGTAATTTTACCTTGATTATATTGTTTGAAATTATACACTTTGGTGCTTATATTAAGGTTATCATTTGATGTTACGCACTAAAACGAATAAGTCCGTTTTAGTGGCAGGGAGAAATGTCCCTACAACCCCCTAAAGCTACAAAACAAGAGAATTGCTTTTTGCGAAGCGAAAATGTTTCATGTGAAACATTCTGCTGCATGTGAAATTGAATTCTAAAAGAAATCTGAAATTTTATTTAAGTGTTAACTATTTATAAGCAAAATTATAATAAAATCGTCCTTATGAAAATAAATAGCATTGTGGCTAAAAAGAAATTTGGACAGAATTTTTTAAAAGATCAGACTGTTTTAAGAAAAATCGTCGAAGCGATGCCCAAAACAAACAATAAAATTGTAGAAATTGGGCCTGGCTTAGGTGATTTAACTAAATTTTTAGTTGATGTCAAAAGTGTAGAAGCTTTTGAGGTAGATACCGATTTATGTAAATTGTTGCAAAGTATATTTAAAGAAGAGATTGCCACCAAGCGGCTTCACATAAATTGTGGAGATGTTTTGAACGCTTGGCAGAGTAGCCTTATTGATGAGCCTTATGATTTAGTGGCAAATTTGCCCTATTATATAGCGACAAACATCATTTTAAAAGCACTCGCAGATCCAATGTGTAAAAATATACTTGTAATGGTACAACTTGAAGTAGCAGAAAAGTTTTGCGCTACACATGGGGAAAAAGTTTTTGGTTCTTTGAGTGTTATAACTCAGAGTTTAGGAGAGTCTCACATTATTGTGAAAGTTCCGCCAACTGCTTTTGAACCGCAGCCAAAAATTGATTCTGCTGTTTTTTTGATACAAAAAAACAGTAATAGAAGTGATGAGAATTTCGAGAACATGTTAAGAGTTGCATTCAAGCAACCTCGAAAAACTCTTATGAAAAATCTATCTGTTGTGTATGAAAAAACTTTGCTTCAAGAGGCTTATGAAGAGCTTGAACTTACATTAACCGTCCGACCTCATGAACTCTCTACCCACGACTATCACCAACTCTATAAATTAACAAATACAAGGAGTTTGGATGGCAGAAGAGAATCAGGGTGTACAAGCTAGTAATCCTCAGGAAAACCGTAAACCAAATACAAACAACAGAAGACCAAACAACAATCGTAAACCAGTTGCAAGTGAAAAAACAGAGGGTTCAAGCCCAACAGATGCCACTAAGCCAAATAATAATCCAAACAGAAATAAAAATAGAAGCAGTGGTGGCGGAAGCAGTAGTAAAAATCGTCGTCAATTGGCTCCAATTGATGAAAATCTTAAACTTTTTGTAACTAAAAATCAAGAGGCACATAAACAGAGATTAAATCCTCACTATAAATTGGATTTGAATTCTAATTCAAAAATTCGTATCACTCCGCTTGGCGGTCTCGGTGAAATCGGTGGAAATATCACCGTTTTTGAAACAGAAAAAGAGGCAATTCTTGTAGATGTCGGTATGAGTTTTCCAGATGAGGATATGCATGGTGTTGATATTTTGGTGCCTGACTTTACTTACCTTCGAGAGATAAAAGATAAAATTGTTGCCGTAATTATCACACATGCCCATGAAGACCATATTGGCGCAATGCCTTATCTTTATAAAGAGATGCAGTTTCCAATCTATGCAACACCGCTTCCTTTGGCTATGATTGGCAGTAAATTTGATGAGCATCATCTTAAAGAATTCAGAAAATATTTCAATCCGATTGAGAAGAGACAAGTTTATAAAATTGGAAATGATTTTGAGATAGAGTGGATGCATATGACACACTCGATTATTGACTCATCTTCACTAGCTATTACGACTGCGGCCGGGACTGTAATTCATACGGGTGACTTTAAAATAGACCATACCCCGGTGGATGGCTATACGGCAGATTTACACAGGCTGGCACACTATGGAGACAAAGGTGTTTTATGTCTTATGAGTGACTCGACAAACTCATACAATACTCTGCCTACACCATCAGAGCTGAGTGTTGCTCCTGCATTTGACAGAGTTTTCTCCAAGGCTGAGGGGAGAATTCTTCTCTCTACATTTAGCTCAAATATTCACCGTGTTTTTCAGGCTATTCAATATGGTATAAAATATGGCAGAAAAGTTTGTGTTATCGGTCGTTCAATGGAGAGAAATATAGAAATTGCCATGCAGTACGACTATATAAAATTTCCAAAAAATATATTTGTAGATGCGGATGAACTTGCACGAATGAATGACAAAGAGGTGCTTATTGTTACAACAGGTTCACAAGGCGAGCCTAACTCTGCACTCTTTAGAATGTCTATTGGCGAACACAGACATGTTAAAATCAAGCCGACAGACTTGATTGTACTCTCTTCCCGCGCTATTCCGGGCAACGAAAGTTCTATTTCTGGGATGTTAAACCATCTTCAAAGAGCTGGTGCAAAAGTGGCGACAGATAAAGATATACATGTTTCGGGACATGCGAGTATCGAAGAGCAAAAACTTATGCTTCGTCTTGTCAACCCTAAATTCTTTTTGCCGATTCACGGTGAGTACAACCATGTTATGAGACACAAAGAGACTGCTATGATGTGCGGTGTTCCTGAGAGAAATATCCTGCTTATGACAGATGGTGAGCAGATAGAAGTCTCTCCGAAATATATGAGAAAAGTTAAAACTGTTAAAACAGGTAAAACATATATTGATAACCAAAATAATCATCAAATTGAAGATGACATAGTTCTTGACCGTCAAAAACTGGCAACAGACGGTATTGTTATGCTTGTCGCTCAGGTTGACGGACAGCATGGCAAAATGGTAGCTAAACCAAAAGTTACAAGTTTTGGCTTAGTTGCAGATAAGCAAGATAAGTATTTTGCCAAAGAGATGGAAGAGATATTAGAGCACTTCTTGCTTCATTTAAAAGAGGGGATGATTGAAAATCCTAGAGCCTTAGAGAATGATTTGCGTCAAATTGTAAGAAAACATATATTTAGAAAAATGAAGAAATATCCTATGATAGTTCCTCATGTTTTAATTCAATAACTTTTAAGGCTTTATTTTGAGTAACCAACAAGAGAGAGATTTTGAAACTGCTGTAAAAACTATGATGGTACATGTGGGTGAGAATCCGCAGAGAGAGGGTCTTTTGGACACTCCCTCAAGAGTCAGAAAGGCGTATGAATTTATTTATAGCGGATACAAAGAGAACCCTAAAGAAATTTTAGCAAAAGCTCTCTTTACAAGCTCGAATGATGAGATGGTTCTTATAAAAGATATAGAGTTTTACTCTACATGCGAGCATCATCTTCTTCCTATTATCGGGCGTGTGCATGTTGCTTATATCCCTGATGGAAAAGTTGTCGGGCTTTCAAAGATTCCAAGAGTTGTAAATGTTTTTGCGCGTCGCATGCAGATTCAGGAGCAACTCACAGAGCAGATTGCGGATGCAATCATGGAGGCAATTGAGCCAAAAGGTGTGGCGGTTGTGGTTGTAGCGCGTCACATGTGCATGGAGATGCGAGGCGTTGAGAAGATAAACTCTACAACAACATCTTCAGCTCTTCGCGGTCTTTTTAAAAAAGATCAAAAAACAAGAAGTGAATTTTTCTCTCTCATCAATTCACCTTCCGGCACGCGTTACTAAATAAAATCTTCCCATGCCATTCAAATCACTTAAAGATAAAATCAAATCTAAAAGCTATTCGGTGGCATTTGGTGAAGTAGTTAAAATAAACGCTACTATCATTACGGCTGTAGGTCTGAAAGTGAGTATTAGCGACATGGTTAAAATTGTCTCAACGGATACCGCTCAAGAGACTTTCGGGATGGTTACAGAGATAGACGGGGCTACATTTTTTATAACTCCGTTTAGTTTTGTAGAGGGATTTTGCTCGGGCGATAGAGTTTTTTTAGACCAAACGGGAATGAATATTCCAGTTGGAGATGCGCTTCTTGGAAGAGTAGTTGACCCATTCATGCGACCAATCGACGGCAAAGGCAATATAAACTGTTCGCAACTTTCTCCTATAATAAAAGCCCCAATTGCTGCCATGAAAAGGGGAATGATTGACGAAGTTTTTAGCGTCGGAGTAAAAAGTATTGATGGGCTTTTAACATGTGGAAAAGGGCAGAAGCTAGGTATTTTTGCAGGAAGCGGTGTTGGAAAATCTACGCTTATGGGCATGATTGTAAAGGGTGCGAATGCTCCTATAAAAGTTGTAGCACTCATAGGAGAGAGAGGAAGAGAGGTTCCTGAGTTTATAGAAAAAAACTTAGGAGGAAATCTTGAAAATACCGTGATTATTGTCGCGACCTCTGATGATTCGCCTCTTATGAGAAAGTACGGTGCTTTTGCTGCTATGAGCGTTGCGGAGTATTTTAAAGATAAGGGGCTGGATGTTCTTTTTATTATGGATTCCGTTACAAGGTTTGCGATGGCTCAGCGTGAGATAGGTCTTGCTCTCGGGGAGCCTCCAACCTCAAAAGGTTATCCGCCATCATCGCTAACTCTTCTTCCTCAACTTATGGAGCGAGCAGGAAAAGAGGAGGGAAAAGGTTCTATTACTGCTTTTTTTACGGTACTTATTGAGGGCGACGACATGAGCGACCCAATCGCCGACCAATCCCGCTCTATTTTAGATGGGCATATCGTCCTCTCACGCGAACTTACGGATTTTGGCATCTATCCGCCTATTCACATACTCAACTCAGCTTCTAGGGTTATGAATGACATTATTACGAAGGAACATCTCAAGGCTGTTTTGAAGTTTAGAAGGTTATATACACTTTTGAAAGAGAACGAGGTTCTAATTCGAATCGGTGCGTATAACAAAGGAACGGACAGAGAGCTTGATGAAGCTATAGATAAAAAAGAGGCGATGCAAGAGTTTTTAACTCAAGATGCACAGCTTCAAAATGAGTTTGGAGATACTATAAATAGCTTAATGACCATTATGGGGCTTAAAAACCAGTAATTATTTCAGAATTAATCCAATTATCTCTAGCTCTTCTGCTGTTCTCTGTTATGGCTAGTTTGGCTTTTGTAGTAGCTTCATAAAGCCGCATTATCAACTTTATCTCTGTATCAACACCAAAGATATCTATGTATGAATAGATCATATTTTCTGCACTCTTCATACTCTTTTTAGCTATAAGCATCTTGATTTTGGCATGAAAACTAACCCTTAAGAGGTCGCCTATTTTATCTCTTCTGGTATTAAGAAGAATAAGCTCCCCAAGCGTTGTTTTTATCTCTTTTATATTGCCCATGTATGCAAACTCCTCACAACTCTGCATGAGTTTTGACCAATGTTTATCTAGTAATATACCAAGTTGACTAAACTCCAAGCCTTTACATGTATCTAAAACTTCATAACATGATTTAAAATCATTCATCTCATAAGCATTTTTGAGTTTTTGCATACTTCTGCAATCT
Organism: Helicobacteraceae bacterium; assembly: GCA_947498025.1. Lineage (GTDB taxonomy): Bacteria > Campylobacterota > Campylobacteria > Campylobacterales > Sulfurimonadaceae > Sulfurimonas. The sequence continues at coordinate 13,629 of CANMJR010000030.1, forward strand.
TCTCTGAGTGTATCGAGCTCTAAGGCTATTGATGGAAGTTCTTTAAATTTTTCTAAGGACTCAGTTGCCAAATCAACTTCACCATATTTTATATAGTTTTGTATCTCAATTAAGCAATATTGCATACTTTTTTGAAGAGACTTATAAGTTGGAATTTTAGTAAAATCCTCATGTGTCTTTGCAATTTCATTCACTTCTTGATACTCTTTTGCTTCGATTGCTTTTAAAAACTCTATAAATTTTTTGTTATGGTTTAAAATTAACTTTATCATGGGTCGTTTGGAAATCACTGTCATGTATTCATAAAGTAGAGATTTTGCAATCTCATCTCTGCCAAGAAGAATTTGTTTTTGAGCATTCAAAAAAGCCTCCCTCCAAGATTCTTCCATCTTTTTGTACTCATGTGTGTGCTGAAGTGCGGGAAACGCAGTGCTTAAGATATAAGCGAGAGGATACTTTTTTTCTAAATAGAGAGATTGAAATCTAGGATAATTCTCGTAAGCCTTAAAGAGTAGTGCTATCTCCTCTTTTTTTGAAGGTACATGTTTAAATATATTCATTAGTTCGAGAGCATACGTTTTTTGTTGTTTGATAAGCGCCTCTGAAGCCTGCGCATAAACTGTTTCATAACTTTTCTGAAGTTGTTTATACTCTTGTGAGTTTTTCATTGCAAAATCTTTATCACATAAATTAAAAGCTTCATCTAATAGGTTATGAAAAATAAGCGATTTAAGTTTTGCAAGGCTAGGCAATGTAACACGGAAGATATTTGAATTATCTGCAACGGCTATTAATGTTTCATTATTAACCAGTACTATTTTATTCACTTTACCGCTAAATTCTATGTATTTATTATGAACAATTTTATATTTTTTTATATCGTAAATTGAGACATGATTAGCATTTCCGCTCACCATCACATAATTAGGATTTGACATCAATACGATGTTGGATATAGTGGTAAAACCTGTATCTATCTGCTTAGACTCTTTCCTATTGTCCAAATAGTTTATAAATAATTTTCCGTCTGCATTGCCGCTTATTAGCGTTCTTTCATCCAAAAAGCAGATGGTATTTACACGGGATTTAGAGTTTGATAGATGATTTTTATTGACACGAGAGTGTAAATCTACGATAAATATGTCACCATAATGGCTACCGCAAGCCAGTCTGTTTTTGTGAAATTGAAAGCTGCTTACAAAACTTTGTGTTAACATTTGTGTTTGGTTCGCTTGACTAAATGAGCAGAGTCTTGCAGGCAAGGATGAAGCGTCATACCGATATTGGAGTACTCTGCCTGCAGCCGTTCCCGCGATGATATACTTTGATTCTAAATCAAAAGAGAGTATTTCTATCTCTTCTTTATAGGTATTTACTATTTGAATCAATATTTTGCTTGGTAGGTGGATTATATATATTTCTGCTTTAACACAAAATGCTAAATACTTTCCATTGGGGCTAAAAGCAGTGGCATCTGCACTTGAAAAATTCTCATGAAGCATCTTTACATTCAACTTTATGGAACACTCTTCATGGCAAAAGATTCTTATGCCATGTGCCTTTGTGCTGTATGCTATAAAATTGTTATTCAAAACTCTTAGTTCTGTTATTTCCGAACGATTCCTATGGCATTCAGAAACAGTTGGCATTATCATCCCAGACTATCTCTTTTAAAGACCATAAACTACTGTTTTTTTTAAAAACTAATACAATATTTTTAAATTTTTCTTGTTTACAGATGAGACTCTCTTTCAGCTCTTCGCATGTGGGAAAGTCCTCTTTATTATATGCATCGCCAATTTTAATATTAAAAGGATTTTCTACATAATCACTCGTAATTGATATACTTTTTATATATTGCTGAGAGTCGTCTTTTGGCTTAGTTGGAGTTATTATCATCACTTCACGCCCGTGATAACTTACTCTCATTATGCTTTTAGATTCTCCGCCTTCCAAAGCTGTAAAATTTGTTATATCATAACCTAAGAGATTTGGAGTAATAGCATTTAGCGTAAATTGAGTCTTTGAAGTTAGAGAGTTAATACCAAATTCTGTCAGTACGGGCTTATTTAAAGGCATTTTATCTCTATTTGTACATCCGCTCAAGAGAAAAAGAGTTGTTAAAAAGAGTGTGATAATTTTCATAGTTTATTATAAGTTAAAAAGATGATATTGAGGCTTAATTTTGAAAAGAACGCAGAGTTTAGAGGGGGTTAAACCACTTTACCTTGTCAAGGCATAGGCTAAAGAGGTTTAGGATTATTTAATTAACCGCAAGAAGGAACATTTCCGCTGTCACTACCGTATTCGTGGAAAAAGTCAAAGTAATGATCCAAATAATCTGGTTTAACTGCACCATCCTTTACATTTGGACAAATCTTTTTGATTTCATCAGCTAATTTGCCGCCTTCTTTAATTGCTTTCCATTCAGCCTGAGTATGTTTACCGGCCATTAATGCACCGGTTCCTATATTCGCTTCAGAACATGAAGCTTTTAATTGTTTTAAATAAAGTTTTTGACCCTTTGCTACATCTGCACTTAGAGTTGTTACTCCCATGCTTAAAATAATTGTTGCACCAAGTGCAATTTTTACGATTTTATTCATTCAATCTCCTTCAAAATTTATGTATTTTAACGAAGTAAAAATAAAAATATAATTTTTATTAAAACCAGTACCGATAATTTATAGTTATTGTAACATTTTGGAAAATATAGCCTAACCCTCTTTCGAGGGTTAAATTATGCTTTGCCTGATAGCATACCATGTATTGTCATTGGCTTAAGTGCATAAACTTTTAATAACCACCATATCCATCTCTCTTTTGTTGGATCAAGTGGGAATGATGGAGTTGGCTTTGCACTCCAGTCAAATTCAGCTAACATAACTGTACCAATGCTTGTAATAAGTGGACATACGGTGTATCCACCATAAGCAGCCGGCAATGTAGTTTTACCTTCCATCGCAGCTACCATATTGTCAACTAAAACTTTGTATTGTTTACGGATAGAACCGCCTGTTTTAGCCATAGGAATTGCAGCAACATCTCCAATAGCCCATACATTTTTGAATTTAACATGTTGAAGAGTCTCTTTTGTAACAGGAACCCATCCTTTTTCAGAGCCAACCGGTGATTTAGCAACAACATCAGGAGCTTTCATCGGAGGTGTAACATGTATAAAGTCATACTTAACTTCAACTCTCTCATGTGTAGTAATCATTTCAGCTTCGCCGGTATCTGGATCTATCTTTCCTTTTACTTGTGCATGATGATCAAATACGGCAACTTTATTTGCAGTATCTACTTCTGTCAGGTTATGAGAATAATTCCATTTGAAACCTCTAGTTTTAAATTGCTCAAGTATTGCATCATGGTACTCAGCAACAGGAAACATTTTTCCGCCGTTTGGATAGAAAGTAAGTTCGACTTTATCAGCCACACCAGCTTCTTGAAGTCTTGCATGTGTTAGATACATGATTTTTTTAGGAGCGCCGCCACATTTGACCGGTGTATGAGGATCTGTAAAAACAGCTTTTAATTTTTCAGAACCTGTATGAGCTTTAGCTTTTGCAACTAATTCTTGAATACCGGCCCATGTGGCTTCTGCACCATCTTGAAAGTAGATAGAGTGAAGACCATCCTTACCAACTTGAGCTTTTGTAGCAGCATTATCAGCACCGGATGAAGTGATAACACCGTTTAAGCCTTTGATTCCTGCAAAATTTAGTACGAGTCCCGTAGCAATAACTAGTTGGTCGTACGATATTTCTTCCTTCCCGTCAACCGTAACTTTGTTGTTGGCAGGATCAAATGCAGTAACGCTTCCCTTGATAAGTTTTACACCCTTTGGAAGATAGTCATCAGTCATATAAACGATGTCGCTTTTTTTCCAAATACCTGCAGCAACAAGAGTTTGACCTGGCTGGTAAGAGACAGATTTAGGATCTGGTTCAATAACTGTAATTTCAGCATTTGCTAAAGTGTTTTTAAGAAGAGCAGCTGTACTTATACCAGCCAATCCACCACCAACAATAACTATTTTACCTTTAGCATCAGACGCACTAACAGTAGTTGTCCCAACAGTAGCTCCTGCTAAAATTGATGCAGCCAACGGAGATACACTTAAATATTTTAAAGCCTCACGACGAGACATAATCTCCGGATGCTTGTCAACTTCTGCCAGTATTTCTTCTAAAATTTTACTTTTCTTCATGATTTCCCTCTTTTTATTAGATAAAGTTATACCATAGTACAAGTTTAAGCCTTAAGATTAGTTTTAAAGAATAGATTTTTTTAATAGGTGTATCTAAAGTAAACACATGTTGATTGTAAGTGTGTCTTTGAATGATTTTAGTAAATTTTATTGAGAAGAAGTTGAAGGGATACTCTATTGTTAAATTCATTTTTTATAACCGTGTAGCTGCAGGTAATTTTTTTATTTTCAGGCATTTCAAACACTCTTTTAAATGCTATAAGTTCTAATGTTTTTACGGCGTTCGGAAATTGTTTAACTTCAATCTTTGAGTGTGATTTATCACTTCCCATCAATTTTATACTTATAATTTCTGCATCTTTTAGTAAAAATCTGGGGCGAAGGTTTGCTTCTCCAAAGGGCTCAAACCTCTCAAGTAAATTTAAAAGTTCAAAATCAATATCCTCAGTTGATAATATTCCGACTATGGAATCTTTTGGCATAAAATGAATAGGGGATAGTTGTGAGGCAGTTTTGTTAATGGCAACTCTAAAAGCGTCAATATTCTTCTCTTCAAGACCGACTCCTGCTGCCATCTTATGACCGCCGAACTTTGTCAAATAGGAGCCATTGGCTTTTATAAGTTCATAAATACTTACTTCACCGATACTTCTTGCACTCCCCTTTGCAATGCCGTTTTCACAACTTAACACTATCGAAGGCTTACCAAAGTGTTCAACCAGCCTTGCTGCAACGATTCCAACCACGCCTTCATGCCAATCTTCATGTGCTACAACTATTATATTCTGAGAATCATCAGCACTCTCTATAGCCTCTTTCGTGCACTCGGCTTCTGTCTCTTTTCTTAATTCATTCAATTTGCTAAGGAGTTCAAATTGCTTATATGCCTCATTTGTCGATGTCGCTGTAAAAAATTTCAGGGCAATGGAAGCATCTTCAAGTCTTCCTGCGGAGTTTATTCTAGGCGCTATTGCAAAGGCAATATCCTCTGAAGTGATTACAGATTTATTTAAAAAATCTCTTATAATGATAGAAGAGGGTCTATTTGATGTTGTTAAAACTTTTAAACCTTCCTGAACTAGTGTTCGATTTATATCAATGAGAGGCATAACATCCGCAATAATGGCAATAGATAGAATGTCTAAAAATTGTTTCATATTTATTGAGAGATTTAACTCTTTTTTTAAGAGTGCTAAAAGTAACCATGCCACTTGTGCACCGCATATCTCTTTGAAGGGGTATTGACATGTAGAAAGTTTAGGATTAACTATAGAAAAAGCGTCCGGAAGCGTTTCTGATGGAGTGTGGTGGTCTGTTATTATTAATTCAATGTTTCTTTCTTTGCATATTTTTGCAGCTTCTATGGCAGTGATTCCGTTGTCAACGGTTATTAAGAGGTCGGTATCGACTCTATTTAAAACATTTGGGGAAACTCCGTAGCCGTCATTAAATCTATTTGGAATTATCGCTTCTAGCGGATAGGGAATCTGTCTAAAAAAATCAATCATAATGGCAGTTGAACTTACCCCGTCAACATCATAATCGCCAATTACTGCTATTCTTTTGTTTTCTTTTATGGCAAGTGCAATTTTTTTTGCAGATTTTGTAGCATCACTCAGCAGTACAGGGTCTGGAATTTGAGATAACTTTTTATCTTCTGTTGGAAATCTTTGTGAGAGCAGCTCAAAAAGAGCTGATTTGTTTAATAATGGTATATCACTTAGCAAATAGTTTTATTACCAAACACCCAAAGATGCTTTAACAAATGCTAGTATAGATGGATTTGGGGTTTGAAGTCTTGAAGTAAATTCAGGATGAAACTGAACGCCTAAAAACCAAGGATGATTTTCAATTTCAACAGTCTCAATAAGTCCATCCGATTCACCGGTAACAATCATTCCGGCTTTTTCTAGTGCCTCGCGGTAAGTCGGGTTTGCTTCATAACGGTGGCGGTGTCTCTCTAAAATAGTTTCGGCTCCGCCGTACGCTTTTCTCAAAATTGAGCCCTCTTTTGTATCACATGGATACTCTCCAAGTCTTAGAGTCCCACCCATCGGCGATTTGTGCGTGCGGAGTTGTTTGTTGCCGCTTTGGTCTAAAAAGTTGTCTATGAGATAAACCATAGGGTAAGGTGTTTTTTCATCAAATTCTATAGAGTTCGCACCCTTAAACCCAAGAACATTTCTAGCATACTCTACAAGTGTTAACTGCATTCCAAGGCAGATTCCGAGGTATGGAATTTTGTTTTCACGCGCATATTGAATAGCTTGAATTTTACCCTCAACTCCTCGGCTTCCGAATCCGCCGGCAACCAAAACAGAGTCACAATCTTTTAATAGTGCCTCTGCCCCTCTTTCTTCTACCTCTTCAGAATCCACCCAGTGTATATCTACTCTTGTATCTAAATGTGCACCGCAGTGAATAAGCGATTCGGTTAAAGATTTATACGCCTCTTTAAGCTGGAGATATTTGCCGACAAATCCTACAACAACTCTGTTTTTAGGCTGAACTATTTTTTTAACCAATGAATCCCATTCTTCCATGTCTGGATTTAATTCACCTAAATTTAACTCTTTTGAGAGAGGTTTTAAAATATTTTGTCTTAAAAAAGAGATTGGCACATCATAAATAGTTGCTGCATCAAGTGCTTCTATAACGCTGTCTTGTGAAACATCACAACTCATCGCAAGTTTCTTCTTGAAAGTTTTAGGCATTGGATTTTCGCTTCTGGCAATAATCATCTGAGGAGTAATTCCGATACGGCGAAGCTCTTGAACAGAGTGTTGCGTCGGCTTAGATTTTAATTCACCCGCTGCTTTGATGTAGGGGATAAGTGTTACATGTATAAAAAATGTTCCCTCAACCTCATCATCATGTTTCATCTGGCGGATAGCTTCCATAAAAGGGAGCCCCTCGATGTCACCGACTGTTCCGCCAAGCTCTACAATTAGGATCTCATGCCCTTCGCCAGCCTCTTTGATTCGCTTTACGATTTCGCCGACAATGTGAGGAATAACCTGAATTGTTTGCCCAAGATAGCCGCCTGCTCTCTCTCGTTCAATAACACTTAAATAAACCTGCCCCGTTGTGAAGTTGCTCGATTTTAAATAAGAGGTGTCCAAAAACCTTTCATAGTTTCCTATATCTAAATCAGTCTCTGCGCCATCCTTTGTAACAAAAACTTCACCATGTTCAAGCGGACTCATAGTCCCAGGGTCAACATTTATATAGGGGTCTATCTTTAACATGCCCACTTTTTTACCGGCGTGTTTGAGCAGTGTGCCAACACTCGCAGCCGTAATCCCTTTTCCAAGAGAACTTAAAACTCCGCCTGTAACAAAAATGTATTTAGTCATGCAAAAACTCCGTAATATAGTTAAATAATAGACGCGATTATAATAGAAAATTACTTTTGAAAAGTTAAATAATGAAATTAGTTAGATGATTTTCAGTCTGTATTTTAAGCCTCAAGCGTTTTACTTTAGAATTTGGGTTAGTTGTATATAACTCAACTTTCGCACTTAAATCCAAGCAATTCTTGAGTTGAATCTGCAAGTTGTTCGATAAAATGATTAATCTTATGCTAATATTGTAGAAAAATGCTTTAGGAAATTGAGATAAAAAAACTATTTTTATTATTAATAATTGTTCATAATTTAATTTATGCAAAGTCAATTTCTCTAAATGAAGCAGTTAGTATTGCTTTAAAAAATAATCCGAATTTAATAGTTTCATCATATATACCAAAATTATATAATACTGATATATTAAAAGCAGGTAGTATGTTTGACGCAAAATTTAGCTCTAGTTATTTGCATACTGATTCTAAAGCTGCTATTGAACTTCAATCTAAAAAAGACGCATTTAATCTCTCTCTTTCAAAACAGACTGTTCTTGGTTCTACTATAGGATTAAATTATTCACAAAATATTAATGATAATAATCCACCTCTAACTATAATGTCATCAAGTGCCAAATTTGAAGCATCAACAGGTGTCTCTTTTTCACAAAATTTACTTAAAGATTTTGGTACAAAGGTAAACACTACAAAAATATTTGTTGCTTCTAAAATATATGATGGTATGAAATATAATTTTTTACAAGATGTACTAAATACGATATATAATGTTCAAGTTGCCTATTGGAATTTTTATGAGGCACAGAAAAATTATGAATTAGAAACCTATGGTCTCACACTTCTTGAAGAGTTATTGAAGCAAAAAGAGAAAATGGTAGAACTAGGAGGATTTCCAAAAGCTTTAATACAAGAAATCGTTGCTTCAAGAGCCGATGTGTTAACTAGGATGGCAATTACAGAAAAAAATTTAAAAATAAATGAAATAAATTTCGAGTCTGTATTGGGATCTTTAGACGATAAGTTTGAAGCAAGTGATTTACCATTTGAATATTCTATAAATAATTCAGAAGATGAAAGTGCCATACTTGAGAAACATCCTGAAATTTTGGCTAATAAAACTCAGGCAGACGCTTCAAGAAGGTTGTTGTCTTATTATGACAATCAACTATTACCCTCCCTGAATGTAGGTATAGATTATTCATTGAATAATCCTAGTCCTGAGAAATCCAGTTTAAACCCATATACGAAAGATCATGATTCTTTTAGTACCGGACTCAAATTTTCAATGCCCATCGACAATTCATCTGCTATTGCAGATTTAGCAAGAACAAGACTTAGCTTAATGTCTGCAACAGCCAAAGAGGACAAAATTAAATATGATATAAAGATTAAAGTTAAAAAAGCCTTGTTAGAAATTGATACAATCAAGAATATAGTCAATTTTGCTAGAAATAGCGTGGAAGCTCAAGAAAAAATAATGCTAAATGAAGATAAAAAACTTGAGTTAGGCTTAACTACTATGAAAAATTATCTTGATAATATGAACTCACTTATAATTCGTAAAAAGCAGCTTCTCTCTTTTGAGTGTGACATGATGCGTTCTTTTGCAAGTTACTTTGAAGCCATAGGCCGTTCTCCTGAATTTTTAAATATCAATTTAAGTGAATACGAATGAAAGTGCCAGAATTACTAAAGTTACTAAAAAATAGTTTAATATTTGGATTTTTGGATGATGATTCAATTGAAGCATTAGGAGAAAAATTCATTTTACAGTTTTTTTCACATGGCGAATGTATTGTAGAATCTAATAGTGTTGATAATGATTTTTTTATTATCTTTAGCGGTACAGCAAAAGTAATTGTTCAAGAAAATGCAAAGATGAAAAATATTGCTACACTAAAAAGAGGTGATTTTTTTGGTGAGCACTCTATTTTAAATACTGAAAGTTTAACAGACCATCCTTCTGTTTTTGCTATAGGAGATCTTGTTGTAGCAAAGTTAAAAAGAGATGATTTTCTGGATTTAATGAATGATAGAAAAGAGTTCGCTAATTTTGTAGAGACTTTTTCTGCAAACCAAGCTTTACAATCATTCTTAAAAAACTTTGGCTCTTTTGGCGCTTTAAGTTCAAAAGAGAGCGCAAAATGGCTGTCAGAACTTAAATATGAAAATATAAAAAATGATGGTGACATTGTTTTTTATGAGGGCGACATAGGTGATAAATTTTATATTGTAGCTTCCGGTGGTATAGAAATAATTAAAAACATTAATGGTAATGATGTCCATTTAGTGACTCTTGGAGAGGGTAAATTCTTTGGGGAGATGGCACTTATGTCTGATGAGCCACGAGCTGCGACTGCAAAATGCGTTAATAAAACACAGCTTATTTCTATAGATAAAGATAAATTTACGAACTTGGTAAATTCAAATCCTGCCATTGCAAATAAAATTAAAAATATCATTGACATGTATAGAGCTTCAGGTGTGCCAAAAGATGCTTTTCTTCAGTCAAAAGTAGTAATAAACAATAAGCTTACAGGTGATTTTTATCAGGATGATCAATTAGGTTCTAAATTTACTTTAGAAAAAGCAGCTACTTTTTTAGAATCAATGAAATCATGTACATCATTTTTATCTGATTTATTAAATATAAAAATAGATAAAATAAAACTTTCTGAAAATATATCTAAATATACTTTTGATACATTGGAAGATTTGTTTGTTGATCTTTCTTCTGCAAAAGCTATATCTAAAAAATTAAAATATAAAGATTTAAAAAAATTAAAAACTCCGTACATCACCAAATTAAAGAACTCCATAGTTGTAGTGTACTCAAAAGATAAAAAATCATTTAAAATAGCTGATCCTCTTAATGGATTTATAACACTTAATGAAAAAGAGTTCAAAAATGCATATGATGGCGATGTGATTTTTGTTAATGGAACTTCAAAAGAAGCTGATGGTATCCAGAAAATAACACTGCATTCATTCTTAAAAATATTGCGTCCATATAAAAAAATACTTTTAGAGATATTTGGAACAAGTATATTTATTTCATTACTTGCCCTCTTGCCTCCAATCTTTATTAGCATTTTGATTGATGATGTGTTGGTTCAAAGAAATGAAAATATGTTGATTGTGCTAATAGTTGCTCTTATCGTAGTTGCTGTTTTTACAGGTGTTTTAAATGCTCTTAGAAGTTATTTGCAATTTTTCATATCTGGCAAATTACAAGTAGAACTTCTGGGTAAATTTTTCAGTCACTTAGTTACATTGCCAGTTAGTTTTTTTATGAAAAAACCAGTATCTGATATTATAGGTGAATTTGAATCTGGCAGTGCGGTTGAAAAACATATGTCTAAAATAATTTCAACAATACTTATAGACGGATCAACGGCAATGGCATTTTTAATAGCCCTTTTTCTTTCAAATTCAAAATTATTTTTGGTATTTATTGGATTTGTATCTATCATCGGCGGTGCAATTTTTGCTTTCACCTATTATGTTAGACAATATTTGCCAAAAACACTCTCAGAAGATTCCGATACAGATCGGCATACAACTGAGTCTATAAATAATATTGCAACAATAAAAGTTTTTTGTGCAGAAAATTTAACTAAAAAAAGATGGGAAACTATGTTTATTAACAATCTCCAAAATGTCAATAAATATATTATTCTTGGCTCCATCTCCAACTCTGCAGTAATAGCGATGAGAACTTTGACAACTGCCGTAATATTGGCATATGCGTCAATACTTGCTTTATCAAATGAAATAAGCATAGGTCAAGCTCTTGCATTCAATATGATAAGCATGCTTGCACTTGTTCCTTTGGGAAATATTGTACAGATATACCATGATATATCATCAGCGGATTATTATGCATCTGGACTTAATAAAATTTACGGGGTAGAATCTGAAGGTGGAACAGATGACAAAAACAAACCTGATTTAAATTTAACAAGAACAGATGTTGAATTTAGAAACATCACATTTGCTTACGAAAATAGCAAAACACCGATACTGAATAATTTTTCACTAAATGTAAATCATGGAGAATATGTTGCTATTATCGGTAAAATAGGAAGCGGTAAGTCAACAGTAATTAATATGCTGACAAGAGTTGCAAATCCTAATAGCGGTCATATACTTTTGGGCGGAACTGATATATCACAAGTGAATTTAACTTCTTTAAGATCGAATGTAGGTGTTATTTTTCAAGAATTAAATCTATTTGCAGGAACAGTTAAAAATAATATCAGTTTTGGTATGCCTAATGCATCAATAGCAGAAATTGTAGAAGCAGCCACACTTGCCGGCGCACATGATTTCATCATTAATTTGCCTGGTGGCTATGATACCGTTATTGGTGAAAAAGGGATGGGACTCTCTGGCGGTCAAAAAAGACTTATTGCAATTTCAAGAGCTCTCGTATCAAATCCACCACTTATAATCATGGATGAACCTACAAACGATTTGGATATTGAAACAGAGCAAATTTTTAAAGATAATTTAAAGACAATAGGTTTTGGCAGAACAATGTTTATAATCACACACAGAGCATCGCTTATTAGAGATGCGGATAAAATCGTTGTGCTTGATAATGGTGAAGTTGTAGAAGTTGGCACTCATTCAAAACTGATTGCTGACAAGGGATACTATTTTTATCTTTGTGCCAAACAGATAGCACTTTCATAAGGAATATAAATGGGCGCAACTAACACGTTTTTACTCGAAAGACCTCATCTATTGGCAAGAGCTATATTTTACTCTTTTTCATTTTTAATAACTTTTATTATTGTATTGTCTTGGTTTGCTACTATAAATATTACTGCTGCCGGAAAAGGTATTATAACAACTGAAAATGGTGTAAAAGAGATATATATAAATTCAAATGGTGTAATTTTAGAAATGTTCATTAAAAAAGGGCAAAAAGTAAAAAAAGGGCAAGTACTAGCCACCATAAGCAGTGATGAAATAGAAATAGCAAATAGCATAGTCAAAAATACGGAGTTATCTTTTAAGATAGCCAAACAAGAACTAACTAGCATTGAGAATGTTAGTAAAATTGAAGAATTTGCAGCTGAACAAAGTTTATTAAGAGCAAAAGAACAAGAACAACTTTCTGAAAATCTCTATAAAGAGGGATTTACTACAAAAATAGCTTATTTAAAAGCAAAAGATTCTTTGGCAAATGCAGGTGCAAATCTTGAAAAGACAAAAAATGAAAATTTAAAAAATATGAATATGGCAAAAGCTAAACTAATAACCATAACAATGGAAAATCAAAATCAAAAACGCAAAGTTATTTTATCAAATGCAAACAGAGGTAATATAGATGCCTCGAGGGATGGGTTAGATGCCATATATTCGCCATGTGATGGAACAGTTTCTTTAGCACAAACATGGGCTTCTAACATGAGAATAGATAGCAAATCACCGGCATTTGTGATAGTACCAGAGGATGAAGAGTTAATTGCAAAAATAGAGATTCCAACATCAAAAATGACTAGCGTCAATAAGAAACAAGATGTAAAATTAAAAATTGATGCTTACCCATTTAAACAGTTTGGTGTATGGCAAGGAGAACTAAACTACATAAGTGCAAGCAGCAAAATCAATCTAGCTGGAGATACTGTGTATGAAGCTATTGTAATATTGGATAAGAAAGATATGGCAGAGAAAACAAAATCTCTTCTTGTTGGACAAACTTTAAATGCTGAAATTGTTGTGGAGCGAAAAAGGATATTAATATATCTATTGGATTATCTACGCGGTGTTAGCAAATAGTTTGCTAAAAAAACTAGGAATGAGTTAATCAAGAGTCACTGCATCAATCTCAGAGATATGCGGGCACCACTTTTCAATAATAGCACCTATCATAGTTATACTAATTCCCATTAAACAAAAGAAAAGTGAACAGAATTTGCTGGTCACTGTTTATGAGAATAAAAATAGCAGAACACAACACAATCGATGAGATAGAAAACGAGATTAAAAATGTATTGCCAGGCAGTAGGTGTCTTTTCTAAAACTCTCATTGCTTTGGTGCATAAAAGTGGCTATTTTTTTATTCATAACCAGCATATAGACAAAGTGCAATACGATAAGATAGGGCTTTATATTGATGTTAACTGATTCTCAAGAGGAATAAAATAGTTTAGGTTAACTCTCTAAAATGTGGTGTTTTTTGACAGTTTTTGGCTAGAATTAGGTGCGAAAGCTCAGTATATAATATAACAAGAAAATAGAAAAGGTTCAAATGGAATATTCAATATTTTACATCATAGCAGCATTAGGAATATCAATAATTATTAATATTTTTTTAAAAAAATTCGGAATCTCTCAGATTATAGGATATATATTCACCGGCATAATAATAGCTTATGCTTTCGACTTAAGAGCTATGAGTGATTCACATGCACTTGGGCTTGTCGGTGAATTTGGTATAGTATTTTTGATGTTCACTATCGGTCTTGAAATATCTTTAGCAAAAATGGATAGTATGAAAAAAGAGATATTTGGGAATGGACTTATGCAGGTTATTTTTACTGCTCTCGTTATTTATGCCATCAGCCACTATTTTTTTAATCTTGATCTAAAATCCTCTTTGATTATCTCTTTTGCATTTTCACTCTCCTCTACCGCGGTTGTTTTAAGTTATCTGAAAAGTTCAAAAGAGATACACACACCCTATGGGCAAAAAGCGACGGGAATACTTATATTTCAAGACATAGCGGTTATCCCTATTTTGATTCTTTTAACTTTTTTGGCAAGTGAAGGAAATGAGAGTATTTTTGTTCTTTTGCAAGATACGGTTGTAAGTGCTATTTTTGCATTTGGTCTTCTGTTTATTGTTGGAAAAAAGCTTATGAATTGGCTTTTACACTTTTCTGCTTCATCGGAGCTTGATGAACTTTTTATGGGTTCAGTTTTGTTTATTGTAGTCAGTGCCTCACTTTTGGCGCATTACATAGGATTTAGCTACTCATTGGGTGCTTTTGTCGCCGGGATGATTATAGCTGAGACAAAGTACCATCACAGAGTGGAATCAGATATTGCACCCTTTAAAGATTTGCTTCTCGGCACGTTCTTTGTTGTTGTTGGAATGAAGATTGATGTAGCACTTTTTGTAGAAAAATTCGCACTTATAGTTTGGTTGTTTGTAATTGTGCTCGTTCTGAAAACGGCAATTATTTATATCATTTTAAGATTATCATCTTCTCATCCAGTCTCTTTTAAAGCGGCATTAGCACTCTCTCAGGTTGGAGAGTTTTCATTTGTAATATTTGCGGTTGCAAGTGCGGATGGTTTGCTTAATACTCATTTAACACAATTATTGGTTTTAGTCGTAATTCTCTCCATGATTGTCACTCCATTCTTTATTAGTAAAATCAGTACTTTTGTTGAACTCTTTACAAAAGAGAAAGAGGATGATTCAGACATGTCGGCCTTGCAAAGCAGAGCAAATCACGTAATTGTCTGCGGCTACAGTATAGTCGGAAAATTTGTAACAAAAGAGCTGGATAAACTGAATGCTCCCTATGTCATTGTAGATAACTCCTACAAGCATGTTAAAGAGGCTCTCAATGACAACATGGAGGCGTATTTAGGAGATGCTTCAAAACACTCTATCCTAAATGCGCTGCATGTTGAAAAAGCAGCTGCCGTTATAGTTACACTTGATAATTTAGAGAAAAAACGGCTGATTTGCGAAGCTGTTTTGAAGTATTCTAAAGATGTGAATCTGATTGTAAAAGTTGTCTCTTTAGAAGAGAAAGAAAAATTAGCAGATTTAAATATTTCTATTATTGTTGATGGAAAAGCAGAAGTGGCAAGAGTTTTAGTTGAGAGCATGCGAACATGTGAATTAAAAAGCCATTAATTTTGTTTTACTAAATAGATGGTAAAATACAACTACAATCGTTATTTTAAAATACGAAGGATTTGAAATGAGTTTTTCAATTAATACAAATGTGGCATCAATGAATGCTAATTTACATTCAAACTCTACAAATAGCGGAATCAACAAAGGTCTGTCGGCTCTTGCTTCCGGTTCTAAGTTAAACAGTGCGTCTGATAATACTTCAGGGCTTGGTATTGCCGACAAGCTCTCATCTTATGTTTCTGGCTTGGGTCAGGCTATTATGAATGCAAACGAGAGTGTCGGTATGCTTCAAGTTGCGGACGGAGCACTGCAAGGGTATAGTGATAACTTGGATAAAGTTAGAGTTCTTACTCTGAAAGCTTCAAATGGAACTATGGGTTCAGATGATAGAGCAATTATTCAAAAAGAGATAGACGGCTTACTAAAATCATCAGACGACATAGCGAAATCTACAAAGTATAATGGTATGAAGCTACTTGATGGAACCGGTGGAAGTTTTGGGAATGGCATGTTTGTCACGCAAACCGGTGCAGACGGCGGAGCAACGCAAAGTGTCACAATCGGTGATACTCAAGTCTCTTCCCTTGTTGGAAAAATAGATGTTACAACGCAAGCCGCTGCTTTGGGTGCAATGGATACTATTGAGAGTGCCATGAGTAAAATAGGCGATATTCGTTCCACTCTAGGCGCATCACAAAATCAGCTTGAATCAACTATTAGAAATATATCTGTAACGCATATTAATTTAGCTTCAGCCGAGTCTCAAATGAGAGATGTTGATTTTGCGGCGGAGAGTGCTACCTTTTCACGACAAAATATTATGAATCAAATCGGCTCTTTTGCACAGAGCCAAGCGAATGCAGGTGCTTCAAATGTTGTAGGTTTATTGCAGTAGAGAGTAAAGAGTTTTACTCTCTACTCTTGTTAATTTCCTCTCGAACCTGGCTTAATTGCTTCACTCCCATCTTGACAAAGCGGGCAATTATCTGGAGAGTGTATCTCAAATGTAAAGTCGGCCAGTGCAAAAAATGGAATATCTTGTGGCAGTTTACAATTAGTTTTAGTTGTAACGTCGCTATTCTTTCGTTTACAAAAACCACGATTTGCAAGTGCAGCAATAGCAACTATTTCGCCACCAAAATTCTCAACAACTTCCGCTGCTTCCATCGCAGAACCGCCAGTGGTAATAATATCTTCACACATTAACACTCTCTCGCCCTTCTTGATTTCAAAGCCACGACGAATACTCATTTTTCCCTCTACTCTTTCTGCAAAGATGTATCGACAATCAAGCGCTTGAGCAAGGGCGAAACCGGCAATCAGACCACCAAGAGCTGGGGCACAAACAGTGTCAATTTTAACTCCGCTTGCTCTGATTTGCTTTGCAAGTTCATCCGCAAGTAGTTTTGCTGTTTTAGGGTTTTCTAATACCTTTGCAGATTGTAAATAAAATTGTGAGTGGTTTCCAGAACTTAGTTTAAAATGTCCCTCTAAAAGAGCATTTGCATCCATATATATTTTTTTAATATTCATCTAAATTCCTAATGTTAGTATTTTTTATAGAACACCTTTTGTGTACAAGTATTTTGAGTTAACATAGTCAAAGAAAATAATCCATTGATATGATGCAAAATAGCCTATACTTTTAAAATTTCTACTTCTTTATCTTTTAAAATTTGTTCAACATTCGCCGAATATTTATCTGTGATTTTTTGAATAGCTTCCTGAGCAGATTTTGATTCGTCCGCCGTTATCAATTTATCTTTTTCAAGTTTTTTAATTTTGTCGTTTGCATTTTTTCTATCATTTCTAAGAGAAACTTTTGCATGTTCACCCATCCCTTTCATCTGCTTAACGGATTCTTGCCTCTGTTCTACTGTCATAGCAGGAAAAAATAGTTTGATTTGTACTCCATCATTATTTGGATTTGCTCCAACATTCGCTTTAGAGATAGCACTGTCAATGGCCGATAAAAGGTTTTTTTCCCAAGGATTGATTACAATTGTGGTAGCATCAGTCGCTATAATTGAACCTACTTGATCAAGGGCAGTTAAGGTGCCATAATAGTCGATTCTTACATTATCCAAAACTGAAGTGGTAATTTTACCAGTTCTAAGTGTTTTAAAATCTCTTAACATGTGGTTTATGCTTAACTGCATTTTTGTTTCGCATTCGCTATATATTTCATTGAGCATTTTGTTTCCTTGTGTAAATAATGGCGTAATTGTAGCAAGAAATATTTTAAATGATATAAAAGTGGCATTGTAGATGTTTTATAGGGAGGATTAGGAATAGTTGCAGTGAATGCAACTATTTTGTACTGTTTTGTTCGCTTTGCTGAGTTGGTGTAACAACAGTAGCTGTCGGTGCTACAATCGGTGCTACAACATTTGTTGTTTCTACAAGAGCGTCAACCACAGATACATTTTTTGATTGTGAATAGAGATATCCTAAAACAACCGTATTTACAACAAATAGGAATCCTATTATAAAAGTAGCCTTTGCTAAAAAACTAGCCGGACCTTTTGCCCCGAAAACAGACTCATTTGAGCCACTATATGCGCCAAGACCTATACTTGAGCTTTTTTGTAGTAGTACTGCTATCACGATGAATACAACTAAAACAATTTGTACAATAAGTAAAAAACTAGTTGTCATTTATTAATTCCTAAATATAAAAAGTTGCGAATTATATCTAAAAAAGTTAAGATTACAAACTAGGGTATAATTTTAGAAAGATAGCGTATTGTTGGTTGTAAATAAAATGAAAATAAGTTCGGAATTCTCTAGGTATGCCATTCATTACGGCTCCAATAATATAATACAAAATAAAGTTGTAAAAAAATTACTTCAAAAAGTAACATATAAACCTAAGTATATTTTAGACTTAGGTTGTGGTAGTGGGGCTTTGTGCAAAAGTATTGATTGGAATTATGAACATTTTTGCGGAGTTGATTTTTCATCTGGCATGCTAGAATTGCATCCTAAATCAAATAATATAGAGAGTTTCTATGGTGATTTTAATGATGAAACTATTTTTGAAGTTCTTTTAAAAAAGAGATATGACGCTATTCTCTCTGCTTCAGCCTTGCAGTGGGCAGAAAATTTAGAAAATGTATTTAGAAACATTAAACTTTTTAATGCTCCGATAGCTTTAGCCATTTTTACTTCAAACACTTTTAAAACATTGCATGAAACAGCATCACTTATTCCACTGCTTAGAACTGCAAATGAAGTTTATGAGCTTCAAAAGAACTGTTTTGATGCAGATTTTGAGATAGTTGATTATAAGTTGGAGTTTAAATCTACTAGAGATATGTTTAAGTATATAAAACAAAGTGGTGTCAGTGGCTCGAGAAGCCTTTTAAATTATAAACAAATGAAAAAATTAATGAACGAGTATCCAGTCAATTATTTGGAGTTCGAAGTAGTGTTTATTACTTCAAAAATCACCTCTTTTTCAAGAGTATAAAGTTCATATCTTATATATTTAAAGTTTTCACTATAGTCGAGATTGTAAAGCTTAAAGAGCTCTTCCAAAACTCTTGATGACTCTTGTGCTCTCTTAAAATTAGCTATGAGTATGCTTTTTACATCAGTACGAGTGAGTTCGCTTTTTATAGTTGGGCGGAGAACATCATTTATACTGTCACGATGTTCTAGCAGTAGCTCTTGTTCTTCAATACGGGATTTGTGTCTTAGCTGTTTAAGTTTTGAAGATAGCTTTTTATTGTTTTCTTGATACCTCATAATATCCTCAACAACTCTTATCCCCTCTTTGAGGCGATTAAGATTTGCATCAATCACCCGAAAAAGTTCGGGTGAGAAATTGCAAGTTGATGAATTATTCGTCATTTCCAAAGATGCCAAATAGCTGTAAAAGAGCAGTAAAAATATTTAAGAAATCGAGATAAAGTGCAATTGCACCATCAATTGGGGTCTCATATGAGCCATTCATAATATTCTGAGTATCGTAGATAACCATAATACTAAATAGAATAACAACTACACCCGAGATAATAACATGTAGTATAGGATTACCAAGAAACATATTAAGAATCGAAAAACCAATAATTACAAAAAGTGCAATCATAAGTGGTTTGCCGTAGCTAGTAAAGTCTTTTGTTGTTTTAATAGCATAAAAACTCATAGCGCCAAATACTACAGATGTCATTGCAAAAGCATTGCCGATTATAGCTCCACCTCCACTCATTCCAAGAGTGCGAGAAAGTAGAGGCGCAAGCATTAATCCCGTCATAAATACAAATCCGAACATAACTGCTAGGTTAATCCCCGGCTTATGCTTAACAAAGTGCAAGCCAATGAGTAAGCCTATTTCTAAAGCAAATAGCGGCCACATATATGCAGCAATGGTTGCAGCCATCGGCACACCAACATAGGCACCAACTGCCCCAGCCATCATTGAAGCTGCAAAAAGTTTATAAGTCTCTTTTACAAAAGAGATTATTTGTGTATCACTTTTAGAAGTATTTTCATAAGCAAAAGATTTACCTCTTGCATAATCGCGATTATATAGTCCCATCATTATTCCTTTTTTTTGCATATAGTTAATACACATTTGATTTTGATAGGGAATTTTATATATAAAGAGTTAATCAAAAGCAACAAATTCAGTATTGTGAGTAAAGTCAAGTTATTAATTCATTATATAATGTAAGACAAAAGTTTTATGCATAAGAAGATGTTATGAAATGTAAACACTTTTGTATAAATATTCAAATTTCTTCAAAAAAGTATTGACATTAAAGTTTGATTTGTCTATAATTCCCGTCCACAAACACAGAGACCTAAAGTTTAGGACTAGAGAAACTTCAAGTAGAAGTCATCGGGATGAGTTTGAGATCATTGAAAACTGAGCAAGTAAATAGATTTAATAATAACTATTAAGTTGAAGTTACTTAGAAATA
>CANMJR010000031.1 GCA_947498025.1 Helicobacteraceae bacterium
CTAATTATATAGTACACAATAATATATTGTAATATACTATTTGGACTTTATTGAATTACTTGGCACTCTGATAGCACTAAATATGAAAAACTGAGTTTATTAAGATGATAAATAAAATACTTTAAAGTAATTTATTTACTAAAATTCTAAAAAAAGTACTAAACAGTTATATTTTAGGATTTTAGAGAGTTTTTATAAATGAAAATAGCCAAAGTGGTATTTTTTTATCATTTGATGTAAAATCTATATCTATAGCTAAGTAACTGTTCTCTAGGTCTTTGACTTGAGAAAATGATTTATTCTTTCCACCAACTTCAAAAAACTTATTATCTACTATAAAATCACCTATATCACTGTAAAAGATATTATTAAAGCAATTTACAAAGTATGTTTCTCTCACGACACCAATGTCAAGTTCCAAATCGATTTTATTTGCATAAGAATATAAAATATTAGTATTTGAAAAAAGAAGCTTTTGGGGTTTCTTTGAGATTTTTTGAGATTTTTTGCGCATAGATTTGAAGATACTTGTATTATCAAGTATTTCTAGATAGGTATAGAGAGTAGGTTCACTGACACCAAATTCCCGAGCGAGTGAAGCGACATTAATACTAAAAGGTTTATTAGAAGAGACTACAAAGAAGATAAGCTTCTCAAAAATAGAGATATGAGAGTAATCTATTTTATTCAAAGAGGGAATATCTTCATGAATGATTTTATCAAGGGCGTTATAGAGTTTTTGATTAAAGCTCTCAAGCCCCTCTAAATAAAATGGATAAGCTCCATATTTCAGGTAGTCTTTGAAGTGTGCATACAAATCTTCATGAGCAAAAACCAACTCTTTGGAGATGGTGCTGCTATTTGTCAGAACCTCTTCGAATGTGTAGGAACCTAGTTTTATATTTTTTGTAATCTCAAGATACTCTTTGAAGCTCAGCACCGGCATAGTATGGATGACTAATCTTCTGCTTAAATCATATTTTTCATATAAAATATTGAGCATAGAGGAGCCACTTATGCGTATGGTTAAATCTGGAAAGCTGTCATAGATGTTTTTGACTTCTTGAGCCCAGTTTTTATATTTGTGGACTTCATCAATGACAACAATTCTGCCCCCAAGAGTATAAAACTCATCAACTAAATCATATATCTTTGAATTGGTGAACTCAATATCATCGCCAATCATATAAAGCGCTTTAGTTGTACTTGTTTTTATGTATTGAAAAAGTAAAGTAGTTTTGCCGACACCTCTTGCTCCCACGAGACCAACCAAACGTTCATTTGAATTTAAGGCATTAAAAAAGTCATCTCTAATGTAAGTAGTTGCTAATTTAGATAATAATAGCTCTTGTTTTCTGATGAAATAATCTATATTCATACATAATCCTTAAATAATGTTTGTTATTATACTGTAAAATCATAAAGTATATTTTATGATTATGCTTGGACAGTTCTTATAAATGAAAATAGCCAAAGAGGTATTTTTCTTTTATTTGTACTTGTATCAATATCTAGTGCTAAATAGCTATGAGGAGTATCTTTTATTTGTGAAAAGTCTTTATTTTTGCCGCCAACTTCGAATATATAATCATTTACCACAAAATCTCCAATATCACTGTAATAAATATTTTTAAAGCTGTTCACAAAATATGTTTCTCTGAGCGTACCTATCTCGGTTGGAATGCCTACATCATTCGACACTGCATAAAGGAGATTTGTATTTGAGAAAAAAAGTTTTTCCGGCTTGCGAGATTCTTTTTTAGAAAACTTTTTAATAGTTTTAAAAAGACCTGTTTTATTTAAAATATCCAAATAAGTATAGAGAGTTGGTTCACTGATGCTTAACTCTCTTGCTAAGGAGTCAATAACCACTTTATAAGGTACTTTTGCGGCTACCATTTTATACATCAGTTTTTTAAATGTATCCAAGCTCTCAAATTTTATTTTATTGGTCGAGGGAATATCTTCATAAATTATTTTTTCAACCGAGTTTAGAAGTTTGGAATAATAATTTTCTTCATTTTTGCTGCTAAGGAAATAAGGATAGCAACCGGCTTTTAGGTACTCAGTAAATTCTTTGTAGAGCAGGGGATATTTTTGAGTGAGTGTATAAGATATTTCCGTATGATTTGCTAGTAACTCTTCAAAACTATAAGTCTCTAAAATAACTTCATTTTTTATCTCAAAATACTCTTTGAAGCTTAGTTTTGCAAGTTCTTTAATTAGGATGCGTCTGCTTAAATCATGACTTTGCATCAAAATATTAAGCATGGAAGAGCCGCTTATGCGTATGATTAGCTCCGGAAAGAAATCATAGATATTTTTGATATGTCCAGACCACTCTTTGAAACGGTGAACTTCATCTATGACAACAATGCGACCGCCAAGTTTATAAAACTCCTCAACAATTTCTATAATCCCAAAATTGATTATGCTAATATCATCAGCACTAAAATAGAGTGCTTCATCAAGATTGTATTGTTTCACATACTGCAACAGTAAAGTAGTTTTTCCGACACCTCTTGCGCCAATGAGTGCAATCAGACGCTCATCAGAGTTAATAAAATGATACTCATCCCTGATGTAAGCAACAGTATCGAGTGATGAAACTAATCTTCTTTGTTTTTCTTTAAATGAATCTAGCATTTTAATACCTTTTTGTAAAAGTATATTTTAACAAAATAGTATAATAAAGTAAAGTGACTATTTTAATATTTTCATATACCAAATTAAACCATATGAATAAATATAGTACACAACAAAAAATAGTATGTGCTATAATATAAATATTTCCTAAATTGAGGACTCCAATATGCCAAAAGACCAACTTTTAATATTTGATAAATGGCAAAAAAGCTTTATAAATGAGAAGAAAGTGCTCAATATGTCAAAAAGTACAATCATGAACTATTCCGGTATCTTGGATAAGTTGTATGACTACTATTCTCTTCATGAAGAGATTGCTTTTTACGAGATAGAAAGAGATTTCATTATCTCTTTTCTTCAAAGCAGAGGAGATATTGCAACAAATACTAAAAATCTTCATATTACAGTCATCAAAAGCTTTTTTACATTTGTATCAACACACAACAAAGAGGGTATTGATTTTAGAAGCAAATTTTTAGATTTAAAAGCTAAAGCAAAAAAGAGTGAACCAGAGTATCTCACGAATGAAGAGTACGATATTTTACTCAAACATCTAAACGCTCCCATCAAACCAAAATCCTTCATCCAATACAGAAACAGACTCACTCTAAAACTACTTCTTTTTACAGGTCTGCGGGCAAGTGAAGTCTTAAGCATAAAACTACAAGATTTTTTACTTCTAAAAGAAGAGGGCGTTTATAAAATAAAGATACTTGGCAAAGGAAATAAAGAGAGGTTCGTATATATACGAACAGATACTATAGAGTATGAATTACAATGGATAACACAGTACTATGAAAACACTCCTCAATCCCAAATGAAGAGTTATGAGAACTTTATCAATTTAACTACAAAGGGCAGGGTGATGCTGCGAGGAGAACTCTACTCTCTCATAGAAAATCTCTTTAAAAAATTAGGTATTAAAAAAAGAGGAGTACACCTCCTTCGCCATACCTTTGGTAAAAAGATGGTGCAAAAGAATGTAAACCTCTCAACTATAAAAGAACTTATGAGTCATGAGAATATACAGACGACTATGATTTATGCGCGTAGTGATGAGGGGAGTATGATTGCTGCTGTGGTTGGGTGAGAATTTCCACATGCCGGCTTTGAAGGTAAATAAGATACTTTACTTGCTTGGAAATACCTAATATTGAATAGAAAAATTTATAAATGAGAGTATTTATGTATGTTAAAACCACTCCGAGTGATGCTATGAAAAAATATTTATTTCTTCTCCTCTTCTTCTTTGTATTTTTAAATGGATGTATGGAGAGGGAAATCTATACAGAAATTACACAACCCTCTTTCATCGCTCACCCTCCAGCCGCACTCCACATCGATGATATAAGCGGTATCCTTAAAAGCGATTTCAAAAATGACTCAAATGCTCTTCTTCATCTAGAAGTTTACACTCATTGCGCCAATTGCACCAATGTCCAAAGCCATTCAATAGGAACAGATTTTGACGGGTATATTCGTATTACGGTAAAGGACGTAAACACTACTATAGCCCGTGCTCAAATGGATTACAAGGGTAAAGCCGATGCGCAGAAAATTCAGCATGTTTACGAGCACCTCATGAAAGAACTCAGATGGAAATAAAAGCTTTCTACGCAACTATAAAATTTCAGTAAAAAGATATAATCTCGTAATGATTTTTTAGGATGTAAATGGCATCTATGAATGTGAGAGAAGGATAGATATGACTGCAATAAAGATTACTGATAACATAGACTGCTTTGCAGAGGAGTTTAAAAATATTAGTCTTTCTGGCTCCAAGATTCAAAAAGCAGAGTTCGAATCGTGTACATTTGTATCTTGCGACTTTAGTGAAACTTTCTTCTCTTCATGTAGATTTGTCGAATGCCGTTTTGAGAACTGCAACCTAAGTCTAATGAAACTCACCAATACTAAAATGAGTGATGTTTCATTTGTATCATGTAAAATGATTGGCATTGATTGGACTATGGCTGATTGGAAAAGCTTACTTAGTGCCGACCCTATAAAATTTACGGAGTGTATTCTAAATGACAGTAACTTCTTAGGCTTAACGCTAGAGGGCCTTGTGATGAAAGAGTGCCGCGCGAAAGAGGTTGATTTTCGTAACGCTTCACTCCAAAAAGCTAATTTTTCAGGTACGGATTTCAAGGGAGCACTATTTGATAACACACACTTGGAATATGCTAATTTTACCGATGCTCAAAACACCCACATCGACATACGAAAAAATCATCTCAAGGGAGCAATCTTCAGCCGGTATGAAGCTCTGTTTTTGCTTGAAGTAATGGGTATTACATTGGTTTAAGATGGTGGAGTAGGGTGCTTACTAAAATTTAGAATTTTTTTCATTCGTTTGAAAGGGGAGTGTTCACTATTCCGTGTCAGCATCGGATAATTCCTAAAAGTGTATCATAAATTTAAAGCTTTATCGAGTCGTCCATCGAAATGAATTGAGAGTTGGGAGACTGTTAAGCTCCAGTTTCTTATTGGCATAGTCCACTTTTTTTGAGCGTTTTGGATACCCATAAAAAGTAATTTCAATAGGCTATCATCGTTAGGAAAAGCACCTTTAGTCTTAGTCAAAGTTCTAAACTGGCGATGCACAGATTCAATGATATTTGTTGTGTATATTACGCGTCTAATATCCTCTTGGTATTTAAAATACACAGATAAATTATCCCATTTATTTCTCCAAGAAGTAAAAACAATAGGATATTTTTTACCCCATTTTTCTTCCAATTTATCCAGTTCAATCTCAGCTTCTTCTTTCGTAAAAGATTGATACACAGCCTTGAGTTCTTTGGCAAATTGTTTTTGATTGGCGGAGCCAATGAACTTAAGACTATTGCGTATTTGATGCACAATGCAGAGTTGAACTTCAGTATTTGGAAATACTGAGTTTATAGCTTCTGGGAAGCCCTTAAGTCCATCAACTGAAGCAATTAGGATATCTTTAACGCCACGGTTTTGTAAATCAGTAATAACACTAAGCCAAAACTTTGCACCTTCATTCTCTCCCAGATAAAGCCCTAATATTTCCTTTTTACCATCTACTCGTACACCAAGTACTGTATAAAAAGCTTTTGAAATATAGCGACCCTCTTCTTTGACTTTGTAGTGAATGGCATCTAAAAATAAGAAGGGATATACCTCTTCAAGAGGACGAAGTTTCCACTCTTGAATCATTGGTATGATTTTGTCAGTTACTGCGCTTATTGCAGCTTTAGAGAAGCCTACACCATATATCTCTTCTATATGGTCAGAGATTTGAGTGTAGCTGTTGCCTAATGCATAAAGCGACAACATCTTTTTCTCAATTTCACTCGTCATAGTAGTTTGATTTTTCTTAACAATTTCGGGCTCAAAATTACCATTGCGGTCTCTTGGAACATCCAGCTCAAAAGAGCCATGATCACTCTTCATAGTTTTTGAGTTATAGCCATTTTTTCTGTTTCTTGTGAGGTCTTGTGCGAGGTGGGAATCTATCTCACCTGCAAGTGCAGCTTCCGTAAGTTGTTTGATAAGTGAGCCCAAAGCTCCATCAGCACCGCCAATACTTTTACCGGCTTTTATATCACGAGCAAATTGCTCTACATCTATTTCTATCTTCATGTGTCATTCCTTGGGTATTTATTATTTTACCCGATTGACACGGAATTATGAACGGTCCCTTTGAAAGTTAGTCTAACATGGAGAGAATCTTTTGTTATTCTACATAACGCCTACAATCATTCCAGTTTCTCAAAGAAAACTTTATCAGTATTACTACATATTTCTTGCGTATAAACGGAAGTACCTAATATTCCGTTTTCTAAGGGGGAACCCCATTTATAGGTATTAAATATTACTCTAACTCTAACTGCATCAAAAACATATCTTCCCCGTCAAGCACATCAAGTTCCGTGCTTTTACATGTAGGACAGCAGTATTGTATCTTTTGCAAAACTGCTTCATTTGAACAGTTGTTGCACCTGACTAGTATTGGCTGAATATTGATTATCAACTCAGCTTCTTCACAAATTGTTTTTTCTTTAAATGTGTCAAAGGCAGTTTTTAAAAGCTCTGGCTCGACACCGCTCATCACGCCTATTTTTATTACGACTTTGGTTACTTTTGTAGCGTTGTTTTGTGCGGCGTTCTCTTCACATGAGTCTAAAAGCGACTGGACTATACTGTATTCATGCATTTATATTTCCTTTAATCTTTGTGGTGTTTGCATAGAACAGACTTTATAAACAAAATCATGTCTCAGCCTGTGAAACGAACTCTCCTCATTCCAAAATTCAGGATACATTATTTTTAACTCATTCTCTTTGCACTCATCTATAAACTCTCTGTTTTTTTGCAGATAATTCTCTTTTTCATATAAAAAATCATCATACGCGTCTTGCGTTATTACCAGTTTATTGGTGAAATCTCTTAATTGCTCAAAATAGTTCTCTTTTTCAAAAACTTCATCCACCATATTTATCTCTTTTGCTCTATCGGCATTTATCGGCAGACAACGCTCCAGCAGCTCTTTTGACTTGTGCACACCTACTCTTTTTGGCAGTGTAAATGTGTGATACTCGCTTCCGCTGAGTCCCAAAGTTTTGTAATGTGGATTTAAAACGACATCTTTACATGTAAGGACATAATCACATGCCAAAGCCAGAAACACTCCGCCTGCTCCGGCATTTTTATGCAGAGATGCAACCGTGATTACATCATCTGCGAATATGATTGACTTTATCAAATCATTCATGGCATTTATGTTGCTCCAGCCGTCTTCACCCTGCTTTTTAGAGTCTTCAAGTATATTTAGATGTATGCCGTTGCTAAAAAAATCCTGCGCGCCGATAAGCACAATCACCTTGGCACTCTCTTTTAAATACTCAAACACATACTTTAGCCTGATGCACTGCTCAGAGTGCATAGCACCGTTGTGAAAGTTAAAACATAAATACGCCACATCTCCGTCTTTATGGGAGCTGATTTCATAAAATGTTTTATAGCTCATATCAAAAATAAGAGGAAGCCGCTCTTCTTTAACGCCTTTGATTTTATCTTTTAAAACATAGGTTGAGGGAAGTTTGAACCTGCCGACTTCTGACATGTGACTTATCCAGACTGCCCCGTCAATCGTGCCGACGCAAATTGCACCGTCTCTTTTGGCGATTATTTCCTTCGGATTGCCTTTGAGTTTATCTTCTCTCCACGCTCCAAAGAGATAACACTCTATCCCTAAAAACTCATCTTTTACACCAGGAAAACTATCGCTTACATGTATCTTTTTTATGATCTCTTGGGTGGTGTCATTTTGCCAATTTATTGCTCTGTCATTTTGGTTCAGGTAATTATGCATCGGCATTTTAAGTTGAGGAGTAGGCTTGAACTCTTTGGAATCCAAATTTCTAAGCAGCTCTTTTAACGCTTTTGAAGCAGCATCTGCGACTTCGTTTCTATATATGGAAGCCTTTGTCGTATCTCTCATCTCAAACCTGACCTCGGCGTATATATCTCCGCCGTCAAACTCTTCGTTTGCTCTGAGTATCACAACACCCCACTCTTTTTTATCTTCCCTCAAAGCGTGGTCGAGCGCATTATGCCCTCTGTCTCCTCTGATTCCTGGATGAAGTATAAAAGTGGGAGTTTTTAAGAATATCTCTTTTGGAAGATACTTTTTGAGGTAAGGGCAAAAGATGATATCGGGCGCAAACTCCAGAACACTCTGCATCATCGCCTCATTGCTTATCGCATATTGAACCGAAACCGAATGATTCATATCTTGAAGCTCACAAAAAACTCTTTGCGTAAGAGAGTTAAATGCCGAAACGATTAAAAGTATTTTCATTACTTTAGCAAATTCTTGGAAGCAACTCGCCGCTTGGCGTATCTAAAAATCTTGAAGTTCCCCAACTGCTCTTAAGAATAACTTTTTTCAGATGCGTATCCGTTACTTTACCTATTATCGCTGCATTTTTACAACTCTCGAAAGTTTTCAAAATCTCAACTGCTCTTCTCGCATCGTCATGATTTACCGCCAAAACAAAAGTACCCTCATTCGCCAAAGCAGTCGCTTCAAAACCGAGCATCTCACAAATGCCTTTTACCTCATTGCTGATAGGAATGCTCTCTTCCTCAACTTCTATGCAGATATCTGACTGTCTTGACCACTCATTTAAAACAGCGCTCACACCGCCTCTGGTTGCATCTCTCATAGCCGTTATTTTTATGTCTGCATCCAAAAGAGCCTTTACCTGAGGGTAAAGCGACTCACAATCGCTCTGCAAAGAACTGCTCATCTCGACACCTTCACGGGCTACAAAAATAGCCGCACCATGACAGCCGATATCACGGTTTACAATGATGACATCATCCTTTGTTATGTTGTTGGAGCTGATGCCTTTTTTTAAAACTTCACCGATTCCCGTCGTGTTTATGAAAATCTTATCGACACTTCCGCGAGGCACAACCTTTGTATCTCCGCTCACGATAATCGCACCGTTAATCTCAAGCTCTTTTTTCATACTTCGCACGATTCTCTCTAAGTCTCGCGTCTCAAATCCCTCTTCGATGATGACACTGCATGTCAAATATTTCGGCTTTGCACCCATCATAGCAAGGTCGTTACATGTACCGCAGATAGCAAGCTTCCCAATGTCTGCTCCCGCAAAAAAGAGAGGCGAAACCGTAAAACTATCTGTTGAAAATGCCAACTCTCCGTTATGGATAATAGCCGCATCTTCGCTTTTGTCTAGGATATCGTTTTTAAAAGCCTTGTAAAAAACTTTAGAGATAAGTTCATTGTTCTCTTCTCCACCGTTTCCATGTGCTAGTGTTATTGTTTTAGTCATCTGTTTTCTCCATTGTTTTTATTCGCTTATATCAGATTTAACTCTTCGCTTATGTCTTTGATGAGTTTGCTTAAAGGGCGTTTGTGTAAGTCGTCATCGCTCACATATCCACATGTCACAAGTCTCAGTAAATCTTCACGGTTTTTAAATAGCGTTCCTTCATATTTTTGCATAAGTTCGTCTATGTAGCTGTCGTTGTAAATCTCTTTTTTTTGAATCAACTCGGCAACTATATCTTTATGATTTTCATATAAATTTTTTAAATTAAATACCTCTATATGTTTTTCTACTTTTTCTTTATCTTTTATAGCTTCTATATCAAACATCACTCTTTTAGCATCTAAAAAATCTATTTTTTCATCTTTAGCAATAGACTTTATTCCTTTATATCTGAACTTTGCACTCTTATTAAAACTCTCTAAATAAGGATAAAAAATATTTTCTCTCTTTGATGATTTTCTTTGATTACATGTCGAGCAACTAGGTACTAAATTGTATAAACTAACTGCAAGATAGGGATAATCTTTTTTATCAAAAAAGTGGTCAAGTTGGGCTGTTGCTTTTTCTATGTTGTTTTTACTAAAATTAAAAATGTAATTTCGATTGCAATAAGGGCATACATTGATATTTAACTCTTTTATAAAATTTGCTTTTTTCAATCTTTTATACATCTCTAAAAAGTAATCTTTTTCTTTAGATTTTAGTTCATATCTTTTTGGATTCTCATCCAAAAATTTGACTAGTTTGTACATATAATCATAATCAGCTTTTATGATTTTTTCAAAAGTTATTTTATCATCAAAATTTTTGAGTTTTGTTTTTAACAATTTATCTATTATCTTGAATTCTATAGACCAAATAATCTGTTTATCTTTAGTCTTTACTAACTTATTTTCAAATAGTTTTACTACTGAATTATAAAAATTATCAACAATGGTTTGAGTTGTATAGATTTTAATCACTTTTCTAACTCTTCCAATCTTTTTGCCAAATTTTCCATATCAGATTTTATTTTATCAATCTCATCAACTTTAGATAATCTTTTACTGTCAAGCATTCTTTGAAGTTGATTTTTTATAACAGGTTCACCAATAATATTTAAAAGTTTTTGAGCTTCATCATTATCTTTGATGCTTGACTCTTTATCATTGAGATAATTTATAACATCTTCTATCTTACCTTTCGCAAACTCACCCATAAGCCCATCTTCCATAAAAAAACCGTGAGAAAGTAAAGTGTGGATATTTGCTCCGAAAGTTTCAATCTTAGTTTCATCATTCACATTTTTACAATTACCAGTTTTTTTATCTTTTTCTAAAAATATGATATTTTTTTTCGATAAATCTGAGAGTAAAAATGGAGAATGAGTTGCAAAAATAAAATGATATTTTTTAGGTATCTTTTGCAGTAAGTTGATTATTTCATTTAAATATTGCTTTTGCCATTGAGGATGTAACGCTATCTCTGGCTCATCAAATAAAAATAATAATTCTTCATTTGCATTTATGTAAAAAAATATACTTAGAAGTTGAGAAAAAATAACTTTTTCTCCATGACTTAAATGATTATATCTTCTCTCTTTTTCATCAATAAAATCAAATTCAAAATAATGCCAATAATCTTTATGAAAATAAATATTTTTTTGTTCTTGAGACATCTTGGATATTTCATATTCTTTCATTGTTGCTACAGTCATGAAAAAAGTTTTGAAATCATTTTGTGACAAAGAAGTAGTTGTATTTTGTATTAACAACTCTTTATCACTAAGTATATTAGAATTAACATCTAAGCCTTTTTGCTCAATATAGCAAATCGATAAATACTGATGATATAAATCAGTTATTGCTTTTAATATTTTTTCTATTTCATCAGACTTTTTAAAATTAAGTAAAGATATATGTTCTTGAATAAGTTTGTCATAAGATTTTAATGAAATTTCTACTTTTACTGGTTCATACATAAATGAAGAAATATGAAAAGAGTTCATACTGTCTTGCTTGGCAGAGAGTATATTCACAATTCCTTGTTTTTCAAGTGTAAAATAACGTAAATTCGCAGAGCTATAATATCTTGCTCGATGTATTTTTTTATCTGAAACATAATATTTATAAACCAATGAACAAATGTCACTAAATACAACTTCTTCGCTAATGGAAGTACTCATCACAATATTGGAGATATACAAAGGCACTTCTTTATGATAAACTAAAACATATTTAAATTCATCTAACTCTTGTCCATTATCTGCTAATATTATTTTTTCAAGACATTCTAAAATCCTACTCTTCCCACTCCCATTCTCCCCCACAATAGCAGTAATATTAATATTTGGAGGAAAGATACTTACATGTTCTTTTTTATCAATAGTTAATTCACCATCTTTATACTTACATGTAAATCTCGGCGAAAAGTTAAACCCTTGATTTTTTATATTTTTATACTCTTCTACCCAAAGATATACTAACTCCACAGCTTACCCCTTTCTTTCAATAACAAAATATTATAGATTTCATCTTTCATAATTTAGGCAAATTCTCTCTAAAAATCACCAATATTTCTATCTGCGTGTCAGAAACACTGTAAATTATGGAGTATCCTTGATAGACAAGTTTTCTGGTGTTTGGGGCGAGTTCTTCGGTGGGTCTTCCTGATTTTGGAAAGTTTGAGAGCGTTTGGATGATGTAGTTTTTCATCTTATCCAAGTACCTGTCGGCTGCTTCCTCATTTTTAGTTTGTTCAAAAATATATTTTGCCTGTTCCACTAAGTTCAAAACAGCAGTTTTTGAAAAAACTATTTTATGCACGATAGGAGTTCTTTGCTGTCTCAAAAGCATCGTCGATGTCTAAAAAGTCGCCCTTTTGAATCTCTTTTATGGCATTTTGAACATCTTGTTTTATTTTGGCATGTGTGGCATTGTATTCATCGAGTGAAATGATGACGACCAACTTGTTGTTTTTCGTCGTCACTATCACCTCTTCATTGTTCTCACACACATCTTCTATGATGCTTTTCAAATTATTTCTAGCACTTGTGTAGTTTAACGCCTGCATTTTAAAACCTTTTATGACAGAATACTGTCATTGTAACATATTTCATCTAACTAGCGTTTTTTTTGGATACTCAAATATTGGTAAGTTTTTTATACCAAATTCCCATACTTATAATACGCAGCACACGCGCCCTCTGAGCTTACCATACAGCTTCCAACGGGTGAAGTCGGTTTACATGCAGTGCCGAAAATGGTACACTCAGGGGGGTTTGCCATGCCTCTTAGGATGTCTCCGCAGATGCAAAGTTTGTGGTCTTCTATCTCGGCGATTGGAAGAATATCTTTGTATCTTGCCTCTGCATCATACTCTTTAAATTCAGGCTTTAGTTTTAATCCACTTTTTGGGATATTTCCTAAACCTCTCCATTTAAAGAGGTCTCTTTTTTCAAAATATTTGTTTATAAGTTCTTGCGCTTTGACGTTTCCATCGTAAGTAACGAGCCGTTTATATTCCACTTCAAGCTCGCATCTGCCACTTATAAACTGTTTAACTATCATGCTGATTGCCTGCATGACATCAACCGGCTCAAAACCCGAGACAACCACGGGACGGTTATAATCCCTGGAAAACTCCTCGTAGATTTTACTTCCGCTTATAACACTTACATGTGAGGGTCCTAAAAATGCGTCTATTTTGTTGTTATAACTATCTACATGTATATCTCTGCTATCTATCAGCTCACGCATTACTTCGGGAACCGTTACATGGTTTATATGAAAAAAGATGTTTTGGATGTTTTGTTTTATGACCGCATCAAGAAGTGCCGCTGTCATCGGCGTAGTCGTCTCAAATCCTATGGCAAAAAAGATGATTTTTTTAGTTGGATTCTCTTTTGCAATCTTTAGGCATTCTAAAGGAGAATAGACAAAACGAACATCTGCACCCTTGCTTCTTGCAGTTTGCAGACTTCCGTTGCTTCCGGGTACTTTTATCATATCGCCTAGAGTCACAAGTATCACATCCGGCTGCATACTTAAAACATAGGCATGGTCAATTCTCTCTTTTGGCATGATACAAACCGGACAGCCAGGACCGTGGATAAACTTGATGTTTGAGGGCAAAAGCTGAGGAAGACCGTACTTCATAATAGTATGCGTATGACCGCCGCAGACTTCCATAATGTTTATAGGATTTTTCAGCTTTGCTGCGTCCTCTTTTATGATTTTTGCATAAGCTTTTATGGTGTCTGCATCTCTAAAATCATCATAAAGATTTTTAAGTTCTAAAGCCATTTTAGACTTCTCTATTTGAACATTCGTCTGCTTCTAAAATCGCAAGTTGCCTATCCTCTTCGTTCATAGCATCTATAATTTCTCTATAAAGCTCCAAACTCTCCAATGCTTCTTTTTCATCGATTTTGTTCATCACAAATCCGATATGCAGAAGTACATAATCGCCTATTTTTATCTCTTCTTCACTCATCAAAGATAAAGAAGCATCTCTTTGCACACCCATAGTATCTACCGTTGCTATCTCATTCTCTTTGTCTATTTTTACTACTTTTGAGGGTATTGAAAGGCACATTATCTCATCTCCATTTTAAACTTGATCCACTCGGAAACTTTTTTTATCGAATTCACTTCTTTTGTGCTGACTTCAAGTATGTCAACACTCGGTTTTAGCTTTCTTGCCATATATTTTTCTTTTTCAATATCATACTCAAAATAGGGAAGCAAGTCTGTTTTGGTAAATAAAATCAAATCTGCCTGACGAAACATAACCGGATATTTAGCTATTTTGTCTTCGCCCTCAGGAATACTTACAAGCACTATGTTTAAGTGGCTTCCGACATCATAACTTGCAGGACAGACGAGATTTCCGACATTCTCTACGAAACATACGTCCATATTGTCCAAATTCATGTGATGCAGAGCTTTATGAACCATAAATGCGTCCAAATGACAAGCCGAACCTGTTTGAATCTGATGAGCTTCTATTCCTTTTGCTTTTAGTCTATCTGCATCACGGCTTGTCTCCAAATCGCCCTCAACAACACCAAATTTAAAATCAGCTAAATCCGACAAACTTTCCAGAAGTGTAGTTTTTCCGCTTCCTGGGCTGCTCATAAGGTTTATGCACAGAACACCGTGAGAGTTAAAATGCTCACGATTATGCTGTGCCTCTTGGTCATTTTTATCTAAAATTTTCGTAATTACAGAGATGGTTTTAGGGTCGTTTAGCTGTGGATTGTCATGCAAATGTTTATGAGTTTTTTGATGTTCATGAGAATCTCCGTGATGATGCTCGTGTGAATGGCTCTCTTTGTGAGAGTGACTATGTTCTACAATGCTGCAACCGCAATCTTTACACATATTTATATCCTTTATTTTATTTGTTTCTTTCGATTTCCTATCCGATTAACATGTTAGAGCCGACAGCTACCGAAACGACTCCGGTAGTTGCAAAAACCCTTCTTAAGTTCTGTTTTGTGTTTAGCAGATTTTTATTTATATAGAGTATAACGACTCCAAAACTTACAAATATACTCATGACTCCAAGCGTGAAAGCCAAAATCATTACAAAATCAACACTCTCTCCATCGATTACTCCGAGCGTTATAAGCATGCCTCTAACTCCGCCTATACCCATCAATGTTCCTATAGTAAAGGCGGAAGCCGTGTCTGCGTCGTCGTGAACATGCTCTTTACCAAAAAAAATATGAAGATGCTCTTTGCCCTCATGCATATGTTTTTTCAACCCGATTCTATCTGTGAAAACCATAAACAGAAGATATACGCCGATGCCGATAATCACCAATGACGAGATAAGGTCTCCGTATCCTAAAATAGTCTCGCTTATATGATAACTCTCTAATATTTTTGCAAAAACAAAAAGAGATAATCCATGTCCGAGGGCGAAGAGCGCAGTAATGAGCATTGTTTTCTTTGTGTTTTTGCCGATTGAAAAATCTGCAATAGCCGTAAGATGATCAGGCCCAAAAGCATGCAATACACCGTACCAAAAAATAAGTAACAATCCGACATTTTCCATACGCTCTCCTCTTATACTGAATAGGTATTCATATTATATATTTTTAAAGTAAATTTAAAATAAATTTTATACTTTCTTATATAGTTTCAGGACTATACTATGCTAAAATATGCCATGGAATGTATTTACTGCAATAATAAAAAGTTATATCACTTAAATTCAGGTCAACTTAAATGCTCAAACTGCAAAAAAAAGTTCTCTGTAAAAAAAATAGAGAAAGATTTGAAAATTATTGAGTGTTTCTGCAATGATTTGAACATAAATGAAGTAAGTAAAAAACTTGACATCAACTATGTAACCGTAAAAAAGAGATATGACCTTTTTAGACAGCTCATAGCAAGCCGCTTAGAAGATGAGTTCAAAGATAAAACGGTCATTGAGTATGATGAGTATATTTACCTTGAAAAAAGCAAAAGAGACATAAAAGAGAATATATTTGATGCACAAAATTTTTTAACATTTCATTATGACAACAAAATTTACAACCTGCTTATGCAAAATCTCAACATGTATAAAAATCAGTTTATGGATGATGGAGCGGATGAAGCCTACTTCAAAGAGTTTTCAAAATATATGATGTGTAACAAAATTTCAAAAATACAGAAAAAAGAGAACCTTATAACCAGGTTCTGGATTTTTTTTGAAAAATCTATTTTGAAATATAAGGGAGTAAGGCACGAGAACTTTTTTTACTACTTGAAAGAGATTGAGTTTAAGTTTAACTACTCCAAAGAGATGCAAGAAAATTTTTTAATAGATTTTTATAAGGAATAAATTAAATTTTATATACTATGTTTAACTTATTTAAAATTATGGAAAATTATTATGACTGAACAAGAAAAACATGATATTTTGCAAAAAGCTAAAAAATGGTTTAAAGAATCAATAGCAGAAAACCACATTAAAAATACATTGAAACTCTCCGATATCAACCAGTTCAATGTCAACCCATTTTTATTAACATATCTATCAAACTTTTTAGAAGGCAATCATGACCCTATTAGTATCGCCAAGGCATTAATATATCCTAGAGTCCTTGGTACATCAATAAGTACATCTTTTGGAACAAATATTCAAAAGTTCACATCAACGGTATTATCATCGTATGGTAGTACAACTTCTGGCATAGATATTGAGTTCATTGATATGATTGACGGTGAAAAAAAATATTGTCAACTTAAATCAGGACCAGAAACAATCAATAAAGATGATGTGGAAACTATAGCTAAACATTTTACTGATGTCATAAATCTATCTAAAGCCAATGGAATAAAAATAGGTTTTAGTAATTTAATAGTTGGTATTATATATGGAGAAGTGCATGAGATAAACGCACACTACAAAAGAATTTCTAAACAATATCACTACGATATTGTTGTTGGAAATGATTTTTGGCATAGATTAACAGGTGATGAAAATTTTTATACTGACCTAATCAAAGCTATTGCAGAGGTAGCAATTCAAGCCGACTTTAAACACGAACTCGACAGTGTGATCAAAGAACTTTCAAAATCAGAATATATACAAAATTTATCTTCAGAGCTAAATTCTTAAATAAATATGACATTTTGCAATACTCTTTTCAATACAAATATAACTAAAGTATACTATTAACCTAAGAATGCATATGTTATAATAACCATGTATAATGTTGAGTAAGGTGGGTATTTGTTTTGATTGGAAGAACTTTTTCATTAAATGAGACGGCGGAAATTTTATCTATTAGTAAAGAGACTTTAAGAAGGTGGGATAACTCCGGCAAGTTAAGGAGTGTCCGAAATCCTATAAATAATTATAGAGAATATAAACAAAATGATTTAATAATTTTTGAAAATGCAAAGATTCATTTTGATACAAAATCTTATACAAATGTATCTTCAACTAAAACATATAAAAGTATTGAATTGTTTGCCGGAGCAGGTGGACTTGCTTTAGGACTTGAAAAAGCAGGGATAAAACATGCTTTATTAAATGAGATTGATAAATATGCAGTTCAAACTCTTCAAAAGAATAGACCACATTGGAAAATTGAGGAAGGTGATATAGCTAAAATTGATTTTAAACCTTACAAAGATAAAATAGACTTATTAACAGGTGGCTTTCCATGTCAAGCATTTAGTTATGCCGGAAAACGATTGGGTTTTGAAGATACAAGAGGAACTTTATTTTTTGAATTTGTAAGAGCACTGCAAGAAACAAATGCACCTGTATTTTTAATAGAGAATGTAAAAGGCTTATTAAGTCATGATAATGGTAAAACTCTACAGACAATGATAGATGTTCTTACCAAAGATATGGATTACCACATCTTTAAACCAAAAGTTTTAAAAGCAATTCACTATAGAGTCCCTCAAAAGCGAGAGAGACTAATCATAGTCGGTATCAAAAATGATTATAAAGATAAAGTAACTTATAACTATCCTGAACCTCATAAAAAAATATATACCTTAAAAGATGCCTTAAAAAAAGGTGCATTATATGATACTGATGTCCTTCCTTCTCCCGGACAAATCTATCCTAAACGAAAAAAAGAAATTTTGGATATAGTACCACCTGGAGGATATTGGAGAAATTTACCACTTGATATTCAAAAAGAATATATGCAAAAAAGCTTTTATCTTGGCGGAGGTAAAACCGGGATGGCAAGAAGAATTTCTTGGGATGAACCTAGTTTAACATTAACTTGCTCACCGGCGCAAAAGCAAACGGAAAGATGTCATCCTGATGAAACTAGACCTTTTCAAATTAGGGAATATGCTAGAATTCAAACTTTTCCGGACAATTGGATATTTGAAGGTTCACCATCACAACAATACAAGCAGATTGGTAATGCAGTTCCAGTCAATTTGGCAGAAGAAATTGGTTACACCCTTATTCAATTATTAAATGACATTTATTCAATTAATAATTGAATATTCTTCAAAAGCTGCTTATACGTTAACATAAAGATTGTAAAGCATAATAAGTCTCCCCAAAGCTATTCCGCTGTCATTGGTAGCCTTTTCTTGCTGAAAGTAGCACTTAATTTTCTCTTGTTTTAACTCTTGACATGTAAGCTCAAGCAGGATTCTGTTTTGAAAAACTTCGCCGCTTAAAATCACTTCAAGTTTTTTCGTTTTGAGATATCTATTATAATTTTTACGAGCGTATTTACTAACATGAAGTTTAGTTCTTTTTTTCCGGCTTGCTCTTTAACATGTACTCTGTTATTTTTATCTCAATTACGCCCTCTTTTATTGCGTAATCAAAATATTTTTCTATGTTTTTGTGACAAAACCCGCGAGTTTGAAATCTAGTGCCGACTTATAAACAAAAGGACGAAATCCAACATCTTGGACTTGTCCTTTTATAAGATATTTGTATCTTCTTAAAGCAATTCATTTCCGCCATATAAAATATTTTTTCCATCTACGGGCAACTCTTTATTGAAGTATAACTTATGATTTACAAAAACTTCTTTGCTAAGTTTGCTAAAAAGATGTCTATTTTGTAAAAGTGAACCCGTTACAACCACCGCGTCACTCTTCATCTCCTCTTTTATCTCATCAAGCTGTGATGAGATAAACTCCACAAAACTCTCAATAACTCCGTAACTAAGCGTAAGCTGATCAACCTTCGCCAGTTTAAAACTCATCGCAGTTCTGATTGTCATCAAGGGATCCAAATAAACCTTGTTCTTAATACTTTTTAGTTTATAGTCTATGCGAGGTCCTTTTGTTCCCAAAAATGAACTCGCGCTCTCTTCAAGAATTTTTGCAGACTTGGCAAGACTTCTCTCTTTGGAGTAACCTAAAATGATAGAAACTAAACCCCAAAGTTTGTAAACGTTAAACTCTTTTTCATCAAATACTATGGCAGATATTATTTCAAAATGCTGTGGAAATTTGTCTTTAAAGTTCTCTACAAGCTTCTTTCCTGTGTCATTTGTGTTTACTATGGAATCAAGCACATCTTTTATTGAGCTGAAGTTAAATGCAAATGAGAGATACTCAATAGTACCGAATTTTTTAGAGTAAACTAAAATGTCATTGTGGTACTCTTTGGAGATATTTACGCCTGCTACGGTTTTTTCAAGCAGATAATGCTCTTTTATAACCGAGAAAAAAGCCCCGATATGTGGAATCAAAGTTTTATTTTCAAGATTATTGTACGGCAGACCTTTTTCGCCTTTTAGTATGGCGATATGATTATCACCTACTACAACCTCGATTGGCTCCGACTCTTTTTTGTACTCCACCAAATCAAACCTAACATCAAAAGGAAGTTTCTCTTTTGTAATAAAAATAAAGTTGATTCCGAGTTTGTTAAGCTCGCTGAGCAAAAGATGCGAAACAAAATCATCAGGGAGTTTAAAACGGATAAGCTCATCTGTAACATCTTCAAAATCCATTTTAAATTTAATGTTCGTCTTTAACTTTACAAAAGGTTTCTCGATAGCCCCCATTGCTGCAATTTCACTATTTGTAGCGTTTGTGTAGTGTGCTACCGTTCCCAAAGCATGACAGAGAATATC
The DNA here is from genome assembly GCA_947498025.1 of Helicobacteraceae bacterium. Lineage (GTDB taxonomy): Bacteria > Campylobacterota > Campylobacteria > Campylobacterales > Sulfurimonadaceae > Sulfurimonas. The sequence goes on from CANMJR010000031.1 coordinate 20,041, forward strand.
AAAATCAACGCCGTTAAACTTTTTACCCTGCATGCCAAGGAAATATTTTCCGTAAAAAGTGTTTACTTCAACTACCGAACCATCGCTTATTGATTTTGCAAGATTTACAAAATTCTCCTTATAGCTCTTTTTTTCACCCACAACCGAGTATCCGCAGACTTCACACTCATGAAAAATATTGTAATAGTTCTCATTTGATTCATCCATAACTTCACCTAAACATTGCGGACAAAAAGGGATATCAGGTTTTGGCTCATTGACTAAAACAAAAGAGCCTTCGGGTATCTCATCTACGACTTTGACATTTGTTTCATGTAAAAAAATCGAGTGAGGCAGTTCTAGCGATAATTTATCTGCAAAACGCTCCAATTCGTCACTCTCATCTGATTCAACATACAAAAATAGTTCGTCACCGTCTCTTAGTATTTTTGATTTCAATGAAAACTGTTTTACTGTTCTTTCAATTATTTTTTTATAAACCAAAGATGAAGACAAATAGTTGAATGAAAATTCCAAAATCATAGAGTGCCCTTTAAATAGGTGTATTTTGAAACTTCTTCTAAGGATATATTATTTTTTATTGAAACATTAACTCCAAAATCTTCGATATATTTGATAATGACCCGTTCCATGGTATGACTCGCTTTTAAGACTTCCTCAGTCATTGAAAAGGTGCTGTTTTCTCCGATTACATAAGGAATGACACCCACTATTTTAGTTGGAGGCAAATCGCCTAGCATCTCAATCATCTGCAGCGTCTGAAGCATTTCAACCTCATGCGCACTGCCGTTCCATGTTATACACTCTGGCACATCATTGAAATCAAAACTGTACACATCACCTATATTTCCATCTATCACATTTACACAATCTATCAGTAAAACATTGTCATATTCTGTAATAATAGGTATCAGTCTCTGCGCCAATGTTCCGCCGTCAAGGACATCTACAACATGTTTACTTGACACAAATTCATACTTTTCATCAATTAAATTTGCCAGATGCGCACCAATGCCCTCATCTCCAAAAAGAATGTTACCGATTCCAAGAACTAAAATTTTCATAAGAATCCTTTACTACACTAGTGTTTTTTATGCCATTTCATTCCGCTAAAAATTGCATCTATCGTACCTTCTTTACCAAAAATAGCATTATATACTGCCATATATACATGTCCGAGTATAAATAAAATAACACCCCACATTAGTACATGATGCAGTTGTCTTACAAAAGCAAGACCTCCTAACATAACCTCTATTGATCTCATCGGCTCATACAAAAATCCGCCTAAGCTTTCATGATATACATGTATATAAAGGATAAGACCTGTTGTAATTAATCCAAATACCATAATGTAAAATCCTACATATGCCAAAAACTGCATAGGATTATATATGCCGCTTAATTTTGGGTGTTTGCATATAAGTAAATAATACCCGATTTGCTGAATCCAAATTTTTATGTCAAAAACATCTTTTAAAGCTTTTCTCTCTTCTTGATGTTTTTTTCCAAATAAAAAAAGATAGCTTTTTAGAAGAATTACTGATATTAATACAAACCCAAAGATTATATGCCAACTTCTAAAAAGTGCATACATAAAGTTTGTGGGTTCTGCACTTGGTACAGGAGTTATAATAGGCACTGCTATATAAAATCCTGTCGCAATCAGCACCACTATCGACAAAGCTCTAACCCAATGCTGTAATCTATAGAGTGCCGAAAATTCCATCTCTTGTTTTGTACAATTTTCTTCTTGCGAAGTTTTTTCATATGTGATATTCATAATATTACCTCCTTTTATACGCTGCATCCGCCATAGAGTGGATCTATTTTATATTCACTCAGTGTTTTGCCCTTTGTGTCCATAACATGTACAGCACATGCAATACATGGATCATAAGAGTGAATAATCCTGATTATCTCAAGCGGCTGTGTTAAGTCTTGTATTTTAAGACCGATTAAATCAGCTTCGTAAGGTCCTTTTGCACCTTTAGCATCCATTGGTCCTGCATTCCAAGTTGAAGGAACAACTGCTTGATAATTTTCAACAACACCGTTTTTAATTCTAATCCAGTGGCTAAGCATTCCTCTTGGAACATCACCTATGCCTCTGCCTTTATATTCTTTGTCTTTATCTATAGTGTACGTTGCACAAGTTTCTTGATCAACTTTCAGGTTTTCAATCAAATTATTAAAAGCTACAAGTGCATTGTCTGCAATAAGTTTCGCCTGCAACATTCGCCCTGCTGTTCTTCCCAGAGTTGAAAAAAGAGCCGCTGCAGGAACACCTGTTTTAGCCAGAAAATCATTTACTACTTTTACCGCTTTTTTGTTTCCTTTTGCATAACTGACTAACATACATGCTAAAGGACCGACTTCCATAGGCTCGCCTTTGTATCTTGGCGATTTAATCCAGCTGTACTTCTCTTTTTCGTTTATCATTTTCGAATGAACCATTTTGCCATCTGGTCCTACGGTATCGCCATCAATAAAACCTGTATAGTTTGGATTTGTTGTACCGTCATAAGGGTGTTGCGGCGCATTATCTTTATACCAGGAGTGAGTAGCCTCTTCAGTTATCATATCTTCATCAATCTCAAAAACCTTACTAAGGTCTCCGTTCATAATAATTCCGCTTTCAAAAAGATAGTCATTTCTGCCAACCATCATATCTTGATGTGCCATAAAATTTTTGACACCCATAGGCTTCATAACCGAAGGCTCAGTTTTATACATCTCTGCCGCCATTACAATATCTGCATAGTAAGCGTTGTTTACAAAATCTGCTATTTCTTGATACTTCACTAAGTATTCACCCATTCTTGCCGGATTTAAAAGATCCATAACACAAGTAACTCCGCCGACTGCCAAGCTTTGAGGATGCGGATTTTTACCGCCGAAGATTGCCATCATCTGTGCTACCGTTCTTTGAATTTCAAGTGCCTTTAGGTAGTGTGAAAGCGCAATAAGATTTTGTTCAGGTGTGAGTCTGAATGTTTTGTGTCCCCAGTATGCATTGGCAAAAGGTCCAAGTCCTTGAGGATTTTTGGCAAATTTTGCTACTTTTTCTTTTACTTTTTTAAGCTCATTTTCGCCGGTACCAATCGGATTGTCTGTATATTGAAATGCCAACTTGCTCGCTTTTGCTTCATCGGCTGAGAGTGCTGAGACGATATCAACCCAGTCAACACCGTGAAGATGATAAAAATGAACAACATGGTCATGTAAAAAAAGAGCCGCATTCATAAGGGTTCTTACCAGTTCCGCATTGTAAGGAATTTTAATACCAAGTGCATCTTCTACAGCCATTGTACTTTTTAAATAGTGCGAGTATGTACAAACGCCGCAAATTCTCTGCATCATAAGCGGTATATTTCTCGGATCACGACCTTTAGCTATTACCTCAAGACCTCTCCATAGAGTTGAAGAGACAAAAGCATCCTGAACTACTCCGTCATCTCCAACAATTACTTCGGCTCTTAAATGTCCTTCTATTCTTGTTATTGGATCTACTATTACTCTTTTTGACATTTTGAACTCCTTATTCTTTTGGGTTTTTAACTGATGATATCGCCGCGTGTGCCGCTATACCGATCGCAGTAACAGTAAGTAATCCTAATCCGATTTTATCTGCTGTTGCATCGGCACCGAGTCCTCCAAATACAGTATGATAAAGTCTATCGCCAAGCGGTTCATGAACGATTCCCATTTTATCCCAGAAATCAGGCTCACTGCATCCCATACAGCCATGTCCTGCTTGAACAGGCCAAGATGTACCCTGATTAAACTTCTGTTTTGAGCAGTTGTTAAATGTGTACGGTCCTTTACAGCCTACTTTATAAAGACAGTAACCCTCTTTTGCACCTTCATCTCCAAACTCTTCCACAAATTCACCTGCGTCAAATCTTCCTCTTCTCTCACATGCATCATGGATTCTGAGTCCGTAAGCCCATTTTGGTCTATTGTAGGCATCAAGAGCAGGAAGAGTTCCGTATAAAATAAAGTGCAATAGCGTTCCAACAATATTGCTCTCACTCGGAGGGCATCCCGGTACATTTATAACCGGTCTGTCTGTTACATTGCTGAGCGCCGTTGCATTTGTAGGATTTGGATATGCCGCTTGTACACCTCCAAAAGACGAACAAGTACCGATAGCAAAAATTGCGGCAGCATTTGCAGAAGCTTCCTTCGCACTTTGCTCGCCCGTTTTACCGTGAGCACCGACTGTTAAAAAATAATCACTCTGACCGTGAGGAATTCCGCCTTCAACCATCAAAATATATCTGCCTTTATATTTTTCCATGGCATGTTCTAAATTTTGCTCAGCCTGCCAACCTGCAGCTGCCATTATCGTTTCATGATATTCTAGTGATATATAGTCAAATATCAGACTGTCAATACTCGGGGTCGCTGATCTTAGTAAAGATTCACTGCACCCTGTACATTCAGCCATATGCAACCAAACTAAAGGAAGTCTGTCAGCCATTTCAGCTGCCTTGGCGACTAATGGGGTAAAGCTTGCCGGCAACATTAACATAGATGTCATCGCTCCAGCCCAACCCATAAACTCTCTTCTGGAAAAACCTTTCTCTTCAATTAACTTTGAGATTGATACTTCATCATCAAGCTTAGGTAAATTTGATAACTCATCCAGCCTAGAAGACAATTTGTTAAACAAACTATTATTATTCTTCATAATACACTCCCTTAATTTTTAATTACAACATAAAATGAATATTCATTCAGAAATAGTATATGAATAAAACTTAAACTATAGTTAATCACAAACAAATAGAAATATAACTTTTTGTGATTTATTGACTGCCTAGTTTAGTAATCCGTTTGACAGTACAAATTTTGGTTAAAATATTTTTACAGTATAATTTTATTGTAACTTTAGGAGAGAATATTTTGTTGGATAAAAAACAGTTAAAAAAAGAGCAGATAATGCAATCCGCTCTGGAACTATTTGCCTCTAAAGGGTTTTACAGTACCACAATACCGGATATTGCCCTTTCACTGAAAATGAGTGTAGGCAATATGTACAACTATTTTAAATCCAAGGATGTTCTTGCGCGAGAAATCATACAGTATATCTCCGCATATCTTGGGGGAAAATTAAGAAAAATTAATGAAGAAGATATATCAACTAAAGAAAAAACAAGAAAAATTATAGAAGTCTATTTTAAAACAGCCTCTTTAAAACCGGAGATGATAGACTATTTTTTGAGAATATATCTCTCAAACCGCGAAGTATTTAAAGATGGCTGCGAAGGAATGCTCTGTGTCAATGAGTTTGTAACGGAGATAATGATTTACTTTGAAGAGGGTGTCAAATGTGGAGATTTGAGAGAGCAGGATTTTTTCAGCGCATTTGGTCTTTTTATGGGCTATCTTGGCGGCATGGTTTTTTTAAAAGGTGAAAATGTTTTGCCAAAAGATTTAAATAATTATGTAGATGATATAGCATTTAATATTTATAAAGCATTGAGTGCAGAGTAGTTATGAAAAAGAAAATGAGAGTATTATGGCTCAGCGCAATCGCTTGCAACGGCAATACCCACTCATTTTTAAACTATCCGTATATAGAACAATTTTTAGATGATTTTGAGTTTATTTATCACCCGGTGATAGATTCTCATTACACGCTTGAAGATATCGTTTCAAAAAAAATACCTTGTGATGTTTTACTGATTGAGGGCGCAATCTCAAAAGAGTTTAAAAGAGTCGATGTCTCTGTTGTCGATATAATCGAAAAATATTCCAAAATAGTCCAAAAAATAGTCACAGTCGGTACATGTGCAACTTTTGGCGGAATTTTTAGAGAGAGCGGTTATGAAGAAACTTCCGGAATGCATTTTGACCAAGACAAACCATCACAAAAATTTCAGGACTTGATTGATAAAACTATATCTGTCTCAGGATGTCCTGTTCATCCCGAAGTTTTGGTAAACACCCTTTACGCCATTAAAAAAGAAGCTATATTAAAACTGGACAACTTTTTAAGACCAAAAGAGTTTTATGCATATACAATTCATAACGGCTGTACGAGAAACGAATATTTTGAATACAAAGTGGATAACCACCGTTTTGGAGAGTTGGAGGGATGTATGTTTTACGATCACGGCTGTCAAGCGCCGTTTACCCACGGAAGCTGTAACAAAGTGCTGTGGAATGAAGTAAACTCAAAAACCAGAGCAGGGCTATCGTGCATGGGTTGTACGGAACCTACCTTTCCAAAACAAAATCTTTTCAGTACGAAAAAAAATATGGCAATACCTGAAAATCTCCCCGTTGGTGTGGGCAAAAGAGTCTATCTTACTTTAGCAGGTATTTCTAAAGCATTTAAAATTGATAGATTAGAAAAGAAGCTGTTTGATGATTAAACTAATAGAAAAAATAGAGGGCGAGGCGAAACTCAACTTTAATTTTAAAGAGGGCAAGATTGATTTTGTTGACATAGAGTTTATGTCGACAAGAAATATTGAAAATATTTTAAAAGGCAAGAATGCTTTTGATGCGCTTGTAATAAATCCAAGAGTCTGCGGAATTTGCGGTCATGCTCATCTTATAGCTACCGTTCAGGCCTTAGAGAGTTGCTATGATAATTTGAAGCTTTCAAACAAGGCGAAGATTATAAGAGAATTAACGCTTAGTTTTGAGCTTATCCAAAACCATTTTAAGTGGTTTTATCTCACAATGCTACCTCTTTTTGGGCATAAACAGCAGATATTAAAAGCTACGTATCCTTCTCAGCTTATGGGAAAAGCCATTGCACTCTTCGGTGGACAGTATCCGCATACTTCTTACGCAGTTGTCGGCGGGGTGGTTTGTGAAATAACAGAGATGGATATTATAAAACTGCAACTTTATATAGCCCAGACAGTCAAGTTTGTGGAAGATAATCTTGTAAAAACAGAAAGTGAGAATTTTTTAACATGTAAAGATGCGGATGCTCTTTTGGATTATGAGGGAGATTTGCCTGACATACTGAGACAGATAAAAAAAGATGGGTTTTTAGAGCATGGAAAAAGTTATGACAGATTTATATCTTTTGGGCAGAACAGCTACTTTAAAAAAGGCAAATCGCTAAAAACAAAAGTAATTCACAATATTTCCGTATTACATGTCAAAGAGTCTGAAATGCCTTCATCGTTTGCAAAAAATGTAAGCTTTAAAGATAAATATTACGAAGTAGGTCCACTCGCTCGTGCTATGGTGAACAAAACACCGCTTGTAACAGATGCTCATAAAAAATACGGCGACAGTATCTTTAGCAGAATACTAGCAAGAGTATGTGAGATATCCCAACTTTTACAACACTCAAAAAAACTTATTAAAGATTTAGATTTAAGTGAAGAGTCATATATTGAACCATCTATTGACATATCAAAACTAAGTTCCAGCGGATATTCTGCCGTAGAAGCTGCGCGCGGCACTCTTATCCATAAAGTTGAGATAGAAAACGGAATGATAAAAAATTATGAGATTATTACGCCGACACAATGGAATCTAAGCGGCGGCACGAAAGAGAAGCAGGGAGTTTCACAAAAAGCCATGGTTGGTTTAAGCGATGTTAAAACTGCCGAACTTGTTTTCAAATCATTTGATGTTTGTTCCGTCTGCACTACCCAATAATTTTTCTTGAATATAAATCAATCACCGTTGCAAGATAGAGCCATCCTTCATTTGTAGGAATATAGGTTATATCACCCACATATTTAGTGTTTGGCAATGAGGTATGAAAATTTCTATTTAGAAGGTTTGGTGCAATCGGTAGAATATGGTTAGAATCGCTAGTGCTAACTTTAAATCTTCGTTTCGTTTTTACAACTAGGTTCAAATCTTGCATTATGTTTTTGATCCTTCTTCTTGAAGCTATAAAGCCATATAGCTGAATCAACTTATCCTTGATACGCCTTGTACCATAGGTTTGACGAGATTATACAAACATTATCTCAATGAGTTCATTTAATTTCTCATCAACTTTTTTAACGATGCATCCAGTGATAATAACTGATCTTAACAACTCCAAAAATTCTACACATGAACTCTATATTGAAACTCTTTTTATGCTCATATATCCATGCATATTTCACAGAGTTCACCCTCAGTGGGTACCGAGTCTTTTGCGAAATATGCTGCCGCCATTTTTATTCTAAACCTTGTTATGGTTTAGAACACTCTCTTGCTTTAAAAGCTTATTCTCCGCTCTGAGCCTTCTGTTCTCATCTTCAGCCGTCTCTTTAGATGTTGATTTTTGCTCATATTTCGGCTATCAACTTTTATATTATTTGCTTTTTTATACTCTCAAGGGGCACCTCGTGCTCTCTAATCCAGTTGTATAAAGTCTTTGGATTGATATCTCAATCTGCCGCTATTTTTAGTGCTGATTGCTCACCATTCATTGCAAGTTGAACTGTTGAATCTCTAAACTCTTTCGTGTATTGACTATTTCTCATTTTTGCTTCACCTATTCATTTGTGTTTTAACTCAAAATATTTGAATATTTTTTGTATGAATTAGTGTAGCCGGATCACGTTTTAGTGACGCTAGATGTGACACCATAAAGTTATAATCAAAAAAGTCATATCAAAATATGAGGATACAATATGGAAAACGTGCTAGCAACATCATCATTAGAGCTCCAAAATATTAAGAGTTTACTCTCTCGAGATATTCCGACATATAGACAAGCTTATAGTGATAGAACATCGTGGATAATGGCTTGTTTGTCTGAGCTAGCCTATGTTAAATTTAATGAACCGATAATTAGCAAAAACAATGAAAGACTTGTAAAAACAGTGTCAGAACTTATTGATGAAAATAAAGCATCTTCATTATCTAAATTAATTTATTTGCTAGATTATGATAATGAAAAAGAAAAAGAAAAATTGAAATATAATTTAGACATTTTGAATATGAAAATAGAAAAATTATTTGATAGTAACGGAACCCAAGCTATGTTGGTGTCAAATAATAAATTTTATGTTCTTGCATTTAGAGGAACGGAAGCTACCAGTATCGCAGATATAAAGTCTGACATGAGAGCTTCAACAATACATTGTGAGACAGGTGGGAAAATACATGAAGGTTTCAGCGATGCTTTTTCAGAGGTACACATTGAAATACAAGAATATATTAATAGTTTAGAAGAAAAAAAACCTTTATTTATAACTGGACATAGTTTAGGAGCAGCGTTAGCAACTGTAGCAACTAAAAAATTAAACTTTTCACATGGAATTGCAGCATGTTATACCTATGGTTCTCCAAGAGTTGGTGATGAGGAATGGGTAGCCAATATCAAAACACCTATTTATAGATTAGTCAACTCCGCTGATCCAGTAACCATGCTACCCCCTGGGGCAGATCTAATTAATTTATTCGCTCGGTTATTTAAATTTTTACCATATATTGGAAAGTCGATTAGCATAATTTTACTATCAAAATTTGGAGGCTATTATCATGCGGGAGACATGAGATTTTTAACAGATATCAGTGATGATAAATATGAAGATGAAGAACTTTTATATTCAGTTAGCTTCCCACGCAGAATTAAAGCATATTTAACCAATTTAGCCTCATTCAAAAATATTCCAAAAGACCATTCTATCACTGCATATAGAAAAAAATTAAACTTTATAGCTTCAGATAAAAATTTATTGAATGGAAAAAGCGAATGAGGTTGAAAAAGCTAGGATTTTTAATTGTTTTATTTTTATTTGTAGGTTGTGCTTCTATACCACCTGAAGCACCGGAATTATCTACTGAACTTGGGAAAAGAATTTTAGCAATTGAAGAATCAAACATTAAACTATTAAATAAATTCTTTGATCAAAAAAGAGAAGAAGTAGATAAGTTTATAGAGAATGAATGGATTCCGGAATTTGCAGAAAATATTTTTTCTAATGAAAAAATTTCAAGAGATTGGGATGTGATAGTTAATGAGAACAATAAAAAAGATAGGTTAACCTTTATAATAAAACTAGGTTCTAAACTACAAAAGAAGATAAACGATAAGCGTTTAGAACTTATTAAACCACTGGATCTGTTAGAGAGAACAATAGAAAAAGCGATAAGAATGGAATATAGCCAAGCTAAGGCTATAAACAACAGTATAAGTAGTTTATTGTTATCAGCATCTAATGTTATTGAAAACAGAAATAGATACTTAGAGATGGTTGGTATTACTGACGGTAAAATAGGAAAAGTAATTGATAAAACTGATGATATTGTTTCAGAGTTGCTGGATAAAGGTAACGATGTATCAGATAAAGCTGATAAGGCTAAAGCTTTTATTAGTAGTGTAAAATCTCTTAGAGATTCAATTTAAAAAATAAAGGATGAGAAATGCCAATAGACTGGGATAATTTTGATAGTAATGTAGATACAAGTATAGAGCAGTCTGCAAATGCAACTGATAATAAGCTTGCATCAAAAATTTCTTCAATTACACAAATGACTGATGATGAAGTAAAAGAGTTATTTCCAAATCCGGCTGATGTGAAAAAATTAACAGAATTAATGCAAATTGTTCAATCAGCAGATGATAGAAACAATAAAATAAATAAAATTGTCTCAAATGCAGAAGAATTTGGAGGTGTCGTTCTAACTTTATTAGGAAAATTCGCATAAAAATACTTGTAATAAACAAAGAACATAATGAGATGCTCTCCTTGGCAGAACCTTTTTGCTCAACGCAAGATTTTTTATCGTTATGCTCAAAAAATGGAGTATCTTATAGGAAAATATTTTTATCTTCGACCTAGAAGATAAAGGAAATTAAACCTTCGTTAGACTGTAATTTGTTACTACTCAAAACTATTTTTTGAGTGTTTTTATATTTATAGTAAATTTTTGTACTTCGAATTCAAATAGCAGTGGTAAAAATATACACACCTCTGAACCCATATGCAACACTTCTGCAAATCATAAAACAGTGAAAAAATCAATAAAAACAATCATAAATATATCTAAGAAATTGATGCTTAGTTTCTTTAGCGCACACTGGTATAAGTCATTTTGGTTTAAGTGTGACATTTTCTGTGACGGCAATTGAGTAATATGTTACATATAAATCTTATGTTAATACAATTTTTTGCTTTATTTAAAGTTGATTGAGTTTAACAAAAGGTCAATAATTCGTTTATGGTAAATCGTTACATTCAAGATTAGCAAGAGATGCTAAATTTTAAATCAACTAATAGTACAAAGGGAAAACATGCCGACTTTTAATAATCAAGCAACACAAAAAATAGTTGATTTTATTATTGAGATTGGCATTTCTGTTCATAAAGAGTTGATAAATGAAAAAACATTTCTTCCGGGTGTTCTTGTAAAAAATGGTGGATTAGCAGTCGATGAAGATAAATTGTGTTTTCCAGGTGATCTTTTACATGAAGCGGGACATTTAGCAACACTTCTTCCTGAAAAAAGAGCAACTGTTTATAATGATGTAAGCAAAAATCCGGGAGATGAAATAGTCACTTTAGCATGGTCATACGCAGCAGCTATATCTCTCGATATTAATCCAAAGATAGTCTTTCATGATAATGGTTATAAGGGAGACTCAAAGTGGCTTGTAGAACATTATCAAGGTGGTGGAGAGATGGGTGTACCACTTATAGAGCGGATGAATCTTACTTACTCCAAAAAACGTGCAGAACAAGAAAATGAAAAACCATTTCCAATGATGAGACAGTGGTTAAGAGCATAAGAATGAGAAGAAATCAAACTTTTTTAAAGTTGCCATTCGAGTTTGATGTGACTAAATTGACCTATGATTTAGCTTCTGTTTCATCTGATGAATGGGTAAATCATCCAAACACAAGTGCATATGATGGCTTATGGCTTATCTCCTCGCTTACTTCAACAGACGGTACTACTCAACAGATTGTAGCATTTGAAAATCAAGAGTACCACGATACAGCGCTACTTAAAAAAACTTCTTACATAAAGAGTGTTGTAGAAACATTTCAAACAAAAATAGAGGCTGTACGCTTCATGAAGCTAGGTGCAAATTCTACAATTAAAGAACATACTGATAGAGGATCTTGCTTTGATGATGGATATGCACGTATCCATATTCCTATAACTACAAACAGTGATGTAGCATTCATACTGAATGGCATAAAAACAAAAATGGATGTAGGTAAATGTTACTACATAGATGCAGATGCTCCACACAGCGTGGTTAATTTAGGACATAGCGACAGAGTTCATCTTTTAATAGATTGTCACATAAATGAGTGGATGAAAGATATATTTAAAAAAGCAGGATTTATAGAAACTGTTTATAAATATAGAAGCAAAGATGTCACAGATGAAAATGTTGATGATATTATCGCCTCTTTTAAAGCTATGAATACAGAAGTTTCATTAAAAATGGCGCAAGAACTTGAAGATAAAAAGGATTTTAATGTTTCTTAATCAAATTGTTTTGTCAGAGTGTAACGCAATGGTTAAATATGCATGGGGGTCTGGTTTAAAAGTACCCGATGAGATAGTTGAAAATATTCAAAAGTGTGAATATGAGATACACGTAACTGACGATTCTATACAACAAAAGGACTCGAATTTATCTGAGTGCATTGTTTTGCTAAATAAAACACATTATCAGCTTAGTAAAATTGTGGCGCCTGCGAAACCAAATACATTAGCATTGTTTGACAAAGAAAACAAAGATAAATTTTTCATATCTTTAGGACCTGTTCCCTTAGTTCGTCGTATGATGGTAATTGCAATTTTGTCTTTAATTGCATTGATTGGGCTGAGCGCATCCACATATGTTAATGGAGATCCTAAATCATTTGGACTAACCACTAATTCCGGCGTATCGTTACTGGTTAATCAACTTTTTTTAATGAGTGCCGCATCAATTGGGACATCATTTGCAGCTCTATTTCAAGTAAATGATTATATTAAAAATGCAACATATAATCCAATGTATGAATCAACATATTGGGTGCGGTTTGTTTTAGGATTATTAGCAGGAACTATGTTGGCTACACTTATTCCAATAGAAAATATTGGAGATGCAAATAGTACGACTTACGGATTTGGTCAACCGCTCTTATCTCTTATAGGTGGATTTTCTGCATCAGTTGTATTTCGTATATTAACAAGGTTGACTACAGCTATTGAGTCGATTTTTAAAGGTGATATAAAAGAGATTCTTGCTTCTAATGAAATCACAAACAACATGAAAATTAAACAACAAAACATTCAAGCAAAACTACAGCTACTCAGTCAGCTTAAAAATCTTCAAAGCAAGATGAATTCAGGAAGTGATACAAAAGCATTGATTGATGAACTCAATAAGATACAAAATCAGTTATTGAATGATGATGAAAAATAATTT
>CANMJR010000032.1 GCA_947498025.1 Helicobacteraceae bacterium
TTTATGAATATTTATGCCTACATTCTGAGCGTTAAAAAGAATGGAATCAATATTATGCAAGCTCTCCTAGATGCTATGAATGGAAAACCTTTTATGCCTCTTGTTTGTAAAAGTCCTACTTTTTAGTGGGTAGGTGAGTGGTTACAAAAGATATAAGGTTTATGATGCTACAAGAAAATTTTTGCACATAATAATTTCTAAGCAAAAATATTCACACGAAGATTTAAATGAATTTTATATTATGTCGAGTGATTGCGAAATGTTATTTGGGCAAAAAACTTCAGATTATTTAAAAGAAATTAGAACAAAAGCTCAAAAAATGTCTAATGCAAAAGAAGAGATGCTTAGTAGCAATTTTGGCACAGAGGAAAGAAATTTATATATGCAGGAAGAACAAAAAAATAGATATTGGCTAGACGACCAAATTATTAAAGGAAAATTAAATGATATGTTTAAAAAACATCTTAATTTTTCTAACATTAAGAATTAATGAAATAGGTGTCATTTACACTTTTGAAACTTTTCTTATTTTTACCTTAAATAACGCCCCAGTGAATAAATCTCCACTTTTTTCATGAGTCTTGTATATATCTTCAATAAAATATTTGCAACGATAAAAGCCCAATATCTTTTTACTAAATGTTAGTTACAATAACGAAATTAGGAGTTTATATGCGTACAATACAACTTAATATAGATGATTCCATTTTTGATAAATTTATGGGTCTGCTTGAGATACTGCCAAAGGACAAAGTAGAAGTTACGATTCAGAAGGAGTATCCGTCTATCTCTTTTGAAGAAGCAAAACAAAAAGTTCAAAAGGCTGTAAATAGCATTTCAGAAAATAAGGGCATCCCTTTAAATCAAGCTATAGAAAAAATCCTCCAGTCTTAAATGAACTACAATATCATTGTTGAGAGTGAAGCTTTAGAAGATTTGCAAAATATTTATAGTTATATCTCTGAGCAAGATTCAAGAAACAAAGCAAGAAAATTTATTTTTGAACTTCAAAAAAAGATGAACTCGTTAAGCCAAATGCCTCATCGCTGTAGGAAAAGTTACTATATTGACGACAAAGATACGAGAGATTTGATATATAAAAAATATACCATCGTTTTCAAAATCATTGAACAAAATGTGCACATACTAACACTCTTTAGACAGAGAATTTTTTAAAATCACCTAAAAAAAATAGCATTAGCATGTGAAGCCTGAACGCATATTGCTCTTTTATTTGGGTAAATTTGGTACAGTTTTTAAAAATAATTGGTAGGAGAAAAGTTAAATGAAAACTATAACACTTAGAGTAAATGAATCAATTTCCGATAAATTTCAATGGTTTTTGTCTCACTTTTCAACTTCTGAAGTGGAAATAATCAAACCAATTGATGTGACAAAGTTGTCTAAAGATGATTTTGACTATATATCAGAGTCCAAAATGAAAGAGTTACAAAAAATTTCTAACGACTACAAAAGTGGTAAGAGAGATGATTTTGAAGAATATCTTATCTGATGAATAGGCTGATTTCAAAAAAAAGAGTCATCAAATTTATCGAAAAAAGAGTCCCCAAAGAAAGAAAATAGATGTCATTCAAACTTTTGAAACTTCTTTTATTTTTATCTTAAATAATGCCCTTGAGAATAAATCTTCACTTTTAACCAAAGCTCTTTTGGCAGTTTTGCTTTATATAAATCCTAAGTGTTGTGACAATTTAAGATTTACCTCTTTTTGTTCTTCAAAAGTCAGTGTGGTCAATAAGCCGTTTAAGTCAATCCTTGAGAGGTCAAGCGTACACAGTTCATTGATACATATTTCACTTATGGCTTCAAGACTGTCTCTTTTGTCGATTTGCAGTCGCAAATTTCCACCACAGAGATTGGTTGTGAGCGGGATGACACTTACACCTTTAAAGTCTACTTTATCAATATTACGATTTGCTACATCATTTTGGATAATCAAAGCAGGTCTTATTTTGCCAAATTCGCTATTGTATTTTTTGCCGAAATTGACAAGATAAATTTCACCTCGTTTCATTATAAATCTTCCACTACAGTTTCAATTTGTAAAAAATCATCATAAGAAACTTGACTGAGAGCTTTTGTATTTTGTATCAAATACAGCTCATCTTCAATCTTCTCTTTCACTTTTTCGTACAATTCAAAGGGCAAAACAACACTTTTAGTGATATGTTTTTTCGCATCTTGGACAAAAGTAATATCAAGAGGTTGCGTGATGTATGATGGTTTTTTAATGAAATCACTAGAATTTATAACTATCATTTAAGTGCCCTTTTTATAAATATGGTTAAATTGTACTACTATAAAATACTATTGTCAAATACTTTTTCTTTCTCGTTCTCTAATGGCAAACAACGCCCCTGAAAATAAATCTCCACTTTTAACAAAGAAAGGAAAAACGCAGAATGGAAACGAAGCATTGCAAATTGCAATATAGTAAAAATGTAATACTATTTTCAGATGCCCAAAGTTATATCAAATCCAACAAAATTCTGCTCAAATATAATCATACAAAAAGTGCGATATAATCATTTATTAAATGCGGAGGTGTGGGATGAGGGTTTTACTGACAGGTGCGAACGGATATATAGGGAGAAGGCTAAAAAATGTACTCAAAAATCAAGAGGGGATAGAGTTAAGGGTTTTTGTAAGAAATAAAAATAGTATATCGAAGGATAAAGCTGAGAATTTTGAGGTTTTTGAGGGGGATACCTTTGATAAAGACTCCCTAAGAAAAGCTCTTAATGGAGTTGATACGGCGTACTATCTCATCCATTCGCTCAACAAAGAAAACTATAAAGACCTTGACAAAATCTCAGCTCAAAACTTTATTGAGACGGCTGAGGAGTGCGGGGTAAAAAGAGTGATTTATCTTGGAGGTTTGGGCGTAAAAAACTCCGACACAAGTAACCATCTCCTCAGCAGAATCGAAACGGGTGAGATTTTAAGCGCATCTAAAAGCGTGCAAACCATCTGGGTGCGCGCAGGCGTTATCATCGGCTCAGGAAGTGCGAGTTTTGAAATCATCAGAAATCTTGTAGAAAAATTGCCTTTTTTGATAACTCCAAAATGGGTGGACACCTACGCCCAGCCAATCGCTGTGGAAGATGTTATAAACTATCTCTCTTCCTCTTTGTATCTTACTTATGAGAAGAATCTCATCGTAGATATAGGCACCACAAAAATGATGTATAAAGAGATGATGCAAGAGACGGCTCTGGCTTTGGGGCTCAAAAGATACCTCATACCTGTTCCTTTCATGAGCATAAATATCTCCTCTTACTGGCTCAACCTTTTTACTCCTGTACCTTTTAGAGTCGCAAAAGCACTTATTGAGGGGCTGCGCTCCGAGGTCGTTATGCAAAATGAGAATGCAAAAATACATTTTCCTCTCATCACTCCCTTAAGCTACATAAATGCGGTCAAAAAAGCGGTGCAAGAGATAGCGCAAAATCAGGTGATAAGCAGATGGAGCGATGCCGAAGGCTCTTCGTGGGACAAAATTCACTTAAAAGAGATAAATGACGCTATTTTTGTGGATAGAAAGGAGTCAGACATCAGCGCCTACGACAAAGAGAAGGTTTTTATGGCGATTAAATCTATAGGCGGCGAAAACGGCTGGTTCGATTATGACTTTTTGTGGGAGATACGAGGTGTCATCGACAAAGCTCTGGGCGGCGTGGGACTGAACCGTGGAAGAAGAGACAGCTGTGATTTAAGGCTTGGAGAGTGTCTTGACTTTTGGAGAGTCGAAGATATACAAGAGAATGAAAGGTTGCTTCTTTGTGCTCAGATGAAAATCCCAGGTCACGCATGGCTTGAATTTAAAATAGAGGGCGACAAACTTATCCAGTCCGCATATTTTTATCCAAAAGGGGTTTGGGGCAGGGTGTATTGGTATGCTCTTCTTCCGATGCACTATTTTATATTTAACAACATGATGAAGTGTGTTTTGAAAAACAGTATGAAACTTTGATTTTTGAACTTGTATTTACATTTAAATAGTAGAAGCAAAAAATCTACTCTTTAGGAAGACCGAACTTCTGCGTTACCAACTCGCCCTCTTCATTAAAAAAGAGATAGTAAAGGGTGTCTTTTTTGACACTTAGTCCCGCTAAATATCTGAGTGCTAAATTTGCTTGAAGAGAAGCGATGTGCATGACAATCGGTGCCGCGATTCCTGCGGGTGTTTTCTCTACGATTTTAAAAGCATCGGTAAAAGAGGAGTTTTCTATAAAAGCCACTTGACCGTGAAAAGCTTCGACACTTCCATAGACCCATGGGAGGTTTTTGCTTTTTGCATAGGCGTTAATCTCTGCGCGGGTAGGGAGGTTGTCGGTTGCGTCAAGGATTAAATCCACACTTATGTTTTTTTTACTCCATGCTTTAAAGTCGCAGGGATGGGCTATTGCTTTTACAAATGGGCATCTCTTTTCAATCAACTCTGCATTTAAAAGGGCTTTGTTTTTGCCTTCATCACCCATTTTAAAGGCTATCTGGCGGTGAATGTTGTGCAAACTTACTTCATCAAAGTCAACCATGTGTATCTCACCGATACCGCTTGCCCCCAGTGCAAAAGCAAGAGAACTTCCAAGTCCTCCCGAGCCGATTATTGCTATCTTTTTGTTAGAAAGTTTGGCTTGTGTCTCCTCTCCCCAGAGTTGAATTTGGCGGTGAAAATAGTTTGTCATTCGTAAACCTTTGTGAATTTTTTAGAGTACCTTACTGATGTTACGCACCTAAATGAGCAAAGCCCATTTAGGTGGCAAGGACACCTGTGTCCTTTGCAATCCCCTAAAGCTTCTCGCATTTCATGCGAGAGATTTACAAAGATTTTACACACTTTTATGAAAAAGTGTGTCATGTCAGTAATTTAGGCTCGCTGTAGTAGTAACCTTGCCCGTAATCGATGCCGAGTTCCGTTATAACTTTTTCAATTTCTGCAGAACTTACAAACTCTGCAACGGTTTTAATATCTGCAAGTTTTGCAAACTCAACAATTGATTTTACGACCAGCTGATTATTTTCGCTTTTGTCGATATTTTTTATGAGTGAGCCATCTATTTTTAAGATGTCAACATCAAGTTCGAGCAGATAGTTATAGTTCGAATAGCCGCTTCCGAAGTCATCTATGGCGATTGAAACACCAAAGCTTTTTACCTTTTGTATAAACTCTTTGAGTGCAGGAAAATCTTTAATCTCCTCACTCTCAAGGAGTTCAAAGGTAAGTTTTTTTGCAATCTCAGGGTTGTTTTGTAGAGTCGTAAGGATAAAATTATGGGTACCCTTGTGCATAATATCGTCTATGGAGAGGTTGAGAGATATAGGAACATTGTTTTCTATTACCGCTTGAATGCTTTTTACAATAACCTCATGTGTTATTTGAGAGTAGAGTTTTGCTTTTTTTGATAACTCCAAAAAGAAAAAAGGGGAGATATATTTATCTTCATCCTCATCTTTGATACGAACAAGTGCCTCATGTTTTGCAACCTCTTTGGTCTTTAGATTTACCAAAGGCTGAAAAAGCATTGTAATATTGTCATTGTTAATCGCATACTTTATTTTTTTAATCATGTCGATATTCTTTTGAATCTCTTGCTTGTTGTTGAGAGAGTTGTCAAACAGTGCAACTTTTTCACTATAGTCTTTTGAGATTGATTTGAGCGCTAACATGGCATTAATTAAAAAGGGTTTTGCAGCACTTATTCCGGCTTGGAGCTGTATAGAAATCTCTTGCTCTAATCCATCATACTTATAATTTGAACGCTCTGCAACTTCTACAATATTTGTAGCTATTATATACGCCTCTTCAAGAGTGTAGCCCAGCATTATAATAGCAAACTGATCTGCTCCGACTTTGAAAATATCCGTATCTTTTATACACTCGATGTTGGATCTTAGTTTTTCACCTAAACTCTTGAGTACAAAATCTCCTATCTCTATCCCATAAAGATTGTTGATTGAACTAAAATCTGTGATATCAAAAAGAATAATTATTGAATTTTTATTTTTCTCAATCGCTTCGAGGTAAGCGTTTCTGTTTTTGAGTCCTGTCAAAAAGTCGGTTGTAACAGATTTTTTGTAGCTTTTTTGAAGTTTAATGATTCGCTGTTTTTCGCTCTCTGACAAAAAGATGTAGTAAACAATAATTAAAAGGGTTAAGAGGGAGAAGCCTAGAATTGAGTAGTATTCCAAGTTAAGCTTCGATAAAACATTTATATTTTCGGATTTTATTCCATTTTTTAAAACAGTAAAATCATTTTCTACCGTATCATCCTTAATAATTTTATTTATTAAATGCATATAGTTAGGTAGAGATTTTTTGAGTAAGTTAATATGTGTTTTATAGAGTTTGACATACGTTTTATCATATTCATCGATTGTTTCTATATTGTCTAAAAAGTCGATGTCAATTTCGACATCATCATTTGCATCGAGTGCCATGCTGCTCTTAATGGTTGTGAGATGACTTATAATATTGAGTAATTTTTGACTGTCTTTCTTCTTTAAGTTGCTCAAATGCTCAAGCGAAGATGTAATAAATGAAAATGAGTTTTTAATCTTGCCGTTTTCTCTTTTAAAAAGCTCTATATTGTCGTTGTACTCTTTCTGGTCGAAGATGAGATTGTTTAAAAATTCTTTTGTTTTTGGGTACTCTGTCGTTGTATATATTTCACTCTTTTGTAGCAGTTCTATTTGATTATCTAGATTTTTTATACCTTGAGTGATTATGTCATTATTGTAGATTCTATAGAGTGCACTCTTGAGTATGGTATCGTCCAATTCTTTGTATTTTGTATTAAGCTCTTCTATCATGGTGTAGAGTTCATAACCCGTGTCTTGAACTCTTTGGCTTTTTTGCTTGTAGTTCATGACCCAAAAAGTTACCGATATAAGTGCCAATACTACGAGTAATACTTTAAACCATTTACTTAACATCTTCACTCCAAGTTTTTGGAATATCGCCATCGAGTGTTTTTAAAAATGCAACAATCGCTTCTGTTTCTTTATCTTCAATGATGGTGCCAAGATTGTAGTAAGACATTTTTATAACTGCTTCTTTCAGAGTGCTTGCAGAGGCATCATGAAAATAGGGAGCTGTTTTATTGATATTTCTTAAAGATGGAACTCTGAAAACATTTTTATCCATCTCTTTTTTTGTTAGAGCATAAAGGTCCAGTTGACCTTCCATATAAGGATACTCGATTACGCTTCCAATCATCTGCATTGAATTCCCGCCTACATTTACACCATTGTGACATGCTGCACATCCATGCTCTTTAAAAGAGTTAAAACCATCTTTTTCAAGTTGTGTCAGAGAGTTTTCACCCTTTAAAAACCTGTCAAAACTAGAGTTTGGAGTTAAAAGTGTTTCTTCAAAAGCAACAATTGCATCTTTAAAAAGTTTATAACTAGGCACTTGATTATAGACTTTTTTGAAGGTTGCTTGGTACTCTTTTGATGTGTTTAAGTTGTTCTCTACATCTCGGTCACTAGTTCCCATCTCGTAATCCGTATGAATCGGTCCATCAATCTGCTTACTGAGATTGACTGCTCTGCCATTGTAAAATTGTTTGTAGTTATTTACTGCATTAAAAACAGTTGGAGTATGGATAACACCTTTTTTATTTTCAACGCCAAGAGAGAGAGCCCGTTTGTCTGCTCCAAAATCACTGTGGCATGAGGCACAAGAAACTGTTCTGTCTTTAGAAAAATTTGTATCAAAAAAGAGTTTTTTTCCAAGTGCTACTTTAGCTTTATCAAATGGTTTAACATCCGGAATCGGTGTGATTATTTCGGCTGATAAGAGCGTAGTAAATAATAAAAATAGTGCAATAGTTTTATTCATAAATTTTTTACAGTTGGCAATCTTTTGGCTATCATGTCTCTAAAACCCCAGAAACGGCGAGAATGAACTACTTCACTATGGCTCATATCCACTATCATGAGCTCCTCTTTATTTCCGAGGTGATTGAGTATGTCGCCATCCGGAGAGACCAAAAGTGAGTCTCCGTAAAACTGCCATGTTAAATCTTCGTCTTGATATTCACCGATACGATTTGCCCGTAAAACAAAGCAGTTGTGCGTAAATGCACGCGATTGAATAAGCATTTTCCATCTCTCAAAGGAGTCAAAAGTTGATACGCTTGGAACAAGTACACAATCTACACTTTTCTCAGCCACATGCGACCAAAGCGCATCAAAATGAAGTTCAAATCCGCTCATTACTGCAAATTTGAAATTTCCGATTTTAAATGTCAGTGGTGCTTGCAGAGGTTTTATTTCATTTGCAAAGAACTTCTCTTCGTTCCAGTGGGGATAATTGATAAGAAGTTGCTGTTGATAATACGCAGTCGAAGTCGGAGAAAATTTGGCTATGACTTTGTAAACCTTTTCTTTTTTTACTACTATGAGGGGGGCTATTATTGTCATTTTATAAGTAGTCGCCAATTCTTTTAAAACCTTACTTTGGTGCTCTGCCTGCTCTTTTATCATGGCAACTGAGAGTGATTGCAACTCTTTAAAAAAAGGGTTGAGAATGTACTCTCCTAAAAGTAAGACTTTTACACCGTTTTTGCTTGCAATTCGAATGTAATTGTAGAGTTTTGTAGAACTCATTCCCTGTGCACTGAGTTGTAGGACTGCTGCCTTCATTAGTTGCTCTTTATCTCATTTATTTTAATGACTGCATCTTCTAACATTTTTTGAGCCTCTGTAAGTTCGCTCATCCCTTTTTCATACGCTTTTACGCTCTCTTCAAGTGTAATTTCTGGATTCATAAGCGTCTCTAAGATTTTTTTTGCACTCTCTAATTTTGTTTCAAACTTCTCTTTAGCCATTGAGTATCTCCTTCACATGCTTTTCAAATTTATCTATTTCCACCAAAAAAGCATCATGTCCGTAATCGCTATCAATATCGGTGTAGGTATAATTTTTATTGCCAATTTTATTGAGGACACTCTCTATCTCTTTCATCTCAAAGCTTCTAAAAAGCAAATCATTTTTAAAACTTATAAGATGTAAATCTGCTTGAACCTTTTTTATCGCCTCTTCAAGGGAGTCGAAATCTTTCGCAATATCAAAAATATTAATCGCTTTTGTGATGTAAAGATAGGCGAGCGGGTCAAACCATTTGGCAAAATTATAACTATTGTACTCTAAGTAGGACTCAACTTGAAACTTGCCAAAAAGCTCATAAAGCCCATCTGTAAGCCTATACTCCCGTCCAAATTTACTCTGCATGCTCTCCGGCGATAAAAAGCTGATATGTCCCGCCATTCTTCCAATTGCCATGCCGGATAATCCATGTTTTTTTACATGTTGGCTATCGTAATAGCCCTGTTTAAATTCCGGGTCTCTTAAAATCGCCTCTTGAGAAACTTTGTTGAAGGCTATCGCCCAGGCTTGCGTTGCGTAGGTTGTAGCCATGGTTATGATTTTTTGAGCAAAATTTGGATAGTGAACTGCAAACGCTAACGCTTGCATGCCGCCCATTGATCCGCCGATGATGGCATAAACACGGTGAATATTGAGTCTGTCAAAAAGTATTCTTTGCGCTTTTACCATATCTTTTATGGTGACAACCGGAAACTTATAGCGGTAATGTTCGTTGTGAGGGTATCTTAAACTTATTGGACCCGTTGAGCCAAAACAGCTCCCAATCACATTCGAGCAAATTACAAAATATTTGTCGGTATCTATTGCTTTTCCTGAGCCGATTAAGCCATCCCACCATCCGGCCTTATTGTCACCCTCATAAGTACCTGCACAGTGGTGTGAACCTGTGAGTGCATGGCAGATTACAATTACATTACTCTTATCTTCATTTAGGTTGCCGTATGTCTCATAAGTAATATCATAAGGCTCCAAAATACGCCCACTCTCCAAATAAAGAGGGTTTGTAAAATGCTCGGTGTGTGTTTGTAGGTTTAGGGACAACTCTTACGCCTCTAATGCCTGTTTCATGTCGGCTATCAAATCTTTTGCAGACTCTAATCCGCAAGAGATTCTGATGAGACCTGAAGGAACTCCGCATGCAATAAGTTCTGATTCAGTTAACTGCTGGTGCGTCGTAGAAGCTGGATGCGTAATGATTGATTTTGAATCGCCTATGTTTACAACGAGAGAGTAGAGCTTAGTTGCATTTACGATTTTTATTGCTGCGTCGAGATTTTCCACTTCAAAGCTTAGAAGTCCTGAACATGCACCGTTTTCAAAATATTTTTGAGCATTTGCATAGTTTACATTGCTTTTTAATCCCGGATAATTTACTTTTTTTACTTTAGGGTGAGACTCTAAAAACTGAGCAAGAGCAAGAGCGTTTGCCGAGTGCTCTTTGATGCGAAGTGAAAGTGTCTCCATCCCTTGAATAAATAACCATGAGTTAAACGGAGAAGAAGCCGCACCCAAATCTCTTAGAAGCGAGAGTCTTGCGCGAAGAGTAAACGGAGGAAGCGGCACATCTACATAGACCAAACCATGGTAAGAGTGGTCAGGCTCGTTGAAGTGCGCGTAACGAGCATTGCCTCTGAGTTTTTCTAAAAGACCTTTTCTCTCTACCAAAATTCCGCCGATTGCGAGACCTTGCCCTGTCGTATATTTGGATGCACTATGCACAGTTACATCTGCTCCATGTTCAAGCGGACGGCATAAAACAGGAGTTGCAACGGTGTTGTCAACAACTGTTAAAATTCCATGTTTGTTTGCAATAGTTGTGATAGCCTCTATGTCCGCCACATCGATACTAGGGTTTGTCAAAGACTCAAAAAAGATAACTTTTGTTTTGTCATCAATAAGAGCTTCTATAGATTTTGGATTATGCACATCAAAAAATCTAGCTTCGATTCCAAATCGTTTGAGAGTATGTGCAGTTAATGTAAGACTTCCACCGTAAAGTTGTCTTGCACAGATGATATTATCTCCTGCCTCGGCAGCGTTTGCAATGGCATAAAAAATTGCACTCATTCCGCTTGAAGTTGCAAGTGCTGCTTCGCCACCCTCAAGAGAGGCAAACCTTTTCTCGAAAACATCGGTTGTAGGATTGTTTAAACGCGTGTAGATGTTTCCAAGCTCTTTGAGGGCAAAGAGATTTGCAGCATGTTCTGCATCACGAAACTCATATGCCGTTGTCATGTAAATAGGAACTGCCATAGTTCCCTGAGAATCTTTTGTATATCCTTCGTGCAGTGCTCTTGTCTGTAAATCCATCTTGATTTTCCTCATTTTTAAAATGTTCGAGTCTGAAATAATTTTTGTATTTTAGCAAAAATGACTTAAGCTTAAGGGAGTGTTTTACTCTCTATTTTCACCGTAGATTACGACAGTTCCTGCCACCAAATCGTGAAGAGTTCTTTTGTCGCTTCTAAAAGCTGCCATAATGAAACCGAATAAGAGTGGCAAGCTTGAAAGAATATAGCCAAATGAGCGGATAATTGCCTGTTTGTTGTTAATGTCTTGAAATGTTTTTGCATCTACTATTTTAACATTGAGTAATTTTTTTCCTGGAGTGGCACCACGCCATTTTTTCCAAAAAAGCATAGTAACGGCTAAAACAGCAAGTTCAAAAAGCAGTTCCCATTTTGTTGAAGTTTGCGGCTGAACATGCAAGGCTTGCGGATTTCCATTCAGAGCCATTGTCATATTTTGCTGTAACCCGGCAAAATCAAACCAAGCTCCGTCACTTAAAAAATAGATAACAATTCCAACCGGAACGGCCAAAAAAAGAGTGTCTAAGAGTGATGCGAGAAAACGAACCCAAAAACCTGCATATTTTATATTATTCATTGGGAAATTCCAGAAGTGTGGCATGTGCAAATAAATCCACATGCCGAGATAATTTTATTAGATATGATAATTCGGGGCTTCTTGAGTGATGATAACATCGTGAACATGAGACTCTTTGAGTCCTGCACTTGTAATCTCGACAAACTCTGCTTTGTTCCAAAAAGTCTCGATATCTTTGCTTCCGCAATATCCCATAGATGAGCGAAGTCCTCCCATCATTTGGTGCACTATTCCGGCGATACTTCCGCGGAACGGAACACGACCCTCGATTCCCTCAGGAACCAGTTTATCAGCTGCTGTTCCCTCTTGGAAATATCTATCCGTTGAACCTGTTTGCATGGCACCGATACTCCCCATACCGCGGTAGGATTTGTATTGACGACCTTGAAACATTATGGTCTCGCCAGGAGACTCCTCTGTTCCGGCTAAAAGTGAACCCGCCATAATACAGCTAGCTCCCACCGCTAAAGCTTTTGCAATGTCCCCTGAGTATTTGATTCCGCCATCGGCGATAACAGGCACTCCATGTTTTCTTGCTGCATGCGCACACTCGGCGATTGCAGAGATTTGAGGAATGCCGACACCTGCTACAATTCTTGTAGTACAGATTGACCCAGGTCCTATTCCTACTTTTACGCCATCCGCACCCGCTTCGATGAGCGCTTCAACTGCTTCTGCCGTTGCAATATTTCCGGCGATTACATCCACTTCCATAGTCTCTTTGATTTTTCTAACCGTATCTAAAATACCTTTTGAATGACCATGTGCAGAGTCTAAAACTAAAACATCACAACCTGCATCTACAAGTGCTTTTGCACGATCAAGTTGCCCTACGCCTATTGCTCCCCCAACTATGAGTCTGCCAAAAGCATCTTTATTTGAGTGAGGGTATTCTATTCGTTTTCTGATATCTTTAATAGTTACAAGACCTTTTAAAAATCCATCATCATCAATAATAGGGAGTTTTTCTATCTTGTTTTTGTGCATAATATCCGCTGCATCATCCAAAGAAATCTCTTTTCTAGCAGTAATGAGAGGCATCTTCGTCATAACCTCTTCTGCGGATTTGCGCATATCTTTTTCAAATCTCATATCGCGATTTGTCAAAATTCCTAAAAGCTTATTATGCCCGTCAATAACAGGAACACCGGAGATTTTAAACTCTTTCATAAGTGCATCTGCTTCGGCAAGTGTCGCATCCGGATGGACAAAAATAGGGTCTATAATAATCCCGCTCTCGCTTTTTTTAACCTTTCTAATCTGCTTGCATTGCGTTTCAATATCCATGTTTTTATGGATTATTCCGATTCCGCCAAGTCTAGCCATAGCGATTGCTGCACGGTACTCAGTAACTGTATCCATAGCAGCGGAGACCATTGGAATGTTAAGTGTAATGTTGCGAGTAAGTTTAGTTTTAAGACATACTTCTTTCGGCAGTACTTCAGAATATTGCGGTACTAACAATACATCTTCAAAAGTGAGGGCGCGTTTACGAATTTTCATGATAATCCTTTGGGTGGTAAAAATTATTTATGTTGCTATAAAAATTCTTTGGATTATAGCTTTGTTGTGGTTAAAACTAGGTAAAGTCATTTTATTTGTAGCAGTTAACAGAGTTAAAATAGAGCTATCATTTGACCTTGCTCTCCCTTCTCCCTTTCAGTTATAAAAATCAGTCCAGTAACCAGTAAAAAATATCATTACTGCTTCCGACACTGAATATCTCTTTTTCGTTTTTAAACCAGATTTGGTTGATTCTGCTTTTATGAGCAACGAGAGTGTCTCCCAGAGCCTTTGACTGTGTGTCAAAGAGTTGGATATTTTGCTCGTCACCGCTGGAAAATGCTCCGATTTTTCCGCTTGGACTCAGACCTACTGAGTAAACTAAAAAATGACTTTTTATATGGGAGTCTTTTTCTCCGGCTCTGTAAACTGCAACTCTTCTGTCTTGTCCTGCCGTTATGATGACACCGTTGTTATATGCAACGTCATAAACATTATCCAAATTTTGAGAAGAGTAGATATGTTCTACCTTTGAACTCATAACATCTATAACCCTCACTTCACCGCTCTCATAGGACATGACCATCTTGCTTTTATCACTGTTTAAAGCTATACCGCCCATAGTGCTTTGTGTTACATGGCTTTTATATAAATTGTAGTTTTCCCGAGTGTCATGCAGAATGATGTCAGAGCCGAAGGTGCCAAACAATATCTTCTCATCATTGATAAACAGAGCCTTTTTTATAGTGAGTTTTTTGCTCTCATTAACAATTTGTTTGAGTTCATATTTCTCATAAATCCACACATTTCTATAAGAATTTTCTCCTATGCTGACTATAAGAATTTTATCATCTAGGCAGTCAACACTAATCACATTTTGAAAAATAAGTTTATTGGTGGCGGTTACAAGTGGGGGAAGTGCTATCTGGTGAATGATTTTTTGCGTTTTTATGTCAAATACATCTACCGTGCCCATATTACACGCGGCATATAATTTTTCACCCTTTACTACGAAGCTGTTTATTAAACCTGTGGAGTGAAAAGTTGCAGTTGGATGGAGCTCTTTGGCTAAGAGCGAGTATGAAAACAGTAAAGAAACTATTATGAGTTTAAACACTTCAAACCTTTGTATCAATGAGTTGTATTATACATGATTTAATAACTTTTTAAAACTAGAGATTCAGACAAAAAAAATAGTTATTTTACTATGTGTTTCACTCCTTGCAGGATTTGAGTTCAATCTCTAATAGGCGAATTTTTTGCTCCAAAAGTTTATCATCTTCACTTTTTTGAAAGGCAGTAAGATTATTCGTAAATATAAAAGTAGCAGTTTTTTCAAGAGCTGAATTCTGTTGTGATTTAAGCGCATTCAACTGATTTATTTTTTCGATGCATGTAGAATTGTTTTCTGCAATTAGGTTCACATATGAAACGCTCATTAAAAATACTATTTTTAATGAGCGTTTCATAATACCTTCGTCTTCAGTTTTTCATAATCTATGCTTGGCTAGCATAATTTATTTGCTTCTCCAAGCTCAAAGCACCGTCAAAAAGTGTCTGTTCATCGTAAGCTTTGGCGATTAACTGAAGTCCTATCGGCATTCCATCTTCTGATTTTGAAATTGGCAGGGCGATTGCCGGGAGTCCTGCTAGGTTTACGCTAATGGTGTAGATGTCACTTAGATACATCTCCATCGGGTTTGAAAACTCTCCAAATTTATTTGCAACGCTTGGTGCAACCGGAGAGAGAATCAAATCAACGGTTTCAAATATTTTTGCATACTCATCTTTGATAAGGTGACGGACTTTTTGTGCTTTTACATAGTACGCGTCATAATATCCGCTAGAGAGCACAAAGTTTCCAAGTAGAATACGGCGTTTCACTTCATCGCCTAAACCTTCACTTCTTGTTTTTACAAAAGTGTCGTTCAAGTCTTTGCCGATTTTGCGGTTTCCGTAGCGAATGCCGTCGAATCTTGCAAGGTTTGTTGTCGCCTCTGCCGTTGCCGTTATATAGTAAGCTGAAATGTCGTATTTTGCGTCCATTAGCTCTTTTTCTACTATCTCATGTCCCGCATCTTTGAGTGCTTGTGTCGCTTTTGCATAGGCATCTTTTACATCTTTTGAAGCATTTTCAATGTACTTTGGAAGTACTGCGATTTTAAGTTTTCTGTCTGGATTTAGATTTGGAGTAACTTTATCATCCATTTTGGCATTCGTTGAATCTTTATCGTCAGAACCGCTGATAATGTCATACAAAATCGCCGCATCTTCCACATTCTGAGTCATCGGTCCGATTTGGTCTAGGCTTGATGCATACGCACCTAAACCGTAACGGCTCACTCTTCCGTAAGTCGGTTTCATCCCGACTATCCCGCAAAATGCGGCAGGCTGGCGGATACTTCCACCCGTGTCGCTTCCAAGTGCGGCAATGGCAAGACCGGCTCCGACAGCCGCGGCACTTCCGCCACTACTTCCACCAGGAACACGGTCGTTGGCATGTGGGTTTAATGTTTTGCCGTAAAAGCTAGATTCAGTAGTCGAACCCATGGCAAACTCGTCCATGTTTGTTCTTCCAAACGGGCTTAAACCTGATGCCATCATCTTCTCTATAACAGTTGCATTGTAAGGAGCGATGTAACCCTGAAGAATATTTGAGCCGGATGTAATAGACCAATCTCTTACCTGAATGTTGTCTTTGATAGCGATAGGTACACCTTCACCCATGTTTAGTACATCGATGTACGCGTTTAATTCAGGACGAGCTTCTATCTTAGCTTTTAAATCGTTTTTGAAATTTTCTAGTTCTTCTTTACTTAATTTTAACGCTTCTTTTAATGTAATCACTAGTTTTCCTATGGTTATAAATTATGGGGTGTATTATAGCAAAATGTGTTTATTTTTTCTTTAGCACTGTTTTGCAAGATAAAAAAGAGTCAAAAATTCGCTTGCGTGTTAGTATTGCTCTCTTTGTACTTATTAGATGTTACTCATATTTTTGACCGTTATATTCTAGCCAACCACCAACATGACGCTTATTTGGATCACGATGTGTCCAATGCACAACTCCACCCTTGGCGTTATTTTCATATTCGCCACAAAACTTTATATAACCACCTTCTTTTAGTGAATTTACTTTTGGTGCTAAATCAATATTGTGAGCAATTAATAAAGTTTTTCCAGACGATAATTTTACTATAAACCTTTGATGACGATTACCTGTATTGTCATCACTAAGCAGTTTAGCAACCTTTCCTGAATCGCACATTTGTGAACCGGCATATATTTCAATGCTCATAAGCAGTATAAAGAGTATTCTTTTCATTTTAAATCCAATCTTGTTTTTTTTCATATAACGTTTAAATAGAGCGAATAAATTGCCGCTAGGCTACTTATTCGCTTTTATGTTCTGTTAACTAACTTGTAAATGTTCTGACTCTTCTTTTAATCTTTCAGCAATCCAAACTTTAATTATAGACTGTCTTGTTACACCAATTTTTTTTGCTTCTTTATCAAGAGATTCAACTACTCACTCAGGAAAATCAACATTAACTTTTTTAGTTTCTGTTTTTAGTTTTTTCATATCTTTGAGTCTTATTGCTGTTGATAAATCTAAATATTCGCTAATGTCTTCACCATCATTAAATTTTTTATCAAATTCTTCAGCTGTTATTCTTTTCGCCACAAATTTTGTGCATCAACGAAATCAATTCCATGTTTTTCTTTATTGATTAGGCTTTGTTTTCATCATATTCAAATTTCAAGCAAGCTCTTTTTTATATATAAAAATTATACTTTTATTATATTTAATTTGTCAAGTTTGATAGTGTTTGTTTGAAGAGTTAACGTTTGAAATGAGCCAATAAATTTCCCGCAGGGTAATTTATTGGTCTCCTCGAACTTGTTATGAGTTTTGTAAATTAATCCATTTAAATAAATTGTTTTGACAGTTCATTTTCAATATAACTAATTGCAAAATCAATTTTAGTAGTCAAATTATTATTTGTATCTATTGTTTGATTTAGTCTGTCTTTTAATATTCTATTGCTTAAGTCATCTACCGATTTCCAGTATGAAAAATTATCTAAATATTTTTCTCTAGTTACCGCTAGTAGCTTACTTTTTGACTCTTGAAAATAAACAGAATGAATGTCAAGACTAATTCTATATAGCTTATAATCGTTTGTGCCTACCCAATTATCTAATTGTAGTGTTTTACCGTTTATATTAATACTAAGGCCTAAGTCTTCAGCAAAATTAGCACTACTTAGCCAGTGAATATCCATTGCAGCGTCAAATGCAAATTCTTGACATTTATTTAAAGTTGATTTTGACTTTGTAAAGTTCTCTTTAATATCCTTACGCCTTTTTTTAATACTTTCTGGTAACTGATTAATTTCCTTGTTTGAAAGTTTCCAAAATGCATATTTTGCTATTTCAAGTTCAAATCCACTAATAATATTCAAAAGGTTTATTACACCATAAATATAAAATTCAAATTGTTTTTCTGGACTACAGTTGTTATATTTTAATTTTATTTTTTGTATAAGTAAAATGGAAATATAGGGAGCACCATATACCGTTCTTGAGCCATCATCTAAATCAGAAAATTTAATTTTTTGTTGAATTGAATCCTTATCGTATATTCTTTGTGTAGCTAATTGATCATCTTTATGCCCAGGCCAAAATTTTTTACAAAATAACTCATATGCTTCTTTTGCTTTTGTAACTCTACAGTCTGGCATTTCATTAATACCGATTGCACTTAATGTAACAAGACCACTGTTCAAAAGGTTTACTAATGGTAATAAACCAACGTCATTAACTTCTTTTAGACTTGCGCTACCTGATAACATTTCCATTCTTTGAATAGAACAATTGTCTAAATTGATTTGCACAATTTTATTGTTAAATAGTGCTGATTTGATATATTCAGGAGTTAGTTGACGAGGATTTTCATTTGGATTCCTACATGGTTTGATAAATAGAATATCCCAATTTTCTTTCATGCTAGACGTCCTTTTGTTCGAATGTAGATAATTTTAGTAGTCTCATAACGTTTGAGTTGAGAAATAAATTAGCCACAAGATAATTTATTTCTCTCCAATAATTTGTTATCCATATCAGCTAATTGGTATATAAAGCTCCGTTTTTAAATCTTCCTCTTTGATTCCTGTAGGGTCAAGATCAAGATATTTTTGAAATGATGGCTCATCTCGTAACTCTACACCACTCTCAACTATCCAATCACCTATATTTCTAAAAGTTTCACCTATAAGTTTATAAGAGCCTTTGTGCATAAAAAGAGCATATTTACCGCCTGCAATTTGTTTGATAGAAACTTCCTCTTTTGGATTTACACTCTCATTTAACTCTAAGCAAGCATCATATCTCAAATTATGCTCTTCTATCACATTTGGATTATCATGAGAAATACCATATCTTGCAACTGCTTTTTCAAAAAGCCCGTTCTCAATAATAAATGTCACCATTGTTTTCCATGCTTCATCAGCAGAGTTTATATAATTCCCGGTTTTTCTCACATATAAAACCTCAATAGGCTCTATCTCTACAATCTTTGGTTCTAACATTTCATCTCCTTTTTTCTTTTTTGCATTTTTTGAAAACTCTTTTGGAGTTATCCCAAAATAATTTTTAAAAGCTTTTGAAAAAGAGGCGTTTGTTTCATATCCGCTTGTTTGTGCGATTTGAGTGATATTAAGATTTGTTTTAAACTTCATTGTCGTACTTGAAAGTCTTACCTTTCTTATGTAGTCACTCAAATTCTCACCGACAATAGATTTGAAAATCCTATGAAAATGATATTTTGAAAAACCTGCAACTTTAGATAGCTCTTCAAGGGTTAAATAATCATTATAATTTTGTTCTATATAATAGATAATTTTGTAAATACTTTGAAGATACTCATCTTTGGTTGTCTTTTTCATACTGCCTCTTTTAAAAACTTTGTAGAGAAATTATAGAGTATCTAAAAATTAAAAACTACTCTGAGATTGCTATTTTATTTTTTATATAACGTTTGACTTCACCGACAGCTTGCTGTTCGGTGCTAGGTTTTGTTGTGTGTATCACTCTTGAATGTCTATTTCACCTAGTAATCTATCAAAATCACTTTTATATGATTTATCTTGAATTACCTTGTATTTTTCAAATTCACTTATAGCAAACTCTTTTGCAATTTGTGCTGTAACTTTTCCAGCATTTTGTAAAATATCTCGTTCATTTATTTGTTGATAAAAGTTTCTTTCACTCTCTCTTATATCTCTGATTTCTAATATTAAATCTTTGAAGTACTGAGGATTTAAATAACTACCATTTTTTAATCTTTCATTATCCAGTACATATCCACGAGTAGCATATTGTTTTAAAACTTGTGTCGCCCATCTTCTAAACTCTGTGGCTTTGTTTGAGTTGATTCTATATCCTAGTGAGATAATCACTTCTAAATTATAGTGGTTTGTATTGTAGTTTTTGCCATCATTTGCAGTTATTAGGAATTTCCTAATAACTGAATTTTCCTCTAATTCATGGGTTTTAAATATATTTTTTAGGTGTTCATTTATAGTTGCCACATGTACATCAAAAAGTTTAGCTATTAGTTTTTGAGTTAGCCATACAGTTTCATTCTCAACTTTTACTTCTATTGTATCTTGTCCGTTAGCAGTTGTGAAAATTAAAAATTCTGCTGTTGAGTTTCTTATGGTTAGGTTTTTATTCATTCTTCGCTCACTATAGTTAGGTTGTCATTTATAGTTTCAAAATTCCAATTTGAGTCATCTTTAAAACTCATTTTCAATCCTCATGTAAGTATAACGACTGAATATAGCCAATAAGTCGCCGTGAGGCTACTTATTGGCTACTATGTTTTGTTATAGTTTTTCATCCATATTTAGTTCAATAGTCTGTTTAAATTCTGTTTCAAATTCTTCACAAATAATACTTACAGTTACTAAATGTTTACCAAAAGTTAATGGTACTATTTTATATTCATCATCAAATTCGATACATCTAGTATGTAATAAATTATTAATTTTTATTGTTAATTTATTACTATCTAGTTTTGTCCATCTATTCTCATTAAATGGTTTTATATGATGCATGTTTAAATTAGGTCTAATAAATTCCACTAGGTTATTATTAATATTACCAAATAAAGGCTTCCTAATAATATTAGTTTGTTCATTTTTGATTAATGACTTTTGATATTTATTTTCCGCACTTTTTAATGGTGAATAAGGTAATGGATTTTCTGGTAATTCAAATTCCTCATCATTTTTTAAAATTAGAATTTCATTTGGAAATTTTATATCTATATATATATTATTAGCTTTAATTGTTCCTGCATTGCAAATTCTTAACAATAAATCTAGTGAACAATTTTTTATTTTATAATATTTTTCAAATGTTTCGTTGAAGCTATCAACTATAGCTTGGCTTGGAATTTCTTTGTTATATTTTTCAATTTCTTCATTCGTAATAAATTTTTGTAGATGTTCCTCAATTTGATGAGACTGAATTTTAGTTGGTACAACTATTTGTTTGTAATCATTGAATTTTTCTTTATTAGTTATAATAAAATTATTTTCATTAATAGTTAACTCAATCTTTGGGATCTTTTTAATTATTTTTGATTCTAAATTTTTAATAATATCTCGTAATTCTCTATTTTCTTTGCTTAAATTTGTTAATTCTTTTGACAACTCTTCAGAGATTACTTTATCTCCTCTAACCCAACCAATACTTGGTTTTTGCATAATTTGTTTCATAAGTGATATAGATACATTTTTGGTTAATTCATCTGTATTTTGCCAGAACTGAGCCATTTTAGAATTTTTTAATACTAAGTCTCTAAAACTATTGATTTCATTTAAATTATCATCTCTCTTGTCTTTTGATAAAGAGGCACTATCATCTAATATAAATGCCAGTATGGGTATCTTTTTTTCAAGAGCATATTCATATTCTTTTTGTGTAAAACTAATATTATCACTTGTTTTTGAACCATATCTTAATCCTAAAATTAAAATATAATAATCACTAATTTCAATAGTTCTTCTTATGATTTCCCATTGGTCTTCATCTTCTGCACTAAACATTTCCATTCCAATAGGAATATGATACATTTCTAAAATAGATTTAATTATACTTTCTCTTTCATTCTTTAAATCTTTATATGTTGAGCTTATAAAAACCTGATATTTTTTCTCTGTCAAAACTACTCCTTACTTGTAATGTAACTATAACGGTTGAATAGAGCGAATAAGTAACCGCTAGGTAACTTATTCGCTCCTATGATTTGTTGTACTTGTAATTTCTTGATTATTTATTTCCTCTCAAAATATCTAAAAATAATTGATTTCTGCCTAAAGCATCTTCTACCATAGTCTCTAATGTTAAGATATGAATAACAGAATTTAATTCCTCATGATATAAATAAAACATTTCACCTTTTGTTGTATATGTTTTTTTAATTCCTGGAGTTAATCTAATCTCTTTTTTTGTTTCTGGATTGAATGTTGTAATCAAATATGACCATATACGAACTTCTTCTCCATCTTTTTCAAAATGTTCTTTTATCTTATCTGTATATTTATAAAGCTCATTTAATCCACCTGCATTTTTTTCACCAGTAGCATCACTTCCTTTAAGCTCAATAATAATAATTTCTTTTATATCATTTTTACTTTTAGTAAATATACATATATCAGGTCTTGTATCTTTATCTTTATCGTTTAATCCTAAAATATTATTAATAGTATCATCACTATGCGCATAACTATAAATCATAAATCTTTCATCAAAAAGCCAAAGGTTATTATCTTTGTAAGATTGGTCATCATCATTACTTGTTCTCTGTGGCATTATTTTTTTATGGATAATAGTTTCATTAGATTTCTTATTTGGATTCTCTATATCTGCTTTTATATCATTTATGATTTTTTCTCTATCAAATATATACTCAGCTAGTTCTGCTTGATTACTTGTATATAACCTTTTTTCATAATCATTTTTCTTGATATTTCTAATATCTCGAATATACTCTTTATCAGAATTAAATCTCTCTTTAGCTTCTTTTATAATCTCTGCACTAGTAGATTTATTTTTACTCTCTTTTATATATGTAGCTAAATAAGGAGCGGACTTTAAGCTTTCTTTTTGATTTGATTTTGTTTTTTCTTCTATATCGATACCGATGTTTTTACATATATTATCAATGCTTACAAATAGTTTACGATTAATAGTATCCCAATCTAGAGCGTCATCAAAAAAAGCATTATTTTTATCTTTTATACTAAAGCTATTCCGTGAATCATCTACATTATTATCAAAAAACTTTGAACTTACAAAAAACAACAATCCTTTGTCTCTTGTAGTTCTAAATTTTAAACCTAATGTATCTTGTTTTACACTTCTTCCATTAGCACAATAATGCCCTTTGATTGTTGAACCTTTTTGTTTATATGAAACTATAAATTTTTCTTCTTTTTGTCCAACTTTGATTGTAAAGTCATTATCTTCAAAACCTGCACCATGTTCTTTTGCTTCAATAGTAGATGTTAATTCACCATCAATATAAAAATGCATAAATAGATTTTTTTCTGCATCTACCATAAATTTAAATATAGATAAAAAATGTCCTATTATTTCTTTCTCTTCATCTTGAAAATCTACATTTATATCCCTATTGTGTACATTTACAAAGTCTATTTTTGTCTTTTTAACTAATGGCTCATTTTTAAGTCTTGTTAGTTTTATCTCTTCCATATTTAAATCAAAACTAAATTTCACATTTGAATCATTATTGTAGCTTGTAAATTCAACATTATCACAAAGAGTTAGGTATGTAAATCTACCTACACCTTTACATCCAAGATCTTCTTTATAGTCAGATAAGTAGTGATTAAAAGAGTCTATATTATCATCCGTAAATCCATCTCCATTGTCAACAATAGTAAAATTTTTAACTCTTCTTTTTTCTTCTGTAATATCTATAGGTAAAGTTTCAAAATAAATATTTATTTCAGTTGCATTCGCTTGAATACTATTAGTTATAGCTTCCTCTAAAACACTTGTCAATTTAAAATTATCAGGAAGTTTTTTTAAGATTTGTTTTGTCGTAACTATTGGCATTTTTACTCTTTAAAATAATATGTAGTATTTTAGCATATTTCAGTTTTGTATAATTTACTATGTTAAGTACAACGGTTGACTTCAGTGATGCAAAGCGTTCACTGCTAGGTTTTGTTAGCGTCTTAAATGCATTACTCTTGATTCTGGAAATATTTTCTGAAGACGTTGACCTAAATATTCCACTGTATCCTCTAATACAAAGACTAAAGGTTTATTAAAACTTGCTAGTTTACTACGCTTACCACCCAATTGATACATATCGCTTACTGACGGATGCTTATCAAATAGTATGTATAGGTCAGAACAAGATTCGTATGTATTAATTTCTACTGAATTCTCTGGTTTACAATATGCTGGATAAACTTTATATGTACAAGAAGAAATATTTTCAATTTGAGTTATTTCATTTACAAAAGAAATAATATTGTGATTTTTATTGTCATGTCGTTCTGTCATAGCAATAATTTTATTTCCATATTTATCCATCATCTGAGTATATGATTCAACTCCACCTCTAGGACTTGGATTATCTAATAAGTCATGTTGAGAATATTTATTACCATCATCAATTAATGTAATTTTATTTATCCCAATTTCTAATTTTATATTCTTTGCATCTCCATATAAAAATGCATTACGAGTTATTTCAATTAAATATATTTTAATATGTTCTACTAAGTCTTTACCCCAAAGAAAATGAGCATTTGAGTCAATAATAGCATCACCAATTAGTTGATTTTCAAAGCCATTAGTCGTATTATCAATTGTTATTGTATTCTTGGCTAAACCTAATGATAACAATGATAAATCTCCATTAATTGATTTGCCTAACTCATGTTCGATTTTTGCTCTTTTTTCAGCTATTTCTTTCCACTGATGTAATGAATCAGCTGTAAAGCGTACTTCATCATTGTCAATTTGTTTACCATGTTTATAACACATCCAAATCCCATTATTAATAGACTTTCGTTGTTCTGGGGTCATACCTTTTTTATAACGTTTTGCACCTTTTCCATCTGCAGCCGCATATATGTGACAAGCCATACCTGTGGCATCAATAGGGGATTCCATCTCATCACTTGGACCAATTGTTGTAGTCCAACATGATGGGAATGAGCATTTAAACCCTGTCCTTTTGGCAAGTATATCTTTGGTTGCTTGTGAAAAATTATCTCTATTTGACATAGTTCTTACCTCATTGTGAATTTTGTAAGCTAACTATTTATTCAAGGAACACTATAGCACAAAAATATTGAATAATAATTATTAAAGGAACATGAAAAATGTCCTCTCCAAAATATAAATTCAAGTGATTTTATGACAAATTGTCATGCTTTTGATATTTTTTCCTCATTTACATTATTATACTTAAAGAATAGAGTGTCCAATTAGCATGGAGCTAGCTGTTATTTGGACAAAGTGTTCCGTTATTTGTAAAATAACCCATTAAAAGGACACAATGTCCCTTGAGCGAGAGGAGTGAATTATGGAGATTACGAAGAAATTGCTAAAAATTACATCCCTACGGATTTCTAGACTTTTTGCCTAGCTTAACAAGTGCAATACCGACGCCTATTATGACAAATATCACAGCTACTGTAACTGCGATAAATGTAAAAGAAACTGGCTCTGCGAAGTTAGGCACTTAGAACCTCGCTACATCTTTGGCATGTGGACTTTTCATCTTTAGCATGGTATTTCCAACATCTTGGGCATTTTGCTTTTGTTGCTTTTGAAATCACAAAAGTGTCTTTGTTGACTTTAAAAGTTCCAAACTCCAACTCCTATAAGAACTACAATCTGCAATACAAACCCTCAAACCTGGGCTTAGAAGCTAGAAAAACTTTCAAGCAACATCTTGGGCTAAATGTAGATTTCCTTGTTGTTTTAACTTTAAATAAAGTGACTCAGCACTTAATTCAAGCCCATTTTTCCAGCATAAAGCTCCGAAGTCGATAAAGAACTGTTGAAAATATGTTGTATCTTCCAAAGGTTTAGTTAAAACGGTACTAGCTTTTAAAAGATAGGAAAAATCAAGAATACCAAAACTGTTATCAGAAAAATAAAGTTTTATTTTGTAATCTTCATAGAATGAGACTTTTATTACATTAATCATTATCTGCTCCTGCTATTTTTTCAAGTGGTTCAAATCGCTGTGCCAATTCCCAATCTACAAAAAGCTCCGCTTGATGCTCTAAAATCCACTCTTTGATAAGATTGTAAGCTTTTTTAGGAATGGTACCTTTTATTATTTGAGTATTCTGAATATCTATCAAAGCAACATACCCCTGATATTCAACATGAATGTGCATAGGAGGGTGGTCATCATGGTACATTCTTATGTAAATACCAAAAAAATATGAAATAATAGGCACTTTTGAACCTTTTTTAGCAATTCAAAAAATTATACACAAAAATAGATAAATTCAAATCTATCTTTCTTTATCAAGTTTTGATTTCTCCATATTTCCTCCATAGTTTTTATATACAATTTTATCAAGCTAAGTGTAGCTTTGAATTACTTAGATAAAAAAGGATGGATAAGATGATACATGAATTGATAAAATTACCTTATGCATATAATGCATTAGAGCCCATGATGTCTGCCGAAACATTACAATACCATCATGATAAACATCATGCAGGTTATGTCACAAAATTGAATACTCTTATTTCCGGTACAGAGTTTGAATCAAAAAGTCTAGTAGAAATTATAAAACATGCGGAGGGTGCTGTTTTTAATAATGCTGCACAGGTATATAACCACGATTTCTTTTGGACAACTCTATCGCCTAAACCATCAGCCCCGTCATCGGCACTTGACTCTATTATCGGTGCACAGTTTGGTTCGATAGAAGCCTTTAAAAAATCTTTTATTGAAAAAGGTATTGCCTTGTTTGGCTCAGGTTGGGTGTGGCTGTGCATTGATGATAAAGAGAATCTCAGTATTGTCAGTACCTCCAATGCTGATAATCCTCTTCGTTCAGGTTTAGTTCCGTTAATGGTGTGTGATGTATGGGAACATGCTTATTATATCGACTACAGAAATGCGCGTGCAGATTATCTTGAGGGTTTTTGGAAACTTCTAAATTGGAGGTTTGTATCGTTTAATTTTGCAAACCATGAAAAACACCGCGGAGATTATTTTTCCAACTTTTGCAAAGATAACACACCCTATTGTGATTACATAGACACACTTGAAGCGATGGAAGAATCAGGAAGCTGATAAATATTGATAAAGGAGATTATCATGAAAGTTACAACACGAAGAAGTTTTTTTCAATATATGGCTATATTAGGTTTGGCTACCTTCAGTGCTACGCCATTGTATGCTAAAGGTACAAAGGCACAGTATTTATATCAAGAGAGTCCAAAAGACGGTAAGCAGTGTTCTCTTTGTATGCATTTTATTCCTGAGAGTAACGAATGTAGAATGGTAGAAGGTTCAATTAGCCCTGATGGTTATTGTGCCGCATTTTATAAAAAACCTGAAAAAAATAAGTAGAAAGTTGTTTATGATAAAGGGCTTCTAGGGTGCTTTAAAAATAGATAATACTATGATTCACTTATTGAAAGGAATATTATGACACTTGAAGAGTTGAGTCATTACAACGGTAGAGACGGGAACCCTGCTTATGTTGCATACAAAGGTGTTGTGTATGATTTAAGCCAGAGTGATATGTGGAAAAATGGTGAGCATCAAGGAGAACATG
Source organism: Helicobacteraceae bacterium (assembly GCA_947498025.1). Taxonomy (GTDB): domain Bacteria; phylum Campylobacterota; class Campylobacteria; order Campylobacterales; family Sulfurimonadaceae; genus Sulfurimonas. The sequence continues at coordinate 27,171 of CANMJR010000032.1, forward strand.
TTGCCGGTGTAGATTTGAGTGAAGCTTTGCAGCATGCTCCGCATGGGGAAGATGTCTTCAAGGGGTTCAAAGAAGTTGGCAAGTTGGAAATGCATGAGAAGAAGATTCCCATGTCAAGACAAGAGTTGAAGCTCAAATACACGATAACTTCTAAAGAAAAATGGCGTAGATGGTACCAAATATATCATCCGCATCCGGTTACTGCTCACTTTCCGATTGTGTTGCACTTTTTTGCAGCGGGGATGGATATCGCTTTTATCTTCTCACCTCTTGAAAAGTTTGAACAGGGTACTTACTACGCTTTTTTATTTGCTACACTGTTTGGTTTGATAGCTATGATTAGCGGAATTTTAAGCTGGTGGGTAAACTACAATTTTAATGTGATTCGACCACTTGTTATTAAGCTCTACACCTCCATATTTACATTATTGCTTGGAATCATAGGTATAGTATTGCATGTACTTAATCCTATGATAGCTTACAATAGTGATGCCTTAGCACTCTTTTATCATTTTTCTATTCTCATTACCGTACCATCCGTTATAGTTCTTGGCTATTATGGCGGCAGGCTCACATGGTGGAGACAAACGAAAAGTGATACAGAAATTGCAAACCATCTTCATCAAGAGAGCGTAGAGTCAAAATTTTTATTGCACAATGATTTTACGATTATGATTGGAGGCTCCGCAGGCTCCGGTATTAAAACGATAGAGACTTTGCTGAGTGATGTATTTGCTTCGATGGGATATTATGTTTTTTCAACAAAAGAGTACATGTCAAGAGTAAGAGGCGGAAGTAACACAGTCCAAATTCGTGTGTCAGACACAATGATAAAAGCTCCAAAGTGGAAGCCTGACCTATTCTTGGCTCTTGATGAATTGTCGGTATCGCATGTAAAAGATAGGATTGGAGTGGACACTTTTGTCATCGGAGGTCAAAATGAGAAGTTTTCAAATCATTTACAGATTTCCTTGCAAGAAGAAGCGAAAAAACATGTGACGAAACAGTTTATAAATACATTTGCGGCAGGCATGTTGTTTGGTTTGTTAAAATTACCGCTAGAAGCACTTGAAAACAGTTTGAAAAAACATTTTAATGAGAAAGACCACGAAGCGAATCTTGAGGCTATACGACAAGGTCATATGTATGCCCAATCACAAAATATAGAGCTCAAAAAGTTTCCTGCCCCGCCTAAAAAGAGTGGTGAACCAATGCGTTACATAGATGGTACGACTGCGGCAGGTTTCGGCTTTTTAGTAGGTGGATGCAATAGTGTAACATCCTACCCGATGTCTCCATCAACCGGAGTGCTCAATTTTTTAGCCGGATTATCCAAAGATTTTGAGATTGCAATCGAACAGGCAGAAGATGAGATAGCAGCATTTAACATGGTTTTAGGTGTTTGGTACGCTGGAGGCAGAGGACTGACCACAACATCGGGTGGCGGTTTTGCACTGATGAGTGAGGGTCTCAGCCTCTGTGGCATGACAGAGACACCTGCCGTTGTCTATTTGGCACAACGACCGGGACCCGCAACCGGACTTCCGACCCGTACCGAACAAGGCGATTTAAATCTTGCCCTTTACGCCGGGCATGGTGAATTTCCTCGTCTTATCTTAGCTCCCGGTGATGCTTTAGAAGCGTTAGAACTTGGGCATTTGGCATTTGAGATAGCAGACCGTTTTCAAGTCCCTGTTTTATATTTAAGTGATCAGTATTTAGCCGACTCTGTACAATCAATCCTCAAAGTAGATTTTGAGCTTTTTTCTCAAAAGAGATATATCGTAAAAAGTCAAGCAGATTATTTACGCTATAAGATTACACAGAGCGGCATAAGTGAACGAGCTATTCCCGGATACGGTGAGGGTCTTGTTTGTTGCGACAGTGATGAACATGACGAACGCGGACAGATAACCGAGTCTTATAAAGTCCGAGAATCTATGGTGGATAAGCGTAAACGAAAACTTGAACAGCTGCGCAATGTTGCTATCGCACCGGAGATTATCGGTGATGGGAATATCGCGATTGTAGGCTGGGGTTCAACAAAAGGTGCTATTTCAGAGGTTCTTTCTCAGCTTGACGATTCAAGACTTACACAGGTACACTTTTCATGGATATATCCGCTCAACAAAGGACATCTCTCAAAATTATCTGATATGGACTTTATTATCGTAGTGGAAAATAACTCTAATGCGCAATTCACCGACTTATTGAAACTTAGCGATGTCAAAGTGGATGCAACGATACTGCAATCAAACGGATTTCCATTTTTCAGTGATATTTTAGTCGATAAAATAGCACAAAAAGTCAAGGAATTGTCATGAATAATACATTTATACGCCCCGAAACCGATAAGGCATGGTGTCCGGGATGCGGTAACTTCGGCATTCTAAATTTAGTTTCAGAAGTGCTTGAAGAACTTGAACTGGGTAAACAAAATCTAGTGTTTGTTTCAGGTATTGGACAAGCCTCAAAGACGCCGCACTATTTGGATGTTAACATGTACAACGGGTTACATGGGAGAGCTTTACCTGTAGCAACCGGGATAAAAATGGCAAATCCGGAACTCATAGTTGTCGCGGAGGGCGGAGACGGTGACATGTACGGCGAGGGCGGAAACCATTTTTTAAACGCCGTGCGCAGAAATTTAAATATCGTACATATCGTGCATAACAACATGGTGTACGGACTTACAAAAGGGCAGGCATCTCCAACCAGCCAAAGAGAGTTTAAAACCAAGGTTCAAGTAAACGGCGTAAGTAATGAACCGTTTAATCCTCTTTCAGTGGCATTATCATTAAATGCCTCTTTTGTCGCCAGAGCTTACATGCAGAACAAAGAACATACGAAAGAAATTCTTAAAGCTGCCTTTTTACACCAAGGGTATGCGCTTATAGATATATTTCAACCTTGTGTGGTATTTAACCCAGTAAATACCTATAAATGGTTTTCTGAAAATAGCTATATTTTAGAAGAGCATGATACGGCTAACATTATGTCGGCGATGGAAAAAGCTATGCAAACGCATCCCTTTGCTTTGGGAATATTTTATCAACAAGAGCGTAAGACTTTTGAAGAGTCATTATGGAAAAGCGAAGAAACATCAAATCCGCTGTATACTCAAAAACATGATATAAAAGAGATGCAAAAGCAATTCGATAAATATACGCTTTCGTATCTTTAAATAGAAGGAGGTTAGATAATGATGTATGATTTAGGATTTCATGGATTTGGAATGTGGATTGGTTGGTTTATACCTATTTTGATAATTCTGGTAATTTTCTATATGTTTCAAAATAAGGATGATAAGTTATCGGCTAAAGATATACTTGACAAGAAATATGCAAACGGTGAGATTGATGATGAAGAATATAAAAAAAAGAGAGACGCTATAAAATAGAGAGGAGGTACACTGTGAGTAAAGATGAAAACATAAGCTGCAAAGATAATTCTTGTACTATTGCCCAAAATTATTATACATGTCCTATGCACCCGGAAATTGTAAACGACAAACCTGGTAGTTGCCCAAAATGTGGGATGGCTCTTGAACCTGTGAGTGTAGAAGCTACTGGGGACTATGATGAACTTCACGATATGAGTCGTCGTTTTTGGATAAGTGCGATTGTGTCGTTGCCGGTTTTTATAGTTGCCATGATGGGTGACTTTGTTCCGCAATATCTGCCAGTCAGCATGCGAAATATTCAATGGTTTGAATTTCTCTTTGCAACACCTGTTGTTCTCTGGGGAGGATACCCTTTTTTTGTGCGCGGATGGAAATCGGTTGTAACGCGAAATCTTAACATGTTCACCCTCATTGCCATCGGTGTGGGAACTGCGTGGATATACAGTATCATCGCACTCTTTTTACCAAATATTTTTCCACCCTTAATGCAGACCCACTCCGGTTTGGTACATGTCTATTTTGAAGCAGCCGCCATTATTACTACTTTTGTGCTTTTAGGTCAGGTATTGGAGCTCAGAGCGCGGAGCAAAACGAACAGTGCCATCAAGACCCTTCTCAATCTTGCTCCCAAACAAGCACATCTCGTTGATAAAGACGGGAATGAGAGGGATGTTGGTCTTGAACACGTTAAAGTAGGTGATTTTTTGCGGATTAAACCGGGCGAAAAAATACCTGTGGACGGTGTCGTAATACAAGGACAAAGCAATATTGACGAATCCATGATTACGGGAGAGCCTATTTTTGTTGCAAAAACGGTTGAAGACTTGTTGATAGGTGCCACACTGAACAAAAACGGAACATTAATCATGCGTGCCGGCGGTGTAGGAAAGGATACGATGCTCTCACAGATTGTGGAGATGGTGGCACGCGCACAGCGTTCGCGCGCTCCGATTCAGAAGCTTGCAGATACAGTGTCAGGCTATTTTGTTCCGGCTGTTGTGCTATCTGCAGTTTTAGCTTTTGCAGGATGGTGGTTTTTTGGTCCCCAGCCTCGTTTGGCATATGCTGTTGTAGCGGCAGTTTCTGTATTGATAATTGCATGTCCTTGCGCTTTGGGCTTGGCAACACCCATCTCCATCATGATAGGAATCGGTCGAGCGGCACTAGAAGGAATATTAGTCAAAGATGCTCAGACAATAGAGATGATGGAAAAAGTCACTACGCTTGTAGTTGACAAAACCGGAACATTAACGCAAGGTAAGCCCACGGTTACAACTTTTAAAATGTTACATGGCATAGATACAAAAGAAGCGTTGCGTTATGCAGCAAGTTTGGAACGTGCCAGTGAACATCCTTTGGCAGAAGCAGTAGTAAACAAAGCCAAAGAAGAAAATGTATCACTGACTGAAGTTCACTCTTTTAACGCAATTACGGGAAAAGGGATAGAAGGCGAAATAGATAATAAAAAAATTGCTATGGGCAGTGAGAAGTTTTTTCAAAGTTTGGGCATTTCTACTGAGGAGACTATCCATGAAGTTCATCAATTGCGTCAAGAAGGAAATACAGTGATTTTCTTGGCTGTTAATTCTAAATTAGCCGGTATTATAGGGATAGAAGACCCCATAAAAGAAACATCAGCTGAAGCGATTAAAGCACTCAAAAATGAAGGAATTGATATTGTCATGATAAGTGGAGATAATGACACAACCGCGCATGCCGTAGCCAAAAAACTCAATATTACAAAAGTATATGCCAATGTGCTTCCTCATGAAAAGGCAGAGATTATCAAACTCTTGCAGGCAGACGGTGCAATCGTGGCGATGGCGGGCGATGGTATAAACGACGCTCCGGCGCTAGCACAGGCAGATGTAGGCATTGCCATGGGAGAGGGCACTGATGTGGCAATAGAGAGTGCCGGAATCACGCTCATCAAAGGGAATCTTCTTGGCATTTTAAAAATAAGAAAGCTCAGTCATGCCATTATGAAAAATATCAGACAAAATTTATTTTTTGCATTTTTTTATAATAGCGTGGGTGTTCCTATCGCAGCCGGAGTTTTGTATCCATTTTTTGGTGTACTACTTTCACCCATCCTAGCTGCGGCGGCTATGAGTTTTAGTTCGGTATCGGTCATTATGAACGCTCTGCGTTTAAAAAATATGAGTTACTTAAAAAAATAGTAACCACTCACCTACCCACTAAAAAGTAGGACTTTTACAAACAAGAGGCATAAAAGGTTTTCCATTCATAGCATCTAGGAGAGCTTGCATAATATTGATTCCATTCTTTTTAACGCTCAGAATGTAGGCATAAATATTCATAAAGA
>CANMJR010000033.1 GCA_947498025.1 Helicobacteraceae bacterium
TATTTCTAAGTAACTTCAACTTAATAGTTATTATTAAATCTATTTACTTGCTCAGTTTTCAATGATCTCAAACTCATCCCGATGACTTCTACTTGAAGTTTCTCTAGTCCTAAACTTTAGGTCTCTGTGTTTGTGGACGGGAATTATAGGGGGTTGTTGCTTAAAGGATTCTTAAACAGAAAAGAAATAAAAATATTTTCTGAATTACTTTTTCAGATGGCTTTTTTAGTTTTATCCACTTATATATGTGTATCCAGTTTCAGGTTCAATTACTATAGTTAGTTTTTCACTGTTTAAAGCACTAGAACATGGAGAATGTGTGCAAAGTGCTATATTGCAGTTACTACTTAACTTTTTAACATTTGTTTCATTATGATATGGTTTAATTTGTAAATGCGGTCCTCCATAAAATGGTCTACCTAAATTATCAAAGAAAATTCTCTGTCTAGTAGATGCTACCTCGCAACCAGCTGAAAAATCAACATCTACAATTTCATATTTTTTTCCAATATTCAACTCTTTCGTATCTCTTTTTTGAGGATCATTGTAAGCAATATTACCAGCACTATATCCACCGGTTAAATATTTTGAAGGATTTAAGGGGTTTTTTGCATGCTCATTCACATCTGGAGTTCCAGTACTATTGCCAAGCGAGTCAGAGTAAATCATGTAGCTCCATGAATTACCACTTCCTACAGTATTAGAAAATTGTATCTGCCATCTGTTTTTATACCAATTACTATCACTTGTATCCAACTTATCATCAATCATAGCCAAATGCTGCGTATATCTTATGTGCGAGACGACTTGAATAGCAGCTTCTCGAAGATTATCTGACCTTGTGCTTGGAATTATAATCGCCGAGAGTACCCCTATAACCACAACAACAAAAACTAATTCTAATAAAGTAAATGATTTTTTCATAATTTATGCCTATATAATAATAAGCGTTAAGTATATCGAAGAAAGTTGTAATTAAAAATTAGGGAGAGATTTTGAAGGCAACTCAAGGAAAGTAAATTCCTTGAGAATATGTAATATATTAAATTTTTCACCTAAAAAATTTAGTTTTTTTAGGTAGTACTTTTTAAATCTTCTCTGCTTCTTGTACATCGTACAAAATATCATCCATAGGATGTCTGTACATTGGCATTTGAAGTCTTTTTTCATCAAGTACATGACCGATAAAACCGATGCTTCTGCCTACTATGAAGAATGCGTTTAGTGTTCCTGAAGAGATGAATTCATTAATCTCCTCTTCTGTGTAGCCTAAAGCTCTCCACATGTCAACCATTAATATACCGATTGTACCGTCAACATTAAGAATCAAATTCTCTTTTTTGCTTGTAGTTAATTGCTCAACAGTAAGTGCATAATCAAGAAGTGAAGTGGATGGAAAATGTGCATTGGCATATTTCTTTAGACCTTCAACTCTCAAATCCGGGTTTTTAAGAGATTTAATTCTATGTCCGATTCCCGGGATTGGAACACCCACTTTTTTCATGTGATTTAAAAATTCTGCCGGAGTCAGTTTGTTATCATCTGCATATTTAAAATACTCAGCTGCACCGTCAATTGCTCCGCCAAATCTTGGACCGATTGTTAAAAGACCTGTGACAAGGGACTCAACAACAGATTTTCCTGCTCTGGCAGTCACTTTTGCATTATGCGCACCCGAAACAGCCGGACCATGGTCTGCCACTGTTTTGATTACAGTTTCAATAAAATCAGTTGCCCATTTTGGATACTGCTTTTTGAACCATAAGAGTGAAACAACATCCCCGATACCCTTTCCTGTATCTGGAGTAGCAAGTGATGAGATTGGGAAACCTGCATATGTTGCCTCATCGCCTCTGTCATCAGAAATCGTACAAATAAACTCTTTAGATTTTCTAACACTAGGGCATGTGAGCATATCCGGCTCAGGAATTTCAGTAACAACACCTTCAGCCTTTAATTTTTCATACACTTCTTTAATTTTACTTGGGAGGGCATTGAAACTTTCAGGTACAAACATGCCGGCTTCTGCCATAGCAATATTTTTTGCTGCAGCTGTCTCTGCTTCTGCGTTCGCACTGGCACCGGCGTGACCAAATTGTACGCCTGAGCTAAAATGTTTAGCGATTGTACCGATACACCATGCAATAATCGGTTTTTTAATTTTTCCTGCTTTGATAGCATCGATAACTTTATACTCTTCAGTACCGCCAACTTCGCCGAGTAAAATCATATATTTTACTTCAGGATTTGCTTCCATTCTAAGTAAATTGTCGATAAATACTGAACCGACAAATCTATCTCCACCGATAGCAACACCCTCAGCAATACCATCAGCATTAATTGCAATGATGTTACTTAACTCATTAAATAGACCGCCTGAACGCGTTACAAGTCCACATGAACCTGCACGGTGAAGTTTTGATTGAACAATATTTTCAATTGTCCCACCGATATTTGCAATTTTAAATGCACCCGGAGCGATAGCACCGACTGTTGCAGGTCCGATTACAGTTACATTCTTGTTTCTTGCAAACTCATTCATGCCACGAGCCAGTCTTTCAGGAATTCCCTCTGCCGTAATCATAATTGAACTAAATCCGCCAATATTCAGAGCTTCCATCGTTACATCGTATGCTGTTCTAAAAGATGCAAAGTTTAAAAGTACATCGGCATGTGGATGTGCAGCTTTTGCTGCTGCAGTTGTTTTGTACATAGGAACCATAATCTCATCCGGTCCATAAAAAAACTTCTCAAATTTACTACCGCTAGTAGGAGCAACAATTGCCGCTACTGAAGGTTTTTTTCTCTTGATTGTGTAGTCATAATCCAACATTCTCTGAATTGCAGTTGTGTTGTTATTCCAAAAAATTGCTTGTGTATCTCTCGTAAATAATTGTGTCATATTTTTCCCCTACTTCTCTAGTGCCATACGCACGATGTCTGTAACATGCGTTTCTGGTCCATAAACTTCAATGTAAAGACCTAATCTATCCGCAGCTTCTTTAATATCTTTTAAACCTTTTTCATAGTTTGGTCCGCCGCGTCTTACATATATCTTCGTGTTATGTGCTTTCATTTTTTCAGCATTTACTTCAAATGATTGAATAATACCTGTAAATGTTTTTGCAACATCCGTAAAGTTAGCAATAGCTCCACCGATGATTAAGATTTTATCTCTGCCATGCGGGTCTTTATGTCTTGTCATTAAGTCGATTACAGTATCCGCATAAAATTTTGTTTCACTTGTAGTTGGACCGCCTGAGTATTCTCCGTAATTTGCTAAATCGCTTATACTTCCGCCATTTGCTTCAGCAAAATCAGCGATTGTGTCTGCATATACAACAGAAGCTCCACCGCCGGCTACCATAGTCCAAATTCTTCCCATTGGGTTTAGAATTGTAAGTTTGAGTGAAGCACCTGATTTACTATCTGCATCTGCGATAGCTTTCTCTTCCGGTGATTGATCTTCCATGCCAAACGCAGTAGGATACTCTATCTCTCCCCATGTATCTCTCATCATAAAACCTGCTGTATCATCGAGTCTTGCAACTAAATCTAAAATAGCCATGTTGTTATTTTCGAGCATAACGATTGGATTAATTTCAAGGTATGCAAAATTCATATCTCTGTAAAATTTAAAAAACTGTATTGCAAAAGCTGCAAAAGCTTGTTTATTTGCTGCTGGAATATCAGACGGAATATTTGCTTTTACTGCATGTTCCATATCTGCATCGCTCATAGAGATAGGGATTACAACTTCAATAACTTTTTCATCCCATCCTTCTTCAACTTCCATTCCACCCTCAGCCGACATATAAAGAACATCATCTTCTCCAACGGTTGTTGCAGAGATATAGTACTCTTGCTCTTGCGTGTGTGGAGTAAATGGTTCAACTATGAAGTGAGTTAAGATTCCGCTTTGTCCCGATAAAAGTGTAGTATTATGGGCAGATTTTTCATCTATCCATTTTGCAGCTTGTGCAAGTGTTACATCCCCCGGTTTTTGATCTCTAAAGAGAACTAAATCGTTCTTTCCTCTTTTACCAAAAAGCATATCCGGTTTTGCTACAAGTGCTTCTTGCTTCAACCATTCAAAGCCGTGTTTATTGGCAATTTCTAATAATTCTGCTCCGCTTGAAACTAAAACAGATTTGAATCCATAGTGAAATCCACTAAAATAATTTTCCCATTGCTTAGAAAATAATGCTTTACCATCATATTCTCGTATCGCTTTTTGAGCCATATTAAACTTCCTACTTTGATATTTTTGTGGATTATTTTAGCATATCCTTATTTAATTCATATCATCAGTCGAGAGTTACAATAGAATAGATTTATTTTATGTTGATTTTAGTAACGCACGCAGTGTAAATAGGCTTATTTTTGTAACGAATTGTTACATTATCAGCTTTTATAATTTTTGTATCTTCCTCAATCAGATCATACATGTCACATTTTTGCACACCGTAAAATTTCAATCGTTTTGACATGTCATTATCCGTGTTTGCGCATAGTATGCCTTTTTCTTTAAGCGCTTCAGCCAGCTCTTTTACCACATGCATTTTATATGCAAAATGTTTTTTAGGCTTTTCAATAAACAGATATATCTCTTTATTGAAAAAAACTACCAAACTATTGAAAATCAGAAAAATCAGAGATACAATGAAAAGTGTTTTATATCTCGTTCTAAACATTTTTAGTCTCACCCTATAGGAAGAGTAGAATGTTTGTGCAGCCAACGGCAAGGCGAGAATAACATATGGAGCGAAATTTTCTATATAAATATTCTGCCTAAAGGAGAGCAGAAGTGAAAACAGAAAAACTATTGCTGAGATAAACCACAGCATATCAATCTCTTTTGTTAGGAACCTTCTATATAAAATATAAAATATATAAACAAAAACAATTGGTGTAAAGACGGCAGAATATAATCCTATAGAATCCAGAAAATAGCCCTCCGGCAGACCCTCGGTTTTTATGCCGTAGAGATACATGCTGAGCAGAAAAAGCACCATGTTCACTATAAAAAATATTTTATCTCTACTATAAAACGAGAAAAAGAGTAACCCAAAGAAGAGATATATAAATCCCCCGTCCAAAACACTCAATACAGCCAACAAAATAGAGCTATATTTTTTCGAATAGTTTTCATAAACATATACAAAAAGAAGAAGTCCGAATATAATAAAACCTGCACTATCGACGAGCAGTGCAGAACTTAAAACTCCCGGTAACAGTATAAAAAAGAGTGCAAGCCAAACCCTATTTCTATCATCTTTTAAATATTTTTTAGAAATTGCATACATCAGCAATACGCTTAACATGTGAAAAACAATCATGGGAAGCCGCAGTGCTAAGTCATTTTGCCCAAATAAGTAGAGTGACGATTTTATAATAAGTTGTAGCAATGAAAAGTCACCATAAAGCAGAGATGCTTCATGATAAGAGATAGAAATTGTGGATGTTTGCAGAATAAGAATTAAAGCATCTACTCCTAATATTAGGTATAAGATGACTCTGTGAATCATATTTTTAAAAAATTTCCGATGATTTCATGTCCATATTCACTCATGATAGACTCTGGGTGAAACTGAACCCCGTAAATATCCCTATCTTTTATTTTAAATGCCATTATTTCATCGTCATCTTCGCTATAAGCCGTCGGTTCAACCTCTTTTGGAAGTGTCTCTTTTTTGACTATCAGAGAGTGATACCTTGTAGCGGTAAACTCTTGCGGCAAACCTTTAAAAATTTCACACTCACCGACTCTCTTCATTTTAGAGGTTTTGCCATGCATCATTTTTTTGGCTCTAACGACTTCGCTGCCAAAAACTTGTGCGATACTCTGATGCCCCAAACAGATGCCCAAAATCGGCAATTTGTCTTTGAAATACTCGATGACTTCCAAAGTTACGCCTGCATCATCCGGAGTTGCAGGACCGGGAGAGATAATTATTTTTTCAGGATGAAGTGCTTCAATCTCTTTTACACTCATCTCGTCATTTCTGATTATTTTAAGGTCAGCTCCAAGTTCTCTGCAGTACTGAACAATGTTGTAAGTAAAACTGTCATAATTGTCTATCATTAATATCATCTATTTATCACTTATCTATTAAATTATTTTTTTCATATGCTAGAAGCATATCTATATTGCTCTTTTGTTTTACTTATTGAATCTGCTTTTGGTTTGTTAATTGCTGCAGATAGTTAGAAATATTTATCAAAGAAAATGTCACTAAGAATATCATAAGTCCGGGAAAAAAAGTAATCCACCATGCTATCTCAATAACATCTTTGCCGCTGCTAAGAATCGTTCCCCAACTCATCTGAGGAGCAACAATTCCAAGACCTAAAAAACTCAGACCGGACTCTGAAAGTATTGCTCCGCCTACTCCAAAAGTAAAACTTACAAAATATATAGGAGCGAGAATCGGTGCATAATATTTGAAGAGTATTTTAATTTTGCTTGCATGTGCAATATTGAGTATTTTAATAAATGGCTGTTCGGTAATTTTAAAGCTCTCGGAGCGAACTAATCTAGCCGTAGTCATCCAGCCTGTCATGGAGATGATAACAATTAAAACTAAGGCCGAAGCATTTACATAACTCACAAGTGCCAAAAGCAGAAAAAAAGTCGGAAATGTTAAAAACAAATCAACCGTAATTATAAAACTTTTATCGACTCGACCTCTAAAATAGCCAGCCATAGAACCCAAAATAAGACCGATTAAAGAGGCTATAAATGCACTTCCTATACCGATAATGAGTGATATTTTTCCGCCCTCTATCAGCCTTGCCAAGATGTCTCTCCCTAATCTATCGGTTCCAAGCAGGTGATCAAAGGATGGGGAGAGCAAGATAGCGCTACTGTCAAGCGTATAGGGAGAGAGAGAGTAAAAATATGAACCTAAAAACGAAAAAACAAATACTAAAACAAGTACAAAAATACTAAAAAGAGGCGGCTTCATGTTAGAATAGTCGGCATATAATAATTATGTTTTTATTCCAAGAAGTGTCTGCATCATCTGATCAATGGTGGTGATTATTTTTGCTGCGGCACCATAAGATGTCTGATATTTTATCAAATTTGTCATTTCCTCATCCACACTTACTTTCGAAGTTGAAAAGTACTCTGTTTCTACCGCGTTAAACTGTGCCGTAGCCGTCTCATTTCTTGAAATTGCCCCATTGGCAGCTGTCCCTACACCTGTAGCGATTATATCATACATACCACTTGCCGTACTATTGTATATTTTATTACCGACTTTAAAATCAAATTTCTCAAATTGATGCTGAATCATATTTAAAGCGACTCTGTTATCCCCTGCAACAGGAGCTAAACCGGCAGAAATTGTTGTAGGATTAATTTTCATTGAAGCAGTTAAATCAATATTTGTTGCATCTGTTCCATCGAAAAATCTACCCATGCCTAAAGCACCTGCAAAATTTGAACCTGATGAGAAGCTAGCGTTTGTCTCTATATCTTTGATAGCAAAAGTGTAACCTTTGGACTCTGCAGCCGGATTTAATGAAAAATCTACGGCATGGGCGCCATTGGCATATGTAGCCCAATTGAATTTAACAAAATCATCTATATCATTGCTTGCATTTCCGTCAGAGTTATCATCGCCTTGAGCTAACATTTGCCCCTCAATAGAATTTGTTCCCGCTCCCCCCGTCATAGTGGTTGCTACATCTATATTGATTTTTCGCGTTGCTACAGTCTTGCCGTCAACATCGTAAACTATTAAATCAAATGCACCCTCTTTGAAATTTAATCCAGAATTCATAAGTGAATTAGTCGGCGATATGGTTAAATTATTTGATGTCATCTTGGTTGTTGGGCTTGCAGCATATAAATTATTTGTTGACTCTATCAAACCTGTTGCAAACGCGTTGATTTCCGATATTGCATTTTGCAAAGTTCCATCCACGGGAACACCGCTTGTTGAGTCAATTGCACCGCCTCTTAATGAAAGAACAGCACCTATCTTGCCGCCTTTTAATTTGTCTTCAATAGGCACCAAAACACCATCTTGTCTCTCATAAGTAATTTCAAAAAATCCATTTTTATTTTCCGTACTTGAAGCATGGAGAGGGTGAAAAGTAGTTCCATCTACAATATTGAGTCCATTAATATTAAGGGTATAACTTCCTGATTTGGTGTTAGAAAAACTGCTTAAACGTATATCTGACTGTATTTGACCTGAAATAGAAGTAGCACCAATTAATTTTGATAAATCTCTCTCTATTACATTTCTTTTATCTCTTAAATCATTAGCGTTATAAGCGCCGCCTGCTTCAGCAGTATCTATTGCTTTATTTGTATCTGCCAGCTGTTTCGCCAAAGAGTTTACTTCATTTACATTTGTTTGCAACTGATCATTCAATTGAGATTGCAGATTTTTAACCATACCCTGCGTATATTTTAGGTGATCAGATAAAACTTCTGTCTGTTTTGCCAAAGCAAGTTTTATAGAATCATTATCCGGATTGTCTGAAAAGGTTTGCCACATGTTATAGTATTCATGCAAATCTGCTTTAATGCCGACATTATCTATCTCCGGAAAATAGGTTGAGAGCTGTTCAAGTGCTGTTTTTTCGGTATCTGTATATTCTTTATCTGAGGCTAAACCGGTGTATCTGTCAAAAACATAATTATCAAAAATTCTTTTGACTGACAAAACATCAACACCATTGCCGGCTTGCCCTAATAATGAGTCGGTAGAAACTGCAGCACCCAATACTACTTTTTGTCTAGTATAGCCATCCGTCTCAGCATTTGAAATATTATGACTTGTAGTATTAATACCTACTTGAGAAGCATTAAGTCCTGAATATCCTATACCGAGTGAATTAAATATAGATGCCATTTTATACTCTTATTTCCAAAATAGAGGAATCCCTAGATGCCACTCTTTGATAGCCATGCATCTCTGTAGGAACCAACCTTTCTAAAAATGAATTATATAAACTGCTCACTGCTAGAACAAATTTTGCGTATCTTTTATTTACCGTTCTAAGTTTTGATAATTCAATTTTTAGTTCCGATAAAGATTGATGTTGTTCTTCATTTAAAAGTTGCGGCAAATCTTTTTCGGGGTGCGTGCTCATCAAAGCAGATATTTCATAATCTATCATGGCTTTTTTAGATTCAAAACTTTTCAATTTTTCGTCTTTTAGCGAAAGTCTCTCAAACTGAGGATCATTTTTAGCTTCTCTTATATCAGCTATATCCGACTCAGTAATTTCGATTAAATCTCTTAAATCTTTTAATGCTCCATTTAAGTGATGAGACAACATATTAAACCCCTCTATATTTTTAAAACTTACAGCAGCTCATCAGCTATTTTTTGAGATAAAGCATGTAAATTAATTTTATACTCGCCAGATTCGAGAGCATCTTTTATCCTCTCAATCTTGCTTGTATCACCTTGTTTTGAAATATTTGTACTATCTTTTTTTGTAACTTCTTTTGCTTCTGCATTACTGCTTGCGTAAGCATTAAAGAGAGCTGAACTATTAAGTTGTGAAATCATCATAAACCCTTCATCTAAATCGCTTTAGTATTTTTATATAAAGCTATATCGACATACAAAGCAAAAAAATTAGCTTTTACGACTCAAATAATCGTAGAGCATTTGAGAAAAACCGAAACTTCCGGCACTTGCTTTACTTAGTTCATCTCTGTACATGGACTTATAAATTTTATCACCCGGATCATTCTGTTCTGAAAAAAGATTTTTTTCATCTTTCATGGCATTGTCCATGACCATTTTCAAAATTACAGACTCAAAAGCATCTGTTTGCTCGCGAAGTGCATTATTCTCCTCTTTTGAATCTTTACTCAAAGCCAGTTTAAATTCAGCTCTGTTCTCTAATTTAGGTACTGCAATGCTCTCTTGCATCGCCGTTTGGGTATAAAAATTTAATGGATTCGTACTGCTAAAACTCATCTTATATCACCGATAATTCAGCAGATATACTGCCTGCCGCTTTCATAGCTTCCAAAATAGAGATAACATCTTTTGGAGTAGCACCTAATTTTTGTAAAGAACGAACCAAGTTGGCAACGGTCGTTGTTCCCTCTTTTGTATAGAGTTCTTTTTCATTTACGCCAATAACCATATCGCCATCAACAACCATTGAGCCCGCCGGCTTCTCAGGTATTTTTTGCTCTTTTATTTTTATAGTTATATCGCCATGTGTCATAACTATAGGTTTCACTTCAATTCCTATTCCAGCAATAATAGTTCCCGTTCTTTCATTTATTATAATTTTATCTTTAACTTTATAGTTCATCTCTATATCTTGAACTTCAGCCAAAAATTCTATCATAGATTTATTTTGAGGTTTTTTTAAATTAATGGTTCTAGAATCCATCGCAACTGCAACCTGACCCTTATAGAAGGAGTTAATTACTTTTTGAATTTCCACACTATTTTTAAAATCCGACTCTTTGAGGGAGAGTATTGCACTCTCCTGATTAAATAAATCTATATTAATCTCTCTCTCGACTAATCCACCCTCTAAAACAACACCCACCGTAGGATGCGATTCGCCGGCACCTTTTGAATTCTTGCCGCCGATGCTAACAGCGCCTTGTGCGAGAGCATATATCTTTCCATCCACCCCTTTGAGAGGAGTCATGAGCAGCGTTCCGCCCTCTAAAGATTTTGCATCACCAATAGATGAAACAGAAATATCAAATTTATCGCCCTGTTTTGTAAATGGCTTCAGTGCTGCAGTTACGACAACGGCCGCAACATTTTTTGATTTTATATCTGCCGGACTCATGTCAATGTTCATAGATTTCAACATGTTAGCGATGGATTGAAGAGTGAATTTTGAGGTTGTTCCATCGCCGGTTTTATTAAGACCGACAACAAGAGAGTAACCAATAATTTGATTGTCACGAACACCCACTATATTTGCAACATCATTTATTTTAGTAGCATAAATAGAAGTTGCAAGAAGTAAAAATAGAGTAATTTTTATCATAACTAATCCTTGAATTGTAGAAGGATATAGCAATAATTATTCCAAGTGTATCACTCTGCAGGATTAAAAAAGTATGTTATTGAGGTATTTCCGAATTTTCTTGTTTTTATTTTGGCAAATTCATTGATAAGGGGCGGTAATTCTAAGCCACTCATGTGCTCTATGATGATTAGTTTGACATTTTCTTTTGGAAGCGAAGCTATCATGGCTATCATCTTGTCATAAATATCGTCCATCCCTTCTCTCGTGCTAAATGGAGGGTCTATATAAAAAAATGCTTCTTCACCGCTTTTTTTTAGCTGTTTTACCACCGCACTTATATTTGAAAAACTGTCTCCAACAAAGACTTCGCATCTGCTCGGATCCGTTTGTGAAATATTTTCTTTTAAAACTCTAACTGCATCGCCATCTTTTTCCATAAAAAAAACTCTTGAAGCTCCGCGGCTCAGTGCTTCAAGCCCAATAGAGCCGCTACCGGAAAAAACTTCGACAAACAATGAATCAATTATATCAAACCCTATTGTATTAAAAAAAGATTCCAACACAATTGCTTTTGAACTTCTTGTCGTTGTTTTTGACGGAAGTTTTATGGTTTTTCCCTTGAATTTTCCGGAAACTATTTTTTTTATTACAGGTTTACTTTTCATAAAATGCTTTCACTGCCCTTATAATATTTTGTTTATACTCTTGTGTTAGAAGTTCTATTCGTCTCTCTAAAATATCAAAGTCAAGCCCTGCGTCTCCATATTCCCTCTCAATCTCCTCTCTGATGCCGGAGATAGATTTTTTATACTTATTTTCAAGTGCCAGAATAAGTTGAGATTTTGAAAAGGGTTTTACCAAATCTGAATCAGCACTGCTTGAGATATAAAAACATCTCTCATCATAGATGCACTCTTCATCACGAACGACAATATCACACTGTTTCACTGAACATAAATATCTGGATAAAAAAATCTCTAAAGATTTTTGGAGCAATGGAGACTTACACTCAACAGCTACTTTCATACTCTTCCTTCTAAAAAAT
This sequence comes from Helicobacteraceae bacterium, assembly GCA_947498025.1. GTDB lineage: Bacteria > Campylobacterota > Campylobacteria > Campylobacterales > Sulfurimonadaceae > Sulfurimonas. Next base: position 12,029 of record CANMJR010000033.1, read on the forward strand.
AATTGATACTATATCGCAAATCTTCGTCTAAATCTAAAATATTTGCTAGCATCCACTGCAAATAACTTGAGTCGCACATGCTAATCTCTTCAATATATTGTCCGGCATATTTTCCAAAACTAAGTTTTTGCATGAGTACCTTTTTGGTACTAAGCGCGCACATTTCCTCTTTTGAAACCATCTCTAAAAGATATTCATAAAGCAGTTTAATAACTACTGCGTCGCTTAGAGCGTTATGTGGTTTAATATCATCTTCAACTCCACACCCCAAGAGTTCTTTTTTCTCATCGCGATAAAGTTTTAACTCATATCTTAGAAAACCAAGTGAAAAGCCTTCACACTCAGGTATCAGATGTTTTGTTACTCTTAAAGTATCTATAACCTGCCCTTTGTAATGAAACCCGCTTTTTGCAAGCATTTTCAGATCAAATTTACTATTGTGTGCTATGAGCGTTGTAGTTTCATCGTTGTGGTCGAGCAAAAATTTATAAGTTTCACACTCTGCGACTTTTGGGGCATCTTTTAGCATCTCGTTCGTAATATGATTAATACTTGAGGCTTTTGATGCTATTTTTTTACCCTCATTCACTAAATCACACTTTGCAACTACTTTGGCTTCATTAACTCCAATCAGCCCTATAGAGCAGATTTTATCCTCCGCTTCAAGTCCGGTTGTTTCTACATCGAGGAATATCAACATTGTAAATTTTATTTTTTAAAATTTTCGAGCATCTCATAGTAGTGTTCGAGTGTTATAAAACTTTTTTCAAATCTATAACGAATAATAAATTCCACTATTTTATTTTTAAGTTCTACATCGACGCTCTCAGCTCTGCCAAAGTACCCGAGAGAGACATTCTTACTCTTTACAATTGCATCTTTATCATAGCCTATCGCTAAAATTTGAAGGTATTTCCCCTCTTTTATTGCACCCAAACTTTCACTCAAAAGTGATGCCCCAGAGAGATTAATAGCCTTAAATTCAAATAGTTCGATAAAATTTTCTACTTTTTTATCTATACCAATTTCACCGTATAACCCTTCTAAAATTTTCAGATTCTCTTTTCTAGCCATCTCATAGCCAGACATTTTAGTTGTTAATACTTTTAATCTATCTAGGGCTGAACTCATCATATTTCCTTTGGCAAAAGTATATCAAAAAAGTTTTTTATTCCAAAGAGCATAAAATATTAAGCTATAATTACAAAAATTTTAACTACCTACACAAAGAGACTTATGGATTATTTAAAGATACAGGGCATAAAATCCCTCAATGGAACAATTAAAATCTCCGGCGCAAAAAATGCCTCTCTTCCTCTTATTGCTATGACAATACTAGCGAAAAACAGTGTTCATATAAAAAACTTACCCAATGTTGCCGACATCAAGACCATGTTAAAACTTTTATCAAATCTTGGCGCAGAGTGTGAATTTAAAGAGGATTATGTTGTTGTAAACACAGCTCCGCTCAAAGAGACGAAAGCAACCTATGAGATAGTAAAAACCATGCGGGCTTCCATCTTAGTTTTAGGTCCGATTTTAGCAAGGTTCGGTCATTGCGAGGTTTCGCTTCCAGGTGGTTGTGCCATAGGGCAGAGACCTATTGACCTACATTTAAAAGCACTTGAACATATGGGTGCAAAGATAACCATAAAAGCCGGATATGTTGAAGCAACCGCTCCAAACGGACTCAAGGGGTGTGACATAATTTTTGACAAAATCACGGTTACAGGAACGGCAAACATCGTAATGGCTGCAGCTTTGGCATGTGGAGAAACTACAATTACAAATGCAGCAAGAGAGCCTGAGGTTGTCCAACTATGCGAAATTTTAAATGAAAACGGCGTACAAATCGATGGCATAGGAACCGGTGAGTTAACCATACACGGAACATGTGGAAAGCTGATTGATATAAAAGAGTTTTCTGTTATTCCGGACCGAATAGAGGCAGGGACCTATCTTTGTGCCGGTGCAATTACAAGATCAGAACTTACAATTACAAATACCCAACCAAAGCATCTAGGTGCTGTACTTGCTAAACTTGAAGAGATGGGCAGCTCATTTACAATAACAAAAGATTCTATTACAATTCATCCCTCAGGAACCATAAAACCCGTAAAAATCACTACGCAAGAGTATCCAGCTTTTCCAACAGACATGCAAGCACAATTTTTAGCCCTTGCGACTCAAGCAAATGGCGTTTCAATCATAGAAGAGAGACTCTTTGAGAATAGATTTATGCATGTGAGCGAACTTCAAAGAATGGGTGCGGATATAACACTCCATGGAAACATTGCTACGGTTGTGGGTAAAACAGAGCTAAGCGGAACAGACGTTATGGCTACTGATTTAAGAGCTTCGAGCGCCTTAGTTTTAGCTGCACTCGTGTCCGACGGAGAGACAAATATACACAGAATTTACCACCTTGACCGCGGTTATGACAGTTTAGAAAAAAAACTAGAACATGTCGGGGCAAAAATAGAACGACTTAAAGAGTAGCAGATATTATAATTCTCGACAAAACAAGTTTTTTCGTAGCTTTAGGGGGTTGTAGGGACAATTTGTCCCTGCCAATAAAACGTACGCGTTCGTTTTATTGCGTAAAATAAAAGTAGAAGACATCACTTCTTCTCTTCAAATATAATCATGTCATAAATACTTTTTTTAGTAACAAGCGCCTTATCCGGAGAAACAGTCTGCCCGCTTTTTGCTTTTGTTACCTCGCGTCTTAAATCCAAAATATCCTGCTCCATCTCATCGACATTCTCTTTTAATCTCAAAATAATGTCAACACCTGCCAAGTTTACGCCAAGCTCTCGGGTAAGTCTCAAAATAAGCTTAATTCTATCAATATCCCTTTGAGAATAGAGTCTAATACGACCGTTGGATCTTGAAGGGCAAACAAGATTTTCTCTCTCGTACTGTCTTAAAGTTTGCGGATGTATCTCCAAAATTTTGGCAACTATACTAATAAGATATACCGGCTCTTCATACTGATGCATCACTGGTTACTCCTTTGGCAATTTTTCTTTCATAACTTTTACCAATTCTTCATCCAACTCTTCAACCTTCGGCAGTACAATATTTGCTTTTAAATACAAATCACCTCGAACATTCGTTTTTCGGTTCATCGCACCCATTTCTTTTACACGAAATCTCTGTCCGTTTTTGGTATTTGCCGGAATATTTAACTTTATCTCTTTTTCTAAAGTTGCGATTGTAACTTTTTCTCCAAAAAGTGCAGCATAAAGAGGTGCATCAAAGTTCTTAACCAAGTCATCTTCTTCTCTTATATAATCAGGATTTGAGGCGACTGTTATTTTTAAAAACAAATCCCCTGCTCGTCCGCCCTGTGCATGTCCTTTACCTTTAACACGCATCTTTTCACCGCTTTTAATTCCGGCTGGGATTTTTATGTCAAATCTCTCTCCATTCACGGATACGGAGTGAGAACCTCCAAGAATTGAGACAATAAAAGGTATTGTGACATTTGTTTCAATATCAAGATTTGGTTGTTTGTGTGAAGAGCCTCCGCCGCCAAAAGCGCTCCCGAAGTTACCTCCACCAAAACCGCCGCCACCGGAGAACATGCTTCTTAAAATTTCATCTAAATCTGCATTTCCTGCACCTCGGTGTGAACGAGAAAAATCATGAAAATTTTGTCCGCCGAACATGTTGTCCCCAACTCTGTCATACTGTGCTTTTTTATCTTTGTCGCTTAGAATCTCATAGGCGGCATTAATCTCTTTAAATTTATCTTCTGCCGTAGGCTCTTTGTTTATATCCGGATGGTACTTTCTTGCAAGTTTTCTATACGCTTTTTTTATCTCTGCTTCTGTTGCACTCTCTGTGATTTCAAGTGTTTCATATAACGATTTAGCCATTCTTTTTATCCTAAAATTTATATTTTTATCTGTTTATTAAGCATGATTATATCATAAGGGTTGAGTGGATGTCAATCAAGTTTAGAGGGAAATTTTTAACATGGCACGGCACCCAGAGAGTACTTCCTCAGGGTGTTCACCGCACATGTAAAAATAGATATTAATGTAAAAAGTGTCTCACTTCTGAGAAATAGAGACTCATGCCAAACTCGTTCGCAGCATCTATAATCTCATCATCTCTGATGCTTCCACCCGGTTCTATCACAGATTTTACACCTGCAGCTGCTGCCGCATCGATGCTGTCGCGGAATGGGAAGAATGCTTCACTTGCCAGTGCCGCACCTGTTACATCCAGACCCATCTCTTTTGCTTTTTTGAGTGCGCATTGACTTGCGTCCACACGGCTTGTCATACCCATTCCGACGGCTACCATGGCAGAATTTTTCACATAAACTACACAATTTGATTTTGTAAGAGATGCTACTTTATATGCGATTTCCATATCTTTTAGCTCTTGCTCAGTTGCAGATTTTTCAGTCATGAGTTTTGCATTTTTCACCTCATCATCGCCCACTTTGTCAGCATCCTGAAAAACAAATCCCCCATCAATGTGTTTAAAATCTTTCGCATCTTTTGAAAGTAGCAACTTATCACTTCCCATCTCAAAAAGTTTAATTCTTTTTTTTGCAGCAAAAACTTCTTGAGCCTCTTCCGTGATGCGTCCGGCAATAACAACTTCTAAAAATATCTCATTCATCTTCAGAGCCAGTTCTTTGTTTACAACACCGTTCACAGCCACTACTCCGCCAAAAGCAGAGACTGGATCACACTTGAGTGCCTCTTCATACGCTTCTAAAAGTGTATCTTTGATAGCGAACCCACATGGATTTCCATGTTTTGTGATACATACAGCATTATCCTCTCCAAATGCAGAAGCGATTTTAACCGCACCGCTCAAGTCGTTCAGGTTGTTAAAACTCGCCTCGCCTTTGAGTGTTTTAAAATTATCTGAGTAGTGCTGACCAAACTCATACAAAGCACCTTTTTGGTGAGGATTTTCGCCATAACGCGTGTCCATAACTTTATTTCCGACGATGAACTGCTTTTCGCCGAAACCGCCGTTGAAACGAGAGTTCATGTAGTTTGCTATCATGCTGTCATACGCCGCGGTATGCTCATACGCTTTTATCATAAAATTACGGCGAAATTCGACTGTATTTTTTTCGTTTTCTATTGCGTCAATCACAGAGCCGTAATCTTTAACATCCGTCACAATAATCACACTATCAAAGTTTTTTGCAGCTGAGCGAACCATGGCAGGTCCACCGATGTCGATATTTTCTATAATTTCTTCAAAATCATCCGTTTTTTCTATTGTCGCCTTGAACGGGTAAAGATTTACACACACCAAATCAATCGCTTCAACGCCCAACTCTTTAGCTTGGTCTAAGTGCGACTGCTTATCACGGCGATGTAAAATTCCTCCATGTACAAAAGGGTTAAGTGTTTTAACACGCCCCTCAAAACACTCCGGAAACTTTGTAACCTCATCTATCTCGATGGCATTTAAACCACTTTCCATGAGTATCTTATAAGTTCCGCCAGTTGAGATAATCTCATATCCGTTTTTTACGAGTGATTTACAAAAATCAACCACTCCGCTCTTATCGCTAACACTAACTAATGCTCTCTTCATTCATAACCTTGTGAAAATAAATTATGGGATTTTAGCTTAAAAGAGATTATGAAACTATGAAAATACAATATTAGATACTCAATTTGATTCTTACAAAACTCTCTTTAATTTGAATATTTTGCTACCAATCGATTACAATAATGCACATTAAATTATTACAGTTCCAAATTTTAATATTTGTATTATACAATGCTAGAATAAACATATATAAATGGAAGGAGGGCATATTTATGAGTAAAAATATAGCCATTTTGTGTTCCGGCGGTGATGTTTCAGGGATGAATCCGGCTTTGAAACATTTTGTAGAATATTCACTTAAAAAGGGGTTAATTCCCTATTTTGTCTATGACGGATATGAGGGGTTGATTGATAATAGTATCAGACAGGCAAGCTACAAAGATGTTTCAGGGATTATCATCAGGGGCGGAACTCAGATTGGTTCGGCTAGAAGCAAAAGGTTTATGCAACCGGAGTTTAGAGAGATTGCGAAAAAAAATCTTGATACTCTCAATATTGACATGCTGATTGTTCTAGGTGGAGACGGTTCATTTAGAGGGCTTGATGTATTTTACAAAGAGCATGGAATTAAGTTTTGCGGAATTCCTTCCACTATTGATAACGATATTCATGGAACAGACTACTGTTTAGGTGTTGACACGGCTCTTAATATAATTAAAACATCCATTGATTCTATTCGTGACACAGCCTCTGCATTTAAAAGAGCTTTTGTAATTGAAACTATGGGAAGAGATTGCGGATATTTGGCACTTATCTCGGCTATAACCTCAGGGGCGGAACTTTGTCTTATACCGGAGGTTGCGTACGATTTAAAATCTTATGAAGAGGACTTTAAAGAGCAGATTAAAAACGGCAGAAGATATTTTATCGCCATCGCTTCAGAGGGGATTAAACAGGAGTCGCAGGAGATAGCGGACTGGTTTGAGCAGTGCATAGGAATAGAGTCGCGAGTGAGTGTTTTGGGGCATCTTCAAAGAGGCGGCAACCCGACTATTTATGACAGGCTCATGGCGTATAAGTTTGTTACACATGCAATAAACGGGATTCTTGATGGTAAAGATGAGAGTGTAATCTGCTACTCAAAAAAAGGATTTGAGTTTAAAACTATAGATGAAGTCACATCTAGCAAGTATAAACTCGACCTAGATTTAATCAACTTTTTATAAAAAAGAACCCTTCCTCTTTTTAATAAGAGGAAGGGTTCTTACCCAACATTCTTCAGATAAATCATAGTTACATCATCTTCAAACTCATGCTCAGATATTTTTTTCATGACATCCTTTATCATTGAAGGATTCTTTATAATAGCTTCCGGCATATACTCTTTTAAATTATCATTTTCATGCTCTAGAATGCCATCGCTGTACAGCATAATAGAGTCCCATTTGTCAATCTTTATCGTAGTGCAAATCGGTGTTGGAGAGAAGTTCATAAATGGAGTATTGTTTGCCCTTATTTTTATAATTTCATCTCCATTTTTTATCAAAAATGGATACATTCCACCCGAAGCATAAGTAAAAGATTTTTTCTCAGGGTCTATCATAAGCATGATGTAAGAGAGTTGTTCTATCTCACCTAAAAATGTTTTTGCTAATGGGTAAAGTTTTTCTATCAACTCTTCGATGGATTGCATACTGTAAACAAATTGATTTAACATAGAAGATATTGCAAAAACCGTCAAAGCCGGAGAGACGCCATGTCCCTGTCCATCAACAAGGTAGAGGAAAATAGAGCCGCCTTTCATCTTATAGATAGAGTAGAAATCTCCGCTTAATATATCCGAAGCAATATGAAGCACACTGCACTCACTCTCATCCATATCATTAACAATTCCTGCTTCAAGTTTATCTTTTGCTAAATGTTCTTGCTGCATGTTATAAGCATTCATTTCTTCAATTTTACTGCTGAGTTCCAACACTTGTGTTATGTCATGGCGAATTGATATATACTCTACAACTTTTCCCATCGAGTCAAGAATAGGAAAAATTGAGGCACTCACAGTGTATTTAGTTCCATCTTTTCGCAGATTTGTAACCACACCACGCCATACATTTTTAGATTTTATTGTTTGCCAAAGCTCTTTAAAGATACTCGATGGCATCTCTGGGTCGCGTACAATATTATGAGACTTTCCGATGAGTTCTTCTTGAGAGTAACCTGATATCTCAATAAATTTATTATTCACATAAGTGATTATCCCCTTCAAATCTGTCTTTGAAACAATATTTGTTGCATCGACTATCTTAAAATACTACTTTAGCATGGATAGTTCACTCTGAGAATTTTCGTTTATACTGCTCATTTTTTTACACCCCAATCTGCTTTTTTTGTTATCTTAATTAAAAGTAATGGATTATACAACAAACTTTAGATTCAGCTATTTTTTTATTATGAATTTATCCTAAACCTAAAAAAATATTACATAAAGAATAATCTTTATCTATTAAGTTTTCCTATTGTACAATTTGCATATGATTAATTATACAGACACGCTAAGAGAACATAAATTAAAGGCTACGCCACAAAGAATAGCGATTGTTGATGCTTTGTTGCTAAATGGGCATATGAGTACAGAATCTTTGTATTCAATAATGTTGGCAAAATTCAGCTCTATCTCGTTGGCTACAATTTATAAAAATATAAATCTTATGCTTGAAAACTCTCTTATTTATGAGGTAAAACTTCCACATGCTAAATCTGTTTACGAACTAACAAAGAGTTCTCACTCCCATCTACTGTGCAAAAAATGTGGAAACATTGAGGATGTGGCTATTGATTTAGAGGCTCTTGTAGATAAAATTTCTAAAATAACCGAGTTTCAAATAGATAAAACCGACTTCGTTCTCTCAGGCAATTGCAAAAACTGTCACTGATTTTAATAAGCCCTCAGAACAATTTTTGTATAATTATCCGATTTTATGAACTTTTGTAAAAAAGAACATTTATACCTTGTAAATCTCAAAAAACTTGTTTTTTGTAGCTTTAGGGGGTTGTAGGGACATCTGTCCCTGCCACTCAAGCGGACGCGTTCGTTTGAGTGCGTAACATCAGTTATTTATTAATTTTTCCAAGAAGGAATCCCATGCGTGGATATAAGATTTTTGCAGGTTCTGCAAGTATTGATTTTGCAAAAGAGGTTTGCCAAATTTTAGATGTTCCCCTAGCTAAGGCGGATATAAAAAGATTTAGCGACGGTGAAATTTCGGTTCAAATTGCTGAGAGTGTTCGCGGACGCGATGTTTTTATCATTCAATCAACAGGAGTTCCATCCAACGATAACTTAATGGAACTGCTCATTATGACAGACGCGCTTCGCCGCTCCTCTGCAAGCAGCATAACAGCTGTTGTCCCTTACTTCGGTTATGCAAGACAAGACCGTAAAGCTGCACCTCGTGTGCCTATTACTGCAAGACTTGTAGCAGACATGTATGAAACAGCAGGGATAAACAGAGTCGTAACCATCGATTTACATGCAGGTCAAATTCAAGGTTTTTTCAATATTCCTGTTGACAATCTTTATGGTTCCGTGACATTTGAAAATTACATCAAAAGCAAAAACCTCAAGAATCCAATCATCGCTTCTCCGGACATCGGCGGCGTTGCAAGAGCGCGCTACTTTGCTTCAAGAATGGGCTTAGAGATGGTAATCGTTGATAAGCGCCGCGAAAAAGCAAATGAGAGTGAAGTTATGAACATCATCGGCGATGTCAACGGCAAAGATGTTATTATGATAGATGACATGGTGGACACGGCAGGAACTATGGTAAAAGCAGCAACTGCACTCAAAAACAAAGGTGCAACTTCGGTTATGGCATGTGCGACGCATGCGGTTTTAAGTGGAAAAGCTTATGAAAATATAGAAAACGGTGAGCTTGATGAACTGATTATCACAAACACTCTTCTCTCTAAACCCCATGATAAAATCATAGTTTTAACCGTTGCTCCTCTCTTTGCCGAAGTTATCCGCAGAGTTTATCACAACGAAAGCGTAAATTCACTTTTCGCTTAGTCCGTAAAAGGAACACGTCCCTTTTACTTCGCTGACGCCGCTGAGGCGACTGAAGCTTGCCTCTTTCGAGGCAGATATGAATTTTTGAGGAAACATTTTTTGAAAAACATTAGAAACTTCTCTATTATCGCGCATATCGACCATGGTAAAAGTACTTTAGCCGACCGTATTATTCAAGAGTGCGGTGCCGTAAGCGATAGAGAACTTACAAAACAGATGATGGACACTATGGACATCGAGCAAGAACGCGGAATTACCATTAAGGCTCAAAGCGTTAGATTGGACTATGTCAAAGATGGAGAACACTATATTTTAAATCTCATTGACACTCCGGGGCATGTAGATTTCTCTTATGAAGTGAGTAAATCATTAGCTTCGAGCGATGGTGCACTTTTGATTGTAGATGCTGCTCAGGGCGTCGAAGCGCAGACTATTGCAAATGTCTATTTGGCAATGGAAAATAATCTTGAGCTTATACCTGTTATAAATAAAATCGATTTACCGGCTGCAGACCCTGTAAAAGTTGCAGAAGAGATTGAAACAAGTATCGGCATAGATGCTACGGATGCTTGTTTAGTGTCCGCAAAAACCGGTGTTGGCATACGCGCGCTTATTGACGCAATTGTTGATAGAATTCCTGCTCCCCTCGGAAACCCTGATGCAACCACAAAGGCAATTATCTATGACTCTTGGTTTGACCAGTATCTTGGTGCCCTTGCACTTGTTCGTGTTTTTGACGGTAATATTAAAAAGGGTCAAAACATCCAGCTTATGAGCAACCTAGAAGAGCACCATATTCTTGATTTAATGTATCCGCATCCGCTCAAGCGTATCAAAACAGACTCAATTGAATGTGGTGAAATTGGTATAGTTGTTCTGGGACTTAAAGAGGTTAGTGTCATAAATGTTGGCGACACAATTACAGATGCTAAGAATCCTGCGTCCGAGCCTGTTGGAAGATATGAACCGGCTAAACCTTTTGTATTTGCCGGTATATATCCAATAGATACGGATGATTTTGAAAATTTACGCGATGCACTCAACAAACTAAGACTCAACGATAGTTCTCTCTCTTATGAGCCTGAAACATCTCTGGCTCTTGGTTTTGGTTTTCGTGTTGGATTTTTAGGTATGCTTCATATGGAAGTCGTGAAAGAGAGACTTGAGCGTGAATTTGACCTTGATTTAATCGCTTCTGCACCATCTGTTATCTATCAAGTTTATCTCAATAATGGTGAAAAAGTTAATGTTCATAACCCTTCGGAGCTTCCGGAAGTCAACAAAATTGACAGAATTGAAGAGCCTTATGTAAGAGCTACCGTTATTACCCCAAGTGAATATCTTGGAAATATTATAACTCTTCTGATAAACAAACGCGGCACCCAAAGCAAGATGACTTATCTTAACGAAAATAGAGTGATGCTTGAGTATGAGGTTCCCATGAATGAGATAGTGGTTGACTTTTACGATACCTTAAAGTCAATCTCTAAAGGTTACGCTTCGTTTGATTACGAACCTATAGATTTTAGAGTAGGCGATCTTGTAAAACTTGACATCAAAGTAGCCGGAGAAGCCGTTGATGCACTTAGTATTGTTGTGCCTCGTAATCAAGCCCTCTCCCGTGGTCGCATTTTAGTTAAAAACATGAAAGAGATAATTCCTCGTCAACTTTTTGAAGTTGCCGTGCAAGCCTCTTTAGGTTCACAAGTTATTGCCCGTGAGACTGTGAAGTCGATGGGCAAAAACGTTACCGCAAAATGTTACGGTGGAGACATCACCCGTAAACGCAAGCTTTTGGAAAAACAAAAAGCCGGTAAAAAGAGAATGAAGTCCATAGGAAAAGTGCAACTTCCAAGCGAAGCGTTTTTGTCCGTTTTAAAGATGGATTAGAAATGTTTTTCTGCAAATCTTTAGTGAGAGGAATTTTCTTTGGGACTTGTTCCAAAGAGAAGGAGACTTACATGACAAAAGTACAGCTTCCAAGCGAAGCTTTTATGTCAGTTCTAAAAATGGACTAAAATGCGCTGCATGATGTGCGAGAGCTTTTCGCTTGAGCATATCTGCCCTACATGTCAAGAGACTTTTTTAACCCCCTCCATTCATAAAAGAAAAATCCTAAACAATATAGAAGTTATCTCCTTTTACAGATACAACGAAATAAAAGAGTTACTCTTTACAAAGCACACAGACATAGGCTTTTACATCTATACAATTTTGGCAAAAAATAGCTTTAAGAAGTTTGCATCCGAATTTGAATTTCCTACTATTATTGCATCTATCTCAATTGATGATAATGCACGAAGCGGCTATTCACACACGGCAATTTTAAACAAAGAACTCAAAGCCAAATTTATAAAGCCCTATTTCAACAGATTAAGAGACAAAAATAGACTCACTTACGCAGGAAAAAGCAGAGAATTTAGAATCTTAAATCCAAGAAATTTTGAATTTAAAGATTTTGAAGAAAAAGATGTACTCTTGGTGGATGACATTATTACTACAGGATTAACATTTTCCCATGCCATAAACACCATGTTGCATAACGGAAAAAATGTACTCACATGTTTAGCACTGGCAGATGTTGGCTTGGAGTAAAATACAGATATGTTTTAACTAAAAATAAATTATTATGTTAAAATATGGCATCTGCTTGGAGGGTGTTTTTTTACAAGGAAATATACTTGATAGAGATAGACTAAACTTATCTAACTTGCAATACTAAAGTTACACTTGACATTGTTACACTCAATATGTATAATAATGCCATCTTTTATAAAAAAGGAGAAGAAAAACTATTATGTCACAACAAGCAAAAAAAGATGAAATACAAAAAGAACCCCTGCAAGAAGAGGTTAACAAAGAGCTGAGTAGCGATGAAGCTGAAGCTGAAGCGGTGGCTGTCGAAAATGAGTTCGACCTCTTACAAGAGGAACTTGTAGCACTAAAAGATAAATATGCTAGGGTTCATGCTGATTTTGATAACATCAAAAAAAGATTAGAAAGAGAAAAATATACGGCTGTAGAGTATTCAAACGAGAAATTCGCAAAAGATATGATTCCGGTTATGGATTCACTGCAAATGGCAATAGCTTCTGCATCGTCGAATGGAGAGCCTAGTGAGCTTATTGAAAAACTCAAAGAGGGAATGCAGTTGACGCTCAAGCAGTTAACAACTTCTTTAGAAAAGCACGGGGTAACGATGGTTTCTCATGACGAACCGTTTGATCCAAACATTCATAATGCTATTCAGAGTGTTGACAGTGACACAGTTGAGAGTGGGCAGATTGTTCAAACTTTTCAAACTGGCTATAAGTATAAAGAGAGACCTTTGCGTGAAGCAATGGTTGTAGTCGCGAATTAATTCGCAAACAAATAAAAATTAAATAAATAAATCAAGGAAAATATAATGAGCAAAGTAATTGGTATAGATTTAGGAACAACAAATTCATGTGTGGCAGTTTACGAGGGTGGGGAAGCGAAAATCATCCCTAATAAAGAGGGTAAAAATACAACTCCTTCAGTTGTAGCGTTTACAGATAAAGGTGAAGTTTTAGTAGGAGATCCTGCAAAACGTCAAGCAATCACAAATCCACACAAAACTATCTCTTCTATAAAGAGAATTATGGGTCTGATGATGAGTGAAGAGAATGCAAAAGCAGCACATGACAAAGTAACTTATAATATAGTTGACAAAGATGGAATGGCTGCCGTGAATGTAGATGGTAAAATCTACACGCCGCAAGAGATATCGGCAAAGATTTTATCAAAACTAAAAGCAGATGCCGAGAGTTATTTAGGTTCAACGGTAACGGATGCAGTTATTACAGTTCCTGCATACTTCAATGATGCACAAAGAAAGGCTACGAAAGATGCCGGAACAATCGCAGGACTCAATGTTCTTCGTATTATCAATGAACCGACTGCTTCTGCACTTGCTTACGGTTTAGAGAGCAAAGCTGAAGAGAATGTACTTGTTTATGACCTTGGGGGTGGGACATTTGATGTTACTGTTTTAGAGATTAGTGACGGTACTTTTGAAGTTCTTTCAACAGATGGAAATGCATTCTTAGGTGGAGATGACTTTGACAACAAAATCGTTGATTATCTAAATGCTGAGTTCAAAAGCTCTCATGGAATCGACCTCAAAAATGACAAAATGGCTCTTCAAAGATTAAAAGATGCTGCTGAAAATGCTAAAAAAGAGTTAAGTTCATCTACTGAAACGGAGATTAACCTGCCGTTTATCACTATGACAGAAGCTGGACCGCAGCACTTGGTTCTAAAGCTTACTCGTGCTAAGTTTGAGGGAATGATTGAGAGTCTTGTAAAAGAGACAATTGACCATATCAAGACTGCTATGAAAGAGTCTGGTTTAGATAACGGTGCTATCAAAGAAATTATTATGGTTGGTGGCTCTATTCGTGTTCCATTGGCACAAAAAATGGTTTCTGATTACTTTGGCGGAAAGAACCTAAACAAAAGCGTAAACCCTGATGAAGTTGTTGCAGCCGGTGCTGCTATTCAAGGGGGAGTTTTAAGAGGAGATGTTAAAGATGTACTTCTTTTAGATGTTACTCCTCTCAGCCTTGGAATTGAGACTTTAGGCGGAATTGCTACTAAAATCATCGAAAAAGGAACAACTATTCCTGTTAAAAAATCTCAGGTATTTTCAACTGCAGAGGACAATCAACCGGCTGTGAGCATCTCGGTAGTTCAAGGTGAGAGAGAGTTTGCAAAAGATAACAAATCTTTAGGTCTATTTGAACTAGGAAACATCGCAGCAGCTCCAAGAGGGGTTCCTCAAATTGAAGTTACTTTTGACATCGATGCAAACGGTATTTTAACTGTTAGCTCAACGGACAAAGGAACCGGCAAATCTCAATCAATCACAATCAGTGGTTCGTCAGGGTTAAGCGAAGAAGAGATTAACAAAATGGTTCAAGATGCTGAGGCTCATAAAGCGGAAGATTCAAAAAGAAAAGCGTTAGTTGACCTTAAAAATCAAGCAGATGCACTGATTGCTCAAACTGAAAAATCATTAAGTGAAATTGGTGAAAAAATTTCTGCTGAGGAAAAAGCAAAAATAGAGAGCGCTATCACTGAGATTAAAGATACTTTAAAAGATACAAACTCTACAAAAGAGCAAATTGAAGCAAAAGTAAAAACACTCACAGAAGCAAGTCACAAAATGGCAGAGCAGATGTACAAAAAAGAAGAAGGTGCCCCAACAGGTGAAGCGGATACTAAAAAGAAAAAAGAAGACGACGATGTTATAGACGCTGAGATAGAATAAAATTAGAACATCTTAGAGCAACTAAAGATATTATCGAGGCTGGTGAGAGAGTAAATTTAACTCTTCTCTAGCTCGATTCCATCGGAATAATTATTTGTCACCCAAAGTAGTTCAAGGACAGGCTTCGTACAGTTTAAAAAAACATTACTTATAAAAATAGCTGTATTAGATGTTGATGTATCAATTTAAGGAGGGGTTTAAAATGGTGCGCCCGACAGGAGTCGAACCTGTGACCTTTGGTACCGCAAACCAATGCTCTATCCAGCTGAGCTACGAGCGCACACTATCTCTATTAAGAAGAGGGTGAAATTATATCCTCTTTAACTTATAGTATTATAAAACGAAGATTAATTTTCTATTTTCTTCAATATCTCTTTTATCTCTTGTTCTTGCATATAAAAATCATGATTTTTTCTCACATATGCTTGAAGCAAGACTTTTAACTCATTTTTGCCATCCATGTTGAAATCTTTTGTCATCTGCTGTTCTAAATAAAAAGCAAATTCTTCCTCAAGATTAACATCAAAACGATGGCCGTCTATCTCCAAGCAAATCTTTTTACTCATCTACTTTTAGCCTAAAATACTTTCTATTTTGCTTACAATCTCTTCTATCTCTAAATCTTTTTTAGCGTTTTGTTCAACAAGCTTTTCTATCTCTTGGTCTTTTATTTCTTTTTCAGCTTTAAGTGTAATAAGTTCATTACGAATAGCCTCATTCTCGCTCTTCAAAGAATCCTGACTTTTTACTATTTGCGATATTTTTTCACTTAATCTTTCTAGACTTGTTAAACTTTGCATTTTAATTCCTATTTTTTATATAAATATAATTCTATCACAAAAAGTAAAAGAACTCCAATAACTGCTTCACGAAACTTATAGGATGAAGTCAGTACCTTTTTGAGTCAAAACTAATGTGACTCCATCTTCTTTTACTTCAATGAGACCCTCAAGTTTTAGTTCATTTATTGCACTCCCCAAAGCATCTTCTTGTTTTGCATTTATTTTGGTCAAGATATTTTGAACTACTTCTTGCTTACTCATAATCTGCCCAACGATATTATTCTTTTTGAACCATTTCATAAACATCTCTTTCACCTCATTTTTAGGGGAGATATCCGTACTGCTACTTTTAGGCGGTAATTTTCTTCTATTATTATGAGGTGTTTTGGTCGTATTGCTATAATATTTTTTAGGTGATTGTTTCATGTATATACCTTGTAAAGTGTTATTGTTTCTGTCCTTGCATTGTCACATAGTTTTACTTAAACAATCAGCTTTTAGCCTCTATCTGCTATACTCTCCATCATAAAATCAAGGAAAAGTATGTCCACTAAAGCAACAATCCATAAAGCCTCGCTCAATATTTCAAATATGGATTCTCACTATTATGCAGAGCATAATTTAACCTTAGCCAAGCACCCATCTGAAAATGAATTGCGTTTGATGGTACGATTAGCGGCATTTGTACTTAATGCGAATGAAACACTGCAATTTTGCAAAGGAATTTCACAAGATGACGAGCCGGACTTATGGCAAAAAGCACTCGATGGCGAGATTTTATTGTGGATAGATTTAGGTCAGCCGGATGAAAAACGCATCCGAAAAGCGTGCGGACGCTCACAAAAAGTTATTATCTACACCTATCAGGAGGGGAGCGCATTCGCTTGGTACAAACATGTAGAGAGCTCACTCAAACGCTTTAAGAATCTTTCTGTAATTCATCTTAATATTGATGGTGCGATAGAGCAGTTAGTTGAGCGAACCATGTCTCTGCAGTGCAACATCAGCGATGGTGAACTTACTTTAATCAGTGATGAGAACAGCGTAATAATTCAGGAAGATGTGTTAAAAAATATTTAGATTTTTTTCTTATAAAAATTTCACCCTATTCTTTCCCTCTTTTTTGGCTTGACACATTGCTTGATCCGCCTTCTCTACGAGCGTATCTTTATCCATCCGCTCATCATGCCGAGCAAGTCCAATGCTGACAGTAACATGCCCGATTTCATCAAATCTGCAAGATGAGACCACCTCTCTTATGCGTTCGGAAAAACTTAGCGCTTTTTGATCATTTTCAAAAAGTGTCATAATAACAAACTCTTCTCCTCCCCAGTAAATTAGGACGTCATCAGGACGAATTGCTTCTTCTACCCGGGATGAAACCTCTTTAAGAACCACATCTCCTTGTTGGTGACCAAAGGTATCATTTATTTTTTTAAAATTATCGATCTCATACAAAAGGAGGTAAAACTCATAGTGCATATCTTTTTTATCTACAAAATTATTATAGAAAACATCTCCTTGAGTTCGATTAAACACCTTAGTCAGGTTATCTTTGGCTGCAAGCTCGCGCAAAGAATGCTCCATCGCTTTTCTCTGTGTCATATTACGACCAGTAGAGAGGTAATTTGTTATCTCTCCTTCGTCATTTTTGATAGATGTGATTATCTTGTCTTCGTAATACAAAATTCTACTTTTATCTCTGTTTATGAATTCTCCATGAAACGGCTCTCCATGCAGAATATTCTGCCATAATTCCTGATAAAAGATATCTTTGTGCAAACCTGACTTTAAGATTGACGATTTTTTCCTATCAGCTCATTTTTGCTATATTTTGTTAAAGATTCAAATGCCGGATTCACATATTCGATAATTCCTTCTCTATCAGTTATCGAAACAGCATCGTTAGTTTGTATCAATGCGTTGGAAAACTTTTTAAGTTGCTCATCAATTTCATGACGCTTCGTATGGAGCATGAATTCTTCAAGTTTCTTTTGTCTTATAAAAACCATTTCAATCGGTCTTAATACAAAAATATAAATGAAAGGAGTACTCAATAACGCCAATAAAAATACATCCACCAAAGCTTCCATAAAGGGAGGAAGGTTAACAACAAA
The DNA here is from genome assembly GCA_947498025.1 of Helicobacteraceae bacterium. Taxonomy (GTDB): domain Bacteria; phylum Campylobacterota; class Campylobacteria; order Campylobacterales; family Sulfurimonadaceae; genus Sulfurimonas. The sequence continues at coordinate 29,828 of CANMJR010000033.1, forward strand.
GTAAAACATACCCATTAAGAGAAACTCTATCAGCCCTGTGACAAGCAACAGTTTAAGAAAAATCGTTTTTAGACCATGTTATTTACTTTCATTCTACTCTTTCTATTTGTTTAATTATCTCGCAATGATACCAATGTTAGGAACAGATAGCTCTTATTCTACGCCAAAGGACAAAGAAGTTATTAAAATATTTATTCATGTCCCTTAGACCGAGCATTTGGAAAAAGTAGCCAGATGTATCATCAAAATGAGATGGAGTAGTTTCAAGGCATCATCATAGAGATATTATTGGTGCTATAATAAACTAATATTTAGATAAATTTCTCACAGATTTGGAAACATGAAAAAAAAATTAAAATATGGTAAAATCATACTGATGTTAACGGCTTTAATAGTTGTGTTTTCTTTAGGTTTTCCTTTAGCTATGTTGAGTGCAAACAAGCAAGGAAAGGTGACACTAAATGAAAAGATAGATTTGCCTTTTGAAATAAAAGATAGTGTAAAGGTTATATTGTTATATTTTGGCTATGTGGGTTGCAGTACTATCTGTGAACCTTCACTAAAAGAGATATCATCTGTTTATAACGGTCTCTCAAACACTCAGAGAGATGATGTAAATTTTTACTTTGTAGATATCACTAAAAAAGGCAATCTAGCTAAAGAGTTTGCACACTATTTTAATAATAGCTTTATCGGTTTGAATTTAGATACTAATTCAACAGCGAAACTTATGGCGGATTTAAGAGCTTACAGCAGTGATTCTATCAGGGGAAACGGTGATATCTCTCACACAGGCTATTTGTACTTGATAAAACAAACTCAAAAGCAATTTTTTGAATTAAAAACAATATATATAACTCGCCCGTTTGATTCAATTTCAATTGTGCAAGATATAACAAAGGAATTAAAATGAATATAGCCACACTATTTGGAAACTATGATGGTTTATCTACAATCATAAAAAACAATCTTCATGATGAAGCAAAAAATGCTGATAAAGCATTTATGTATATCTTTCTAGTCAATTGGGCAATAGTTTCTTTTCTTACATCGCTCACATACGGAACATATTTACTTGGAATTATCGGCGGTGGAGCAATCACAGGTTTGGCATACTTGTCATACGCTATGTTTAAAGGCACATCAACCTCACGAATACTTATCGGCATACTTATCATGGGATTTCCAATCATTATGATTCAGCAGCATTTGGGTCGTATTGAGATGCATTTTCATGTATTTGTAGTGCTTGCATTTATGTCGTTATATAAAGATATTGTGCCTACGATAGCAGCGACCTTAACTATCGCTGTGCATCATCTTCTGTTTACCTATCTTCAGCTCAATGGAATATCCGTAGGTGATGTACAGATTATTATTTTTAATTATGCCTGTGGCTGGGATATAGCATTTTTACATGCTGCTTTTGTTATAGTTGAGGCTGCTGTACTCATATATATAGTTTATATGATAACAAATCAATATCTTAATTCTGTGGGCATTGTTAAAGATGTTAACGACATAACTAAAAACAATGACTTCACTATAGATATAAAAAATGATTCTCTCCAAGAAGAAGTGTTTTTTAACTTTATAAATTCTCTTAGAAATACTTTAAATTCTGCTAAAAACTCCTCGCAGCAAACAGCGGAAATTGCACAGAAAATGCATAATTCCAGCAGCTCTTTAAAAAGTAGTTCTGCTAAACAACATTCAACTATAATTGAAATAACGAAAAACAGTCTCCTAATGAAAGAACAACTTCATAAAACAGATAATGACACAGAATTAGCTAAAGAAAAAGTGAATGAAGCGAATCATAACCTTCAAGATATAGGTCAAAAAATCTCTAGGTTTAATAATGATGTTGAAAAAACAGCAGAAATTGAACACTCCATGTCGGCAAAACTAAACGAGCTTACTCGTTCAGCCGAAGAAATAAAAAATGTTTTAACCGTTATTTCCGATATTGCCGATCAAACAAACCTTTTAGCTCTTAATGCTGCTATAGAGGCTGCCCGAGCAGGTGAACATGGTCGTGGATTTGCGGTAGTTGCCGATGAAGTAAGAAAACTTGCAGAGCGTACTCAAAAATCATTAACTGAAATACATGGAAGTGTAAATGTTGTAGTGCAGTCTATTAACGAAACAAGCGAAAACATGAATGATAATGCTGACAATATCACTCTCTTAAGTACAGCTTCTCGTGAAATGCATAATGTTATTGAGAATACGGTTCAAATAATGAATGAAACTGCAAAACTTTCAGAAAACTCATCTGGAAGCTTAAGTGAAAATATAACTAAATTGGACAAATTAGTTTCAATGATTGAAAGTGTTGAATCTCTGACCATTAGCAGTAACTCGAATGTTGAAGAAATTGTTACTATAATAGATACATTGCTAAAAAGCTCTCAACAATTGCAAAGCGAGCTGAATACATATAGGACTTAAATCTCATCCATTTTCCACATTTAGCTATAATTCCAAACATGAAAAAAGAAGCAAACTTTAAAGTAAAATCAGATTATTCTCCTGCGGGAGACCAGCCGACTGCAATCAAAGAACTCACAGACTCTATTCTAAAAGGTAATCGTTACCAAGCCTTAGAAGGTGTCACGGGTTCAGGTAAAACATATACTATGGCACGTGTTATAGAGAATGTTAAGATGCCGACAATCATCATGACACATAACAAAACTTTAGCTGCTCAGCTGTATAGTGAGTT
>CANMJR010000034.1 GCA_947498025.1 Helicobacteraceae bacterium
GACGCATTATCTAAAGAGTTCGTAGGAAAAGATAAAATAAATACCTCTTCACACAACAAACATATACAAGCCGCAAAACCCGCAGTAGTAACACAACAACATGCGAATGCAAATGTTAAAACAATCGCAGGTGCAAAAAAACATAATGGGGATGTTTGGGAGAACTTTTAGGGAGATGAGATTGCTTTAGGGCAGTCTTGTTGTGATGAGGAGAGTGTGTGTCTGAAATAAATGGTCTTGGACATGTGGATATCCCACATGCCAATTACTACTTTTTGAGTACAAATCTTTGGTATAAAATAGGCAGTAATACTAAAGTTAAAAAGGTAGATGAAATAAGTCCATTGATAATAACAATTGCCAATGGCTTTTGTATCTCAGAACCCGGTCCAGTTGCAAAAAGCATAGGAATAAGCCCAAGCGCTGCTATAAAAGCAGTCATTAAAACCGGTCGAAGCCTTCTAATTGAACCTACGGTAACAAGTTCTAAAGAGTTCTTTACGCTATGCTTTAAAGAGTTAAAATAGTTAAGCATTACAACACCGTTGAGGACAGCTATGCCCATTAAAGCAATAAACCCGACAGTGGCCGGAACACTCATGTATTCACCTGTGATGTAAAGCCCAAAGACTCCGCCAATGAGCGCGAATGGAATATTAAGCAGAACAAGAAATGCTTGCAAAGAGGATTTAAATGTCAACAACAGAAGTATAAAAACAAGTCCTATACTCAACGGAATAATAAAAGAGAGTTTTTTAGATGCTCTCTGTTGATTTTTGTACTCTCCGGCAAACTCAATGAAATAACCCTGCGGTAACTTTATGCCGCTCTCTATTTTTGCGCTGAGTTCATCCACAAAACTAACCAAATCGCGACCTACGACATTTGTCTGGACCAAAGTTTTTCTCAAACCATTTTCATGATTTATCTGAACGGGTCCCTGCGTCATTTTAAACGATACCAACTCATTCAACTCAACACTGTTCCCATCTTCCAAAACATATTGCAGATTCATACTCTTTATCATGCTTGTTTGCATCTCTTTAGAGCCTTTAATCATAAGCGGTATTCTTCTTAAATCCTCTTGGATTATTCCTTCTTGAACTCCATTAATTGAACTCTGGAGATAGAGTGAAAGTTCATCTCTGCTCACGCCATAACGAGCCATAGCTTCATTTTTAAACTCTATCTCCCAGTATGCGACACCCTCATTTGCTTTTTTATAGACATCACTGCTCCCTTTTGTGGCTTCTGTTAGAGTGAAAATCTTTTTTGCAATCTCCTCTAGTTGTGCAGAATCCTCCCCATAGACATTGACAACGATATCGCCCCGTGAGCCACTGAGCATTTCTGATATTCTCATGGCAATCGGCTGCGTAAATCCATACTCAATTCCTACAAATTGATCCAATACCTTTCTAAATTCATCATGGAGCCACTCAGTTGATGGAACTCTCCACTCATCTTTAGGTTTAAGCACTAAAAATGTATCTGTGTCGTTTAACCCCATCGGGTCAAGCCCTATCTCATCGCTGCCGCCGCGGGCAATAATCGATAGAATCTCCGGAACTTCACGCATAAGTGCCTGCTGCAATTTAATATCAATATCACGGCTCGATTCAAGGGAGATAGAAGGATTTTTCTCTATACCGATGATTATATTTCCCTCATCAAGCGTTGGCATAAAAGTCTTACCGACTTGCGTGTAAGCGCCAAGGGCAAGTATCCATAAAATTCCTGCCGTGAAAAAAACAATTTTTTGATGCGACAGTGAGTATCTTAAAATCTTCTCATACCAGTGCTCTAAAAAAACCATCAGAGGAACTTTGGCATGCGGAACTTGCTTTAAAACATAAAAACTTACTATCGGGATAAAGGTAAGAGCCAATAGGAGTGATGCAGTAAGTGCGAAAACTATGCTCAGAGCTACAGGTACAAAAAGTTTTCCCTCTAACCCTTCGAGTGTTAAAAGTGGCAAAAAGAATATGATAATAATCAAAATACCTGTAAAAACAGGACTTGCAACCTCTTTTGCCGATTTTAAAACCAAGTCAAGCTTTGGCTCACTCCTATATTTTTCATCTTGTAGATGCTCGCTTATATTTTCGACCATCACAACACCGGCATCTACAAGCATTCCGATGGCTATTGCCAACCCTCCGAGACTCATCAGATTCGCACTTATTCCAAAATAACCCATTGCTATAAAAGTCATCATAGCGGCAAAAGGGAGGATAATAGCAACACTGAATGCAGATGCAAAATTACCTAAAAATATAAAAAGAACTAAGACAATCAACACTAGAGCCTCTAATAGGGCTGACGAGACTGTTTTTATGGCTTTTGAAACTAAATTTGAACGGTCATAAAAAATATTTATGCTCGTTCCTTTTGGCAAATCTTTTTCTATTTTTTGTATTTCAGCCTTTACTCTTGTTAAAAGACCTGAGGTATCGACACCTTTTCTTGAGAGCACAAGACCTTCAACTGCCTCATCTTTACCATCTTTAGTTACAAAACCTGCCCTTGTTAATGAGCCTATCTGCACACTGCTTATGTCGGAGACTCTTATATTATTACCTTGCTCATGTTTTATTATAAGTTTTGAGATATCCTCTATATTTTTAAGTCTTCCCTCTGAACGGATATAGAGACTCTGTTCACCCAAGGAAAGTCTTCCGATACCGTCATTTTTATTATTCTGAGAGAGGGTGTTTTTTAACATCTCCATAGTGATTTTATACTGATTCATCTTTGCAAAATCGGGAATAATCTCATAAGTTTTTACATATCCGCCAAGCGCATTTGTTTCAGCAACCCCGTCAATACTGCGAAGGCGTTTATTTATAACCCAGTCAAGCAGCGTTCTTTTTTCCATTAAGTCCATAGTGTCTGATTCTATTGTAAACATCAGAACTTCGCCAAGAGGGGTGGTAATAGGTGCCAACCCTCCACTAACGTTCGATGGAAGTTCGCCCGTAACTTCCGAGAGTCTTTGAGCTACCTGCCCTCTTGCCCAATAAATATCCACTCCATCTTCAAAATCAATCGTTATATCGCATATTCCATACTTTGACAAAGAGCGAACAATTTTTTGATTTGGAATGCTCTGCATGTTCTGTTCAATAGGAATCGTAACCCTTGTCTCCATCTCTGCGGGTGTCATGCCGGAAGCTTTTAGAATCAACTTCACTTGCGTAGGTGCTACATCCGGATACGCATCTACAGGAAGTTTCCACATAGACCATGCACCGAAAAACAGTACACCGACAGCAAGAAAAAGTACTAAAACCCTCTGCTTAAGGGCAAAGCTAACAAAGTACTCACTCACTTTTATTCTCCCTTGCACTTAACAGTGCAGAGGTTGAACTAGCAGCCACTTCATCACCATCACTAAAATCGCCTTTTACAACATAACAGCTAGGTCCTTCGCTTATAATCTTTACCTCTATCATTTCAAAACCCAGTGGAACTTTTTTGAAGAGATAGGATCTGTTTTCGTCAAACACTAAAGCATTTTTTGTAACTTTAAATGCACCGCTGATAGCATCCGTTAGGGTCACTTCATAGACTCTGTTTATCATAATGTCTTTAGCATTCTCTATGGTAGCCCTTACCTCAACCGATTGAGAAACACTATTTACTACGTTTGAGATGGCACTCACTTTTGCACTGTAGGAATCAAATGTACAGTTATCTCCAATCGATACGTTCTTTGCAATTTTCACAGGGAGTGTCAGCTGAATAAATCTTGTACCATCAGCATAAATCTCAATCATTTTGTGATCCGCTTGCACATACTCGCCAATATTTACATTGACTTGATAAACAGTACCGTCTTGTGAAGCATAAATAGTTTTTTCCACAATCGGGCGGCTTGTTGCTTGAAGAGTTTTTAGCATTGCTTCATTGAAGCCATTTGTTAAGAGCTGATTCGCTCTCAATCTAACATCTAAATCGCTGCTTCGTTTTAATTTTTCTGACTCTAAAAGCTTTTTATTTGAAATAATTCCCTCTGCGTAAAGCTTTATATTTCTTTCATGATTGAGATTTATATTCTCACGCTCTAAGAGTGCTTGAATATACTCTTGTTGAAGCATTAAAAGTTCATTACTTTTAAGTGTTAAAAGTTTTTGTCCCTTTTTTACATATTCTAATTTTCTTACATGTATCTCTTTTACAATGGACGCAACATTTGAGCTAACAAAAAGAATATCACTCTTATCAAGAACTACAACTCCATTGTATGGACCAAAAGAGATACTCTCAACTCGTGCGACCAATTGACATTTCACACCTAAATCTTTCTGTTGTTTTTGCGAAATTTCTATAATTTGCGCGCCAAAAAGAGCCAATCCAAGTAAATGTAAAGTGATGAATATTTTTAGCCCTAGGGCAGTTGTTTTACTGTGCATTATTTTCTCCAAAATCTAAATCTGCTTTTTTGTATAGTTCAAAAAGTTCGTTGTAATAAGTTTTTTTAACTTCTAACATTCCTAATAAATTATAAGAGTAGGAGCGGGTTGCGTCAAGGTATTCCATAATATTGCCCTCACCCTCATCAAAAGCTTTCTTTGAGAGGCTTGCGAGCTCTTCATTGAGCGGCACTATCTCATCTTTGAGTAAACTAAGCTCATCATAGAGGGATTCAAGTTTTGATACGAAAGCATTTGAAGAGTTTTGTATCTCAGATTCTAACGAAGCTTTTTCAAACGCATAGGATGAACTCATAAAGAGCTGCTGGGCTCTTAATTTCTCTTTTTGTGAACTCAGAGCATCCAAAGGAAAAGTTAAACCAACTGTATATCTTTGTGTATTTAACTCTTTTTCATATAAAAATTCATATCCCAAAGAGGAGAAAGATGAATCATGCACTCCATAAAAAGCTTTAGATGCGTGCATCTTATACTCTATTGATTTCAACTCATCATGCTCATGTATCGGTTTTAATTCCACATGCCGAGTTGGAGTAAGCAAGTCATTGCAATCGATATCATTGATGGCAAGAGTATCCACTCTCTCCTGTAATCCTGCAAGCTCTGATACATACGTTCTCTTGTAGTTGTTTACATTTTGATGAAGTTTTGCTAAATCCAGCTTGTTAAAGAGTAGATCTTTTTTAGATATTTCTCCTAATTCATAAGCTTTTTGAATCTGTGCAACTCTTTTTGACTGCTCCTCATACAGAACTGTCGCTTTATCTCTCATCTCTTTTGAGACACATGCATTGTGATACTTTGAGGCAACATCCAGAGTCAAGAGATGAAGTTCATGTTTTGTCTCCTGCTCTATTGCCTTACTTAACTGCACAACACCTCTCTCTTTTTGAGATGCCGCGAATGGATGAGTGAGTTTTTGCGAAAAGCCTAGAGAGTACTCCGAACCCTTTTCTACACTCTCTTTGGCATGCGAAAGAGTTACTCCAAGTGCCGGTGCCTCATTCGTTGCATAAAGCTCATTTTGTGCAATTTGCGATTTTGTTTTTTCTAAAATAGATTTTGCTTTATTACTGACTTTTGACAATTTCAAAATTTCCGCTAAATTTTGTGCATAAACATTTATGGATATGAATAGAGTAAAAAATATTACGTATTTCATTGATAACCTTTTTTTTAATATATTTGATATTATGCACCTAAACGAACGCGTCCGTTTAGGTGGCAGGGACAAATGTCCCTACCCCCCCCCCTAAAGCTACGAAAAACTCTATTTTTCGAGAATTACAAGGCGTTATATGAATTATACAAGTGGTGGGCGCTGAAGAACGGAATTGATATAAGAAATTGAAGCTATTTCTAAGGTATGTGGATTTATCTTTAAAGGAGCTGATACAATCGGTAGTTGTTGCGTTATATTTATTTCAAGCAGAGTGTGAATACTATTATGAATTTGAGATGCTAAATCTAAACTGCTTTCATTTAAAGACAAAGAGTAATCATTGCCCAAATAACAGAGCTCATGCTGTGTATCTGCATCAAAAAATTCTATCGCATAATCATGTACGACAAAAAATGTAAACAAAAGCAGCAGAGCCAAAAGTATATTGTTTTTATGTCTTTTCATAGTGCCTGCATTATAGTGCAAAGTAGATAATGCATAACTAAAATTATATTGTTAATCCTATTTCAAATTTTACAAAAGAAATTGAGCTACAATTACGAATTAATTTTAAGGGTATTTAATGAAATTTTTATATAACGCATCATCGCATTTTAACTTGGCAAATCTTTTTACATTTGTAAACATCACTGCAGGTCTTACAGCAACATACTTTATAACCCAAAACAACTTTTTTATAGCAATAATTCTCGCTTGGATTGGAGGTGCCTTTGATATTTTTGACGGGAAAATTGCTAGAAAATATAAATTATCAAATGAGTTTGGAATTCAACTCGATAGTTTTGCGGATTTCTTAAGTTTTGTACTTGTACCTGTGTTTCTGATTTTTCAGGCCGTTTATACGACTTCTCTCTCCGGCATGTGGATTATTGCGGCAGCTATTGTAAGCATCTACTATGTTATCTCTGGGCTTAGAAGACTTATTCACTTCAATATCAACGCACATGTGGGTGAAGTTTCTAAATTTTTTACCGGCGTGCCGACACCGCTTGGAGCAATTTTTCTCTGGATTGTCTATCTTGCTCACACTTATGCACTTATTCCCGCTTTCGCAGTTATAGCACTTATGGCGCTCATCGGATGGAGCTTAAACTCCACCGTTAAAGTTCCGCATCCATAAATCATGTGAGATGCCAAGATAAATTTTCTTGGCTACTTCTTTTTAAATCTGCAATTTCCAACCGTTATAACTTTTCCGCCCTTGATTGCTTCTTTTATATATTCAAGTGTTCCTTTTGGATCAGCATCACCAATCTCTTCTTCTACCATTCTTAGCAAATCAGCCTCTCTTGTGTCACTCCATGTCTTCTCGTAGTTATATTGTGTCTGTATAATCATCTTCGCTCCCGATTGCTAAAAGTTTTTTTGGTTTCAAGCCCAGCTCTCGCATGTTCTCGGCTCTTTTAATAATATTTCCTCTTCCGCTGCTCAACCTTTTCATAGCGCTCTCATAAGAGTTCTGGCTTCTTTGCAGATGCGTGCCGATATTTTGCATCTCCTCTACAAAGGAGACAAGCTTATCATACATGGCTTCTGCTTCATCCACTATTTTTTTGGTATGGTCTTGCTGTCTTTGCGTTCTCCAGATATGTTCTATAGTTTTAAGTGTCACAAGCAAAGTGGAAGGAGAAACAATCAAAATGTTATTTTCGTACGCCCGTTTAAAAAATTCACCATCCTCTGCGAGGGCGAGTAAAAATGCACCCTCAATCGGCATAAAAAGAAGTACATAGTCAAGTGTATTTATGCCTTCTAATTTTTCATACTGCTTCTCTTTTAGCCCTTTCACATGTGCTGAAATACTGAGGAGATGCTCTTTGAGTGCCAGAGATTTGGCTTGCAGATTATCTTCGCTCATAAATCTCTCATAGGCTACAAGGGAGACTTTTGCATCAATGATAATATCTCTGTTTTGGGGCATGTGAATGATTACATCCGGACGGTAAATTTTGCCGTCGCTTGATTTGAGAGTCGCTTGAGTTTTATACTCCATACCCTCTCGTAATCCCGACTCTTCTAAAATTCTCTCTAGCACTATTTCACCCCAGTTTCCCTGCGTTTTGTTCTCCCCCTTGAGGGCATTTGTAAGATTGAGGGCATCTTCTGAGAGTCTGGCATTCATCTCTTTTAGTCTGATTAGCTCATCTTTAAGAAGATGTCTGTCTTTGGATTCTGTGTTAAACTGCTCTTTGGATTGCATGGAAAAGTTGCTTATCTGTTCTCGAAAAGGTTTTAGAAGTATCTCAAACTGCTCTTTGTGTGTGTGATTGAACTGTTTTGATTTATCTTCAAATATTTGATTCGCCAGTAGCTTAAATTCGTTGCTTAACTCATCTTTAGCATTTTGAAGTATTGACAATTTTTCGTTAGAAGATTGTATCTCATTTTCATAGCGGGTATTTAAAACAGCATGTCTAATTTCTAGCTCGCTCTTAGAATTTTGAAGCTCCGTATGCCGAGCCTTCAGCTCCTCATTTTCACTAATGACCTTTATGAGAAGATCTTTTTTACTCAAAAGCAAATAGAGTAAAAACAAAATCACAACAAGAGCAACCATACTAAGTATCAAATATAAATCCACATGCCAACCCTAAATTAAAATACAAAAATTATACAACATTACTATTATAAGTCCCGATTTTAATCTCATTAATATAGAATTAACTATATAATCTTTACTATAAAAACGGGACGGTTACAATAGATGATAGAGTGGAATGACGGTTTAAGTGTCGGCGTTGAAGAGTTAGACAATGACCATAAAAAACTTTTAGACATTATCAATCAACTCTCAGAAGCGATAGATGCAAATGCATCAGAGAGTATTTTAGATACTATTTTTAAAGATTTGGAAGAGTATGCTCTAATACATTTTGCTCAAGAAGAGTCTTATATAAAGCAGTGCAATCAGGATGCTCTTGCCGGACATAAAGAACAGCATGACGATTTTATTTCTAAAATACCGCAACTCAAAGCTGAATTTTTAAGCACAAGCGATTACATTGTTGCCCAAGATACAACTATCTATTTAATTGACTGGTTACTAAACCATATTATTACTGAAGACATACCATTAATAAACTTCTTTGAAAACTGTAAACTTGCTAAAAATAAAAACAGCGACAAAAAATCTTTATTTCAACGATTAATAAAAAAAACAACCGATACCTTTAGTTTTACCAAGAGAATATTACTCTCCGTCCTTATTCCTCTTATTGGAATGTTCTTTTTTGGCTCAATAATTCTTTGGAACAATTATCAAAAATTTGAAGAGATGAAAAATACTTCTAGTATAACATACACTATCGGCAACATTAATACGCTTGCCCACAATATCCAAATTGAAAGAGGTTTAAGCAGTGGATATCTGACATCTATAGAAAATAAATTTGATAATAGACTGCAAAGACAAAAAGAAATTGTGGATAATGATGTAGTCTCATTCGTAAATAAACTCAAAACAGTTCACAAAGAGAAGTTAATTATAATACAGCCGTTTATAAATATATTTGAGGAAGATATGCTTACATTAAATAATCTTCGTAAGCAGATAAACGATAAAAAAATCTCTCAAATTGATGCGATAAATACTTATTCTACGATACTAAGAAATATACTCTCCATCACCCCAAGAATAGCCTTTCTCAATATTGATGGTGCAATCTCCTCCTCTATAGCAACTTTATCGTCTATCTTACATCTAAAAGAGGCTCTAGGGCAAGAGAGAGCCTATGGAACAATGTTTATAGAGAAAAAAAGTACAACTAGAGATGAGGATATTTCATTCATGCAACTTCTTGGTACTCAAAAATCTTTTCTACTTATGTTTGAGCAAACAGCATCACAAAATCAAAAGAGCATTATGGAGACTATTTTTAATTCTATCATTGCAAAACGAATATCCAAATCTGAAGAAAAACTAAAAAACAGAGATTTTGAGAACTTAGATTCTGAAATTTGGTTCAATGCACTCACAGAACTAATAGATAGTGTAAAAAATTTTGAAGATCAGCTTTTGATTGGAATTAATGATTTAATTGACAATCGTATAAGTAGTACGATTCAAAATCTTTTTTTATGGATTCTTTTCAATACCATTATACTGGCTACTACTTTTTTTATACTCTATACACTAAAAAAAAGCTCAACAAAGCAAATTACTCAGCTAACAGATGCTATGAAAGATTTGGCAAGTGGTGGCAGAAGTTTTCGACTCTCTCCAATTATGATTAACAGAGACGAAATAGCATGTATGTATGATTCTTATGAAACTACCAGGATAAGGCTTCTAAAAGGAGATATATTCACACAATTATATAAAAATCAAAAAGATATTGAACTAAAAAGCAAACAAAGAGAAAATGTAAAACTTGAAGAGATGGCATTTCGTGACACATTAACAGGAATGTTAAATCGCCGTAAATTTGAAGAGTTATCAGCACTTGAAATAAAACAAGCAAACCGTTATAGCCGTGATTTAACTCTATTAATGTTGGATATAGATTATTTTAAAAATATCAATGACACATATGGACATGCAAGTGGGGATGAAGTGTTAAAGCATTTTGCAAATATTTGCAAGAATATAGCAAGAGAAGCGGATATTGTTGCTCGAATAGGCGGAGAGGAGTTTGTGATTATCCTTCCCCAAACAGATATAGAGGGTGCATATAACTTCTCAGAAAGATTGCGTAAAGAAGTTTTTAACTCAAGTGTAACTATAGAATCCCAAACCATAAAATATAGTGTCAGTATTGGAATTGCAAGTTTAAAAGATGACAAAAACATAAAAACTATTTTGCAAAAAGCTGATGAGGCTTTGTATGAAGCTAAAAAAAGTGGAAGAAACAGTACCGTAGTGTATAAATAAAGAACATTATTAACTTAAATTATTTTAAATATATTTAACTTTAATTATTCTTTATGTATTTTTAGATACAATTCGCAAAATATTCATAGGAGAAGGTGCCATACTGCAAAAGTATGCTTGTATCATCTCCTTAATTAAAGGTATATGATGCAAGAAAATGCACAAACAAACACTCCAAAAGAAGAAGCGTTGATCACATTTGATGATTTAAACTTAAAAAAAGAAGTACTACAGGCAGTTAAATATGCAGGTTTTACAGTTCCAAGTCCTATCCAAGCACAAGCAATTCCTTTCGTTTTAGCGGGTCGCGACATTGTTGGTCAGGCGCACACCGGTACAGGTAAAACTGCAGCTTTCGGTCTTCCGGCTATTTCAAACATGCACTTAAAAGGCGGTGTTGAAGTTTTAGTTATTACTCCAACGCGTGAACTTGCTACGCAAGTTTCTGATGAGCTTTTCAAGTACGGCAGAAATTTAGGTGTAAAAACTGTAACTGTTTACGGCGGTAGCTCATATAATAGACAAATTGACCTAATCGAGCGAGGCGGAAATATCGTTGTTGCAACTCCGGGTCGTCTTTTAGATATTCTTAAAAAGAATTTAGTAAAAAATTTCGCTCCTACTTTAGTAGTTCTTGATGAAGCAGATGAGATGCTTGACATGGGATTTTTAGATGATATTAATGAAATATTTTCTTACCTTCCGACAAGTCGCCAAACTCTTCTTTTCTCGGCGACTATGCCTCAGCCTATCAAAACTCTTGCAAGCAGAATTCTTGATAATCCTGAATTTATCTCGATTACTAAGGGCGAAACTACAAATACGGATATTGAGCAACTCTACTATGTAATTGAAGAGAGTGAAAGAGATGATGCAATTATTCGTCTTATGGACTCAGAAGATACAGATAAATCAATCGTATTTTGTAGAACGAAAAGTGAAGTGGATAGACTTTCCAATGTTCTCTCAAGTGCCGGTTATCTAGCAAATGGTCTCCATGGGGACATGGAGCAACGCCAAAGAGAGACAGTAATTAAAGGCTTCAAAAATAATGGCGTAAAAGTTCTTGTTGCAACAGATGTTGCAGCAAGAGGTATCCATGTTGACAATATCTCACATGTATTCAACTACCATATTCCTTTTGACCCGGAGAGCTATGTTCACCGTATTGGAAGAACAGGTCGTGCCGGAACTAAAGGTAAGGCGATTACACTTTTAACTCCGCTAGAGTTTAAAGAACTTCAAAGAATCAAACAAAAAGTCGGAACTTCAATGGCACATGCTTTTGTTCCAAGTAAAAATGAGTTAAGAAAGACAACACTCACTGCTTTGGTTAAAAAGATAGAAGATCAACATATCTATGATGAGGCTCACAAAGTTTTAGACCTTCTTCGTTTAGATATTGATGAAGAAAAAATGGCTTATAAACTTATCTCCATGCTTTTAGATAATCAAGAGATAAAAGGACCAAATAACATCGGTATCCCTGCTGATAGAATTGAAGAAATTTTAGAGAGAGCCGGAAGAAGAAGAGACACAAGAGGCTCAGGCGGCGGATACAAAGGCAAAAATCGTTCTTCAAGCGGCGGAAGCCGTTCTGGCGGCGGTGCAAGTCGTAGCCGTGATGGTGGCGGTTCTTCAGCCGGTGGAACAGGCGGAGGAGCAACTCGTAGTCGTGAAGGCGGGAGCGGTGGCGGATACCGTGGAGGAAACTCTGCCGGCGGAAGTAGAAGCAGTACTCCAAGAAGCAGCACACCTAGACACAGAGATTAATTCTCAAACCTTCGTATTTCTTACTATGATATGTGGGAATTTCCACATATCATACCAATTCTACATACTAAATCAAACCACAAAAATTTCGTTATAATTGTCAAAAATGGAGATTTCACATATGATAATCTATGAAGACGATGTCCTATATATAGAAAAAGAGAGCAGTGAAATTCCTTGGCTAAAAATTTTCACAAAAGAGCCTTACAGAGAGTTAGGAGATTTACCAAAGAGTTTAAGAGTAAGACTTTGGGATGTCTATGACATTATAGAATTCGAGATGAAAAATTATTACAATCCAAAAAAAATAAACATGGCTTCATTTGCAAATATGCTCCCGAGAGTTCATATTCATGTAATGGCAAGATTTGAGGATGACAGTTATTTTCCAAATCCTATGTGGGGAGAGAAATTAAGAGAAGCTAAGCTAGATTTACCGGATGAAAATAAGTTTTATGAAAAAGTAAGAGAAGCTCTCAAGGGTGTTTAAATGTGGCATGTAAAAATAAATTCCACATGTCGATATTAGAATATTAATTTCATGCAGAAAAAAACTTCTTTTTAAAATTCTCTATTTTGCTCTAGTTCAAGGCGAGTTATAATTTCTTTGAGGAGCATACTCTAGTATGTGACGAAAATAAATTATAACTCAACGCAGAAATCGAGTAAAAGAGTTATTTTAGAGTGGGTGAGAATGGAACTAGGGCTGAACCCCATGTAAGTCCCCCGCCAAAAGCATCAAGAAGCATCAACTCACCAGCTTTTAATGAGCCGTTTTCATATATTTCATTTATTGCCATTGGGATAGAAGCACCAGAAGTGTTTCCATACTTTTCAACTGTTATAACAACTTGATTATCATTAAGTTTTAGTGCTTCACCAACAGCTTTAATAATTCTAAGATTTGCCTGATGCGGGATAAAATGGGTAATTTGCGAACTCTCAATACTATTTGTATCTAATATCTCAACAACATCTTTTGTCAAAGTTCTTACCGCAACTTTAAAGGTTTCATTTCCCTTCATCTGCATAAAACATGCTTTTGACTCTTGGTCTATAGAGTCATGAATCGAACCGCTACCGCCATTAGGAGTCATAAGTAAATCTGCATAGGTGCCGTCAGAACCTGTATGAATATCTATGATAGCCTCATCTCTGTTATCGGTTGCACTAATTATTGCAGCACCGGCACCGTCACCAAAAAGTATGCAGGTTCCCCTATCTGTGTAGTCTGTAATAGCAGAGAGCTTTTCAGCTCCAATAATAAGAACATTTTTTTTCATACCCGACTCTATGAATGCTTTAGCTATTGAGAGGATATAAACAAAGCCTGTACATGCGGCAGAAATGTCAAATGCAGTTACATGTCCGAGGGAAAGTTTATTTGCAATAATTGTTGCAGTCGATGGCATACAAAAATAGTCAGGGGAGATAGTAGCACAAATCACCATGTCTATCTCAGATTTATCAATACCGCTTCGCTCTATTGCTTTTTTAGCAGCTTCAACACCCATATCGCTTGTTGTCTCATTTTTTTCTGCTATATGTCTCTCTTTTATGCCTGTTCTTTTCGTAATCCATTCATCAGTCGTATCAACCATCTTTGATAAATCTTCATTCGTTAATATTTTCCGCGGAGCATAAGCACCGATAGAACGAAAAGCTGCATAGGCCATTAAACTTCCTTTTGCTTTAGTGCTGCAAGTCTTGAGATAATATGTTCATTTACACCCGTATCTACATATTTTATAGCTTGGTATATAGCATTTTCTATAGCTCTAGCATCACTTTTACCGTGACTTACAATAGCACAGCCCTTAATACCGATAAGTGGAGCACCTCCAATTTCGGCATAATCAATCTCTTTTTTAAGAAGCTTAAAAACTTTTCTCATCAAAAGAGCTCCGGTAATTGCAATAGGTGATTTTCTGATATAATCTTTAATGAGCTGACTTATCGTAGATGCAACACCTTCGCTTGTTTTAAGAACTAAATTTCCGATAAATCCATCACAAGTAATAACATCACAGCTGCCATTAAAGATATCTCCGCCTTCAACATTTCCCTTAAATCCTCTGTAACCTTTTAGCAATTTAAAAGCTGCTTTTGTTACTTCATTACCCTTTGAATCCTCTTCACCATTTGCTAAAAGTCCAATTGAAGGGTTTTCTATTTTTAAAACATCTTCTGCGTAGCATCCACCCATTACAGCGAACTCTACTAGATGTTCAGGCTTAGAGTCAACATTTGCTCCAACATCCAAAACAACGGAACGACGACCTGTTTTTGTAGGCATAAGGGTTACGAGAGCAGGTCTTGAAACACCGGCTAAACGACCCAATCTAAGAGTTGCTAATGCCATTGTAGCGCCGCTATGTCCAGCCGACACGACACCGTCAGCTTTACCATCTTTAACTAATTCAACAGCTTTATATATGCTACTCTCTTTTCTTTTTACTGCTTCGGTCGCTGCTTCATGCATAGAGATAACATCGTGCGCCTCAATAATTAAAATCTTACCTCTATAACGCTTTGGTAACAGAGGTAAAATTTCTGACGATTTACCTACAAGGATAGGCTCAAATGATTTTGTTTTAAGTGCAGCAATACAACCCTTAATAATCGGCTCGGGACCAAAGTCCCCGCCCATTGCGTCAATAGCAATCTTGACCATTGACTATTTATACTCACCAGTTACTGGGTTGATATGGTGTGGAAGCTTGTAAGTTCCATCTTTATCTTTAATCGGTTTAGCTAAAGTAATTTTGTAGTGAGTTCTTCTTTTAGCTGAGCGAGAGTGAGATACTCTTCTTTTAGGTACTGCCATAATCTATATCCTTTCTTTTTAATTAATACGAAAAAGGAACATATTCCTTTTTCTACGCAAAGACCGCTTTGGTCACTTCTGAGTTAAAGTCCAATGCAAAGAAACCATTTAGTGATTTCTTGTAAAAGATTGTCTCTTTCGAAATAGAGTTTATGAACTAGAAATTTCAATCCATCAGTTCATTTTTACTTTTTTATCTAGAATCTTCGCAATTATCGCAACAATGATAATCACTTTTAATAAGCTCAAGCTCAGAGTTTAGAATTTCATCTAAATCAGCCATAGAATCTAATGATTCTACTACATCAAGTTCTATATCTTCGCTATCCTCATAGATGCCATCGGAGATAAATATTTCCACCTCTTCATCTACAGGTAACTTAAAATCTTCACCGCACTGATTACACTGAATGTCAAGCAAACCATTTAATCCTGCTTTGAGCAAAATTAATTTGCCGACATGATACTCTAAATAACCTTTAAAAGTTATTTCACTAAATTTTATATCAAAATCTAATGGCGTGCTTGTTATTTTTCTTAGTGCTACTTTCATTGTTTACTTACGAAATTTCTCTCTCTGAGAAAAAGAATGCGATTTCAACAGCTGCATTTTCAACTGAATCACTTCCATGAACTGCATTTGCATCTATATTTTCAGCAAAATCTGCACGGATTGTGCCAGCCTCAGCCTCTTTAGGGTTAGTCGCACCCATAAGATCACGGTTTCTTGCCATAGCATTTTCACCAACCAAAACTGAAACAACTACCGGACCGCTAATCATAAAATCAACTAAATCGTTGAAAAAAGGTCTCTCAGAGTGAACAGCATAAAAAGCTTCTGCCTCTGCACGAGAAAGTTGAAGTTTTCTTGTTGCCGCTATCTTAAGACCATCAGTCTCAAAACGATCTAAAATTTTGCCTATAAAACCTTTAGCAACTGCATCCGGTTTAATTATTGATAGTGTTCGTTCCATCAAATCTCCTGTAAAATATAAAATTAGAGCGGAAGCATATCAAAAGTTTAACTTATTTGAGTTTAAATATGGGGGATTTTATAAAAGATTGATTTGCAAAGTACCAAAAAGTACTTTGCAGGAAGAAAATTAATCTACTACAGGCACTTTATTCGCGCGTTGTTCGTCTGTAATATCTTCACGGTGTGCCGGACTAGCACCGATTGCATCCCAAGTTATACAACCTTCTGTAGGACATGCTGTAGCACATGCAGGTTCATCATGATGACTAACACACTCTACGCATTTATCATTATAAACATAGTATATCTCTTCGCCGGTTGGATTATCATCCTCATCTACGATTGCTTCTACAGGGCACTCATCAATACAAGCACCGCAGTTGATACATGTGTCACTAATATGTACTGCCATTATTTTCTCCTATTTAAATTTAGATAACTATAACGAAAGATTTTTAAAGAGAGCTAAAAAACGATTTTAAAAAACGATTTTCTGCAAAATAGTTACTTTTCTTATGCACAAAACAAACTTCTAAATGGCGAAAAAACTGCCATAAAGAAGTCAGCGGATTAAAGCCCTAGATATTCTCTTATCTCATCCACTCTATTTGTTTTTTCCCATGTAAAAGATGGTTCCTCTCTTCCGAAGTGACCATAAGCAGAGGTAAGTCTATAGATTGGGCGCAATAAATCAAGTGCTACAATAATTCCTTTTGGAGATAAATCAAAAAGCTCTTTTACACATGCTTCGATTTTTGCCTCATCCACTTTACCTGTTCCATGCGTATCTACCATGATAGAGACCGGTTGAACAACGCCGATTGCATACGCAACTTGGATAGTAGCCTTATCACAGGCACCTGAAGCTACCAAATTTTTAGCCACCCATCTCGCCGCATACGCCGCACTTCTATCCACTTTGGTCGGATCTTTCCCGCTAAACGCACCCCCGCCATGCGGGCAGCTTCCGCCGTAAGTATCCACTATAATTTTTCGTCCCGTTAGTCCAGCATCGCCTTGCGGTCCGCCGATTACAAATTTTCCTGTCGGGTTAATGTGAAAAACTGTACTTTCGCTCATCATATCAGTAGGAATTACATGTCTGATAACCTCTTTGATAACATCTTCATGTATTTTTTCTTGAGAAACATCAGGCGCATGTTGCGTAGAAATAACTACTGTCTCAACTGAAACCGGCTTATCCCCTATATATTTAACACTTATTTGTGCTTTTCCGTCTGGTCGAAGATAAGGAATAATTCCATCTTTACGAACTTCAGCCAATCTTCTTGTAAGTTTGTGTGCCAAATAGATAGGAAGAGGCATCAAAACATCTGTTTCACGGCATGCATAACCAAACATCAAACCCTGATCACCTGCTCCGATTTCTCCATCTGCCTGAGAAACACCCTGATTTATATCCGGTGATTGTTCGCCAATAGCATTTAAGACTGCACATGAACGGTAATCAAAACCATAGGTTGCATCTGTATAACCTATCTCTTGAACAACTTTGCGAACTATCTCTTGCATTGGCGCGTACGCCGTTGTTTTCAGTTCGCCTGCAATTATACAAAAACCATTTGATACTAATGTTTCGCACGCTACATGCGCAGTAGTATCTCGTTCAATAATATAATCCAGAATTGCATCACTGATTTGATCTGCCATCTTATCAGGGTGCCCTTCTGTTACAGACTCTGAAGTGAATATATGCTCTTTGAGAGCTTTTGCTTCTTTTGTCATCGATTTTTCCTTATTGAAGTACAGAGTCCAGCCCCATAAATCGTGAAAATTATATCTTATTTGTATAAATATATCTTTATTTTTTAAAAGATAAAAATTATCCTTAAACTAATCTATTTATTTATTTTTTTGAGTTTGATTAATTCTTTTTTAGTTAAAATTCTGCAAATAAAAAATACAAGGAATGTAGTATGATAGTAACGAACAAAGCTCCAGATTTCACGGCAACAGCAGTTTTAGCGGATGGTTCAATTGTTGGAGATTTCAATCTATACAACAATTTAGGTACAAAGGGTGCAGTTCTATTTTTCTATCCACTCGATTTTACTTTTGTCTGTCCATCAGAAATTATCGCTTTTTCTCACAGAATTGAGGATTTCACAAGCCGTGGCGTCAATGTTATCGGTGTTTCGGTTGACAGTCAATTTTCACACTTTGCATGGAGAGAAACTCCAGTAAATCAGGGCGGTATCGGCAGA
Source organism: Helicobacteraceae bacterium (assembly GCA_947498025.1). Taxonomy (GTDB): domain Bacteria; phylum Campylobacterota; class Campylobacteria; order Campylobacterales; family Sulfurimonadaceae; genus Sulfurimonas. The sequence continues at coordinate 18,291 of CANMJR010000034.1, forward strand.
GTTAAGTTTCCTTTAGTCGCAGATTTAACAAAACAGATTGCAAAAGATTACGATGTACTTTTGAATGAATCAGTTGCTCTTCGCGGTTCGTTTTTGATTGATGCGGACGGCACGGTGCGTCATGCAGTTATAAATGATTTGCCACTTGGAAGAAACATCGATGAGATGATTCGTATGGTTGACACTATGCTTTTTACAAATGAGCATGGTGAGGTTTGTCCTGCCGGCTGGGTAAAAGGCGACGAGGGGATGAAAGCTTCTACTGAGGGTGTTGCCGAGTATTTGGCTTCTCACGCAGATAAGTTATAGTTTTATACGCAAGATGAACTAAGTCCATTTTGCTACGCTTGCCGCTAGGGCACTTCTGCGCTAAAGCACAACGCAAAAAATCACTAAATGATTTTTTGTGAAAGCTTGCCTCTTTGAGGCAGATTTTTTTAGTTTCATAGGCTTTTGTCTATGGAATTTATAATCAATCCACTCGCTCCATAATTCCCTCTTGGTTTTTTTCTAAAGCTACAATAAAACATGCACCGTCACTTTGGTTATACCACGTAAAGGTTCCTGTAAAATGTTTTTCTATGATTGTTTGAGAAATATACATGCCAAGACCTGTGCCGATTAATTTTTTGGTTGTAAAGTAGGGCTGATTAATTTTATCAATTATCTCATTTGATATTCCGCCTCCGTTGTCACATATACGCAGTGCAATCTTATTTTCTATTTCATCTACGCTTATACTAATTGCCGGCGACTCCACTTTTTTAAATATAAGTTGGTCTTTTGCATTTCCAATTATATTGAGCAGAACTTGTACTAATGAATTTTTGTGAATTATGAGAGAAGTGGTACTATTGTTATAAATATGAATTGTAATGTTGTTTGCTAGCAAACTTTGACCGATAACCTTGAGTGTAATAGTTATAACATCTTCCATAGTCGCAAGCTCTTTTGGAGCATCAGGCTTGAAAAAATTTCTAAAATCATCAATAGTATCTGACATATACGCTATATTTCCGGCAATAATTTCTGTATTTTCATCAATTGCCTCTTTGTCAAGCATCTGAAATGCCTGCTTTGTTTGAATATTTGCTATTGCTAATCCGATAATATTGAGAGGCTGTCTCCATTGATGGGCTATCATAGAAATCATCTCGCCCATAGCTGCATATCGCGACTGCACAAGAAACATCTTCTCTTTATTCTTGAGTCTCTCTTCCATCATTTTTCGTTCATGTATATTATTGAGAACTAAGCGAAATATAGGGTTACCGTTACTATCTTTGTCTGCCGTAGCAGATACAATCATCCAAATAAGTACGCCATCATTATTTACAATACGAAACTCACATGTTTGTGGCTCACTTGACTCCATTATCTTTTGTTGGTGCAGATATAAAATATCTTGATCCTCTTTAAAGATAAAATCTGTCATCTTTCTCATAAGAAGTTGATTCTCATCTAATCCGACTGTTTTGAGCGTTCTCTCATTCACCTCCATTATAATACCTTTCTCGCTCAGAGTACAGTAACAGACGGGAGCTTTGTTGTAGAGTTCATAATAGCGGGCTTTGGCGTCATAAAGCTCTTGATGTGTTTTACGCAGCTCCTCATTTTGCATCTCCAACTCTATCTGATGCACTTCAAGTTCATGGAACACCTTTTTCACTTCCGCAGATGAAAAGTCATGTAAATTTGCAAATGTTCCATCCACCATCTTCTCTACCCTAGCTTCCAACGCACTCAAACCACCCGCTGAAGCACCCATACCAATAATAGGAAATTGAAAATCAACCGCCCCCTCTTCTTGTTTAAACGTGCTTAATATTTTTTTAGCATCTCTAAGTGTTAGTTTCTTTTCCATACTAAGCTTCAATCCTCTTCAATAATTTCAAATAATCCATAAAACTGCTGTTTAGCATATTGTATCTATATTGTTAAAGAATCTACTCTTTTACGAAATCCAAAGCTTTTTTGTTTACAAATGCCAATGCATGCCACTGCTTTTTCGGAGCGATGAGATTGAGCCTCAAAGGGTTGGAACTTCTTGAGAGTGCCACATAAAATTGTGAAGGCGCAAAAATCTCATTTGTCTCAATAATCAAATCCATGATGCTCATCCCCTGCGACTTGTGAATCGTTATGGCAAAAGCAAGTTTTATAGGAAACTGATAGACGCTAAAAAGGCTCTCTTCCACCATCTCTTTTTTCCCATCCACCGTTTTTTCTTTCCACATGCTCTTGGATTGTGCAACTGCTTCGAGTTTGACCACCCGCTCATCGCTCTTTTGCACATAAACAAAATTAGAGTCCATGTTTACGATTACGCCTCGCTCTCCGTTAAAATAGTTCCACGAATTTCTGGTAAAAAGAACCGGCACGCCCACTTTTAACTCCAATTCCCTCTCTATTCTCGCATCGCTCATGTATCGTTCAACCTCTAAATCTTTGACACTCTTTGCATGTTTGATAATTTGCGCCTCTTTTACAAAAAGTTCACTTTCAATAAAAGAGAGTTGTCTTTTGTTGTGCCATGAAGCGGACTCATTTTTGCCGAATAAAAAGGTAAACTCACTCAAATCTTCGCCGAGCGGTTTTATATATTCGTTGAGCCGGTTATGCGTCTGCTCGTCGATTTGCCCAAATCTGACAGAGTTTAAAAGCTCTATAAACTCCTTGTCGTCTGTTCTGTAAATGTGCGTCAGCTCTATTTTTTCAAACTCAAACTCTTCCCATGCAGGAGATTCAAAAGCAAATTTGACTTCGCCCTGCCCACGGACAACCGGAGGGAGCTGTAAAAAATCCCCGACAACAAGAAGAGAACCTTTAAAACCCGCTTGCACCAATCTAAGCTGAATCATCTCAAGCAGAGTATCGCTTACCATGGAGATTTCATCTATCACGACCAAATCCATAACTGCTATGATTTTTTTGACTTTTTTGCTGATTGCAAGCTTTGCATTAAGCTCCAACTCTTTTAAGTTGGATGCTATGCCTAAATCTAAAAAGCTGTGAAGCGTCTGCCCGTCGATGAGCGTTGCTGCCATTCCGGTTGAAGCGAGTTTTGCAACTTTTTTTGCATCCTCCGCATAGGCTTTTATAACATCTCTCGTAATAGTTGTTTTTCCGACACCGGCACCGCCCGTCAAAAATACGTTCTGATTTGATTTTAATTTATCGATAGTAACATTTAAGTAATTCATGTCTTTATATTATCGGTTTAAACTATAAATTTTGATAAATAGTGTAAAATTTTTACCATGAATAAACAAGGAGCTAAAATAATGGAAAGAATCTTAATCATCGAAGACAACAAAACACTGGCGAAGCTTATTGCAAAAAAGATAAGTGTTGAACTAAACTTTGCGGTGGATGTGGCGTATCAACTCTCTGAAGCCAAACTTTTTTTACAAAGATATAAATATTTTGTTACCCTTACCGACCTCAATCTGCCGGATGCACCAGAGGGTGAAGTTGTAGATTATCTTCTTTCAAAAGAGTGCCGTGTGATTGTTCTTAGCGGAAATATCGACAAAGATTTTAGAGAGAAGATACTGAAGAAAAACATTATAGACTACATCAATAAAAGCGGAGTAGAGGATATAAGCTATATTATCCACACCATCAGAAGACTTCATATGAACCAATTACATAAAGTTTTGGTTGTGGATGACTCTATGGTTTTTCGCAAATCAATGAAAGCCATGTTGGAGAACCTCTTTTTTCAAGTACTGACAGTGGCACATGGAGAAGAGGCACTGGGAATGATTAGCTCGCACCCCGACATCTCTCTTGTTTTAACCGACTACAACATGCCTGTTATGGATGGACTTGAACTCACAAAAGAGATTAGAAAATTGCATAACAAAAACGACATGAGTATCATCGCGCTTTCATCAAACGAAGATGAGCAGATAACCGCCATGTTTCTAAAAAGCGGTGCGAATGACTACATCAAAAAACCCTTCTCAAAAGAGGAGTTTTCCTGCCGTATAAACAATGCTATTGAAGCGTTAGAAAACATCTTTATCATCACCAACCATGCAAACAGAGATTTTTTAACAGGTCTTTATAACCGCAGATACTTCTTTAAAAATGCAGAGCCCTATTTTAACGATGCCACGCAAAACAACGAGAGCTTTGCAATTGCCATGATTGACATAGACAATTTCAAAAAGATAAACGACACCTATGGGCATGACATGGGAGATAAAGTAATAGTGAGTCTTTCGGAAATTTTGCGCACAAGCATAAACCAAAAAGATATAGTCGCAAGATTTGGCGGAGAGGAATTTTGTCTTCTTCTCAGAGATATTTCAGCTCATAATGCACTTATCGCATTCGAGAGACTTCGTGCCAATATAGAAAGAAATGTGATCTTTTCCGAGGATAGAAGGGAGATAAGATTTACAATCTCCATCGGCGTTTCAATCAGCCATGAAGATACATTCGAAGAAGATATCAATCAGGCTGATCTGCTACTCTACAATGCGAAGCAGAGCGGAAGAAATCAGATAGTTCACAACTAACTAATATTACGCACTAAAACGAACGCGTCCGTTTTAGTGGCAGGGACAAATTGTCCCTACAACCCCCTAAAGCTACGAAAAACAAGTTTTCGAGATTCATAAGGTTTTAAACTTCTTCTTTTTTTTTGATGGTATAATTAAGAGACAAATTATACTATGGATTACTGCTCAATGAAATTAAATCTTTCTCACTTAAAGAAACTGACAAGTAAAAATTTTTACTACATTTTTTTGCCTATCTTTATTTTTACTCTTTTGGTTACTTTTTTTACCCTTTTTGTCATAGACAGCGAAAAATTGGAGAGTGTAAATACCCATTTTTCTACCAAAGTTGAAATAGCACAACAAGATTTTAACGATGCTATAAGCGAACATGCCATCGGAATGGCTATGGTAGCAACTGCAATTTCGCAAGAGAGTGAGGTAAGGCAGAGTCTTATAAACTCGAATAAAAATAGTCTGCTAGAAAAATACAGCGAAACATTTTCAAAACTAAAATCTGCAAACTCCATAACACACCTCTACTTTTTAGATAAAAATCGTAAAACTATTCTAAGAGTTCATACGCCGGCTAAAGACGGGGACTATATAGATAGGTTTACCGCAAAAAAAGCAGAGTCTAGCCGTAACACTTCTTATGGGATTGAACTCGGTGTCATGGGCACTTTAACGCTCAGGGTTGTAGTTCCCGTTATAAAAGAGAACGAGCTTATCGGTTATGTGGAACTTGGCAAAGAGATAGAGGATATTTTAGAAAGAATTTCCAACAAGCATAATGTTGAACTGCTTTTGATGATAGCTAAGGGCAACCTTACCGAAGAGGGTTGGAAACAAGGTATGAAAATGCTTGAAAGGGAGGCGAACTGGAAGTTATTTGACAAATTTGCCCTCACATATACAACACAAAAATATGTCTCGCCAAATCTTATCAAATTAATCAACAGCTCAGATAGGGAGGAGAGTGTCACCATTGATGAAAAAATATTTATGCTCTCCCCTGACAAAATCAAGGATGTCTCAAGCAGAGAGATTGGTCAACTGATTTTTCTGCAAGATTTGACAAATATTTTAAAAGGGAGAGACTCGTTTATAATTCACAGCATACTCTTTGGATTAGCAAGCATGACAATATTTTTGCTCCTCGTCTATTTTATACTGCGCAGAAGTGAAATAAACAGTGAACTTCAAAATCAGGAGATACTCAAAAATGAGCAAAGAATACAGGAGCTTCAAAAACTTTCAAAAATTATTGCTTGGGAAGTCGACAAAGAGGGACTTTACACATTTATAAGCGACTCTGTCTATGAAATACTTGGTTATAAAGCAACTGAAATAGTCAATAAAAAATACTTTTATGATTTTTACCCCATAGAAAGAAAAGATGCGTTAAAAAATATTTTATTCGATCGTTTATACAAAAAAGAGTCATTTACCGGAGTAGTTGTTCCTGTTTTAAATATAAACAGAGAAACAGTCTGGATTTCAATAAACGGAATTCCGGTGTTAGACGACAATGGCGAACTGCTTGGATGTAAAGGTGCCGGCAGAGATATTACACAAGAAGTAGCAAAAGAAAAAATAGCACAAGAGGCAAACAATCTTTTTAAAAAAATCATCAATGCAATTCCTCAAAGAGTCTTTTGGAAAGACTCAGATTTGCACTATTTAGGGTGTAATGAAGCCTTTGCAAAAGATTCGGGAAACTTATTTTCCGATGATATAATAGGCAAAGATGATTATCAAATGGCTTGGGCAGAACATGCAAAAGAGTACAGAATAGACGATAGAAAAGTTATAAACTCCGGAATTCCTAAACTATTTTATGAAGAGGAGATAAAAACCTCATCCGGGGAGAGCATGTGGATAAGCACATCGAAAATTCCTCTTGTAAATAATGATGGCGAAACGGTCGGCGTAATAGGAGTTTTTGAAGATTTCACAGATAAAAAAATCTCTGAAGACAAAATACACAAACTGGCATTTTATGATACTTTAACATCGCTTCCAAATAGAATGCTCTTTATGGATATTGTAAAAGCAGCCATGAAAGAGGCGGCACTTTCACATGTTTATACTGCTCTCATATTTATCGACCTTGATAATTTCAAAATATTGAATGACACTTTAGGGCATGAGATGGGTGATATTTTACTCCAAAGCGTAGCTAAAAGATTGCAAACGCTTGCCAAAAATGGAAACGCTCTTGCAAGATTGGGTGGAGATGAATTTGTTTTGATTCTCAAAAACTTAAGCACGGATGAGACAAAAGCTACAAACGAATGTATGCGCACTGCCACGCAACTGCTCACACTGCTTCAAGAGCCATACCGACTAAAATGGGCTGAACATAAATCGAGTGCAAGTCTCGGCATCACTCTCTTTAACTCAGAACACATATCCATCGATACTCTTATGAAGCAGGCAGAACTTGCCCTCTATAAATCAAAAGAGTGCGGAAGAAATGCATTTAAATTTTTTGAGCCTGCTATGGAGAGTTCACTCAAAGAGAGAGCCGAGATTGAAAAAGAGTTGCGGGAAGCTATAAACAAAGGGGAGTTTGTTCTTTTTTATCAAGCACAGATAGATGAGTCAAAAAAAGTAGTGGGTGCGGAAGCATTGGTGCGATGGAATCATCCGACAAAAGGTCTCATTTCGCCTCTTGTTTTTATACCGGTGGCTGAAGAGTGTGACATTATTTTAAAACTTGGAGATTGGATTTTAAAGAGTGCATGCGATGAACTTCAGAGATGGTCAAGTATAGATGCCATGAAAAAGATTACACTTGCCATAAATATCAGTGTAAAACAGTTCAGCCAAAGCAATTTTGTAAAAAACACTCTCTCTATTATAAAAGAGAGCGGAGCAAACCCAAGATTGATAAAGTTAGAGATAACAGAGAGCATGCTTGTTGAGGACAAAGAGGGTATTATAGAGAAGATGGGCAAACTCAAAGAAGTTGGAATCCGCTTTTCGTTGGATGATTTTGGAACAGGATACTCTTCTCTCTCCTACCTCAAACAGCTTCCTCTTAATCAGCTAAAAATTGACAAAAGCTTTGTAAAAGATATTCTTACCGATAAAAACGATGAAATAATTTGTAAATCAACAATAGCCATAGCACACACCATGGGACTCAATGTTATAGCAGAGGGTGTTGAAACACAAGAACAAAGAGAGATGTTAAATTCTATTGGATGCGCAACATATCAAGGGTATCTCTTTAGCAAACCGATTCCAAGCAGAGAGTTTGAAATATTTGTAATAGAGCATGATTAATGCATAATCTGAAATAAAAAATAATTTTTATTGTCACTTTTATAATCTTCATAGTTGCGTTTGTAGTTACGGGCTATACCGTAATCTATGAGAAAAAACAGAGCCGGCAAAGAATTGCGGATGCCCACAAAAGCGTTACAACCACCTATAAAGAAAGCATGGATGAGATTGTAAACTTTTTTCATGCAAGAGCGAATGAGTTTATAGCCGACAAAGAGATTTTCCAAGCCATCTTAAATAAAAATCACGATGCGCTTTACATGCTGACAAAAGAGAGATGGGCTGTGCTGCAGCAAGAAAATCCGCATCTCATTGTTTTGCAATTTCATAACTCTGACGGAACATCGCTCCTCAGAGTGCATCGACCAACCTTATATGGGGATAATATTGCAAAAAAAAGAGAGACGCTCTCTGAAATTCATTCAAAACATAAGCTTCTTTCTGGGTTTGAAGAGGGAAGAGCCGGCTTTGTATTCAGGATTTTGGTGCCGATTTTTAATAATGAGGAGTATATCGGTGCAATCGAGTTTGGAGTCTCTGCTCAAAATTTGGCAAAGCTAATCAAACATGACACAAATCTTGATGCTCTCTTTTTTACCCATAAGAGCTACATTGGTAAGTTTCAAGAGCTAAAAGAGAGTACGGCGGTGGGCGATTTCACTTCACTCAACATGCCGGAGTCGCTGCTGCCGCTTTTTAACAGATATAAAAAAATCTACAATACGCTCGAAAACAATTTTATAGAATTTGGCGCTCATTTATACTACCTCTCCACAACTCAGATTAAAAATTATAAAGGCGACGAGATAGGTCTGCTTGTATTTTTAAATCAGATGGATGATTTTGAAGGCTATATAAAAGGTATTGCGCTATCCTCTCTCCTTATCACTTTAACCCTAATAATGATTGTAGCAATATTCGTACATTTTTTATACAACAGAATAAGCGGTAAAATGAACTTTCAAGAGCTTTTCAACCAAACCGTATTAGACGCCATACCATCCCCGATTATCGTAACCGACGGAAAAGAACTAATATTAGCAAATCAAACTTTTTTACTCTATTTTAAATACAAGAGTATTGACGCTTTTAAAAAAGAGCATCAATGTGTTTGTGAATACTTTGAGGAGGGTGATACGGATGAATTTCTTATGCCCAATAAAGACGATAGAATTTGGACAGAATATGTCTTTCACAATCCGGAAAAAAACCATAAGGTAAAAATCACCATAAATGATACAACAACTGTTTTTGATGTAAAACTCTCAGTACTTCAATACAATAATGCAGCACGATATGTTGTGGTTTTTACAGACATATCATCGCTCCAATCATTAAGCACAAACGATTCGCTCACCGGCATAGCGAACAGACTCCATTTTGGCATGGTTTATGAGCATTTGATAAGCATGGCAAAAAGAGAGCACAGCGATTTAGGTGTTATATTCTTTGACATAGACCACTTCAAAAAGATAAATGATAATCACGGACACCTAGTGGGAGACTCAGTTTTAAAAGGCATTTCTAGTCTTATAAAACACAAAACAAGAAAAAGCGACATCTTTGCAAGGTGGGGCGGAGAGGAGTTTATAATACTTCTTCCAAATACTCCGCTGGAGAGTTGTGTAGCGATTGCAGAGGGAATGCGCCTCTCTATAGCAAATCAAGGTTTTGTCAACTCGCTCAAAGTTACCTGCTCTTTTGGCGTAGCGACTCTCAGAGAAAATGAGTCATCCCACGAACTCATAAAACGGGTAGATTCACTCCTTTATGAGGCTAAAGAGCTTGGCAGGAATCGAGTTGTCTCGTAAGAGTTACCCTTACGCACCTTTATCAAAAAGAGCGTAAAGTGTCAATTTTTCTCCCATATCCGACAGATATGGGTAGCTTTAGGGGGTTATAGGGACAAAATTTGTCCATGCAACTAAAACGGACGCGTTCGTTTTAGTGTGTAAAATCAGATAAGCTTCTAAAATTTCTGTACATAACTTACAAAGTAGTTCGTGCCTTCTCTTTTAATTCCGCCTTGCGTATTGTAGTAGTAGCTAGGCTGTCTGACATCTGCGTTGAATATATTTTTGACACCTACTCTAGCCTCACTTGAAGGTGAGAATCTATACGTCAGAGTTTCATCAAAAATATGGACTTGTTGTACTCTAGAATCTGTATCCACCCATTGTAACTCTGTCTGTGTTGTTGGCGAGGAGTAGTGCCATGTTGTGCCGAGAGAGAACTTGTTTATCGGGCTATAAATATACATCGCTTTGAACATTATCTTTGAGATATCCGGCATAGATTGATCTACAGATATTGAATCCTCTTCCGGCGGAGTTGTATAATCCGTATCAACATAAGTTGCATTAAAATAGAGAGAGTGTTCTTGTTTCGTATTAAAAGAGTACTCAAACTCTGCACCTCTGCTTCTTCTGTCATCGTAGTTTTGATAACCGGCAATTGTGGCTTGGTACTCTTCTAAGTCGATTACATTCGTTAACTCGGAGTAAAAAAGATTGAGCGAAAATTTATTGTAAAAATTCGGTGAATATATTGCAACAGCTTCATAGGTATCTGTCTCTTCAGGTTTTAGATTTTCATCCCCTGCACGATAGTTTATATGTCCATTGGCATACGCTTCTGTAAATGTCGGTGCTCGAAAAGCCGAACCGTAAAGAAATTTAAAAACAATTTCATCTGTTGCTCTATAAACCACAGCCGCTCTTTTACTCATTTTTGTTCCAAAATCCGAGTAGTTATCCGCCCGCAAACCAAGAATTAAATCAACATCCTGATTAAGCGATATTAAATCTTGAAGATAACCGTAGGTAATTGTACGGCTAATGCCATCTTTTAAAAAGCTCGTTGTCGGATTTGCCCAGAATGCCGGCTCTTTAGGATTTTCTCTATATCTAAAACTGCCGTAGTTGGGACTACTCAAAATTGTGTCCCTATTTTGCGTAATAGCATTTTCTACACTGTTGTAATAGTCATCGCTTGTTACCTCCACATGTCTTGCTCCGGCTCCCGCTAAAATGTCATTCGACTCTATTTTTGGAAGGGTTAAGATAACCTCAGCTTCAAGATTTTGCTCCTGCTGTTTCTCATAAAAGAAAAATCCCTCACTCATATTTGGCACGCCGACAGCTGCAAACTTACTTGCTATACCTGTAATATCATCAATATTGGCACTCTCATCCAACTCACGGTGAGAAAAGTTGGCTTTTGTTTCAAGCTTATAATCATTTATATCTGTTTTATAGGAGAGCTGAGAAAAAAAGTATGAATTTTTATGCTCTTTTGGCTCTGTTGGGATTGGGTCAAGTTCGCCCTCAAAACTGTAAAAGTTTCCGGAGCCATTTTGTTTAAAGCGTGTCAAAAATTCAAAACCGCCGTTGACTGCCCTAAATCCTAACGATAAATCTTTCATGGCTTCATCTGTGCCAACGGAGCTTCCCTCAACAGGAAGTGATTTGCTGTTTTTTTGATGGTAGCCGTCTGCAAAAATTTTCCAATCTTCAGAGATATTGTAAATATTGGCTCCGCCCGTTATGTAACCGTAGCTTCCGCCACCCAGATAAACCTGATTCTCCTGTTTTGAGCTTCCAAGTTTTGTGATGATATTCACGGTTGCGTAAAATGCACCCGCGCCATAGAGTGTAGAGTTTGGTCCGCGAAGCACTTCTATTCTCTCAACCAGCTGCATTGGAAAATCTAGGAAAAAGCTACTCGAACCTGAGACTTCGTTGTTGATTGCAACCCCATCCATCAATATTTTGATTTTATCGGAGAGGTAAGCGTTAGGGTTTTTGAAACCTCGAACGGTAGTCGTGGAGTACCCCTTAGGACTTAACTGGATTTGAATCCCCGGCAGCATGCCCAAGGCTTCGCCTACATTTTGGATGCCTGCATTCATGTAGGTTTGCGCATTTACTATGGATATGACGGAGGGCAAATACTCTATATTTAAAGACTTCTTTGTTGCAATATCACTTGCATTTTGTAAAAAAGACTCAAAATCTTTTTCATTCTCTAACTCAGACGCACTTACTGCATTCAATATAAAAAACGATGCAACACTTAGTAAAAAAACATTTTTCATTTTGACGATTTAAAGCCTTTTCTCGTATGTTAAGAGCCAATTACGTCCTTCACGTCGTAACCCATCATGATTCCCTAGATAGGATGGGTAAATCAGAGTTGCATCAAAAAGGTTTTTAGCACTCAACATCACACTCGAAGAATTATCGATATCATAAGCAATGGTTTCATCAATTATTATCGTTGCGCTGTATGTTGGAGTATGATTATGGTTGCCATCGTCAAATCTATTTTTAGGTCCGCTGTAATACCAAGCCGTATTAATATTCAACACTTGCGTCAATGGATGGAGAAAATACCCTTTACTCAACACTTCAGAAATTTCAGGACTTTGAAACTCCACCGGAGTATTGTAATCAGTAGTAAAATACTCTGTTCTGACATAGGATAAGTTTGCCATCAATTCTGAACCATTGCCGAAACGATAGATAAACTCCATTTCTGCCCCTTTGGCATTACGCGCTTTATTGTTGGCATAATCACCGACAAAGGATAAAGGTTCATTATTCACACCGTCAATCACATCTTCCATAATCGAGTAAAACAGGTTTGTTCTTAAAATCTTATTATTATTTTTATATGTATAAGCCAATTCGTAAGTATCCATCAATTCCGGATTCAGATTCGGATTTCCGGCTTTTAATCCATCCTGCGTCGCTTGAAACGCTTCGACGTAAGCAGGCGCCCTGTAGGAGCGTCCGTAAACTGCTTTAATAATATTACAATCATCTAGTCGATAGACAGAACCGAAACGGTAACTGAACATTTGTTCAAACAGTGAATAATCATCTAGCCTGAAATTAGCAGAGAGATCAAAACTATCGTTAATTGAATAGATATCCTGAAAATAGACGGATTTGATCCACTGGTCATTGTCGCCATTTAAAAATCCATACTTTCCGTTGAGATAAACCAATGAATCAGAGATGACAGATGGTCCTCCATCCGTGTCAGTTCGCATCGTAGTGCCATAGGAATTTTTCAACGTATCAATTTTTTGCGCACCGACACCGACCATCCACTCATTCTCTTTAATATTTTTTCCTTTGAGGTTCATGTCAATATGTGAGTTTAATTGCTGATAGGTTGGGTTTAGCCGCGCCGTCAAGCCGCTTCCTTTATAATCCTTGTACACAGTTGTGTCAAATGTAAAGGCGTAATAATTTACTCCGACTTTCGTCTCTAGACTCAAGTCATTATCGAGGTTGTGATTGTTTTGCAGTTCGATGATACCGCTTTTATTAGACTGGTAACCACCCGGTACAGGTTCAAGTTCTTCGCCAAATCCGTAAAAGTTATCCGTTACCTCAGATTTGTATCGTGCTATTAAAGTAAAATCGTTGTTTTTAGCCGTAACACCGACAGAGTAATCTTCAAAACCTTCGAGGCTGTTATAGTCCGAACGCTCATATGATGCCTCATTGCTCGAGACAAACGCGCTGCCGGCATTTATTTTTTTATTATTATGCTGATGGTAGCCATCAAGTCCGATATTCCATCCATCGACATTAAGATGCTCGACAAAGCCGGCTTTGGTATAATTATAGCTCCCTGCCGAACCAAAAACTGCATCATTCGCACCCGTTTGCGAACTTTTCGTTATAACATTAATCGCTCCGCTGAACGCCCCGGGACCATAAATAGTCGAAGCCGATCCGCGAAGCACTTCGATACGCTCAATAAGTTCAATAGGGAAATCAAGGTAATAGAAGCTAGTGCTATAAAGATCGCTTCCGACATCCACCCCGTCAATATAAAGCTTATACTTATCGAAAATAAATGTATCAGGGTTATAATTTCCGCGAATAATCAGTTCCTTCGCTCCCGTATGCAGAATCGATGTTTCAATCCCCGGAAGCAAACCGATTGCTTCATACAGATTTCGAATACCGATTCTTTTAAGCTTATCTGCATGTAAAACGGAAACGACTGAGGGCTGATAATCTATATTGAGTTTAGTTTTTGTGGCGATACTCGACACTTCATCCAATAATGAAGTAAAATCGTCATCCGCGACAACATTCCAAGATAAGAGAAGAATACCAATCACACTATAATAAAATCTCATTAGCAATCCCCACATCTCAAAAACAAAAAACTGTACCGAAATTAATAGTAGACTTCTTGCAAAACTCCAAAAATAGGCACTAAAATTGCTGTTAAAGTAGCATGAGTAAATATGAGCAACTAACTAAAAAAGAACCAAAGAATTTCAAGCGACTTATAGGTGTAAATAAAGAGACATTTGAAGCGATGATTGA
>CANMJR010000035.1 GCA_947498025.1 Helicobacteraceae bacterium
ACAAAATGATTGAAGAGTTGGGTAAATAATGTCATTCATAAACAACCTAGCCTACGAGGCGAGTGCGGGAAGTGGGAAGACGTTTATGCTTGTTGTGCGTTATCTCAGTTTGCTCTACAAAGGTGCAACGCCTTCTAAAATTTTGGCACTCACTTTCACAAACAAGGCTGCTTACGAGATGCAGGAGCGAATTGTTCTGACACTTGAAGAGCTGGAGAGTCGCGGTGAGTTGGATGAGATTGCACAAGTAACAGGATTGGCAAAAGAGTATCTGTTGCAAAACCGTAAAAAGATTCTGGATGAGTTTTTAAACTCCAATACCAAAATCATGACAATCGATAAATTTTTTACCCAAATACTCAGAAAATTTTCTTTGTATGCTGGTCTGATGCCCGATTTTTCGGTTATGAGTTCGCAACATGAGCTGAAACTTCTCTCACGATTTTTAAAAGAGGTAAGTGTTGCGGGAAAAAAAGAGACTTTGATTACGCTCTCCCTCCAATCAAAAAAGAGACTTGGAGATATATTTGAGTTACTCGATGAATTTTACATTAAACAAAATGAGTTGAGCCATCTCAAATTCACAAAACAGGAGTTTTGGCACTATGAGCATGAAGCGATGGACAGTTTTTCGGAGCTTAAAAACTTAATAGAAAATTGCGATAAAGCTTCATCAACTGTGAAGAATGCAGTAGTAGCTGAAAGCTTTGATGAACTTTTGCAGAAGAGTTGGCTGGGGCGAGATTCTCTCAATTACAGCACCTTCTCAAAATGTTTTACACCAGAGATGGACATCCATTTACATGTAATCAAAGAAGCAGTGAAAAAATACCATCAAGCCAAAGAGCAGAACTTTTTTTATGCACTGAGTGAACTCGTTTCAATCTATATAAAGTCCAAAAAAGCGCTCTACACCGATGACAGTGAGCTGAGTTTTAACGATGTTACGGTACTTGTTTATTACCTCTTAAAAGAACGAGTAGATAGCGAATTTTTGTATTTTAGACTTGATTCGCAGATTGAACACATGTTGCTTGATGAGTTTCAGGATACCAGCATTTTGCAGTATGAGATTTTAAAACCGCTCATAGAGGAGATTGTCTCAGGGCAGGGGGTATTCAGTGATGGAAGTTTCTTTTTTGTGGGGGATGTAAAACAGTCTATTTACAGATTCCGCGGCGGGGTGAGTTCTCTGTTTGGCGAAGTGGCAAAGGAGTGCAATACCCATGTGGAGCCGCTTCTTACAAACTACCGTTCGCAAAAAGAGATTATAGAGTTTGTAAATAGTGTTTTTAAAGATAAAATCAAAAATTATCTCCCCCAGAAAGTAAGAGCGGATGCACAGGGCGGTTTTGTTGAGGTTATTCAAAATGACGAGCTTCTGGAAGAGGCGATTACTCAGGTAAAGCGGCTCATTTCACTTGGTGCAGAGATTAATGAAATTGCGATTTTATGTGCAACAAACGGCGACGGCGAGGCTGTAAAAGAGAGGCTTCAAGAGGAAAAAATTGAAGTTGTAACAGAAACAACCACGAAGCTTATAAATCAAAAGAGCGTAAAAGCCATGCTGGAGTACTTGAAGTATCTCTACTTTGGAGAAGAGATTTATAGACATAACTTTTTTGCACTCATAAATCAGGAAGTTAAAGAGATAAAAAGAGTTGATTTTACACATGTGAAGCTTTTGAATGTTGTAAAAAAAGCGATTGATGAATATGGACTTTTCAGTGACGATTTTCATCTTATCAGATTTATGAGTGCTATTACAAAATATGCAGATATAGAAGCTCTCCTTTTTGAGTATGAGAGGCTTGATGTCTCAGCCGCTGCTTCTGATTTGCGAGGCGTGAGAGTTTTAACAATTCACAAATCAAAAGGGCTTGAGTATGAGCATGTCATAGTTTTGGACAGAATAAAAAAAGCACCGCCCTCAAGAGATGCAATAATTTACGAGTATGAGGGAATTGCTCTAAAAAATGTCTATCTGCGTACAAAAGGGAGAGATGAGCTCGATGAGAAGTATGCAAATGCACTTTTAAAAGAAAAAGCATTGGTGCGAGAAGATAGTTTGAACGCTTTGTATGTTGCATTTACAAGAGCCAGAGAAAATCTGTTTGTACTATTAAAATCAAAAGACTCTGCGTTTGATATTTTGGATTTACTGCCTGATTGTCATGGAGCGCTAGCTTGTAGAAAAGAAACGGTAACTTCCACGAGCCATACGGATGATAAACTATTCGAGTACAAGTCGTTCTACTACGGAACGCAAAGCGATATTTTAGCGCTTGAAGAGAATTTTGAAGAGGATTTGAAATCAATAAATTTCGGTCTTGCGATGCACTACATGCTGGAGATGCTTGGCGAATTTAAGCCGGATAATATTCCACATGCTTTGCACATGATGCTCAATAAATATGGCACTATTTTGGAAGATACAGAGATAGAGGAGATTACAAAAAGAGTATCGGCACTTCTGCGTTCAAAAGAGTTTATGGCTCTGCTTGATGGAGAGTGCTACAGAGAAAAAGCGATACGATATAAAAATAATTTAAGATATATAGATTTATTGGTAAGAAGTGAAAAACAGGAAAAAAATTCACTTTTTTCAAATACAGCATGGAGTGTTATAGATTACAAAAGTTCATTAGCGTATTCGAGTCACCATATAAAACAGGTGAATTATTATGTCAAAGCTGTTGAAGAGATAACTCAAGATACGGTTGATGGGTATATATGTTATCTTTTGGAAGATGAAGTTAAAGTTATAAAAGTATAAGGAATAGCAATGATGGCAGGGCATGAGCAAAAATTCTCTTCAGACAGAGTCAGACAATTACACTGGGATACTATCTTTGAGACAAAAGATTATAGACAAGTTCTCTGGCATCAAAATAGTCCAACAGTTTCATTGGAACTTATAAGGAGTTATGCAAAAAAAGATGACTCTATAATTGATGTAGGGTGCGGCGCTTCACTTCTTGCTGATAATCTCATTGACATGGGATATAAAAACATCTCTCTTCTTGATACTTCTAAAATTTCACTTGATATTGTCAAAAATAGGCTTGGTTCTAAATTAGAAACGGCAAAATATATCTGCTCGGATATAATGCACTTTGAGCCTACTGAAAAATTTAACATTTGGCATGACAGGGCAGTTTTCCATTTTTTACTTCTTAAAAAAGAGAGAGTCAGATATTTTGAAGTGCTCAAAGAGAGCCTGACTTCAGACGGAGTTGCAATTATTAATACTTTTGCTCTCGGCGGACAAACAGAGTGTGCGGGACTAAAAATAGTTCAGTATGATTATGAAAAGATACTCCAAGAGTTGCCATCAGATTTAGAGCTTATAAAACATGAGAATTTTATTCATATTACACCAAAAGAAAGCGAGCAGGCATATAGTTATTTCGTAATTAAAAGAAAATAAATTTTATATTGAAAATAGTGTTATAATAAATTAAAAGATATTTTAATCTTTTAAAATACGAGGAGTGAGTATGAAAAAGTTATTGCTTGGTGTGACAATGTTGGCATTAATAACCGGATGTGCAGGTGGTGGTGGCGGTAGTACAGCTACTACAGGCACAGGATATTATTTGGACAGTGCCGTAGGCGGAGTTGAGTATCAATGTGGTACGCAGAGCGGCATCACGGGCAGTGACGGCAACTTTACATTTGAAGTAGGTCAAAACTGTACCTTTAAAATAGGCGATATTACTCTAAGAGTGGTGGATTCAAGCGATCTTCAAAATCAAGTTAAAGTTGTAGAGGATAATATCCAAGTGGCTCAGCTGCTCCAGACACTTGACTGTGACGGAAATGCAAGCAACGGTATCACTTTGCTTCCAGAGGTTATAGCTGCTATCAAAGGTGCACTGATTAATGCGCTACCTGATTCTGAGCAGAAACTGAGCCAAATCTATAATACAGCAGCAGGAGTGCCTAATTTCAATGGCAAAATAGTCCCACAGGAAGAGGCTCAATCCCACCTAGCTCTGACATTAAATATTGGTTCTAATCTGGCAGGTAAAAGTTTCTATGAGGTGTGGTCAGATGAAACCGGACATGGCATAACAAAATTTACATTTGCCAATGATATGGCGTCGATTACCTATGAGTCTATGGCAGGGGATGATGTTGGCAGTAAGGGTACAATAACAATTGTTAGCATAGAGGGACCGATAATAAATATGCTAGAAAATGGTGTCAGTAAAGTTTTCGCCTATCAATACAGTGCATCAGAATATGTAGTAGTTGCAAGACCAAATGGAGAAACTTCTACATTTTATAAACATCACTCCGGCGCGCAAGCCTATCTTGATAGCCTAGAAGAAAAGGCGCAGATATCCGGTACTTTTACTGTAAATGGTATAACTTATACTCCGCAAAGGGCGGATATGGGTGTAAATTATGGAACGCCTCCTGTCGTACAGTTTAATATAGTGCAGTTCATTGTAAATAGTGAGAATAATGTTGGCTCAGGGCAGTGGCTGCAATTTAGTACAAGTTATCAATCTAAGGAAGTTTTGGATGTGGCTTTGCCTATCGGAGTGCCTACCCAAGTATTTGGAACATATATTACTTTTCATGAAACTTATGCTGGAGGTCAAGGCGTAGATGGTCTGGCCACCGTTACAAGAAACAGCGACGGCACATATAACTTTGATGCTTCTATAGGCGACATGAGCGCATCGATTCAAAATATAGCATTTATTAGTCAGTGAGACAAACCTTAAATAAACCATAAATTAAGCCACTTGTAAGTTTAAGAAGATATACTTTCGCCACTTAAATAAGCGGCTTGTCTGCTTGTTCATAAATTTACTAAAAAAGGTTCAAGAATGAAATTTACAAAAATTGCAACTTCTGAACAAATTGATCAAAAATGGGTTTTGATTGATGCTGAGGGTAAAACTTTTGGTCGTATTATCACTGAAGTAGCTACTATACTTCGTGGTAAAAACAAAGTTTGCTGGACTCCAAACATTGACTGTGGTGACTTCGTTGTTATCGTGAATGCTTCAAAAGCAAAATTCAACGGTCTTGGCAAAATTGCCAACAAAGAGTATTTTTCTTACTCTGGTTACTTCGGTAGTACAAAAAGTATTAAAATGACTGAGCTTATGGCAAAGAATCCTGAGAAGCTTTACAGATTGGCTACTCGTGGTATGCTTCCTAAAACTAAGCTTGGTGCAAAAATGATTAAAAAATTAAAAATTTATGCAGGTGCTGAGCATCCTCACACTGCACAACTTGCTAAGTAAGGATTGACATATGGCAAAAATATACGCAACAGGTCGTCGTAAAGCTTCAATAGCAAAAGTATGGTTGACTGCAGGAAACGGTGAGATGACTATTAACGGTCTCTCTTTAGATGCATGGTTAGGTGGTCTTGAGGCTAAAAAGCTTCGTGTTAAGCAACCACTTGCACTTACTAAACAAGATACTTCTGTAAACATCGTTGCTACTACTACAGGTGGTGGTTTTGGTGGTCAAGCAGATGCTCTTCGTCACGGAATTTCTCGTGCGTTAGTAAAGTTTAACCCAGAATTAAAAGCAATTTTAAAGCCTGAAGGCATGATGACTCGCGATTCAAGAATCGTTGAGCGTAAAAAGCCAGGCAAGAGAAAAGCTCGTCGTTCTCGCCAGTTCTCAAAGCGTTAATCTCTATTTTCGCTTTTTTTACCGATGCATTTTTGCATTGGTGAACTTCTCTTATTTCCCAAAATAACACTCCTTTAAATTTATTTCTATATAATACGCCTCTTAATCAAAAAAAGGTTTCTTAGTGAAAAAAATTCTCCTGCTTCTATCTCTAGTTATTGCAATTACGGCACTTATCCCTGTCCTTGGAAATAAATTAATCGAAAACATACTGAATGAAAATATAGAAGTTTTAAAAACAAATGGCATTGAGATAACAGAGAGTAAAACTGACTCAAGCTATCTTCAGACAAAAAAGCATTACGAATTTTTACTCAAAGATGCGAATAAACTTGTGGAACATCTTAATAAATTCTCCAGTGAAAAACTTCCTCCCTATCTGCATAGCATGCTAGAGGGAGTTTTAGTCGGAGTAGATTTGGATTACAGCAATATTCCTCTTAGCAAGGCTCTCTCAATAGATATATATCCGTTAAAACTCTCAGACAAAGTGATGAGTGACATGCAAAATAAAGATGTAAAATTTAGCGAATACATAAAATCATTTTTGCAAAACAGAGGAGTTCTGTTTCATCTGAATTATAATCTCGTAAGCAAAGATTTTGATGGATACATAAAAGATATTAATGAGCAACAGAGTTTAAAAAATGGCGCGCATTTAACTCTCAATCTTCAGAATACCATTTACAGCGGAAGCGGAGAGTTAATTGCACCGACAAAGCTTCTCAGCAGTGTAAATAAAATGATGGTAAAAGTTGCAGATGATAAAGATGAGTTTCTTTTTAACATGCAGAACTTTAGCACAGATGCTCAATTTGAGTCGCAAACAACTTATCTCTCAGCTGCGAAACTTGAAAAACTTGAGATACAGATGATGAGCAGCGAGAATGGCAATATAGAGTTAAATATCTTTGGAACAGTCGCCAGCGTATCTTCAAACATGCAGGGTGTAAAGGGTGAAATGAGTGCAAAAAGCTCTATACATTCAATACTTATAAATTCAAAAGAGTTAGATGTTAACGCATCCAATTTTAACTACGATATCGCACTGCAAGGCATGGATAAAGACTCTTTTGAAGAGGTTCGTATGTTGGCATCAAAAATAAAAGCAGACGATACCTCCAAAGCGGCTGAGAATCTGCAGGATGGCTTTATAAAGCTCCTTTCTAAGGGGCTAACGCTTGATGTGAATGATTTTTCGCTTGAGAAAATTGTGATTGATAACACAAAAGATTTAGAAGGTTTTAGTCTGAAATCAAAAGCAACTATAAAAGAGGATAGCAGCTTAAAAGATAAAATCAAAAACACTCCGGCTCTCGTGGTTAAAGATGTGAACATGAACACAAATCTTAAGTTTTCTAAAGCGATGTTTAATTTGGCGGTAGAGAAATATCCAATGGTTGTTTTGGCAAAAGAGTATGCAAAAGATGAGGCTAAGAGTTTGGTATATGATTTTAGTTTTATAGACGGTGCATTTAAAATGAACGACAAACCTTTAAACTTTTAAAGACTCATGCAATACCTTTTACTTCTCTTATTGTCTCTCAATCTCTTCTCTTCCACTCTCCATCTGGCAACATCGGCGAATCCCTCAAGGCTTAACCCCCTTTTGGCGACCGATTCCAGCTCTTCAGAAATCGCAGGTTTTATCTTTAACGGACTTGTAAAATATGACAAAGATGCATCCACAATCATCGGCGATTTAGCAACGGAATTTTTTTATGAGGATAATAAAACTCTCATTTTCAAACTCAACCCGCAAGTTACATGGCATGACGGAGAGAAGTTGAGTGCAAAAGATGTTATTTTTACTTATGAAACTCTCATGTCTCCACAAGTTGTCTCCCCATATAGTGCCAATTTCAGGTTTGTTCAAAGCGTTGAGGCAGTGGATGAATTTACGGTAAGAGTTAAATATAAAGAGCCCTATTTTAAAGCTCTTGAGACATGGATGATGGGAATTCTTCCGTACCATATTTTAAAAGATGAAAAGAATCTTATGAGCTCTAAATTCAACACAAATCCAATCGGAACAGGTGCTTATAAACTTCATCAGCTTGAACACTCAAAAAATATTATTTTGATGGCAAACGAGAATTATTTTGAAGGAAAACCAAAGATAGAGAGAATCTCCTTCCATGTCATAGCCGATCCGATGACGAGGTTTCTGATGCTCAAATCCCATGCCCTCGACATAGGAAGTATTGAGCCGATGGAGTATGAGAGACAGCTCAGCAAAGAGTTTTTAGATACAACAAATATTTACGAAGAGATAAGTTTTTCATACACCTATTTGGGCTTTAACCTTAGATTGGATAAGTTTAAAAATCCGAAAGTGAGAGAGGCGCTCTCTCTGGCGATTAACAGAGATGCGCTTGTGGAGATTTTATTTTTCAAACATGCAAAAGTCTGCACGGGTCCATTTTTGCCTCGTACAAACGCCTATAACGCAGATGTGAAAGCTCCAATCCAGAATATTAAAGAGGCAAAAAGACTCCTAAAAGAGGCAGGCTATGATGAGAAGAATCCCTTTACATTCGAGATTGCCACATCAAACTCCAGCCCAATCAGACCCTACGCCGCAGAGATACTTCAAAGCCAGTTAAAAGAGGCGGGCGTAGTTGTAACGCTCAAGGTCATGGAGTGGCAGGCATTTTTAAATATGGTTGTGTTTCCAAAGAATTTTGACACAATTTTGTTGGGTTGGGGACTCTCCTCAACGCCGGATCCCTACATGTTCTGGCACAGCGACAGTGATAAAAAAGGTGGATTTAACCTCGTTGGATATAAAAATCCAACAATGGATAAGATGATAGAGGAATCCCAAAGCATGGTCGATAGGGAGAGATTAAACGGCATGTGGAGAGAGATGTTTAAGATAATTGTAGATGACAATCCCTACCTCTTTTTATACATTCCAACCTCAATTACTACAGTAAATAAAAATATAAAAAATGTAGAGCCAAGCCTGAGCGGTATTTGGCATAACTACATAAAATGGGAAAAGGAAGAGATAAAATGATAATACTTTTTGATTTAGACGGAACACTTATAGACTCAACAGAGGCGATTTTAGAGAGTTTTCATCATGCTTTTGAAGCTCATAATTTTGCACAGCCGAGTGACGACGCAATCAAAGCTCTTGTCGGGTATCCGCTTGATATTATGTTTGAGGGACTAGGGGTTGAGAGAGCTGTTGTTTTGGAGTTCGTGGCAACATATAAAGAGAATTATCGCAAAATTTCTACGCAAAAAACATTTCTTATAGAGAATGCCAGAGAGGCTGTTTTGGAGGCGAGTGAGTTCGCAACACTTGGAATTGTGACAACAAAAACGGCAGAATACTCCAAGATTTTAATGGAATATTTTGGCTTGATGGGTCATTTCGAGGTCTTAATAGGAAGAGAGGATGTTCAAAATCCAAAGCCGCATGCAGAGCCTATTCTTAAAGCGATGGAAGCACTCGACACTGAGGGAAAAGAGATTTGGATGATAGGCGATACAAAGCTTGATTTGATTGCTGCAAAAAGTGCAGGAGTAAATTCAATCGGTGTTTTGAGCGGATATGACCCTCGTGAAGTTATTGAACAATTCACGGACATTGTTTTTGGCGATGCACTTGAAGCTGTCATTCACCTAAAGAGTAGAAAAAAATCACACTACTAAACTTCTAACCCTGAGTTACCCTGTTTGAAGCTATTTTTAAGAGCAACTTACCTAAAATATATAGTAAATTGGAATTTAAAAAATATTTTTTAATATTCTCGATAAAAATGAAGGAGAATTGATGCTAGAAATTAGATGGCATAGTCGTGCTGGGCAAGGCGCTGTAACGGGTGCTAAAGGTTTAGCCGATGTTATTTCTACAACTGGTAAGCATGTGCAAGCGTTTGCGTTTTATGGATCGGCTAAACGGGGTGCTGCAATGATGGCTTTTAACCGCGTAGATGATAAAGTTATTATGAATCATGAAAAATATATGGAACCGGATTTTGTATTTGTAATAGATCCTGCATTAGTTTTTACATCAGATGTTACCGTTAATCACAAAGAAAATACTATTTATATTATTACAACGCATATGAGTACGGAGGAGCTTGTAGCTTCTCAGCCAAAGCTTGCTGGCAAAAAAGTTTATACAGTTGATTGTATTAAAATTGCTCAAGAGACAATTGGTCGTGCTATTCCAAACACGCCGATGCTAGGTGCATTTATGAAAATCTCAGGAATGTACGATATAGAGTTTTTTAAAGAGAGTATGAAAAGAATTCTCGGAAAATTACCTCAAAAGATAATTGATGCAAACATGCTTGCAATTCAACGTGCTTTTGATGAAGTGAAATAAGGAGCTGATGATGGCAAATAAAGGATGGGATGAGTTTGAAATCGGGGCAATGCTTCGTACATTCAACGGTAAAATAGATGACATCGTAGGAACGCATCAAGAAAATCGTGCATATTCAGAAAATAGCTCATTTGTAGCAAGTGTTGCAGATTGGAGAATTAATAAGCCTGTGTTCAATAAAGATTTTTGTATTGATTGTCAGTTTTGCTGGGTTTATTGTCCGGATGTTTCGATTATTTCAAGAGATAAAAAGATGATTGGTGTTGATATGGATCACTGTAAAGGTTGTGGTGTCTGCGTTGAAGTTTGTCCTACAAACCCGAAATCACTTTTAATGTTTCCTGAAAAAGCAGATGAAGAGACAGAGTTGGCTGCATGGCCTGCTAAAAATGAGGAGAAAAAATAATGGCATTTGATAAAATGGAATTACAAAAGATAGAAGTTTGGGACGGAAATCGTGCAGCAGCACAAGCACTGAGACAATCACAAGTAGATGTCGTTGCAGCATATCCTATTACCCCATCAACTCCTATCGTTGAAGGCTATGCAAAATTTTTAGCAGACGGTTATATAGAAGGCGAGTATGTAATGGTTGAATCAGAACATGCTGCAATGAGTGGATGTGTTGGTGCTGCTGCTGCCGGTGGCCGTGTTGCAACTGCAACTTCTTCTCAAGGGTTTGCATTGATGGTTGAAGTACTCTATCAAGCTTCAGGTATGCGTCTGCCAATCGTTTTAAATGTTGCAAATCGTGCTTTAGCCGCCCCACTCAATGTAAACGGTGACCACTCAGATATGTATTTGGGTCGTGACAGCGGTTGGATTCAACTCGATGCTTTCTGCCCGCAAGATGTGTATGACCTAAACTTCATAGCGTTTAAAGTTTCAGAAGATCATGATGTAAGACTTCCATGTATGGTTCACCAAGATGGTTTTATGACTTCTCATACTGCACAGGGTGTACACACTCTCACAGACGATGAAGCGTATGGTTTCATTGGTGAGTATAAGCCGATGAATGACATGCTAGACTTTGAACACCCTGTAACGCATGGTGTTCAAACGGAAGAAGATTGGCATTTTGAGCATAAAGCGCGTCAGCATAATGATTTAATGGTAAAGGTTATACCAAAAATTCAAGCGGCGTTTGATGATTTTGAAAAATTAAGCGGTCGTAAATATAACATGGTTGAGTCATACGACATGAGCGATGCAGATATTTGTGTTGTTTGTATGGGAACTTCTGTTGAAACGGCTCGTGAAGTTGCAACTGAGATGCGAGCAAAAGGTATCAAAGCGGGTGTAGTCGGAATTCGTGTAATTCGTCCAATACCATTCTTTGAAATTGCAGAAGCACTTAAAGGTGTAAAAGCTATCGCTGCACTTGACAGATCATCACCAAACGGTGCTGCAGGCATGCTCTTTAACGAGATTGCAGGTTGTCTTTTTAACACAGATACAAAAGCACTCCTTTCGGGTTATGTTTATGGTTTAGGTGGAAGAGATTTAACAAAGGCTCATTTAGTTTCTCTGTTTACAGAGCTTCAAAAAAATGTTGATGCTGGCAAAGTAACAACTCCATTACAACAGTTTATCGGTGTTCGTGGACCGAAACTATCATTTTTATAGGGAGAAAACTATGAGCGAAATGAAAAAAATTAAAAACTTAAAAGAGTTTTCAACATCTGCTGACCGTTTTGAAGGTGCAAACCTTTTATGTCCGGGTTGTGCACACTCAATTATTGTTCGTGAAGTATTAAATGCTACGAACGATGATTTGATTCTCTCGGCTTCAACAGGTTGTCTTGAAGTTTGTACTGCGGTTTATCCATATACTTCTTGGGATGCTTCTTGGATTCATATCGGTTTTGAGAATGGCTCAACTGCAGTTGCAGGTGCTGAGACAATGTATAAAGCACTTAAGAAGAAGGGTCGTCTAAAGCAGCCTGAGAGAAATCCTAAGTTTGTCTCTTTTGCTGGGGACGGTGCATCGTACGATATCGGTTTTCAGTGGATTTCTGGATGTATGGAACGCGGTCACAATATCATGCATATCGTTCTTGATAATGAGGTGTATGCGAACACGGGTGGGCAGCGTTCAAGCTCAACTCCAATCGGTTCATCTGCTACAACTTCACCTGAAGGTCGCAGAAGTTATGGAGAGAAGAGAAACAAAAAAGATATGATTTCTATTATGGCATCACACCATATTCCATATGCGGCGCAAGTTGCTCCAAACAAATGGAAAGATTTAGTTAAAAAAATTCAACATGGTTTTTCAGTGGATGGACCGGTATTTATAAATGCTGTTTCACCATGTACAACTGAGTGGAAATTTGACCCAAAAGATACAATGCATTTAGCAGATTTAGCAACTGATTCATTAGTATTCCCACTTTATGAGATTATTGACGGACATGAGTTAAATATAACATACAGACCAAAAGATTTAGTTCCTGTTGAGGAGTATTTAGCAGCGCAAGGTCGTTTCAAACACCTTTTTAAAGATGAGTATAAGTATCTTATAAAAGAGTGGCAAGAGCGCGTAGATGCAAACTGGGCATATCTAAACCGCCGTGAAGAAGCTCGCGTTTAAAAAGATTTTAGCTTCACCGCACCCCAAGGGCATTTGTCCCTTCGGTCGGGCACATCTTGCACCAAACTAAGACACTCGGCGTACTAGAGTACGCATTCGGTCTTAGTTTGGCACAATCTACAGCAAATCTAAAACTTTTTTTGATTTGAATTTTTTTCCATATGCCAATTTTTTAGTTTCTCATGTCAACTTCTCTCTTTCAACCTACATAAATCAAAAAACGATAAAATACTTCAATTATAAAAAAGGATTTCACATGCCACTATTAGACTCATTTACAGTTGACCACACAATCATGCCGGCTCCTGCAGTGCGCCGTGCAAAGGGGATGAAAACTCCAAAAGGCGATGATATTACAGTTTTTGATTTAAGATTTGTAAAGCCAAATCAGGAGATTTTATCACAAGAAGGTATCCATACTTTAGAACACCTCTTTGCAGGATTTATGAGAGACCATTTAAATTCTAAGACAACAGAAATTATAGACCTCTCTCCTATGGGCTGCAGAACGGGCTTTTACATGAGCGTAATCGGTAATCCTAGCGAAGAATTAGTTGTCGATGCTTGGGAATCTTCCATGAAAGATATCTTAAATGTTAAAGAGCAAAAGGATATTCCGGAGTTAAATATTTACCAGTGCGGAACCTATAAAATGCACTCGCTTGAAGATGCAAAAGCAATTGCAGCAGCCGTTCTTCGTAAAGATATTGACATAATGGACAATGAAGCGCTGAAACTTGATCTCTCAAGGGTAGAATAGAGATGTATATACTACTTGCTATGGATAGTACCGATGGTGAAGAGGCCTCACTAGTTAAGATAGAGGATGTAAAAGTTTGGACACAGCTCTTGATAGAAGAGGGTGCGTTGATTGAAGTAAATCACTCTAGCGAGCAGAGAGGATTTGAGAAATTCAGCGACGCAGTTGTAGTAATAAATGACAACGAATATGTTTGGCCGTTCATGGAACTTGGATTGATGGTTCTGGTTGCCCACACACAAAGAAGTATTGATGAGATTGTAGAAGCCTATCTCTTTAAAGAGCTTCATGATTTGGCATACTAAAAGTTTATGACAGATTTAACACAGTTTTTACAGCTTTTTCATCCCTTCCCAGGGAATAGATATCTGCAAATAACAACTCAGCCTGATGAGACTACATCAGCACTTTATGAGATACTCAAAGGTGTCTCCGGTGAACTCTCTCTGGCAATCTATGGCGGACAAAATTATTCATCACAATTTCCGGACGCTAAAATTCAGAACATACAAAATTTTCAAGACCCATTCCGTGCAATTCCAAGAGAGTTTGACATGGTAATGTTTAAAGATATATTCCACTTACATGAGAACAAAACAATGATTCTAAAAATTGCCTACACAACTCTCGCAAATACCGCACATATCATCATTGTGGAGAAAAAAGGCGTTATGGATATTGAAGCAACAAAGTGCATGCTCGAAGATTTTGAATTTCGTGCATCCAATGCTATTGATGTCTTAGAAGGGTATGATTTGGTAATGGCAAAGAAGATGCACATGTGGGGGAATGGTCTCTAATGTTTGACGATGAACTGCACACAATGACTCTGAGTGAGGATGGAAGTTACACAGCTTACTCAAAAGAGTACAATGAACATTACCACTCTACAAAAGATGGAGCTCTGCATGAATCGCTTGTCAAACATGTGATTCCAGCTTTTAAAATTATGCAAAACAGAGATGAGATAAATATATTAGACATTTGCTACGGCTTGGGTTTTAACACTTTGGCTACGCTTTATTATGCAAAAAAAAACAATATCACTTCAAAGATAAATATCTACTCGCCGGAGCTCGATAGCACGCTTGTAAAATCGCTCAAGAATTTCACCTATCCGAATGAGTTTGAGGAGTTCAAAAATATTATTTTGGAGCTTAGTGAGCATGGTATTTATGATGATGCACTTTGGCACCCCGAGGGCATTTGTCGCTCCGCTCGGGCACATGTGGAAATCTTCTTGGGCGATGCGAGAGAGTACATCAAGAGATTCCCAGATGAAATGTTTGATATAGTCTATCAGGATGCTTTCTCTCCAAGCACAAACCCAATTTTATGGACGCAAGAGTATTTCAGCGACATAAAAAATAGAATGAAAAAAGATGGAGTGCTAACAACCTATTCCACGGCTTTAGCGACAAGATTGGCGCTGCATGAGAATGGTTTTAACATCTATATAAACAGCGGCAAAGATTTCAGAGATGCGACAATCGCCTCTTTGCGTGAGTTAGATTCATTTGGAAACGCAGTGGACATGGAACATAAAATAGCGTGCAATCCAAATGCAAGACCCTTGCGAGATTAGTTTATAACCTCTAAAAACTCTTCTCCATACTGCTCAAACTTCTTCTCTCCAACCCCATTTACTTCAAGCATGGAGGCTTTGTCATACGGCTTATCTGAGGCCAAATGTTTAAGTGTTTTGTCTGAAAAAATAAGATAGGCAGGAATTCCAAGCTCTTTCGCAATCTCGGAGCGTTTTGCACGAAGGGACTCAAAGAGCGTATCATCAAAATCAAAATCTTCTGCTTGTCTGATTTTTTTCTCTTTAGAAGAGGAGACTTCCAATCGTGAAGATTTTATATCCACTATTCTTTGCCCTTTGAGTATCTCTATGGCACTCTCTGTCAGTTTTAAGACGCTAAATTCGCCCATGCTTAACACTTTCAGCTCTATAAGTCTCTCTAAAATAACAAACCAAACTTTTTTGCTTTTGTCTGCACCGATGTTGTAAACAGAGAGTTTATCTGCACCGTTTGCCAAAATTTTCTGCTCTTTGGAACCTCTCAAAACATCGACGATATAGTTCTTCCCAAAGCCTTGCTGCGTCTTGTAAATCGTACTCAGAAGCATTTGCGACTCTTTTGTAATATTCTCTCGTTTGACATTGGATTGTAGGCAGTTGTCACATCTGTTTGCACATGCCTCAAGCGTGTCGTCAAAGTACTCTGCCAGCTGCTTATGAAAGCATATTTCGCTTGTAGAAAATTTATATATTCCGTCTATTTTTGCATCCAAATGCTCTTTGTATTCACTCTCCGGTAACTCTTCTAAAAACCGTTTTTGCAAAATCATATCGGAGGCATTAAAAAGTAAAAGCGTTTCGCTATCTTCTCCATCCCGTCCGGCACGTCCTATCTCTTGGTAAAAATTTTCCTGTGATTTTGGAAGCGACATGTGGACAACAAAACGGATATCGCTTTTGTCAATTCCCATCCCAAAAGCGATGGTTGCCACCATAATATTTACTTTGTCATTAACAAATATTTTAAAGTTCTGCTCTCTTACATGGTTTGGAAGCCCTGCATGGTACGCCAAAGAGCTAAACCCTTTCATGTTGAGAAATGCACTTAGCTCCTCCGCTTTTTTTCTCGAACTTACATAGATAATCCCGCTTTCGTTTTTGTGACGATTTAAGAAGATTTGTAGCTGCGCATGTCCGTTTGCGATACGTCGCTCTGCCGAGATAAAGATGTTTTTACGAAATATTTTCCCTTTTAAAACAAGAGGATTCTCTAGCCGAAGTTCTCTCACTATGTCATCGGTTACATGGTTAGTGGAAGTTGCTGTAAATGCACAGACATTGACATGCGGAAAGTTCGCCTTCAGATTTCCCAACGCTCTATAATCGTCACGAAACTCATGCCCCCATTGCGAGATACAGTGCGCTTCATCCACTACAAAAAAGTTGATATTGAGTGTTCGTAAAAGATTTACCGTCGAGTCGGTATTGAGCCTCTCGGGCGAGAGATAAAGAAACTTTAAATCCCCGTTTTGAGCCTTTGCAATTATCTCCTCTACATCTTCACGAGACTGCGCAGAGGAGATCATGTCGGCACTTATTTTTTGCGCTTTTAATGCTCTAACTTGGTCTTGCATGAGCGCAATAAGCGGAGAAACAACGATGCTGATTCCCTCTTTTATAAGCGTTGGGAGCTGATAGACAAGCGATTTTCCACCGCCTGTAGGTAATATCATAAGTAAATCACGGTTCGCTAAGATGGCATCCACACCCTCTTCTTGAAGAACTCTAAAGTCGTTATGACCAAAGATATCTTTTAAAACTTTGTGTTTCAATTTAAAACCGCACAACTACGCATGTAATCTCTGCGTAATACTCTCTTCAACAAATCGATTGAGCGATACCCCTTTTCGTAGTGCTTCTTCATACGCCGCTTTATGCAGTTCAGGTTTTATTCTAATGTTGAATACGCCTTTAAAAGGCTTTTCAGGAGTGATTCCTTGTGTTTGGCAAGTTTGTAAATAATCATCTACTGATTCTTGAAATGATTGCTCCAAGTCATGCGCATTGTCGGCTTCAAATGTCACAACTGAGCGAATCATCTCTATTTTGCCCCAAAATATTTTATCTGTTTGCGAATAGTGTAATGAGCCGATATACCCTTTATAATTAAGCGTTTCCATGTTCTAATCCTTTTAATAGTGCTTGAACTTCTTTGACAACATACTCTTTTAAAATATTGCTCGGATGAGGTTTGTGAATACTAAGCATGAGCTGTTTTGTGAGATGAATAAACTTTACCCGTGAACCACTCCCTTCAATTTTTTTGAAACCATAATGATTTAACAAAGTTTCAAGCTCATTAAATGTTAAATCTTTTTTAGGTGGGACAGCGGTAAATTTTTCAAAAAGTTTCTCTTGTTTTGCCATAGCAAAATAGTACCATATTTTAGTTGCAAAAGAAAAGAGTAAGCAGGTTTTATAGATGCAAATGTTGATAATTTACTATTCTCGCAAGAGCGAGAATTATGAAACTTTCAGAGTATGAGTTCTGATAATTTTTGTAGTAAAAGAGTATTTTTTTCTTCATCATCTAAAATGTGCTTTACACGACTTAAAGGCTTATCGGGATAAATTTTATAAAACTTTTCCGCAGAGAGAGCTTCGTTGTAATAATGTACTGTATCAAGGTCAAATAGAAAATATCCATGATACTCAATGCCGTTTGCAACTCTTGGTTCTTCTAGTTTGCAAACCTTAAGTAGTTCAGCTTGGGCAATAATATGTTGTTCATATTGAAATAAAACAATTGTACCTATCTCCGCCACAATTGGGCTACTTCGGTAATAAAATTTGCCGTTTTTTTCTTTTAGCCCATATTTAAAATAGCATTTAGTATCGCAGTTGTCAGAGAATTCTTCTGTTGAGAGTGGGTAAATACGAATAGTTGAAAACATGATGTTCCTTATTTAGCTTGTTGTTTTAACATAGAAAATGATTTTGTTAAAATTGTAACAATTTGCCATCTTTGATCAGAAGGTGAATTGGAAAAATCTTCAAAAACATATTTATTATTATATAAATCAGCAAGAAAATCTTTAAGTTCCAGTGAGTTTTTACTGATTTTACCGTTACTCCATACATACTTAAATTCAATACTATTGATTTCAAAAGTATTATCGTGATTGATAGTAAATTGAACAATATGTTCTGCTGATTTTATATCAGAAAATATACTTATACATTGTTTCTTTGATTCTTTTATGTCATCTTGTTCAATACCGTCTAAGAGAGTACATATCCCAGTAAGTGCTTCTGGCTTCATTTTTCCTATGAACTCTACAACTTTTTCACCATTATCTGTTTTAAAATCACTCCATTGAGTTTTATCATATACTTTGTAGTTATTGAAAGCATTTCCTATGGTAGTGCTTTTATAACTATTAAGATAACCATCCTTAACTGTTGCTATATCTCCCCCGCATCCCGACAACATCACAGTTGTACCAACACTAATCATCGCCATTAAAACTACATTTCTCATTTTCAATCTCCTATTTAAACCTCTTAAAATCACTCGATTTAACACCTGTAAATCCTACATCATTAATATCCATAAACACCATTTTTGGTACATTGCAATTTTTCCCTATGGCATATACTTTGACTTCAGTTCCTTTTTTGATTAGATGCCCTTTTATTTTTGCTTGATCAATATAATCATCTACTAAAACATCCCATAAGTATTGGCATCTCGAATTGCAATATAACTCACTGGATTCGTAAATTCATTATCTGCACAAAAATTTGCTCCATCCGCTTGGACATCAGCATAAATAGATACAAAATAAATAGATACAAAACACAAACTTGCAAGAGATAAAGCCATAAATATTTTCTTCATAATTTTTTCTTCAAAACCAAAAGTCTTCGCCTAGTACCATTTTTCTGTAATAATCAATGTTCGCATATGCAGCAAATAATGCCCCAACACCAATCCCTGCTGCACTACTTATAGAATCACCAAATAATACATCCACAATTAAGATGAATACAAATCCAATTCCAAGTAGTGTAAGCCCCTTTTTCCACATTCCTTTAACAATGTAATAAAAAATACCAAAAAAGAAAGCCAAAAAATTTATCTTTGTTGTTAAAGATGCATTTTTATAAACTACATTATTTTTAAACTTTTGGATTAATCCCAAACTAATCGGTTCTGCTTCGGCAATAGTCCGAAACTTAGATTTCCAGTTATCACTGACATCTAAAGAGTTGATTTTTTCTAATAATTCCACTTCATATCCTTTTTCACATTATTTAATAATTCACCATAGTGAATTGCTTGAATATTCTACAATCTATAAGCTTACATTAAAATTACACTGTAGTGAAATCAATAAATGAATTTAGAAATCGAAATATCAAAAATAGAGATAGAAGCTATGTATCGTCGTATTGGTTTTAATGTAAAAAAATTGAGACAAGAAAAGGGATTGAGTCAATTGCAACTTGCTCTTGCTATAGGTCAAAAATCAGTTTCTACTGTAGCAAAAGCTGAAATTGGTGTAGAAAATAAACATTTCAATCTTGAGCATTTGTATAAAATTGCGAAAGTGTTAGAGATTGACATGAGTGATTTTATTGAGATGGACTAATATATTGAAGCGATAACTCTTGTATCTAATTCGCTGATACAAAGAGTTATAAAATAACTTAAAAGCGTGCAGTCATTGCGTCGACTTCATCCCATGTAAGTGCAGATTTCTGGTGCGTGATGATGTGTGCAACATAACGGGCAAACATGTCTGTTTCAATATTTACTTTTGAGCCTTTTTTATAGTTCTTAAAAAGCGTTTCCCTCATGGTGTGTGGAATGATTGTAAGTCTGAAACTATTTGCATTTACATCATTTACAGTTAAACTCACACCGTCAATGGTTATTGAGCCTTTGGGAACAATGTAGGCTATAAATTTTTTATCGACCTCTACAAAAACATCAAAAGAGTTGCCGTTGTTTTTAATCTCTTTGATAGTGCCAACCGTGTCCACATGCCCTTGAACCACATGCCCCTCAAACCTATCGCCCATCATCATGGCAGGTTCGATGTGAACCTCATTTTTGTAGTTCTCCATTGCCAAAAGCTTTTGAGATTCGGGCGAAAGTTCTACGCTAAAACCATCTCCTAAAACTTTTACAACAGTTAAACATGCACCGTTAATAGCGATGCTGTCACCGAGTTTTGCTTTGTGTTTGGCTCGGATAGTCAAGGTGCTTCCGGCTAAACTTTGAACGGTTGCGATTTCTCTAATTAATCCAGTAAAAATGATGACTCCTTTATTTCTGACTCGAAGAGGCAAGTGTTTAAAAAACTAGAAGACAATTTTGCCATCTTCTTGTAAGCCTTTGATAATCTCTTTTGCTTTTAAATGCCCTTTATATGCGGCTTTTCTGCAGTACTCTAATGCCATGTCATTGTTCATTTCACAACCGATGCCTTGGTCGTAAAGAAGACCTAAATTGTAGAGTCCTTCAGCAAGTTCTCCCTCGGCAGCGCGAGAAAAGCAGATAAAACATTTTGCATCGCTTTGCTCTACTCCATGTCCCTCTTTGTAGAGTACGCCGAGGTTATTGAAGCACTCCAAGTTTCCTCGTTTTGCCCCCTCTTCATACCAAAAAGCAGCTTCACTGTAGTTCTGCAAACAGCCAAGACCTCTCTCAAGCATCAATGCTACCTCATACATGGCATGCGGAATTTCTCTGATTGCTGCTTGCATGTGGAGTTCATATGCTTTAAACTGGTCGCATTCAACTCCGCAAAAACCGCTTTCATACAAAATCGCCAAGTTGTAGAGTGCATAGGGCTGAAAAGCTTCGGCTGCTTTTGTGTAAAGTTCTACAACTTTTTGCTCATCTCTTTCGCATCCTTGCCCATTTTGATACATGTATCCAAGTGAAGTTTGTGCATCCGCATTTCCTTCATCCGCTAATTTTGAGTATATCTCAAGGGCAGTTTTAAAATTGCCTGTGTTGTAGGCGTCGTGTGCTTTTTGTATCATTATTGTTCATTCTCGGTTCTTATATTTTGTCGATAGGTAGTTTTATTTGATTTTCTTGAAGCTTTTGCGTTTCTGATTTGCTCGAGCAGATTTTCTTTAATACTTAGGTGATTTTCTCTAATTTTATGCTCATCGCTTCCGTCAATCTCTTCATCATACTCTAAAATTTCGGGAACATAATTTTTCAAAAAATCCTCTGAGTATATCGCTGCAGTTGACTGTTTTGTCGCGATAATTGAAGTTTCTAATCTCTTTGTTTTAACTTTTTGAGTCTCTCTTGGATGGGAGGCATCTACCCTTGCATCATACTCCAAAACTTCAGGAATGTAATCTTTAAATAACTCTTTTGCCGAAATTTTTTTCTCTTGCGACATCTGAATAACCTTGAATATTTTTGGATATTTTAGGCAAACTATACTTAAAAATGATAAAATCCGCTTTAAACAAAATCCTCATACGGAAAATATAAATGAATTATGATGTAATTGTTGTCGGTGGCGGACATGCGGGCGTAGAAGCTGCACTCTCTGCTGCGAGAATGGGCAACAAAACTTTGATGGTCTCAATGCTTGCGGAAAATGTCGGAGCAACTAGCTGTAACCCTGCTGTAGGCGGTTTGGCAAAAGGGCATTTGGTGCGTGAACTGGATGCGCTTGGTGGTGAAATGGGGCTTATAACTGACCAAGCAGGTATTCAGTTTCGCATATTAAATCAGACAAAAGGTCCGGCAGTGCGAGGAAGCCGTGCGCAGATTGACATGGATAAATACCGTGTAATTGCCAGAAACACAGTACTCACGACTCCGAACTTAGACTTAGTACAAGAGATGGTTGAGAGTTTGATTGTTGAAGAGGGTGTGGTAAAAGGTGTGAAAACCAATCTTTTAAACGAATATGGTGCAAAAAAAGTTGTCATTACAACCGGAACATTTCTAAGAGGTGTTATACACATCGGCGAGATAAAGCAGGTCGGCGGTCGTTTTGGAGAGCAGAGCAGTGAGGGTTTGAGTGCATCACTCTTGGCATGCGGACTTGAGATGGGAAGGCTGAAAACCGGTACATGTGCCAGAATTGATAGCTCATCGATTGATTTTTCTGTCATGGAGGAGCAGGACGGTGATGCGCTTCCGACTCCTTTTAGTTTTAGAACTGACCGCGAAAATTTTAGAGCGACTAAAAAACAGCTTCCATGTTTCATCGCCTACACAAACGAAGAGACGCATAACATTATAGAAAGCAACTTTTACAGAGCACCGCTTTTTACAGGACAAATTGAGGGAACTGGACCGAGATACTGCCCGAGTATAGAGGACAAAGTTAACCGTTTCCGTGACAAAGACAGACACCATCTTTTTATAGAGCCGCAAACTATGGAGAATACGGAGTGCTACATAAACGGCATGAGTACATCGCTTCCGCCTGAAGTGCAACAGCAGATGATTCACTCTGTAAAAGGTTTAGAGAATGCCAAAATTGTTCGTTACGGATATGCAATTGAGTACGATTTTGTGGACCCTAGAGAGTTGAAACATACTTTGGAGACTAAGAAAGTCAAGGGTCTCTACTTAGCCGGACAGATAAACGGAACAACCGGTTATGAAGAAGCTGCGGCTCAGGGTTTGATGGCGGGTATAAATGCTTCATTGTCAATTGCCGAAAAAGAACCTTTAGTGTTGAGACGCGATGAAGCATACATTGGTGTCTTAATAGATGATTTGGTAACAAAAGGAACAAAAGAGCCTTACCGTATGTTTACTTCACGGGCAGAATACAGACTGCTATTGCGAGAGGAGTCAGCCGACACAAGATTGAGCGGTTACGGGCATGAACTCGGACTTATTAGCAATGAAGTGTATGCAAAAGTTGTACTGAAAAATCTGCAAATAAAAGAGGGTGCATTAGCACTGGAAGAGACTAAGTTCACTCCAAACAAAGAGGTTATTGCCTTTTTAGAGAGCATGGATGAACAGCCAATCAAAGATATTTCAACCGCTCAGCAGTTAGTGGCACGAAAAACGTTTGATGTTGCAAAGATGCTCAAACTCATGCCGGAGTTTGAGAAGTATGATGAATATATACAAGATGAAATCTTAGTAGAGGGAAAATACGCTCGTTATATTGATAAGCAGAGCGAAGAGATAGATAGAATGAAGAAGTACCTTAAAGTTGAGATACCACAAGACTTCAACTTCAAAGGTGTGAGCGGACTTTCAAAAGAGATAGTTGAAAAACTGGAAAAGTTTAATCCGCCGACTCTGCAATCTGCGATGAATATCAGCGGAATTACTCCCGCAGCAATTGAGATTCTGCATATTTATATAAGAATTGCGGCTAGAAAATCTTAAAAAATATAAGGTGTTAAATGAAAACTTACTACTATGTACATACTGGTCACCGCATAGGGCTTGATAGATTTAGACGAGCAGTTGCCATCATTAACTCTCTTAAAGATGTTGATATTACGCTTCTTTGCTCAGATTTTCGTATTGCGCAGGTTGCAAAAGATTTTGGAATTAAGAGTAGTGTCGGAATAGATGTTGTAAGAAATATACCGCAAATAGCACATTTCGGCGATAAACTCATCTTTGATTCAGAAGAGGCTAACCCGATTATGCTGGGTGACATGCGAAGATATTTTTCTACATTTATCAGAGTAAGCGACTATGAAAATGATAAAAAAGAGGAGAATGAGTTTTTAATCTCTCCTTATCTTAGTGGTGAGGGCATTTGTAACGCTTATGCAATCAGTGATACTTTTTTTGAAGAGAGTGAAAAAACAATAAAGACATCTTATTTCTTCGGTGATGATGATTACGAGAAGGATTTAGAGAAGAACCTCTCCTTTATTGACGGATTAAGCGCAGATTTACAGCTTGGATTTTACTACTTCTTAGATTATGAAGAGAGTCTAAAAAAAAGATTTCCAAATTACCATGAATTTGAAGCGTATGAAGAGATAATAAAAAAATCAGAAATTTTG
The DNA here is from genome assembly GCA_947498025.1 of Helicobacteraceae bacterium. GTDB lineage: Bacteria > Campylobacterota > Campylobacteria > Campylobacterales > Sulfurimonadaceae > Sulfurimonas. The sequence continues at coordinate 23,930 of CANMJR010000035.1, forward strand.
CTCACAGCTTCGCCGCAAGCAGTTTTAGAGAGCTTGGCATGTGGAGGTAAACCTATCTATTTTCAAAGAGAGGATTACAACACGAATTTTAACAAATTATTTAAAAATCTCAATATTCCCGTCGTTGAAAATCTTGATGTAAATCAACTATCACAAGTTTTACAAACAATAAGTAAACAAAACTATGTAAAACCTACACAGTATGGAGAAAAAACAGCAAATTTTATAAAAGAAACCTTAGCTTTATAATTAATTAAAAGTAATTTAGTATATAATCAGCCTTTAAAATTCACAATAAAGTGAGCAGACATGATAAATGAGAGCCGTAGAGGTTTTATGGGTAAAGCATTTGGTGCTGTTGCAGCAGTAGGTGCTGTAGCTTCGTTGGTTGCTATGAAGAAGTCTTGGGATCCACTTCCAAGCGTTATGGCAGCTGGTTTCACAACAGTAGATTTGAGTAAGTTTACTGGTAATAAATTAGAAATTGTAAAGTGGCAGGGTAAGCCAATCTTTATACTTAAAATGGCGGCAGATATGCCGGCAGTAGAAAAAAGAAGTGTAAAAGTGGGCGATAGCTACTACTCAGTGATGATTGGCTTATGTACACACCTAGGCTGTATTCCGGCTTATAGAGATACAACAAAAGATTTTAAATGTGCATGTCATGGGGGTGAATTTACAGCCGCCGGTGTTCATAGTTTTGGTCCTCCTCCTCGTCCTTTGGATATTCCTCCTTTTACAATTAAAGATGGAAATACTATTGTTTTGGGTGAAGCCGGTGCAGAATATAAAGCGTTGATTGCTAGTCTTTCAACTGACATTAACATAGCGTAAGGGAGCAGAGTATGGCAGAATTTGAAAAAGCTAACTCTATTGGTGAGTGGTTTGACCAGAGATTAAATGTTAAAGCTTTTACAAAAGTGATGATGACGGAGTATTGGATTCCTAAAGAAATCAACTTTTTATGGGCTATGGGTGCGTTGTTGGTAATGCTGTTTAAATTATTGATAATTACTGGTATTTTTTTACTTATGTACTACAAGCCAGATGTGAATATGGCTTTTGACAGTGTAAACTACACTATTATGCAAGAAGTCGGTTATGGCTGGTTGTTTAGAAATATTCATGGTGTTGGTGCATCTGTTGTTTTCTTGATTATCTATATCCACATGTTTACAGCTATTTACTACGGTTCATATAAGAAGGGTCGTGAGATGATTTGGCTTTCAGGAATGCTACTTTTTGTACTTTTCTCAGCTGAAGGTTTCTCGGGCTATATGCTTCCATGGGGTCAGATGTCTTACTGGGCAGCGTATGTTATTACAGAAATATTTGGCGGTATCCCTTTTATAGGTGGCGATCTCGTTATTTGGATTCGCGGTAACTTCTATGTTGCTGATGCTACCCTTACTCGTTTCTTTATGTTGCATGTACTTTTAATTCCTGTGGTACTTATTGGCGCGATAGCATTTCACTTCTATACACTTCGTTTTCCACATGTTAACAATGAAGAGGGTGAATTCTTTGACTACAAAAAAGAGAGTGAAAAATATTTGGCAGGCGATAAAGCAAACTCAAAAGTTATAGCTTTCTGGCCAGACTTTTTATCTAAAGATTTTATGGTTATTGCTATATTTATGGTCTTCTTCTTTTATTTAGTGTTTTATAATAACGGTTTTGCAATGGATCCGGTAAACTTTGATAAAGCAGATGGAATGAAGACTCCGGCTCACATCTATCCTGAGTGGTATTTCTTATGGTCTTATGAGGTTCTTCGTGGTTTCTTCTTTGAAATCGGCGGTGTTTCCGGTAAAGATTTAGGTCTTATGGCATTTGGTTTTGCTCAGGGCATATTCCTAGTGTTACCATGGTTAGACAGATCTCCGATGGTAAAACCTGCGAATCAAAGACCTGTGTTTAAATACTGGTTCTGGTTGTTGATGGCTGACTTGTTTGTTCTTACAATTTTTGGTAAGTTACCTCCGACCGGTATTAATGCCTATGTTGGTTTCTTTGCGTCAACAACTTTCTTAGGATTGTTTATATCGTTACCATTCCTAACAACGATAGAATCTAAAATAGTAGGGGGTAAATAATGTTTGCTTTATATGTAGGTCTAGCAGTAGCAATACTGTTAATAGTATTAAACATTGTTCTTTCTAAACTCTCTTTTGTTCCAAAAGAAGCAAGAATACTCTCTATTATAGTTGTTCTTGTGGGATATATTTATTGGGGATTTGAGCCATTCGCTCACCACGAAATGCACCCTCATGTAGAAGATGCTTCTTACGCGTTTGATGGTAAGCAAGACATCGAAGCACTAGAACATGCAGGTAAAGATGCAACTGAAGCTAAAGCGTTCTGGGCAACAATTGCTAAAATTGCTGAACATAAAGGAAATGCAGTTGCCGGCAAAGAGTTAGTTGCTGCTAACTGTACAGCTTGTCACTCTATGACAAGTGAAGGATTTCCTCAACTTATGAGTGATGCTGATGCTGCTGCATCGTATGGTGTAACTCCTCCTGATTTGTCAATAGCTGGTCGTGTTTATGACAGAAACTATCTTATAGCATTTATATCAAACCCTGTTAAAGCTATGCACATAGAACATAAATACCCAGTAGGCGGAGACAAAGTTTTTCCAATGCCATCATCTGATTTTATGCAGCCGCAAGAGATTGCTGATATGGTTGCATATTTGTCTGACGCGGCATCTAAAGTTTCTGCTCCTAAAGTAAAAGAGGGTGCAACTGAGTTTGAAATTTCAAAAGCTGTAAACAAAGAAGTTTTCGAAACAGCTTGTGTTCGTTGTCATGCTATGAATTATGCAGGCATTCAAGCTAAAACAACAGCAGAAGCTATGAGTAAATATATTGGAGCAACGCCTCCTGATTTATCTCAGTATATCAGAAGTCGTGGCGATGATTATCTACACAACTTTATCAACGATCCACAGAGAAAACTCGCAGGAACTGGCATGCCTCGTGTAGGTTTAAATGAAAAAGCTGAATCTCAAGTAGTAGAGTACATGACTCAAATCGGAGATAGCAAAAAAGATGAAAGAGAAGCACTAGGACCAAAAGTTCTAATCTACTTAACAATCTTAGCAATCTTTGCTCTATTATGGAAACAAAAAATTTGGAGAGATTTACACTAAATCTCTTTAAAATCATTTCACATGCCAAGGAAACTTGGTGTGTGAAACCTCTCAATTACCTTCAAAAAATTTCACACTCCTAAATTATCTCGTCTCAGCCTTGAAACAGGTGTAATGTTTTTGATTTAAAAAAAGTTTGACACTTTTCAAAAAGCTATTAAAGCCCTCATAAATAGCACAAAACAGGAGTGATTAATACATAAAATTATCTTATATGAGTAGATAGTAAACAAATTGTAAATATACATTCCACTTTAAACTTAGATTAAATTTTCTCAATATATAATGGGAACGTTCAAATGCATCTCGTAATTAAATTATGGTAAATGGAATAGCTTTTGCTGTTTCTTTACTGTCACTTTTTATAGTGGTGTAAAAAACAAAACAGGAGAAAATGAATGAAAAAAATTATAGTTTCTTTAACGGCAGCGTCGTTAATCGTGGCATCAGCAGTAGCTGCTGATAAGGGTATAGACATTGTAACGACTGGTCAAACAGCTCTTTACTACCAAACAGTAGGTACTAACGCAACTGGTGCTGCAGATCTTCTTGATAAAGATGCTTCACAGGCTAATGTTGGTGTGCAACTAAACTTAGATGCAGATCTTAAAAATGACTTCACATTTGGTTCTCAGCTTACATACCTTGGTACTACAGGTTTAGAGAAAAATCTTGTTAGCAATACTATGCAAAATGTTGGTACAGCAGTAAGTACAGCTAGCATTGCTGATGAAATTGCTTTAACACAAATATATGTTGCTAAAAAAATTGCTAATACAACAGTAAAAATTGGTCGTCAAGAGCTTCCAATGGCACTTTCTCCTTTAGCGTTCTCAGAAGATTGGAATGTATTCAAGAACACTTTTGATGCTGCTTTGGTTGTAAACAGTGATGTTCCAAACACAACTTTAGTTGGTGCTTATGTTGGTAAAAGTAACAAACATGCGGATTTAACTAATTTTACTGATACTACTGCAAGAAGTGAAGCTGGGGCTGCAACAGTAGCTGGTACAGCATACATGGTTACTGCTCAAAATAAATCTCTTCCAATGAGTACAATTACTGCTTCTTACTACACTATGGCAAATATTGGTGCAAATTTAGTTCCAGGTAGCGATATCGGTGCAAACGCAATTTGGGCTGATGTAGCTGTAGCTGATAAATCTTTACCAATGGGTCTTACTTTAGGACTTCAAGCAGGTCAAATTACTCCAGACAGTACATTAGGTGCGGTTGCACTTGCTGATACTACAGCAATGGGTATCAAAGCTGCTGTTAAGCCAGCAGATGCACTTACTTTAACTGCTGCATTCACATCAGTAAGTGGTGATGATGCTAAGGTAAATGTAGCCGTTAAAAACGTTGGAACAGGGGTTAAAACTCCTCTTTACACTCAAATGGTTCTTAATCAAGATGCTATCGCTCTTGACAATAACACATTTATGTTAAAAGGTGTTTACAGCCTTGGTACTCTTGGTTCAGTTATTGCTCAAGGTACTTCAACAACTGCTGGTAAATCTAACTTATTCAATAGAGTAGCTGGTGTTGAGAATGATTGTACTGATTTAGAACTTCTTTATACAGTAAAAGCTGCTGGTGTTGATTACCTAGCTGGTTTCATTAACCAGTCATTCAGCGAAGCAAATGCTGCAAAAATGGATTCATTAAATGCAGTTCGTGTATGGGCTCGTTACAATTTCTAATTAAGAACTTTTCTTAATAGTAAGATAACAAACTTATAAATATGTTCCGCCTCTCCTGAGGTGGAATACCTACTAACTCTCCTTGTAAAAATCTATCAATTGAACTTCTAAAAATAATTAAAAATTCTTTTCACAAGACAATTTTTAAATAATTAAAATCAAATTGCTTTATGCTATAATCCACTGAAATAAAAATAGAGAGAACCCATGAAAAACATTAAAATAATCATAGTAGCAGCTGCTTTGCTTCTGCTTGGGGCATGCGGAAATAAAACTCCATACTCGGCACAAAAACCAGTTGAAAATGCAGCTTTGGTGTATGTGTATGCCGATTCTGCAGTGAGCACGGGAGAGGGCATACGTAGTGCCTATTTCAACATCCGTATAAATAACAAAAGATATTTACAGAGAATCAGAAGTGGCGAGTATATGGCATTTGACCTCAAACCTGAAGCCATGAGTATCTCAGCAACAAGAGCGCAAATAGAGGAACAGGTTGTTAATTTAGACCTAAAAGCGGGACAAATCTATTACTTAAAAATCAGAGATAATTTAGATGGAGGAAGGTTTGAGTTTGAACAGGTGAATGAAGAGATAGCCGTAAAAGAGATAGTTAAAACAGGATTGGCAGGTTCATCGGAAGAGAGTAGAAATAATATTATAACTGAGTTTGTAAATTCTAAAGAAGATAAAAAAGAGGATGCAAACATAAAAGCAGAATCGGCAGCTGTTGTGCAGCCAATTGCAGATATAAATGCACCATCTAAATCCGATGAGATTGAAAAAGCACACAAACTTAAAGAGAAAGGTATATTAAGTGAAGAAGAGTTTAAAACTCTAAAAACCGAGATACTGACTAAATAACTTCTCTCAATTCCATGTGCTACTAGCATATGGAATACTTAATTACTAATTCCAAAACTATCTGATTCATATCAATCTTTTTTTAGCTCCAATTGCTATAATACAAATATATAAAGCATAGGAAAATAAATGCTAATAGATAGTTATGACAGAGTTGTTGATTATTTGAGAATCTCTGTAACAGAGAGATGTAATTTTAGATGTCAGTACTGCATGCCTGAGAAGCCTTTTTCGTGGGTTCCAAAAGAAAATTTACTTACATTTGAAGAGTTGTTTGAATTTGTTAAAATTGCAATAGATGAGGGTGTAAAAAAAATCCGTATTACGGGTGGAGAGCCACTTTTACGCGAAGATTTGGATAAATTTATAAAGATGATTTATGATTATGAACCGACTATTGATTTAGCGATGACTTCGAATGCCTACTTGCTAAAAGGGACCGCGCAAAAACTTATAGACGCAGGACTGAAACGTATAAATGTCAGTATTGATACTCTAAAACCAGAGATTGCTTTAGAAATCGCACAAAAAGATGTTCTAAAAAATGTGCTAGAGGGTGTGGACGAAGCACTCAAAGTCGGCTTAAAAGTAAAAGTAAATATGGTTCCCATGAAGAGTATAAATGCAGATGAAATCATTGATGTTTTAGAGTATTGCAAGGCAAGAAACATGAGCATACGATTTATAGAATACATGGAAAATAGCTTTGCAAAGAAAGAGATAAAAGGTTTGAAATCGAATGAACTCTTGGCTATTTTGAAAGAAAAATATGAGTTTGAAGATGAGGGATTTGATGGTGCATCACCCTCTCATTACTACAAGATGAAAGATGGGTACAGATTTGGAATTATAGAACCCTATGAAGATGATTTTTGTAAAAAATGTAACCGCATTCGCTTAACTGCCGAAGGGCAGCTTATACCTTGCCTCTATTTTGACGAAGCAATGAGCATTAGAGAGTCGATTAAAAGAGGCGACATTAAAGGTGCAGCTTTAGTTTTAAAAGAGGTTGTACGAACAAAACCGGAGAAAAATCGCTGGGGAGGAGAAGATGCAGAAGTTTCAAAAAGAGCTTTTTATGAGACGGGTGGGTGAGATTTGCTATATTTAGTTGAACATTTCTACTCAATCCAAGGTGAGGGGAAATACACGGGCACACCGTCTCTTTTCTTTCGTTTTGGTGGCTGTAATATGCGTTGTGAGGGTTTTGGATGCGTAGAAATTGCTCCAGATGGAAGTAAGGTTTTTGGGTGTGATACTGTTTATGCAGTCAATAGAGAACACTTCTCAAAAAACTGGATTCCGATAAAAAGTGCAACGAAACTTTTAAATATTTTAAATCTCTATGAGCTGCCTAGACATGTGGATATTGTTTTAACAGGCGGAGAGCCTTTGATTTATGCTAACAATGAGATTTTTATAGAGTTTTTAACTGCACTTCACAAAAATGGACATCAGGTGACTTTTGAGACAAATGGTTCTATAGCTATTGATTTTGAAAAATTTCCGATTTATAAAAAGTTTATTTTTGCACTCTCTGTAAAACTCTCTAACTCTGATGAGCTTTTGAGTAAAAGAGTCAAAGGCGAAGTGATTTATAGTATCGCGAGCAGTGCAAAAGAGGCTTTTTTTAAATTCAGCATCGATGCAGAGTTAATTGATTTGGGGCTAGAAGAAGAAATATCAAGTATAATTATGCACTCGCCAAAAACAAAAGTTTACTGCATGCCTCTAGGCGGAAGCAGAGCTGAAGTGGAAGCCAATACAGAACCTTTAATAGAGTTCTGCAAAGCTAAGGGCTATAACTTTAGCGATAGGCTCCACATACGAATTTGGGACCAAAACAAGGGGGTCTAAGTGATTATTAGAAAGCTATTTAAGTTTGAAAATGCTCATATTGTAAGAGGATGTTCAACTCTTCGTTGCAGAAGTTCGATACATGGACACTCGTATAAGGTTGAA
>CANMJR010000036.1 GCA_947498025.1 Helicobacteraceae bacterium
AATCATCGCTTCAAATGTCTCTTTATTTACACCTATAAGTCGCTTGAAATTCTTTGGTTCTTTTTTAGTTAGTTGCTCATATTTACTCATGCTACTTTAACAGCAATTTTAGTGCCTATTTTTGGAGTTTTGCAAGAAGTCTATTAATAGAACACAAAAAATATCCCCTCAAATTACACCCATGTGAGTGAATCTCCACTCTTTTTTAGCTATCTAAAAAAGAAAAATCTCACGGACTGAGACGGCGAAAATAAGGTGAATGAGTTCACGTTATTTTTCTCGTTCCCAATGTCTTCGTTGAGAATGCCTACAGATATTAGTACACAATAATATACATTCCCAAGCTGGAGCTTGGGAACGAGCAACGGCATGTGGGAATAATGCAATTGTTGGATGGAACGAGAAAATTATGATAACTCTTTTTGTGATATACCTTCCACCTCAGGAGAGGATGGAACGAGAAAAATCAACTTAGGAAAGAGAAAATTTGGAGATGCAACGAGAAAAAAAAGTGCTTAATTTCCACAACTTGCATCAGAACCTTGTGTGGGGCAAGCATCAAAGTTGAGTGTCACTTCAAAATACTCTTCTTTGGCTTGTTTTTCAAATCCATATCCACGATACGAAGCGATTTTTTCTAAGTTTAGAACTTCTTGCTCCGTGGCGACAATCATCTTCAGTGTTTTATTTGTATAACTGTTTAGAGTTGCTTTTAATTGGTGCATGGCATCTGGAATAGGGAGATTTCTGCGTGGATCCATTGGCATTCCTCTTGTATCGAGGACACCGTTTTTTATGTTAAGAGGCACTTGATACTCTCCCATGAGACGCTTTGAAGAGGCTTTCCAGCCGGCTTTATCAAGGTTGGAACTTCCAAAAAGTGCGCAGTGGCAAGTACCGTACTCTTTGATTTCATCTTCGATAAATTCACATGGACAGAGCATTTTTTTGTTAAGCTCTGCATCAGCTGATGGTTCAAAACATGGGCAGTAGCGTTTACCGAAGGTAGCTTCCAGCTCGCTCAGCCATATCTCCAAATTTGTTGACATCATCCAGCTTGGATTGAGTGCATAATTTTTCTGCTTAGCAAATTTTTTAATCCATGCATCCTGTTTTTTTACCTGAACTTTATATTTCCAAAAATCTTTAAAAAACCCTATCATCATTTTGAGCATTTGTTTTTTCCTTATTTTCCCATTTGGGTATTGAAGTTGTATCGAGTTTAAAAATATATCCCACCTCAAAGGGGGGGGTGGAACAAGAAGATTTGTAGGATTTTGAGGTGAAATTATATTATTTAGGGATGATTATCTCAATTCCGAGAGTGTCCACATCCCCGTCACTCTCTTTGGTGATATTTACGCTTTGTGCATCGATATATTTGCGGACAACTGCGATAATATCTGCCTTCATCTCCGCCATGAATGGGTAAGATGTATTATTGCGGTCTGAGCTAATGGCTATGCGAAGTCTATCTTTGGCTACTCCCGCACTCGTCTCTTTTTTGTTAAATAAAGAAAAAAAACTCATTGGAATAGACCCTTGATTTTGCCCATTATAGAAGGTGAGTTAAATGTTTCCACATCTTCAAACGCTACATTTTCACCGCACAGTCGTTTACAAATTCGTTTATATGCTGCGCCGGCTCCGGATTTTTCATTTAAAATGATAGGTTTGCCTGTGTTAGATGCTTCTACTATGCCCTTGTCTTCAGGAATTTTCCCCAGTAAATCGATAGAGAGAATATCTAAAATATCAGCACTGGCAAGCATCTCTCCGCTTGAAACCATGGCTGGATTTATGCGGTTAATGACGAGATATTTTTGAACTTTTTTGTTCTCTTTTGCTCTTTCACACTTCGCATCCACAATGCCGATAGCTTTGTCCGCATCACGGATAGAGGAGACCTCCGGATTTACGACAACTATAGTCGCATCTGCGTACATGATTGTATGCTCAAATCCGCTTTCAATTCCGGCAGGAGCATCAAGAATGACATAATCAAACTCCTCTTTGAGAGTCTCGATGAGTTTTTTTACCTTTTCCTGAACTAGAGCCGATTTATCTTTTGTCTGAGAGGCCGCCAAAAGGAAGAGATTGTCTGTATGCTTGCTTTTAATCAGTGCCTGTTTTAGCCCGGCTTCCTCATCCATTACATGTACCATATCGTAAATAACACGGTTTTCCAGTCCAAGGATGAGGTCAAGATTTCTTTGCCCCAAATCAAAATCTACAAGCACGACTTTTTTGCCCTCTTGTGCAATACCTATTCCGATATTTGCCGTTGTTGTTGTTTTACCAACTCCGCCTTTGCCACTTATTATTGCGTAAACTATGCCCATTTAGGTTCCTTTTCTATCGGCGATACGATAATTTCTTCGCCATTAAATATTATTTTGTTAAATTTGTTTTGCAGCAAACTGCCATCAATCTCAACACCGTTAAAAACTATCATCGCTTTTGAAGATGTTTTGACAAGCATAAAATCTCCATTGCAAAATATTATCCCATCCACAATGCCTGTTATGATGAGGTTTCCTTCCACTTGAAGTTTTGCACCGCTATTTACTCTATTTAAAATGAGTAGGTCACTTGCTACTTTTATATCCTGCCCACTTCTTACAATTTCATCTATAATCTTTAAATCACTCTGCTTTAAAACAAGCTCTTGATGTTTTTTATCACTCAGGTTCAGATGCGTAGTGTAAGAAATATCATGGCTTTTGAGATACTCCTCCATGTCAGGAGTTACTTCGCCTTTGAGATAAATCAGATAATGTTTTAACATGATGATGTTTTTATCCATGAAAGCTAAAAAGGAACTTTGAGACTCTATATTTATCTCAAAAACTTTAATAGAATACTGTTTGATTTTCACTGTATTCCTTATTGAAATATTTTAAATATTCGGGATTGTAGATTTGCGATTATAACATATAGGCAAAAAATTATAGAATTTTTTTTAAAAAAAATGTCAAATTTTTTGGATTGTATTCAGTCATTTGTTACTATAGTTCTTGTATAATCGCCGCAATTTAATTAAAAAAAGGAACTTCAAGTATGGAAATTATAACTCAATTGTTACCATTCGTATTTTTAATCGCAATCATGTATTTTGTGATTATTCGCCCACAACAAAAAGAGGCTAAAGCAAGAACTGAGATGATTGCAGCTCTTAAAAAAGGTGACAAAGTTATCACTAACGGTGGTTTTATTGTGGTTATCGATAAGGTTGAAGAGAACTTTATAAGCGTGAAAATGAATGACACTGTTATAGCAAAAATAACAAAAGATTCAATCTCAAAAAAGTATGAGAATGAAGCTTAATTACCGCATAGTCATACTTGCAATCGCAACGATATTCGGGGTGTTTTTTTCTGCTCCCTCTTTGTTGCAGTTGCAAGACGGCAAAAAAATTACTTTAGGGCTTGATTTGCAAGGCGGTTTGCATATGCTTTTGGGTGTAAAAACCGAAGAGGCAACAGCTTCACGAATTAAGTCTATTGCAGCAAGTATCAAAAATTTTACCGAGAAAAAAGATATTTTACTCGGTAATTTGGATTTTGATGATTCAAGTGTTAGCTTCACCCTTTTGGATGCTGATGATGCTAAACATATCCAAGAGTTTTTAAAAAAAGTCGAGGGTATGACGGTATCCGCCAATGGCGAAAATTTTTCTCTTACTTTAACGGAAGAGGAGAAGATTAAAACTCAAAAGCAATCCATTGATCAAGCGATTGAAACAATTAGAAACAGGTTAGACCAGTTTGGTCTGTCCGAACCTACGGTTGCAAGACAAGGGAATGAAGCGATACTTGTTGAACTGGCAGGAATTAAAACCGTAGAAGAGGAGCAAAGAGCAAGAGAGCTTATCTCCCGTGCTGCAAAGCTTGAGCTTATGGCGGTGGACGAAGATAGAGCAGCGCGCGTTAACACCATGAGCGCCGCAGATGCAACCTCCTACGGCGATGTTATTTTAGAAGATGTAAAAAATCCTCAGATGAAATATTTAGTGCACTCTATACCAATTTTAGACGGAGGAATGCTTACGAATGCCTCTATGGGATTTGATCAAAATAACCGCCCTCTGATTAACTTCACTCTCAATGCAGAGGGTGCCGAAATCTTCGGAGATTTTACAGGCAGAAGTGTTGGAAAACGTCTCGCTGTAGTGCTTGACGGCAAAGTTTATTCCGCTCCAAATATCAATGAGAGAATTGGCGGCGGCAGTGGTCAAATATCCGGAAGCTACACTGTAGAAGAGGCAAAGGATTTGGCAATCGCTCTTCGTTCGGGTTCGCTGTTAGTGCCTATTTATGTGATGGAAAAACGCTCTGTCGGTCCTAGTTTGGGAGCAGACAGTATTCGTGCATCACTCCTTGCACTGGTGAGCGGCTTTGTACTAGTCATTCTTTTTATGATATTTTATTACGGACTGGCTGGGGTAATTGCAACTTTTGCAGTCGTCGTGAATCTTTTTATAATTTTAGCGATGATTTCACTTCTGGGTGCCACGCTCACTCTTCCAGGTATGGCAGGTATTGTGCTTCACATTGGACTCGCCGTGGATGCCAATATTATCATTAATGAGAGAATCCGTGAAGGGTTGCGAGCAGGAGTGCCTGTGAGCAGAGCTATCGCTGAGGGGTATCAAAAAGCGATGCGGGCAATTCTGGATTCTAACATAACTCAAATTCTTGCATGTACTATTTTGTATGCCTACGGAACCGGAGCTATCAAAGGCTTCGCCGTTACTCTGAGCATGGGTATTTTGGCCTCTATGCTTACGGCAATTGTCGGAACATACGGAATCTATCAGTTCTACATGAGCCGTATTGAAAAAGATAAAAACTACACGCTGTGGTTTGGTATGACAAGAAAGGGAGCATAAGTATGGAACTTTTTAAAGAAGATAAGGTTTATAACTTTTTAGGAAAAGGAAAAATCTTTTTTGTTGCATCCTTTGTTCTATTCTTTCTCGCAATTGCTATTGTGGCAATAAAAGGATTCTCTTTTGGTATAGATTTTACAGGCGGAACGGTTGTACAGGTAAAATATACGCAAGATGCCCCTATTGATAAAATCAGAGAGAGCCTCAAAAAAAGTGAACTTTTTGAACATGCTTCGGTGAGTGAATTCGGCTCATCCCAAGAGGTGGTTATTAAAACTCCATCCTCCACCGTGGCTCTGGGTCATGACATCGGCGACACAACAAAAGAGATTTTAAAAGGCACGGGTGACTTCGAGATTCGCCGTGTTGATATGGTCGGTCCAAAAGTCGGAGATGAGTTGCGCGTGAAAGGTTTGAGTGCATTTTTTCTCACACTTTTGGCAATTATGGCGACGGTAACCTTTCGTTATGAGTGGCGTTTCGCATTAGCGGCTATTATCGCGATTGTGCATGACATAGTTATTACATTCGGATTTGTTGCCTACTTTGAGGTTGATTTTAACATCGAGAGTATTGCAGCACTTCTGATGATTCTGGGCTACTCCATCCATGACACCATCATCGTTTATGACCGTGTTCGTGAGCATATAGAGGAGTCCAAAGAGACAGACTTTGTTATGATTATTAACGAAGCAGTTTCTCGTACACAGTCGCGTACAACGCTTACTTCGTTAACGGTATTTTTTGTTGTACTTACCCTCTTTGTTTTTGGCGGAGACATCATGTTAGGCTTTAGTTTCCCTATGCTTATCGGAGTTATCGTCGGAACATACAGCTCGATTTTTGTTGCAGCACAACTTGTTGTTTGGACAGGATTCAGTGTAGCCGATTACCGTCAAAGAATGGCAGAAAAAGTAAAAAACAGAGCAGAAAAAGAGAAAATGAGAGCGCAATACGAATCTGGAGTGATGTAAAAATCACTTCTTCAGATAGATATATCTTAATCTAAAAAGCAGGAACGATACATGAGAAAAGTCTTTTTAGTTATGATAGGGCTTAGTATCGGCTTAGCGGCGGATTTCGTGCGTGATACTGAAACAGGCATTGTAAGCGATAGTGTTACAGGTTTACAGTGGCAGGATAATGCCGTTGGAAGACCTGTCTCATGGCAAAGTGCAATAGATAGATGTGAAAATCTCACTTTAGGTAAAGAGAATGGTTGGCGACTGCCAAATATCGATGAGTTAAAAACCATTATAGATACAAGCAGAGTAAATCCGGCCATAAAAAGCGCATTTACGACAACCGACAGCTCCTACTACTATTGGAGTTCTACCCCTTATGAGGGCTACGAAGACGGTGCGTGGGTCATGGACTTCTATGACGGACATGCGCGCAGCAATTATAAGGGCACTACCCTTTTCGTGCGTTGTGTCAGAGCAGGAGAGTAATTTTGTTTAATAATTATTCACTATTAGACTTCTTGCAAAACTCAAAACTAAGAGAACGATTCTGCAGCGTAAGCGAAGCCTTAGTGAGCGTGTTTTGAGTTTTGCAAGAAATTTATTATAGTATCAGGAGAAATAGTTGGAATACAGTTCAAAATCAATAGAAAAAAAATGGCAAAACTTTTGGAAAGAGAATAAGAGTTTTGAGCCGAGTGAAGATTTCACAAAAGAGAAAAAATATATATTGAGTATGTTTCCATTTCCAAGCGGAAGGCTCCATATGGGGCATGTTAGAAACTACACACTGAGCGATGCCTTCGCTCGTTATTACCGCCAACAAAATTTTAATGTGCTTCACCCTATCGGCTTTGACAGCTTTGGCATGCCTGCCGAAAATGCAGCAATCAAAAATGGCTCGCACCCGAAAAAGTGGACATACGATAATATCGACTACATGAAAAATGAGTTTTACTCTCTTGGTTTCTCTTTTTCACGAGAACGAGAACTTGCAACTTCGGATGAGCTTTATACAAAGTTTGAGCAGTCATTCATTATAGACATGTACGAAAAAGGGCTACTTTACCGTAAAAAAGGGATGCTCAACTGGTGTCCGCATGACCAAACAGTTCTTGCAAACGAGCAGGTGGTTGAGGGGTGCTGCTGGAGATGCGACACTCCGATTGTCAAAAAAGATATGAACCAGTACTACTTTAAAATCACTCAGTACGGCGATGAATTGCTGAATGACTTGAAGAAACTTGAAGGCGGCTGGCCGAAGCAGGTATTGACCATGCAGGAGAATTGGATAGGCAAATCAAACGGTTTGGCTTTTGATTTATCTTTTGATAAAGAGTCTCTTACAAAATTAAATCATAGTTTCAAAGGTTTTGACGTTTTCACAACAAGACCCGACACAATATACGGCGTGAGCTACACGGCATTAGCACCCGAACATGAGATAGTTTCCTACATGATTGAGAATGGACTTTTGTCGGAAGAGGTAATTGAACAGATAAAAGCGATGAAAACCACCTCTTCAATCGATAGACAAAAAGAAAAATCGGGTGTTTCTCTTGGTTTGGATGTTCTTCATCCTCTGAGCGGCAAAAAAGTTCCTGTTTGGATTGCAAACTTCGTTCTTATGGATTATGGAAGCGGTGCTGTAATGGCTGTTCCAGCCCATGATGACAGGGATTTTGATTTTGCCAAAAAGTATGACTTGCCGATAAATGCAGTCATAAAACCTTATGAGGGCGAGTTAAAAGAGGATTCGGCATTTACAGAGGTTGGAGAGCTTTTTAACTCAAAAGAGTTTGACGGACTCAACTCCAAAGAAGCACAGTCAAAAATCATAGACTATTTTGAAGAGAAAAAAATCGGCAAAAGAACTACAAATTACAAACTCAAAGATTGGGGTGTAAGCCGTCAGAGATATTGGGGTGCGCCGATTCCTTTTGTCCATTGTGATGATTGCGCTCTGGTGATGGAGAGAAAAGAGAATCTTCCAATTGCACTTCCTGAAGATATTGAGATAACGGGCGAGGGAAATCCGCTGGATAATCACCCGACATGGAAGCAGTGCAAATGTCCGACATGTGGAAAAGACGCTGTTCGAGAAACAGATACGATGGACACTTTTGTTGAATCTTCATGGTACTTTTTACGCTTTTGCGCATCTCCTAAAAATTGGGAAAAAGAGGCTTTTTCAAGCGAACAGATTAAGTATTGGATGGGCGTTGACCACTACATCGGCGGGATTGAACATGCAATTCTTCACCTTTTGTATGCAAGATTTTTTACAAAAGTCTTCCGTGATTTGGGCTATTTAGAGTTTGATGAGCCTTTTGATAAACTTCTGACTCAAGGCATGGTGCTTAAAGACGGCGCGAAGATGAGTAAATCCAAGGGCAATACGGTTGACCCTGATGCAATAATAGAGAAATATGGTGCAGATACGGCAAGACTTTTTATACTTTTCGCAGCCCCTCCGACACAAGAGTTAGAGTGGAATGACAGTGCAGTTGAGGGCGCGTACAGATTTATAAAAAGATTTTTTGAGCGTTCAATTCATGTTACAAAAACAGATAAAATCCCGACAATCGTGCATGCAGCACTTACCAAAGAAGAGAAGTTCGCAAGAAAGAAGGTGTATGAAGCACTTGTACGAGCAAACGATGTTTACGGTGAAAAATACACATTCAACACGATGATTGCCGGTGTCATGGAGGCTATGAACGCTCTTAATCTTCAGAATAACAGTGCAGTTTGGAGCGAGGGGTATTGGATACTCAGTTCCATTATGGAGCCTGTTATTCCGCATACATGTTGGGATATAAGCAGTGAAAAATTCTCTTTAAAGAATTTTACAATGCAAAGAGTTTTAGAAGAAGTTTTTGTTGAAGACACTTTAACTTTAGGCGTTTCTATCAACGGCAAAAGAAGAACGGAGATAGAAGTCTCCTCCGATGAGAGCGATGAAAATATTTTAAAAATTGCCAAAGAGAGTGCTGCAAAATGGCTTGAAGGTCAAACAATTGTAAAAGAGATTGTTGTTCCTAAGAAGCTTGTAAACTTGGTAATTAAAGGGTAATGATGCGAGTTGCTATTTTTATTTTAATAGCTACACTCTTCTTGGCATGCGGATATACGCCAAGTTCTAAATTTGCCCGCGAAGTTATCGGTGAGAAGATAAGTACAAATGTTATTATTTCTGACGAGGATCCGGAAAACTCGGTAATCATCAAAGATGCGGTAGATGAGGCAATTATTGAGATTTTTCACGCCTCTGTAACGAGTCGTACACTCTCACAAACGCACCTTATTTTAAAACTCTCAAATCCCCTCTATGTTCCGACTCAGTATAATAGCAACGGTTTCGTTATAGGATATAGAGCAACAATAACACTCAATATAACAAGAGAACAGAGTGGTTTAAGTAAACATTATGCCACAAAAGGAACATATGATTTTAGTGTCAGTCCAAATGCGGTCATTACCGACCAAGAGAGGTTTGATGCTATAAAATTTAGCTCAGAGAAGGCGATAAAATCATTCATTGCAAAAGTCTCCGCTGATGGTGCAAGAGAAAATAACAAAAAGGAGTGATGGGGTGACAATACAAACTATTATTAAAAACAGTATCAAAAGACTTGAGCTAGAGGGCAAGCTCTTGACGCCCGATTTTTATGCGGAAGCGTTTTGTAAAGAGGCTGCCAGAGCCGGCATGAAGGTAGAAGATTGCCATCAGTTAGATAAATTCACTCAAACCCTCCATAAAGATTTTCAAAAAGAGTTGACTCAGTATAGAATTACAACCATGAATGAGTTGGCTCGTTTTTTAATCTCTAAATTAAATAGAACAAACCAAAATCACTGTGCAGAGATGCTTGAGAGTCAGGTTCTCTTTACAAAAAAAGTGCTTCATGTAGTCGAGGTGTTGCACAATAAAGAGGCGGCAGAATTAGCCAAAAAAAGTATAGAGATGCTGAATCAGTCACCGACAACAGTGCAACTTGAGCAGTTTAAACAGCTCTGGACAAACTTTATTACAAGCTATGACGATACATTTCTGCAAAGACTTGGCAGTTTGGGGAGAGTGGATAGCGCTAACCTAAAAGAGAGTGTTGAGAATTTAAGAATAGCGACAGACTCCTCTGCCGATTCTCTTGCCAACATGGATTTGGAAACAATCTCTTCACTCTTGATTTCATCTTTGGTTCCCTCTATTGCATCAAGTTTTAATGAAGATATAGCGAGTGTAAGCAAAAAAATCAGAGAGAACCCCTCTATTTTGGGCGATGAGAGTGTTATAGATGAGGTTAAAGCTGCTATCGCGCTAAGAATCGCACTCGATAAGGAGAGTTTAAAAGAGATGGTTGAGTCCATCGACGGCGTGCTGGACAAACTCTCTTTGCGACTCATAGATATGATTGAAAAATCTGACAACTCTACAACAGAGATTAGAAAAATAAAAGATGAACTAGAGGCATACAGCGGCGAATCCGATAAAAATTTTACCCTCTCCCATAAAAAACTTTTCACGATAGCTTTAGCATTGGAGGAGAATACACAACTCCTAAGCAGTGATTTGCGCGGTCATAGCAGTGAAATTGCTATTTTAAGTCAACGGGTTCGTGAGTTGGAGCAGGAGTTGATAGCTGCAAAAGAGGAGTCCAAAGAGGATTTTTTAACGAAGCTTTACAATAAAAGAGCCTTGGATGATTTTATGAATATAAAAGAGTCGGAGTTTGAACGGTACGGGCATAACTTTTCCGTAGTAATGTTTGATGTAGATTATTTCAAAGCTGTAAATGATACTTTTGGACATGATGCCGGCGATGCAGTGCTCTTTGCTTTTGCAAAAATACTTAAAAAAGAGGGCAGAATAGAAGACATAATTGGACGATTCGGCGGAGAGGAATTTATGGCGATTCTGAGTGAAACAGATACTGAGGGCGGTGTGATTTTTGCAGAGAAGGTAAGAAAACATGTGGAACAGGCAAAATTTATGTATAAAGATCAAAGAATTTCGGTAACAGTGAGTGCCGGCATTTCAGAGAGAAAGCAACACTCCTCTCTCAATGTTACGCTAAACTCCGCTGATGAGTACCTCTACTCTGCAAAAAAAGATGGACGCAACAGAGTTGCCTACAGGAAGTAACTCAGTGCTGGGAGAGTTTTTAAGAGAGAAGCCACTTTATTATAGCGAGATTGATTATAGTCGTATGCCAAGGGTTTTTGGTGAGATAAAATCCTCTTTCGATGCTCCAAAAGTTATTCATGTTATCGGTACAAACGGCAAAGGAACAACGGGTCGTTTTTTGGCGACTGCCTTGCACTCTCTAGGGTTCAAAGTTGGACACTATACTTCGCCTCATATTTTAGAATTCAATGAGAGAATATGGTTGAATGGTGCAAATGCAAATGACGAAACACTTGAAGAAGCGCATCAAAAACTACAAACTATTTTAGCAAAATCAGACTCGGGTACACTCAGCTATTTTGAATATACAACGCTGCTGGCGATGCTGATTTTTAGAGGATGTGATTTTGTGGTTCTTGAAGCCGGGCTTGGAGGAGAACATGATGCGACTGCCGTGTTTGAGAAAGCCCTCACCCTAGTAACTCCTATCGACTATGACCATGAGGCTTTTTTGGGGAGTGATATAACGCAGATCGCTAAAACAAAGTTAAATGCCATGCAAAAGAGCGTGATTATGGCAAATCAAAAACATAGAGAGATTGCTCTCATCGCTCAAATAATCGCGCTTAAGAAAAGTGCAAAGTTTTATGGAGTGGATGAACTGATAGAGGAGGAAGATAAAAGAAAAATAGAGGAAATTTCAAAAAATCTCTCGCTTTTTCCTTATCTGAGAGAGAATTTAAAACTGAGTATCTCTGCTCTGAATTTTTTTGGGCTTAAATACAGCGTTGAAGATTTTAACAATGCAAAACTATTCGGAAGATTGACAAAAATAGGCGAAAATGTTCTCATCGATGTGGGACACAATCCGCTTGCAGCAGCTTCCATAGTAGAATCTCTGGCTCCTCAAAAATATGTACTCATTTACAATAGCTACAAAGATAAAAATTACAGAGAGATTCTTTCCATTTTAAAACCCATTATAGAGCATGTAGAGATTATAACCGTACATGATGCGCGGATAGAGGATGAGGCAAAACTCCAAAAAACTTTGGAGGAGTTAGGTATAAAACACAGACCATTTAAAGAGATAGATCAAAACAGCAACTACCTTGTATTCGGCTCTTTTAGCGTTGTTGAACAGTTTTTAAGGAACTTATAGATGAACACACACTTTACTATTACTATACATGATGACAATGGAATGCAGCAGTACAATCTGCACAACTTTGTAAAAAAAGCAATTCTTTATGCGGTTATATTTCTAGCTTCTATCTCTTTTGTCGCAGTCATGACAATTTTGTATCTTAACTATGAAGTGGATGCCATAGATGTCAAACGCATGGCAATGCATAAAAATTATCAAGAGATAGAATTAAAAAACAAAGAGTTAAATGAAAATATGAATTCCACCTTAGAAACGCTTCTTACAAAAAAAGAGGAACTAGAGAGAGTTTCTCAATCACTCTCTGACATAGAAACCCTGATTGGACTCGCACCGGTTGAAGAGATGACGCTTCAAGAGAGAGTGGATATTGCAAAACTGAGTTCCGAAGATATGGCAACGCTCTTGCAATTTATGCCAAGCGGTTCACCTGTCCCCTATGCCGGAGTTAGCGGTGATTTTGGGCGAAGGATTCATCCTATTACCGGTAAGATAGAGTATCATGAAGGAACGGATATGAAGGCGGACATGAGCACTGTAGTTCGTGCTACGGCGGATGGAATCGTTGAATTTGCAGGGGCTAGCGGTAAAAGTGGGTATGGAAATCTTATAACAATTCAGCACAATTACGGATTTAAAACATCGTTTGCTCATTTAAATAAAATTGTGATAAAATCAGGACAATTTATTAAAAAAGGCGATTTAATCGCTTATTCCGGCAATACAGGAATCAGTAGCGGTCCTCATCTTCATTACGAAGTGAAATTTATGGCAAGAGTTGTAAATCCGATTTGGTTTATAAAATGGGATGCACTTAATTACAAAGAAATATTTGAAAAGGAGAAAGAAATTCCATGGCAATCTTTAATAAAAGCGACAGCACACATCAAAGTACCAATCCCGACTCAAGCACAACCATCATTACTGTCGGCTCATCCATAAAAGGTGAGATGAATTTATCGTGCAATCTCTATGTGGATGGGGAGTTTGAAGGGGTTATAAACTCTAGTGCTCAAGTAACCGTCGGTAAACATGGGCGTATTAAAGGGGATGTTTTTGCAACTCGCCTCGTTATTCAAGGATTAATAGAGGGTATTATAAATGTCGACACCATTGAGATAAAGGCCGACGGCAGAGTAAAAGGGACGATAGAGTCCTCTGAATTGGTCATAGAGGCTAAGGGTATTTTTGAAGGAAACAGCATTTTAAAAACGAAGGCGACTGCTTCAAATTTTAATTCAAATCATAAAAAAACGCTTCAATCTATCGAGTTACCGGAACCCGAACCTCTGAAAATATAGTCCACCTGATGTTACGCACTAAAACGAACGCGTCCGTTTTAGTGGCAGGGACAAATTGTCCCTACAACCCCCTAAAGCTACAAAAAACCTTGTTTTTTGAGAATTATAAGGTGTTTTACACATTTTTTTGAAAAGTGCGTAAGGTCAGTTATCAAAAAAAATTAGGAATAGCATGTCACAAAGCTCTCTATTTGAATATTTTAAAACAAGCAAAACAAGAAATATAGAACTCCTCATCTGTGAGGATGCAAAAGAGGCAGGGGAACTTGCAACCGTTGCTCACTTTTTTAAAGAAGCGGTGATTGTTTTTCCGGACTTTCGCCCAACTTTTGGCGATGATTTACGCTCCTACAAAGAGGAGCTACATGAACTCTTCTCTAAACTTAGAATCTACTATGCATCCAAGAAAAAACCGCTTGTTATTGCACCCCTCAAAACGCTTCTTTTTCACCTGCCAAAGGCACAACTGCTTCAATCCACTTCGCTAGAATTTGGGCAGACAATAGAGCTTGGTGCGTTTAAAGAGCAGATGCTTTTTTGGGGCTACAGCTTTGTTGACATGGTGCAAGTAGAGGGCGAAATCTCTTTTCGCGGAGATATTATAGATATTTTTACCCCTGCCGCTAAAAATCCTGTACGAATTTCGCTCTTTGATAATGAGATAGAACAGATAAAATATTTTGAATTAGAGTCGCAAAGAACGCTCAAGGAGGAGCTTGAGAGTATTGAGATAACAAGTGCCTTTTACTCCCTCGATGAGTCCGGTTTTCATGCCCTGAATGAGAGGGTTCAAAACTCGAAGTTTGACTCTTTGGTAAAAG
Organism: Helicobacteraceae bacterium; assembly: GCA_947498025.1. GTDB lineage: Bacteria > Campylobacterota > Campylobacteria > Campylobacterales > Sulfurimonadaceae > Sulfurimonas. Next base: position 14,269 of record CANMJR010000036.1, read on the forward strand.
ATGTAGCATCTCTCGGCTTTTGGTATCTTGATGAACACGGCTCCAATTTTTTAGAGAGCAAAAAAGCACTGTTGGGCAAAAATTTAGATAATCTTCTCAAAGAGGCGTACGGAATAAACAACCCTGTAGTCTCAAGAGAGTGTTTTAACCTGGAAATTCTCAAAGAGTCCGAGGAATATAAAGAGTTGTCAGTCGTGGATGTCGATGCACTCCTAAAATTTCATAAAGAGAAAAAAATAACCATCATTGCAACGAATGAAGCTTCCATAAAGCAGGTCGGTATCTATGAATTTCAAAATATCAACAAAGTGTATGCACCCTATATTTTAAATATTATCTCCAAAGATGAGCTGATAATATCGCTCAATAAACCGGAAAAAAAGAGACGAAGAAGAAAGAGTGCCATACTTCTTGATGACCTCAAAGTGGGCGATTATGTGGTGCATGAAGATTACGGCGTGGGAATTTTTGAGGGAATCGAGCAGACTGAAATTTTAGGCGGAGTGAAAGATTTTATCGTCATTAAATATGTCGGCGATGATAAAATTCTACTCCCCGTTGAAAACCTTGATTTTATCGACCGCTACATCGCCTCAGGGGGTTCGACTCCGGTCTTGGACAGGCTCGGCAAAGGGAGTTTCGCAAAACTCAAAGAGAGTGTTAAAAAACGACTCTTTGAGATTGCGGGAGCCATTGTAAACACGGCAGCAGCCCGTGCCCTAATCAAAGCACCTCAAATTATTCTTGATAGAAGTGAGCTAAAAGCATTTCAAAAACTCTCAGGATTTGACTACACGGACGACCAACGCGTAGCAGTGGATGAGATAATTTCGCAGATGGAGTCTGGGCATATCATGGATAGACTTCTCAGCGGTGATGTGGGTTTTGGAAAAACTGAGGTTGCCATGAATACAATTTTTGCAGCTTATAAGTCAGGTTTTCAATCGGCTCTCATCGTTCCAACGACTCTTCTATCGGCACAACATTATCGCTCACTTAGAGAGAGATTTGATCAAGTAGGCATCAAGGTCTCCAAGCTTGACAGATTTGTTAGTGCCAAAGAGAAGACAAATATCATCAAAGCACTGGCTAGCGGAGATTTGGATGCTGTGGTAGGAACACATTCACTTTTTGGATTGGAGTTTAAAAACTTAGGCGTGGTTATTATTGATGAGGAGCATAAGTTTGGCGTGAAGCAAAAAGAGAAAATCAAAGAGCTCTACCACAACGTCCATCTTCTCTCCATGAGTGCCACACCGATTCCCCGCTCGCTCAATCAGGCGATGAGCTCCATAAAAACCATGAGCCAACTTTTAACTCCGCCGAGCGACAGACAGCCCGTTCGGACTTTTGTAAAAGAGTATGAAGAGAAACTCATCAAAGAGGTTATTTTAAGGGAGCTTCGCCGCGGCGGACAAGTTTTTTATGTGCACAACTCCATAGACCACATGCCGATAAAACTGGGCGAACTCAAAGCAATTTTGCCGGAACTTAGAGTGGTTATGCTTCACTCTCAAATCTCGGCGACAAAGACGGAAGAGGAGCTGTTGAAGTTTGAAGAGGGTAAATATGACCTCATGTTAGCGACCTCTATCATTGAGTCTGGAATCCACATGCCCAATGTAAATACAATCATAGTTGACGGTGCGGATAGATTTGGTATAGCCGATTTACATCAATTACGCGGTAGAGTAGGTCGTGCACATGCGGAGGGTTTTGCGTATTTCATCGTTCAAAATAAAGAAAATCTCACAGATGAGGCAAAAAAAAGATTATTGGCATTAGAATCCAACTCATTTTTGGGAAGCGGTTCTGTTTTGGCGTACCATGATCTAGAGATTCGCGGCGGCGGAAATCTCGTCGGAGATGCACAAAGCGGACATATCAAAAACATCGGCTATTCACTCTACCTCAGAATGCTCGAAGATGCTATAAAAGTGCTGAGCAACACAGTCGAGAGTGTGAAACTCAAAGTAGATATAAAACTTACAATTTCTGCTTTTATCTCTGATGAGGTCGTAAAAGAGGATAGGCTCCGACTCGATATCTACAGACGCCTCTCACAGTGCGAGGATGCAGTGGAAGTATATGAGATTGAAGAGGAGGTAATTGACAGATTCGGTGCTGTAGATACTCCTACAAAACAGTTTTTTGAGCTTATGGTTATTAAACTTTTAAGTTTAGAGAGTAGAATAAAATCTATCTCGAACTATGGGCAAAATATCACATTTACTTACATGAACGACTCAAAAGAGACAATAAAATCAAACTCTAAAGATGATGACGACATTATAAAAGCGACGCTTACCTATCTAAGAAATAACAAACCAAAGGTGCTGTAAAAAATATGAGAGTGATGTTTATAGGCGATATAGTGGGTAAGCCGGGGCGTGAGATGGTAAAAGCGCATGTGCAAAAGATAAGAGAAGAGTATGCGGTTGACTTTGTAATAGCAAACTATGAGAATGCTTCGCATGGCTTTGGAGTGAATGTTAAAAATGCAGATGAACTTCTGGCATATGGAATTGACTGCATGAGTGGCGGAAATCACTCTTGGGATAAAAAGGAAGTAGTAGCACTTTTTGGTTCGCATGAGATACTAAGACCGCATAACTATCCTGAGAGTGTTGAGGGAACAGGTTGCAAAGTTTACGAAATCGCAGGGGAGAAGCTTGCAGTTTTGAATCTGATGGGACACTACTCTATGCCCTACACGGACAATGCTTTTAGATGTGCATTAACAACGGTTGAGGCGCTCCATGCGGAGGGTGTGAAAAATATTTTTATAGATTTTCATGCAGAGGCTACGAGCGAAAAAAGAGCCATGATGATGCTTCTTCAAGGCAAAGTGAGCGGCATAATCGGAACGCACACGCATGTATCAACGGATGATTTTCAGATAGTAAAAGGGACGGCGTATCTCACGGACATCGGGCTGAGCGGATGCAGGGATAATGTGATAGGGATGGATGAAAAAATTCCTCTAAAGCAGTTTTTAACTGGTATAAAAGGGCATTTTGACATTCCAAAGTCATGTAAAAAAATACTTCAGGTAGCTATTATGGATTTTAGTGAGGGGAGCTGTTTGAATGCTTTTAAGCTAAAATATTTTGACGATAAAAGAGTCCTCAAAACTGAGGCTTGGAGAGAAGAGTAGTTTAAGCAGCCGTAATTTGATAGTATCTATCGTTTTGTGCGTAGGTATTTACCATGGTGTGGCGTAGATAGAGCTCTTGAAGCTGCTGCACATTTGCAGGAAGTCTTGAGTCCGTATGTGGTGTTTGGTCGAGCGGAACATGCGGTTTTCTGATGAGCGAAAATATTTTTGAGTTATCTTCATAAGCAGTTTTCGCACTCTGGAGCGTTTTATTACCCATAAACTCTTTTGTGAGCTCTTTAGATTTTGCAACAAACTCATTTTCCGGATTTTTAAGTGCCTCTTCTTGTCTTTGCAGCTCTAATTTTGTATTAAAAGATTTTGCTTTATAGATATAATCCACAGGCAAATCCGATGCAAAGAGCAAATCAAGTTTTGGCGAATCAAGCAGCTTTGAGCTAAAAGAGGAACCCTCTTTTGAAGAATTTTCCCTGCTTTTTACACTTTTTTCAGAAGCATTTGTCTGAATGTAAGTGTTGTAGGATGATACAAACATTTGATGCTCCTCTTTTACGAATATATATCATTATAAGTTATTTAAGCTTTCTTTCCTATAAAGTTATTTTGATAAAATGCCCCAATGAAATTTTTGAATCAATTATTAACCCTGTTTATAACTTATAGTAAAAAAGGAGTGTGCAAACCATGCTAAAAATTCATCAAGTCTTTATTGCGAAATTTTTACTGCTTTTTATAGGTGCTTTGCTTATCTCATCCATTATAAGTTATACAACTCTCAAGTCGATAATCATCAGCAACTATACAACGCATCTTCAAAACAGCATAAAACTTCTCTCCATAGGACTCTCAAAAATTGATAACTTAGATAAGCATGCTCAAAAAATCAGTGAAGAAACAAATATGAGATTAACAATAATCAACGGCAAAGGGTTGGTCATGGCTGAATCAAACGCTGACAAAACAACCATGGAGAACCACTCTTCAAGATATGAGATAATGCAGGCAGATAACCAAGAGTTTTCTCATGTGATTAGGCACTCGGAGACTCTTAATGTTGATTTTTTGTATGTTGTAAAAAAAATGTCCTATAACAGCGAAATTATTTATGTCAGGTTGGCAATCAGTTTAGAGCAAATTATGAATGATTTTTACCTGCTATGGATGAAACTCTTTTTTGTATTTCTTCTTATATTGCTTCTAGCCCTTTATGCTTCAAAAAAAATGAGTGAAAGAATAGTGTACGATATTGTGCAGATTACCAACTATCTTGATGCAATATCTAATAAAACCTATAGGGCTACAATAAAAACAAAATATTTTTACGAATTTTTACAAATCTCTCTATTGCTCAAAAATCTTGTAAAAAAGCTTCATCACCGTGACAAACAGAAACGAAAATATACGGCAAAACTAAGACTTATAAACAGACAGAGAAATGAGATTCTCTCAGCCATCTCACATGAGTTCAAAAATCCTGTTGCCGCTATTATGGGTTATGCTCAAACGCTCCGGCAAGACCCGAATTTAGATTCAAAAATAAGAGATAAATTTTTGGAGAAAATAAATTCAAACGGCGAAAAAATATCAAAAATGCTAGATAGATTAGCTCTAACCGTCAAGCTTGAAAACAGTGATATCGAGATTAAAGAGACAACTTTTAACCTAAAGCTTTTGTGTGAGGAGGTCATAGCAAATCTCTCTTCAAAATATAAATCAAGAAAAATAACGCTTGAAGGGGAAGATTGTATGGTCCGTGCCGATAAAACTATGCTTGAGTTGGCACTGATAAATCTCATAGATAATGCACTCAAATATTCGGAAGATGATGTCGAGGTTCTTTTAAAAAATAACACCGTTTATGTAAAAGATAGCGGAATAGGGATAAAAGAGAAGTATTTGGACAAAGTAACTTCCAAATTTTACAGAGTTGAGAAAAACAGCTGGGACAACTCAATGGGCATAGGACTCGCCATGGTGAGCTATATTTTAAAAGCACACAAAACCGCTCTTTCGATAAAATCCGTCTATTCCGAGGGTTCGGTTTTTAGTTTTGGTGTAGAAAATTTGTTAAAAAAATAGTATTGAACTAAAAGGTATGGTAATCTTTATTTTTAGCTCTTTTAATACTTTTGTCTATCAATTTCTGTATGGTTTAGCAAAAGACTAGTTACAATATCTATTATTTTAATCTCCCTAAAATCTCCAAAGCAGCCATCTCAAACTTTGAAAAAGCAAACCACTTTTTGCCCAAATCTTTGAGACTTGCTCCAATATGATACACCTCTTTGTTGTCGAGTATCATAAATCTATCATGAGCATTTTTGAATTCTTGAAGCTCTATATTTTGGTATTGAGAATTGTATTTTAGATAGTCAAGCTTAAGCTGTTTTGAGATGGTCTGTGTGTAAATTTTAATTTTTAGATTTGGATATTTGCTGAAAAGTGTAAAAATAGTGTTGTCAATGTAGTTGTCTATCAACACTACTTCACTTTTTGCACTCTTTAGCAAATCATTTATAAAAGCATACGCATCGTAAATCTCTCCGTTAAAAAATATTCCATGTTTAGGTTGTACGGAACTATTTTCAAGACCTTTTGAGATATTTGCCACTTGTAATTTCAAAAGTGAAACATCATTCTCAAGTTCTTTAAATCTTTGGTGTGTGATTTTTTCTGAGTTGATAACATATCCGTTTTGGATGTAGTTCTTGAGAACTGATGTCGCCCATTGTCTAAATCTCACACCTTTTTGGGATTTAACCCGATAGCCGACAGAAATAATTACATCTAAATTGTAGTATTCAATTTCTCTTGAAATTTCTCTTCCGCCTTCAAATTGAACTGTTGCATTTTTTGCAACAGTTGAAGATTTGTCTAGTTCACCATCACTAAAAATATTTCTAATATGTCTTGAAACAACTGATTTATCTCTACCAAAAAGTTCACATAATTGACTTTGACTGAGCCAAACAGTTTCGTTTTCAACTGAAACATTCAGTTCCAATTCACCATCGTTATAGATAACCATATCTGATTTACTTTGATTGCCCATAATTGAGAGTTCCAAGTGTTGATTTTATGCATCATACTAAAATAATTTATTTTTATTGAAAAGTTTGTCATTTTGAAATGTTTTTAAATTCTTAGCACCTTTTAAAACTACATAACCATTTTTACCAAATTCATCCCCGTACTACTCTATGTATCGCTCAACAGTACGAATATCTATCTGTAAAATTTCGGCAACATGTACCTTAGTAAATACATTTTTATCTTGCCAATATATACCGCCAAGAGATAGATTTGATTCTATCTGCTCTAACGCATAGTTATTGTTTAAAATATTTTGTCTGCTAATCGTTGATGATGTCTTTTGTCATTTATTATCTCTTTTCTCAATAGAGGCGATAGCACCAACTGGTAATTTTTTAAATATTTCTTTGATTCTATTTGGTTTTGCTATTTTTTCTTCAATTATAAAATTTATCATTTCAAACATAGTATGTACCATGTCAGGGGTATCATCCAAATTTATTTCATTTGGATGAACAGCATTATTTCCTATCACTCTACAATAATCAAGTGCTTGTTGTATTTGTTCATTTAATCCCTCAGATACAAGTTTCGCAATATCTTTATCTAATTTTCCTGTATTTGCACCTATCAATGGCATAAGATGCTGTATAGCAAGTCTTAAAAGTGCACCAGCTGATTTTGGAGATAAATCAATAACACTTAATGCTTCATTATAGAGTGATTTAATTTCTTCTGGCATATCTTCATGCGGTGGCAAATGAATAGCAGCCATAGGGTCTAAAATAGTTTCTGTTTCATCTTTCCATAAAGATTTTTTATCGCAATGTTCACAAATACATAATAAATAGGAACTATTTATATACCATTCTTCACTATATACTAGTTGTTCCCAATTTTGCTTTGCATAAACCCCACAATGAACACAGTTAAACTGTTTTTTCATAAAACTTGGTGGATAATATTTACTCATTTTGTTTTCCTTTTAGATTCTTTCTTATCTTCCATAATCAAGCTAGTCAATTTTCTATTTCCATAATGGTCATTGATTATATGCCTTATATTTATTAGATAGGATTAAAATTATTACATTCTAGCGAAAAATTTATAAGAGTAATGAAACGCTTGTTCCATGGTAAATCAAAACTAAGGAAGCAGTGGGCTCTTCTTGTGATTTTGCACGAACTCTCTTACATAAAAAGCAATAAACAAAGTAACTTGCTTTATACTGCTGTCAAAATTTTTTGTGTATAAATTAAGGGAAAATGATGTGGCAAAAAGAGATATTTGTAGCCTTGGTGTGGATTTTGGTATGGTCTGGATGTGCGGATAACCAAGGTTCAAAAAAAGAGGAGCGTCCTCCGGCTACGGTTCATCTGATGATGGTTAAGAAGCAAAATGTTGAGCTGCCTATGGAGTTGACTGCACGCACGGCTGCCAGCCATCTTGTTCAAATCCGTGCCCGTGTTGAAGGATTCTTAGAAACTCAAAACTACCATGAAGGAAGTTTTATTCAAGCGGGACAAACCCTCTTTACCATAGACAAAAAACCTTTTAATCTTGCCGTAACATCTTCCGCAGCCGCATTGGATGCGCAAATTGCAAAAAAAGAGAATTCGGCACAGAATCTTAAGCGGATTCAAAATTTATATGCACAGAAAGCCTCCTCACAGCAGGATTTAGATGAGGCAATCACAGCCAATCGCACACAAGAAGCATCGGTAAATCAGGCTAAAGTCTCCTTAGCTGAGGCAAAGCTCAATCTGAGTTACACAACTATTACGGCTCCGATATCGGGATGGGTTGACAGAGTGACGCAATATGAGGGGAGCTATATTGTTCCCTCTCAAAACGGTTTATTGAGTACGCTCTATCAAACCGACCCACTTTATGTTGAGTTCTCAATCAATACGCATGTTATGGAGAAACTCAGAGATGCAAACGAAAAAGAGTTGTCGGTCGATGTGATTCTCTCGGATGGAACTCTCTTTCCTAACAAAGGAAAACTCTCATTTTTCAGTCCTACGGTTGATAGCGCTACAGCGACAAGGACGGTTAGAGCAGAAGTGCCAAATCCAAAAGGCTCCCTTCTTCCGGGTGAACTCGTTAAAGTGCAAATACGCGGAGTGATGCAAGATGCTTTGGTTATTCCCTCTAAGGCACTCATGCAGGGGCAAAAAGGAACTTATGTTTATGTCGTAGGCAAAGATAAAATAGCAGAATCTCGCCCTGTGAAAGTGGGCGAATGGATTGCTGAGAATAGAGTGATTTTAGAAGGGCTTCAAGAGGGAGAGGAGATTGTGTCTGAGGGCAATGCGCGCGTGGATGCAGGAAAAGCCGTAAAAACAGTTTCTTCCAAAAACGAGAAGTAATGTTTTCTCGTTATTTTATCAATCGTCCTATTTTTGCAGGAGTGATTGCCATTTTGATAGTCGTGTTGGGCTTTACCTCCATGCGCCTTCTTCCTGTATCGCAATTTCCAAATGTCACACCGCCGAGTGTTAATATCGGCATAAGCCACCCCGGAGCCGATGCTCAAACGATTGCCGATACGGTGCTCGCTCCAATTGAAGCACAAATTGCGGGTGCAGATAATCTCATGTATGTAAGTTCTTCGGCTTCGGGTATGTCAGGGGGCGGAGGGATTGCATGTACATTTGAAGTAGGAACGGATGTTGACAAAGCACTCACGGATATTCAAAATCGGGTCAATCTCGCACTGCCGAGGCTCCCGAGCGTTGTAAGAGAGTTGGGTGTAAATGTAAAAAAGAAAAATCAAGATATTTTGATGATTGCCGCTTTGTATTCGCCTGACGGTTCAAAGAGTGATATTGAAATCAGCAATTATGTAGCAACCCATGTTATCAATACCGTTAAAAGAGTTCCCGGTGCAGGCGACGCATCTATTTCGGGAGAACGCAACTATGCCATGCGTATTTGGCTCAACCCCGATAAGATGGCTTCCATGGGGATTAGCACGACCGATGTCGATAGTGCGATAGAGGAACAAAATATTCAGGTCTATCCGGGGCGTTTAGGTCAGGGGCAAATTCCCGCACAGCAAACGACGGTTATGCTCACAACCAAAGGAAGATTATCCACAGCAGCGGAGTTTGAACAGATTATTGTTCGTGCAAAAGCGGACGGTACAATTGTGCATCTCAGCGATATTGCCCGAGTGGAACTAGGAACGAGTAACTATGAATATTACGGTCGCCTCAACGGTAATCCTGCCGTTCTTTTGGTTATCTTTTCACAATCAGATGCGAATGCCCTCCAAACCTCCGAAGCGGTTACTGCAGAGATGGAGCGCCTCTCCAAAACATTTCCCGCGGGTATTGAATATAAGATGGCACATGACGCGACAAAATTTGTCAAAATCTCCATCCAAGAGGTAATAAAAACGCTTGCAGAGGCACTGCTTCTTGTAGTCGGGGTTATCTACCTCTTTTTGCAAAGTTTCAGAGCCAGTCTCATAGCGCTCATCTCTGTCCCCGTATCTCTGATGGGGGCATTTATAGGCATGTATCTGCTGGGATATTCGATTAATACTCTGACCCTTTTTGGAATGGTGTTGGCAATCGGTATCGTGGTGGACGATGCAATTGTTGTTGTGGAAAACATGGAGCGGATTATTCAAAACGAACATCTTTCACCGAAAGAGGCAGCCATGAAGGCTATGTCTCAGGTTGCGAGTCCGATTATCGCAATTGTTTTGGTACTTTGTGCCGTATTTGTGCCGGCAACTTTTGTCGGCGGTATGACGGGAGAGTTATACAAACAGTTTGCTATGACCATTGCAGTATCTGTACTCTTCTCGGGTTTTGTGGCACTCACTCTTTCTCCTGCACTGGGCGCATTGCTTTTGCAACCGCATGTGAAGCCGCCTTTTGCACCGTTTGTCTATTTTAACAAGATGTTTGCCTCCATGACGGAGCGTTATCTGCACCTCTCAAGTGCCATGATTCGACGCAGTTTTATCACATTTTTACTCTATTTGTCCGTTTTTGGAGTTATCTATCATCTTTCATCAACGCTGCAAAAATCATTTTTGCCGACAGAAGATCAAGGCTACTTTTATACGGTTCTCTCGCTCCCTGAAGGGGCAACGATTGAACGGACACAGGCAGTTGTAGAAAAAGCGGAAAATGCAGTCAAATCAATCAAGGGAGTGGAAAATATCGTCACGATTGTGGGGAGCAATTTCATGGGAGGAGGGCAGGAGCCAAACTCTGCAACACTCATTGCACGACTCTCCCACTGGGATGAGCGCCAGAGTGAGGAGTTGAGTGCAAAAGCAATTATGAGTGCATTTAAAAAAGCAACGCAGCCGATTACGGAAGCCAACTTTCACTCCTACCCACCGCCGCCTATTCGAGGATTAAGTAAAACAGGAGGCATACAGTTGTGGCTTCAAAGCCCCGATGCAGATTTAAATCTGCTTGTACAAAATGCGCAAAAATTTATGGAAAAAGCCAAAGAGCTCCCACAATTTGCCGGTGTAACGAGCACCATGCGTCCATCGTCGCCCGTGCTCTTTTTGGACATCGACAGAGAGAGAGCAAAGATACTCGGAGTTTCGTTAGAGGATTTGTTTGCAACCATCCAAGATACAATCGGTGCTTCAAATATTAATCAGTTCGTAAAAGATGGAAATAGCTACTGGGTAAAGGTGCAGGCGGATGAGGCTTTTAGACGCACTCCCTCGGACATCGGCAGAGGCTATGTCCGTTCGGAGTCAGGGGCTATGATAGAGCTGGGCTCCATTTTGTCTGTGCGTCAAGAGTCCGCACCTGTAACTATTCAACACTTCAACACAATGCTTTCTGTTCCTGTAAGTGCGACTTTGCAATCTGGAGTGAGCACTGGCGAGGCAATTGAAGCACTCGACAAATTGGCAAAAGAGTTTCTTCCTCCTGAAATTGTGACGAGTTGGGACGGTATTGCCTATCAACAGATTCAAGTTCAAGACCGTGCGCAGAATATTCTTCTCTTTGCACTTATTATAGTATTTTTAATTCTTGCAGCCCAATACGAGGCATGGACACTCCCTTTGGCGGTTATGCTTGCCATCCCCTTTGGCATGATGGGAGCGTTCGTCGCCCTTTGGATTACGGGGCAAAGCAACGATGTCTATTTTCAAATCGGATTGCTCACACTTGTAGCATTGGCGGCAAAAAATGCGATATTGGTTATTCAATTTGCAGAGGAAGAACGCAAAGCAGGAAAAAGTATCTATGATGCGACCATGTCCGCAGCAAAGTTGCGATACCGCCCTATGATGATGACCTCTTTGGCTTTTGTTTTTGGCGTACTGCCGCTCGTTATCAGTACAGGAGCAGGGGCTCAAAGTCGCCACTCAATCGGCATAGGCATTCTTGGGGGCATGATTGCGGCTACTTTTATTGAACGCTATTTTATCCCCTATCTCTACTATCAAATTTCTTCATGGCGAGAGAAGATAGTTCACAAAAAAGCAAAGGAGAAGGAGTGAAAGCACTATTTCATGCAGTTTTTTGGACAGTGGCTACTTTTATTGTAAGTGGTTGTACAACAGTAGGACCTGATTTTGTTTCACCCAGCCCGGAACTCCCAAAGGAGTTTAAATCAGCAGAACAAAACAGCTCTACTGAAGTTCTAAGCCGATGGTGGGAAAAACTGAACGATTCTACTCTCAACGCCTTAGTGGAGAGGGCACTCAAACAGAACAAAGAGATTGCTATCGCTGCTGCTAAAAATGAGAGTTTCATGGCACAACTAGGCATTGCAAACGCAAATTTTTTTCCACAGCTGAGTGCCGGAGCTTCGGCTTCAACGCAACAGTTGTCCACTACCACTTCAAACCGCTCCTCAAGCTTTAACAGCCATGCAACGACCTATGGTCTGGGTTTGTCCATGAGCCAGTATGAGATAGATTTTTGGGGCAAATATGCCAGAGCAGAAGAGTCGGCAAAGGCTGCACTCCTAGCGAGCAGTTACGCGCAACAGTTGGTGCGCTCCTCTGTAGTGGCAAATGTTGTCTCAACATACAACACTCTTCTGAGCCAACATGTATTGCTTGAAAATGCGCATAAAAACCGACTGCTTGCCCAGCAGATTGCTTCGATTTCTCAGGCAAAGTGGAATCAAGGCGTTGGTTCGTACGGGGATGTTTTGCAAGCAGGGGCATCTGCGGATGAGGCGAGCAGTAAGATTTCTCCGATTGAGGCAAAAATAGCGGCATTGCAAATTTTACTCTCTACTCTTAGCGGAGAATTTCCTAAAGAGTTTGTGATGAGAAAGGGATATTTATCACTTCCATCGATAGAGATACCTGCCGGTATTCCCTCTACGCTTTTAAAACGTCGTCCCGATATTTTGGCGGCAGAATCCTCTTGGCATGCCGCGAATGCCTCCATAGGAGTGGCAAAAGCCGCCTATTTCCCGTCTTTTTCGTTAACGGGCATTCTTGGACTTCAAAGTGCGGAGCTTACAAAACTTTTAGAGTCTCCCTCTTCGATGTGGCAGATTGTACCTTCGGTGACACTGCCGATTTTTACGGCAGGACGGATTGAGGGTGAGGTGAACATGGCCAAAGCACGAACAAAAGAGGCAGAGTTACAGTATGAGCAGACACTCTTGGTAGCTTTTGGAGAAGTAGAAAATGCGCTTAAAGAGCGGCAAACTCTGCTTGCCGAGGGAAATGCCTTAGCGAGTGCACAAAAAAAATATATTCAAGCAGAATCAATAAGCAAAGCCGAATATGAGAATGGCAAAACGGCTTATTTACCTCTGCTCATTCTAAGACAATCCTTATTAACCAATGAAAATCAGTTAGTTCTCAACGAAGAGGCAAAGCGTCAGAATTTTGTTATGTTGTGTAAAGCCCTTGGCGGAGGCTGGGAAGAGTAGAGAAATATGTTGCTATAAGAAAGAACTAAGAAAATGCACTAAAGAGTGTCTCACAAAACGGTGTTTGGCACTCTAAAAAAGAGACTGCCCTAAAGCAATCTCCTCTTCAAACTCTCTCCCTAAAAATTCTCCCAAACATCACCATTATGTTTTTTTGCACCTGCAATCGTTTTAACATTTGCATTCGCATGTTGTTGTGTTACTACTGCAGGTTTTGCGGCTTGTATATGTCTGTTTTGTGAAGAGGTATTTATTTTATCTTTTCCTACGAACTCTTTAGATAATGCGTCTTTTACCATAGCTTCTGCTTTTTGGATAGTTGCGTTTGCTATTGAGTCTGCTTGAGCTGCTACTTTTGCGTTTTCTTGTGTCATTTGGTCTAGTTGTGTAACTGCGGTATTGATTTGACCGATACCTTGCATCTGTTCACGGTTTGCGTTACTTACGTCTTGAACCATTATTGCTGTTTGAGCTATCTTATCTGCTATAACTTCAAATCCACGTGTTAGTTCTGTTGCTATATTCATACCTTCGTTTGATTTATTTGCAGCTAAGGCTGCCATAGTTTTTATCTCTTTAGCGGCATCGGCACTTCTGTTTGCGAGGTTTCTTACTTCTTGAGCTACGACTGCGAAACCTTTTCCTGC
>CANMJR010000037.1 GCA_947498025.1 Helicobacteraceae bacterium
GCGAAGCAGGCACCCTAAAACAAGCAGTAGAAACTCTCTCAACAGCTTCTAATCAACAAGCTGCAAGTCTAGAAGAGACAGCAGCAGCCATGGAAGAGATGACATCTAATGTCCAAAACAATGTGCAAAAGTCAAACGAAATGGCAACCATGGCAAACCAAACAGACTCTGCCGCAAAAGACGGAGCAGAACTTGCAAAAAGAACATCCACAGCCATGACAGAAATCCAAACCGCAACTAACTCCATAAACGATGCAGTAGCAATCATAGAGAACATAGCATTCCAAACAAATATCCTAAGCCTTAACGCAGCAGTAGAAGCAGCCACTGCAGGAGACGCAGGAAAAGGTTTCGCAGTCGTAGCTCAAGAAGTAAGAAACCTCGCAAACAGAAGTGCCGATGCCGCTAAAGAGATAAAAACTATGGCAGCCTTAGCTGCAAATAAATCAAACGAAGGTATGAATATAGCAACAGAACTCACACGAGGATTTGAAGTTATAGCAGATAAGATAGCTCAAACAGCAATAATGGTACAAGACGTAAGTAACGCAAACCGTGAACAGATGCAAGGTATCGGTCAAATCAATACAGCAGTTACACAACTAGACCAAATGACACAAGAAAACGCAAAAGTAGCAGCACAAGCAGATTCAATAGCAAACGCAACTATCCAAAAAGCAGAAGCTATGGTAAAATACGCATTATCTAAAGAGTTCGTAGGAAAAGATAAAATAAATACCTCTTCACACAACAAACATATACAAGCCGCAAAACCCGCAGTAGTAACACAACATGCGAATGCAAATGTTAAAACGATAGCAGGTGCGAAAAAACATAACGGTGATGTTTGGGAGAATTTTTAAGGAGAGAGTTTGAAGAGGAGAGGTTAAATTCTGTCATATCTTGATTCAAGCAATTTTTATGCCTTTGTATGAATCAGCCGTGCACTAAGGCTTCGCTTGTACTGCAGAATTGGGCACTTAGTTTTGAGTTTTGCAAAAAGTCTTATTATTAATCATTTATTAAGTAAAATTGCAAACTTTTTTAAAATTAGGAATAGCATGAGAAAACGAATTTTAGTGACGGGTGGAGCAGGTTTTTTAGGCTCACATCTGTGTGAAAGACTACTGAATGAGGGCAACGAAGTCATCTGTTTGGACAACTTTTTTACGGGCGACAAAAAAAATATTGAACATCTTTTAGATAACCACTACTTTGAGCTCATTCGTCATGATGTAACTTTTCCTATCTCGCTTGAAGTGGATGAGATTTATAATCTTGCATGTCCGGCTTCTCCTCCGCACTACCAATTTGACCCGGTTCAAACCACTAAAACATCGGTAATAGGTGCTATAAACATGCTCGATTTGGCTAAAAAGTGCAAAGCTAAAATTCTTCAGGCAAGCACAAGCGAAGTGTATGGCGACCCGGAAGTTCACCCACAGCCTGAGAGCTACCGAGGTTCAGTAAATACAACGGGTATTCGTGCATGTTATGACGAGGGGAAAAGATGTGCCGAAACACTCTTTTTTGATTACTATCGTCAATATGGAGTGAAGATAAAAGTGATGCGAATCTTCAACACCTATGGACCCAACATGAACCCATATGACGGAAGAGTTGTAAGTAACTTCATCGTCCAAGCCCTCAAGGGCGAAGACATAACCATGTACGGAGACGGCACGCAAAGCAGAAGCTTCTGCTATGTGGATGACCTGATTGATGGCATGATAAAACTTATGAACTCAAAAGATGAGTTTACGGGACCGGTAAATATAGGAAATCCTGTTGAGTTTACTATGCTCGAACTCGCAGAAAAGGTGATACATTTAACCGCAAGTAAAAGCAAAATGATTTTCCAACCACTCCCACAGGATGACCCGCTCCAAAGACAGCCAATTATAGATTTAGCCAAAGCGGAGCTAAACTGGGAACCGCATGTAAAGCTTGAAGACGGATTGAAGAAGAGCATTGAGTATTTTAAAAGTATTTTATGAATCACTTCATGCGCATAAAAGATAAAATAAATTTTGATACATTTTATCTTTATGCAACGCTTTTTTTTGCTTTTACTCTGCCGCTTTCAAGAACTGCCATAAGTTTTTTTATTCTTTTGCTACCTATAGTTTTTGTACTTGAAGGCAACTTTAAAAATAAGGTTAAACGTATCTGGAGCAACAAAGTCCTGCAAGCAACAATAGTGTTTTTAGGATTTAATGTTTTATCACTGCTCTGGAGTGAAAATTATAGTGAAGCACAAAATGTTGTAAGACTTTACGGCTATTGGCTTGTAATTTTTACCCTCGCTCTCTCAATACATAAAAACGATATTCAGAGAATTATTACATTTTTTTTATATGGAATGCTCTTAAGCGAACTGATTGCCTACGGTGTCTTTTTTGAACTCTGGAGCTTCAAACATGCCACAATAAACAACCCAAGCCCCTTTATGTTCTGGATAGATTACAGTGTTTTTACAGCCTTTACCTCTATACTTTTGCTGAGCCGCCTCTTCTCGGAGCGCTATGATAAAAAAGAAAAAATTCTGCTCTTTCTGTTTTTTCTCTCAACCACCGGAAATCTTTTTTTAGGGCTCGGAAGAACTGGGCAGGTTGCACTTATTGTGGCTATTGTTGTCATGATTATTCTCTATCTTAAAATAAATTTTAGATCTATTATCATAACTTTAGCGCTTATATTAAGTATCTATGGGGCGGGATATATTGCAAGCGATACATTCAAAACAAGGGTGCAAAGCGCTCTGAGTGATATAGAAAATATTAAAAACAGCAACTATGACTCCTCATGGGGAATTAGAGTTGTCTATTGGATGATAAGCTACGACATACTCAAAGAAAATCCGTTATTGGGTGTAGGAATTGGAGACTATGAACAGACCATTAAAGTTTTTTTAGAAAAAAAGAGCTATCCAATTTCAGAAGCAACACAAAATTTTATATCCAAAAGCCATGCTCACAATCAATTTTTAATGGTAACAATTCAAATCGGGCTCATAGGATTGCTTTTAATGCTCAATCTCCTCTATCAACTCTCTGCTATGAAAATTGAGGACGGTGAACTTAAAAAACTATCTCTGCTCTTTTTAACCATCTATTTTGTAAGTTCGATGGCTGAACCCTTATGGCTCAAACAGTTTCCACTGGCTCTCTTTGTTCTGTTTATCGGACTTTTTGTAGCTGCAAATCAGCCTAAAATTTATCCTGCCAGGTAATATTCTCTTTTACTACTTTGGCTGGATTTCCGACTGCCACTGATTCTTTAGGTATATTTTTTACAACAGTTGAATTAATCCCGACAACAGACCCGCTGCCTATTGTCACCCCTTTTAATATTGTTACATTATCAGCGACCCACACATCATCTTCAATGGTGATATTTTTTGCTTCATTTATTCTGACTCCGTCTTTATAAATAGGGTGTCCATCCGATGTCATGATTTTTACATTTCTAGAGAATGCACACCTTTGACCGATTGTGAGTGATATATTATTTTCTCTGGCACTAATATAACTATCTCTTCCTATCATACTTCCCGAACCAATATGAATAGTGCAATTATTGCCTGTAATTTGTATAAAGACA
The DNA here is from genome assembly GCA_947498025.1 of Helicobacteraceae bacterium. Classification (GTDB taxonomy): domain Bacteria; phylum Campylobacterota; class Campylobacteria; order Campylobacterales; family Sulfurimonadaceae; genus Sulfurimonas. The sequence continues at coordinate 3,604 of CANMJR010000037.1, forward strand.
TCTCTCAGCCTGATATTATCCCCGATATTTAAACAGTTATTTTTGCCTTTAATGATAACCTGGCAACCCGACATCTTAAATTTTTTGCCCAAAACTACGCTATTGTTTTTGTCTATTCTGATTTTATTTGTTATTCTATTTATTAAACTAAAGCTCATTCCACTGCCTTTTTCACTACTCCATCTTCACAAAAATAGTTATTATTTTCTTGTTTTTTTGACATTTGCTCAAGATTAAACTTATTGTTACTTACTCTATTTGCCCTAGGATGATTTAAGTGCAAAAGCTGTGCTGTATATTTAACACTCTTAACTTCCATGCCGATGTATTTTAATCTCCATTCCAAATCAACATCATCTGCGAGCGTTGTATTTTTTGGATAGGATTCATCAAATCCGTTTACCTTGAGCATTTGCTCCTTATGTAATGAAAAATTACACCCTATGAGTGCCGTTTTGCTTTTTAAAACTTTATGCAATTTTAATGATGATATAACTTTCATACCACACTCAACATGTCTTGCTCCATCTTTTTTCATCTTAAAATAGTATTGAAAAAAATGATGCTCTAAATCTTGAACAAAGATTCTTTTAGCTCTTAAATCACTTGATAAATCATCTCCTAGATTAACGCGTCTTCCACATAAAACCAAATTTTTATCTGCATTTTTAACATGTACCTCTACAAAATTTGAATATGGCAGACAATCGCCATCAAAAAAAATCAAATAATCGCCATCAGAGAGGCGTATAGCACTGTTTAATGCTTTTGGTTTTTGATATCCGTCATCTGCATGAAAAAAATGTTTTATTTTATAATCAGAACTATAATTTTTTAAAAAACTTTTAACTTCCTCTGAATCATTATCTTCTGCCACTATAACTTCAAAATTTTTATATGTTTGAAGTTTTAAAGCATCTAAAATTAATTCCAACGCTTGTACATCTTTATAAGTTGGTACGATTACAGAAACTAACATTAGAAACTACCTTTAAATATTTCGGCCAATTTCACAAACTGCAGCTCATTTGAAAACATCTCTTGGCACTTCTTTTGACCGGCTTTTGAAATGCTCTCCAACAGTTCACTCTTATTCATCAGTTTCTCAATTTCATCTGCCAAGCTCTCAAAATTCTCTGCTTCAAAAAGCAGCCCTGTTTTTTCATCTTCTATTATCTCAACAACACCGCCGCTGTTTGAGCCTATCACAGCCGTTGCTACCTGCATGGCCTCGATTAAAACCAGCCCGAATGTCTCTCTTTTTGAAGCCAAAACCACAGCATCACAAATCTGATAAAAGTGGTGAGGATTTTTCATAAAACCTAAAAAATGAATATTATTTTCTAAATTTTTATCTTTTAGCTCTTTTTTTAGCTCTTCAAGATAGGACTTTTTCATGGCATGCCCCACAAAATAAGCATTGACATTAAGACCTTTTTTTACCAAAAGATTAACAGCTTCTATAAGTAGGTGTTGCCCTTTTGCTTCGTTGATGCGTCCCACCATCCCAAGGTTAAAGCTCTCATCTCTAAAGTTTAAACTCTTTTTTAAGGCGTCTGTCTCATCATCGTTCAACATCTCAGGCTTATCGGAACCCATATATAAAACTTCAATTTTCGGTCTAATATCTTGCGGAATAAACCTCTCTAACTGCTCTTTTACCTGATAGGTCACAGGTAGCATCAAATCAATATTTTTATACATCAGCCTATGATAAAAATCATTTTTAAATCTTGTCATAGTCATATTTCTGGTTTGAACAATCTTTGGTTTTGATTTGCTAAGCATTTTTGCCAAAACTACAAAAGGAATATCTTTTGTCCAGTGCATATGGATTATTTCTACATTCCAACTGTCAATAATTTTTGCAAGCTCTCTGGCTGCGCCAAACATAAAAAGATTGTGGTTTTTTTTGATTTTTATGTATTTGTGATTTTCATCGTAATATTGCTCTAATTTTGAGTTTTCATTTATAACACTCAGGACATTAAACTCATCTTTTAAAGCCTTTGCAGCTCGCATCATATAAAGTTCAAGCCCACCCAAATCAGGCGACATGCAGAGTTCTATTATAGTTTTTTTAGCCATTTTCTTGCATCTCCAACATCAAAGCGTATTTCATATAAGAACTAAAAGCTGAAATTATTGCCACATTCCACCCGTTTACTCCATGGAATGCTCCGCCTTTTAAAACTAAAGCCTTAAACAAAGCCCCGACTCCATGCGTAAACGGGTCAAATTTTGAGGCTCTTTTACCCTCTGCATGTGCAATTTTAGCGCCTCTGGTTATAAATTTATGGCTTGTTTTTATCATCTCGCCATAATCCGCATAGGAGTAGTGCAGCATGTCCGCATCGAGTGCTTTTACATTCTGTGTATCGACTCTGGCATGTCCGCCTACAGTTGTAAATCCACATGCAGATTTTTTATAAAGCCGTGTCACACGGTCCGGATACCAAAGTTTTATAAAGTTTTTGCCAACGAATGTTTTTCTGGCAAATGAAAAAGCGTCATACGGAGTAGAATCTAAATCCAGATTTTTGATAGCTTCAATGGCGTTTGCATCAAGCCTCTCATCCGCATCAATGCTTAAAATCCACTCATTCTTGGCATGCGGCGCGCCAAAAGCTTTTTGCATTCCATCGCCCAGATACGCCTGCTTTATCACTTTCGCACCCAAAGACTCTGCTATCTCACAAGTTCTGTCTGTACTCAAAGAGTCAATTACGAGAACCTCATCGCAGACGCTCTGCACCGATTGTATCACCGCTTCAATATGTTTTTCTTCATTAAGTGTTATAATGTTGGCCGTTATATTTTTTTTCATAAAAATCCTAAAATAATTGGCAAAATTTTATCCTAATCTCAATTATACGCAACTAAAGGCTTTCTTTGTCACACAAATACACACTTAATCCGAAATACAAGCATTTTGAAAACGAACTCTTAAACATACAAAAAATTTTTAATAACGCTGACGAAAGCATCCATAAAGCAAGAAATGAGCTTAAAATAGTTGAGTTACATGGTATAAAATGCGTAGTCAAATCATTTAAAGTTCCCCATGCCATAAACCGTGTTGCCTATACTTTTTTTCGTGAGGGTAAGGCAAAAAAATCGTATGACAATGCCGTAAAACTTACAGAACTTGCAATACACACTCCCGAACCGATAGGCGTCATCGAATTTTTCAGTTCCGGTCTTTTGGCTGAGAGCTACTTCATCTCTGTTTATGAGCCGTATGATTTTACAATCAGAGAGGTATTTCACCATAAGGTAAGCACTTACAGAGAAACTTTAAAAGAGTTTGCAAAGTTCACCTACGAGATACACCAAAAAGGTGTCTGGCATGTGGATTACTCTCTTGGAAATATTTTAGTAACCCTTCAGGATGATACATATAAATTTTCGCTTGTTGATATAAACAGAATGGAGTTTAAATCCATACATCCCTATGAAGGTCTCACAAACTTCAATAAGTTTTGGGCAAAAGATGATAATGACCTCATAATCTTGGCTGCAGAATATGCAAAACTGGCAAAAATAGATGAAAAAAAGGCTGTTGAGATTGTAATAAATGAGGCTAAATTTTTAGAGGCAAAAGTTACTATAAAGAGAAAGCTAAAAGGCTCAAAGTAGTAGATGCTTTTTAACTCTTATGAATTTATCTTTGCTTTTTTGCCGGTAACTTTTTTTATCTACTTCTATCTCAATAAAAAAAGGTTGACAGAAGCCTCTATAGGTTTTTTAGTTTTTGCGTCACTCTTCTTCTATAGCTGGTGGAATATAGTTTATCTCCCTTTAATACTGCTCTCGATTTTATTTAACTACATCGTCGGCACATCCCTCTCAAAAGAGAGCGAGCAAAAAAGAGTCTCCAAAAAGTTGCTGCTTACCTTCGGAATCATCGGCAATATTGGGCTCTTAGGCTATTTTAAATACAGCAATTTTTTCTTAGAAAATTTTAACGGCATCTTTGGCTCAAATATTCCGCTCCCTCATATAATTTTGCCTCTTGGAATCAGTTTTTTCACATTTACTCAGATAGCATTTTTAGTAGATTCCTACAAACAAGAGGTCAAAGAGTACGATTTACTTCGTTACATGCTCTTCGTAACTTTTTTCCCTCATCTCTTAGCAGGTCCGATTTTGCATCACAAAGAGATGATGCCTCAATTTGCAAATTTAAAAAACAAAGCAATAAATTATAGAAATATAGCTTTAGGTCTATTCCTCTTCTCCGTCGGTCTGTTTAAAAAAGTTGTCATCGCAGACACTTTTGCGGCGTGGGCAACAAATGGGTTTGATAAAACGGAGAGTTTAAACCTATTGGAGGCTTGGGCAACCAGTTTATCCTACACATTTGAGCTCTATTTTGATTTTAGCGGTTATACAGACATGGCAATCGGTGCTGCACTTTTGTTTAATATAAGACTTCCTATCAATTTTGACTCTCCCTATAAAGCGCTTAACATTCAAGATTTTTGGAGACGATGGCATATTACGCTCTCCCGCTTTTTGAGGGACTACATCTATATTCCTCTTGGCGGAAATAGAGGAAATAGTTTTAGAACCTATAATAATATTTTAGCAACTTTTATCATCGGCGGTATCTGGCATGGCGCAGGGTGGACATTCATCTTTTGGGGCTTTTTACATGGAATGGCTCTGGTAGTTCACAGATTCTGGAGCGGATTTAATTTTGCCATGCCAAAGGTTTTAGCATGGTTTATCACTTTTAACTTTGTAAATATCGCTTGGGTTTTCTTTAGGGCAAAGGAGTGGGAAGATGCCCTCAAGGTTTTAAGAGGGATGTTTTTCGGTTCATTTATACTCCCCTATGAAGTTATAGAGAAATTTCCATCACTAAGCTTCATTCATCAAGGCGATGTTTTTGCACAAATTGATGCGAGTGATGATGGTATTTTGTGGCTAATCGGAGCTTTTATAGTTATCCTTGCCTTTAAAAACAGCTTTTATTACACACAAAACTTTGTACCCAATATAAAAAATGCTCTATTGATGTATCTTTTTTTTGTACTCTCATTCTTGCACTTTACAAGAGTAAGTGAATTTTTATATTTTAACTTTTAGGTTGATAACTTATGTCCTATATTAAAAAGTGGATTTTATTTACTTTAGCATCGGTTCTTGTTACTCTCTCCTGCTTTGCAGGTGTAAACTATTTTATGGATCCACTCTGGACCTTTGAGCATGAACATAAATATAATCAGTTTCAAAGAGGTAGAAAAGAGAGACAACAAAAAAGTAATGCTCTGTATTTTAGATCTGGGAAATATGACACACTCCTCTTTGGAAGTAGCAGAACAACCTACATGAATCAATACAAATGGGACAAAAAAACTTTTAATTATGCTGTTTCGGACATGAAGCCAAACGAGTATAATGAATATCTCAATTTTGCAATCAATGAAGCTAAACAGCCTATAAAAAGAGTCATCATAGGTCTGGATTTTTTTGGAGCTTTAACTTATACCTCGCTCATATCCAAAGAACCTAAACTCATCTTAGACGAAATCACTCAGCCGTTTTACAGATATAAACTACTACTGAGCATAGATACATTGAGCTACTCAAATCTGAATATTCAAGATTATTTCAAAAAACCTTATGCAAAATATAAATATAACAATATCAAAACTTCGCCTCCAAAAACAGATACGAATTTGGAGAATTATGAAAAACGGATACAAGGCAATATAGAAACTTACATCAGAGAGAGATATTCAAAAAAATATGATGAAAACTACAAAAAAGAGATTTTAAACCTAATAACTTCCCATCCTGATATTGAGTTTATAGTGTTCACAACTCCTGTTAGCAGCCAACATTTCAATGCTTTATTATCTCAAAATTTATATCAAGAGTATGAAAGATGGCTTAAAGAGAGCGTAGAAGTATTTGGAAAGATTCATCACTTCATGTATAAAAATGATATAACAAAAAATGCAAATCTTTATTTCCAAGACTCCAATCATGGGTATGATACGACTTATGAGTGTTTAACAAATGAAATGCTGCAAAAAGATTCTGAGTGTCCGAAAATAGATATGATTTTAAATGCAGAAAACATTGAAGAGAAACTGAATTTACTTCAAAAATCAAATCTCGACTAACTCTTTTTTTATTCTATGCAATAACGCGATTCTATTTTTTCTCTCATGCGCAATCTCAAAGTTTCGTTGTAATTCTGCATCTCCAACACCCCTCCAGCGTGCAGAACTGGCAAACAGACTATCTGCAAAAAATGTCATGGTCGGCGTTCCCACTGACGAAGCCAAATGGTAGGTTCCGGTTGAAGTACTCACAAAAAGTTTGAAATTGCTTAGGAGTTTTGCGAAATGTACTATCCCCTCTTTAGAGAGGTAGAAGATAACTTTTTCATGTGCGAACCTCTTTTTCATCGCATCACACAGAGCCGTTTCATCCGGGCCGAAAGTGAGAACCACTTGATATTTCCCCCCAGCCAAAACTTCACGGATTAAAATCTCATACTCGTCCAAACTCCAGTTCGCATCGCTGCTTCCGCCAAAGCCTACATGAAAGGCTACTACCTCTTTTGTAACATCATATTCTGCACAAAAAACATCATAAACCTCTTTTGCATCGCCAAACTCTAAAAGCGGTTTTTTATACTCCAAACTTATATTTTCAAAAAGCGATTTTATAAGTTCCAGATTGTACTCAAACTCCGCCATTTTCACTTCGCTTCTTCGCTGTGAAACTCTGTTTGTGTAAAAAATCTGAGCTATTTTTGTCGCTGGTGCTATACGCTTTGGAATGAATGCTAAAAACTGAGCAAGAGCCACTCTTGTACTTGAAAAGAGCGTAATTGAAGCATCTATGTTTGCATCTCCGAGTTTTGCCGCTAACCCAAAAATAGAACTTTTACCATCATCTACAATCACCTCATCAATAAACGCACATGCCAATGCAAGTTCTCTATTCAAAGGTGCAACAAGGGCTATAATTCTGTTTTGCGGATTGTGCTGTTTTAAAACATAAAAAGTTGGAAGAGCAGTTATAAAATCACCCAGTTTATCGGTACGGACTACTAAAATATTCAACTAAATTGCCTTTTTGACATAGTCTAAGTACTCTCGTATTTCATCAAGTTTTGCCAATACATCTTCGCAAATTACTAAATAATCTATTTTTTCATAATCATGTGCCAAAAAATTTCTAAAGGAAGCTATTTTTGCAAAATTGTATGCAAACTCTCTTGGCAATAAACCATTTTCTCCTAAAATATCAATAGCCTCATAGTAGCTTTGTGCCGGCTCTAATTTTTTATATTTAATAAGCATCTCTGCTAGCACAATTGAACCGTCACTCACTAAATAAAGATAATGAAGCAATGCACCTTCATACATTGGGTCATGTAAAAAACGCTCTTTACAATCCGCTTTATAACTCTCTAAAAGAGTAAGATAGTAGTTTATTTTTGCTACTTTTTTTTCAATTCTATGCTGCATCTAAGGCTCTTTTAAACTCTTTATAATCAAGTATATCATGCTCTTTTTTTAGCTCAAAATCCACTCTTTCATCGCTATCTTTTAACACTATTTTATCTCTGAAAATATCTGCTAAGAGAAAAAGATTTTTTACATCATTAAGCAGTACCAAATCAACATCTTTTTTTAAAAATTTTGAAAGTTCATAGCGTATCTGAAGCTGTGCATCTAAATTGTTTTGCTCCAAAAAAACAGCAATATCTACATCACTCTTCTCTTTTTGTGTACCCCTAGCATAGGAGCCAAAAATGTATGCAAACTTAATAGTATTTAAAGTAGCCAATTTTTCTTCTAGTAAATAGAGCAATGTTTGCTGTGTCATTAATCTTTTCTCACTCTCATATAAGAAGCAAACTTCGGCTTGCCGTTTTTTGTGAAGCCGAAATATCTAAACGAAACCATCTCCCCTATTTTTGGAGGATTCGCTCTTAGCGCATCACTCAATCCGCTTCCAATAAAAAACTGTGTGCCGTCTTCAAGTTCCACTTGCAAACTTCCCACCATTCCCGTAAATTTGCCGCTTCCGTTTTTATAGCCGATGACTTTTGCTTCCATGTCTTCTGCTAATTTTACTTTTAAAATCGAATCGCTTCTGCCGTCAAAATACTCTTTTGAGCCATCTTTTATGACAACGCCCTCTCCGCCACTAGCCATAACGCTCTGAAAATAGTTATCCAACTCTTTTTTACCGTCACATATTTTTTGCTCGATTATTGCAACATGTGTAAGTTTCTGCTCATCTATATATCTTTGAGCCAGCTCGAGTCTTTTGCTAAAATTTCCCTCGGCATGTGGGGCTTCAAATAGCATATATTTTATTTTTCTCCACTCCGGTTTTGGAGTTTTATCCATCACGATGGACTGAATATTTTCAAAATCCCCTCTCTTCGTCCAAAGTTCGCCGTCAAGCTCAAAGAGTGGAAGCTTTTGCGTAAACCACTCCGGAGCATTTATAACTTGACCCTGTCTTGAGAGAAGCTTTTTACCATCCCAGTAGGCTCGAACACCGTCAAGTTTTTGGGACATCATCCAACCGGAGATATTTTGGTCGCTATAGACATTTGCTTTTTGTAGAGTGAGTGCATTCAAATTAAATGCAAATAAAAGTGCGACTACAAAAAGCTTCAACATCTTAATTTACACCGATTTGAAAATACTCAAACCCGTATTTCGCCATCTTCTCTTTGCTGAACTGGTTTCTTCCATCAAAAAATACGGGATTTTTGAGTAGTTTTTTCATCTCCTCAAAATCAGGACTTCTAAACTCCTGCCACTCTGTCACCAAAATAAGTGCGTCTGCGTCTTTGAGAGCCTCATATTTGCTCTCGACATAAGAGACTTTTTCATTACCTACAAGATAGTGCGTTTGTGCTTCATGTATCGCTTTTGGGTCGTATGCCACCACTTTTGCGCCTCTTGAAGTGAGCTCATTTATAATAGTAATTGAGCTGGCCTCACGCATGTCATCGGTCTCAGGTTTGAAGCTCAGCCCCCAAACTGCGAATGTTTTGCCGCTTAAATCCTCTGTGAATTTTGCTATTACTTTATTTGAGATTACATATTTTTGTGCATAATTTACCGCTTCAACAGCATCTAAAATTCGCGGGTTATATCCAAAATCTTTTGCCGTTTTTGCCAGGGCCTGAACATCTTTTGGAAAACAGCTTCCGCCATATCCACATCCGGGATAGATAAAACTGTACCCGATTCTGCTATCGCTTCCTATGCCGCTTCTCACCTTGTTTATGTCTGCTCCGACTCTCTCACAAATCTGGCTCATCTCATTCATAAAACTGATTTTTGTAGCAAGCATCGCATTTGCAGCATACTTTGTCATCTCAGCTGATTTTATATCCATCGCTATAAAACGGTCATGATGCTTCATAAAAGGAGCGTAGAGTTCGCGCATAATCTCCATCGCCATCTCGCTGTCAGCGCCGATTACTACACGGTCAGGATGGAGGAAGTCATTGATTGCCGCACCCTCTTTTAAAAATTCCGGATTTGAGACAACGGCAAATTCTATTGTTTTGCCTCTTGCGTCTAACTCTGCTTGAATAGTTGCTCTTACTTTGTCCGCAGTGCCCACCGGAACAGTCGATTTGTCAACAACAACGATATACTCTTCCATCGCCTCGCCGATACTTTTTGCAACTGCCAGAACATAACGCAAATCAGCACTCCCGTCTTCGCCCATCGGCGTTCCAACCGCTATAAAAGCTATTTTTGAACTTTTTATTGCACTGCTTACATCGGTCGAAAAATTGAGAGTTTTATTTTTATAGTTCTCTAAAGTCATATCCTCTAAACCCGGCTCGTAAATAGGGATAATGCCTTGTTTTAAGTTTTCTATTTTTTTCTCATCTATATCCACACAAGTTACTTTATTTCCCATCTGGGCGAAGCAAACCCCGCTTACAAGCCCTACATAGCCCGTGCCGATTACTGATATTTTCATTCATAGTATCCTTAAACCCGAATTATGCAATAGGAAATTAAAAAAATCATTCATCATTATACCCAAGGCACATTCACTAAAAATTTACACCACCGATAAGGTGGCTTAAAATTTTTATTAAACACCCCTTAAGCACAAGCATAAACGATTTTTAGAAATATCTATTGCATAATTCGGGTTAAAATTTATTTTAGAGATTTTATCTTAAAAAAGATATAATCGCACTTATGAAAAAACCGTACCAGTGGGATAATTTCTCAGATCAGCCCTATCAACTCAAAGACAGAAACTACAAAAAACAGATGAAAAAAAAAGAATTTTTTTCTCTTTTAAAAACTTTTTTCACGGCCCTTTTCATCCTTCCATTTTCATTTATAATAATGCCGTTTCTCAAAAAAAAGAGTGTGCATTCAAATACATTTTTTTGCCTAGGCATTGATTATGAGAGAGAGGCTGAGCTCACTTTGGAGCTTTTGGAAGAGCTTGAAGTGGAGAGTATTTTGCTCCGTTTTAAACTTTGGGAGATGGAAAAACTTCCTCTTTTAAAAGAGTTTATATCCAAAAACGAAAATAAAAAAATAACCCTGAAAATCATGCAAGACAGAGAGCATGCGGAGGATTTGGAACTTTTAAAAAAAGATTTACGAACCATTTTTTTCTCTTTGGCGGGGCTTGTTACAATGTATGAAATCGGCTCCACTATCAACCGCTCCAAATGGGGATTTTTTAGCGTGGATGAGTACAACCGTTTTTTCAAAACTGCTTATGATTTAAGAGAAAATGAATTTCCAAATCATAAAGTAATGGGCAGCGGAGTTATAGATTTTGAGTACCACTTCACCGCTCACACACTTTTTAATTTCTTTAAATATCGCTACGACGGGGTCTCTTCACTTTTATATGTCGATAGACGCGGCGCTCCTGAGAATAGACAAATGGGTTTTAATTTATCAAACAAAATCGCACTCCTTAGCACTATGGTTTGGCTAAGCCCAAAGAGTGCAAATGAACTTCACATCACTGAGACTAATTGGCCTATTTCAAACACCGCTCCCTACGCGCCGACAAGCGAACATGAGTGTGTGGATGAAGAGAGTTACGCAAATTTTATGCTTCGCTACTACCTTTTAGCTTTTGCTTCGCAGCAAGTAGATTCTCTCTCATGGCATCAACTTATCGCCGCCGGATATGGGCTGATTGACAACCGTGACGGCATAAGAAAACGCTCGGCTTTTTATGTTTATAAATTCATGGTAAAAACTCTAAAAAATGCTCAATTTTTAGCGTTGGATGTAAAAAAAGAGTATTACATATTTCAATGTTTTGTTGACAATCAGCTTCTGCAAATCCACTGGTCGCTAAAACCTGCAACTCTTCAAAATGAGGAGTTCTATGAAGTCTATTCAAAAGAGGGAAAAAAAGTAGAAAATAAAACTCTGCATATTGGCGCATCACCTCTCTATATTTACACAAAAGACGCGGTATAATTGCGTCTATGAATAAAAAATACTTAAATATAAAACTCTCTTTTTGGCTGCTTTTTTTAGCTTCTTCGTTGTTATTTATCTTTTTTCCTCAGATAGATCTCTTTGTTTCAGGGCTTTTTTATGACGGCAAAAGTTTTCCTGCAAACGGCACTTGGATTGAAGAGCTATTTTACTACTCGGTGCAGCCGATTATTATTGCATTTGCTCTCTCTAGCTTGGCTCTCTTTGCCTACAATTTTTTTACCAAAAAAAATATTTTCAACATGAATGCAAAAGTTGTTTTATATCTGCTTTTAGTTTTAGGAGTTGCTCCCGGATTAATCGTGAATGCTACTCTTAAAGATAATTGGGGAAGAGCAAGACCTTCCGAGACAACAAATTTTGGCGGGACAAAAGAGTTTACACCGGCGTTTATCCCAAGCAATCAAGGCGGCTACTCCTTTAGCTCAGGACATGCTGCTGCTGCTTTTTCTCTTATCGGTTTTGCTCTTTTGTCCCGTAAGCGAAAAACACTTTGGATGAGTTTGGCATTTGCCTACGGCGTTTTTGTAAGTCTTGCCAGAATGTCGGCAGGTGGGCACTTTTTGAGTGATGTGGTCACCTCCTTTTTTATAGTCACTCTATTTACATATATATTCCACACACTGGTATTACAAAAGGATGAACAATAATTTCTCGCAACCAGCTCACTCAAATATTTTTTGTACTTCTCATCAGTTTTGTCGCACTTATGGCGATTCGATTATCGCTCTACAATTTTTATCCCAGTGACTTTAGCGACCTAACCACAAGAGAGTTTTATGCTTCGCTGCTTATGGGTTTTCGTGTTGACATGATTACTCTTTTTACATTTTCATCTCTCTTTGTTTTGGCTCTGCTTTTTGTTCAAAACACAAAATACAGAGTTGTCATTGCACTTATTTGGGCACTCCTATTAAACACTATTTTTGTACTCAGTTTTAGTGATGTCTTGTACTACGACTACATCCACAGACACATGTCAAGCGAAATTTTCAACCTTGGCGATGATGCTGATATTATAGTTGGAATGGCATTTGGCTCTATGCTTCCTTTTACCCTTGGAGCAATTGCTCTGAGTGTCCTATTTTTATATACTATTTACAAAGTTTTTTCTCAAAAGTTGGAGAGTTTTTTCTCTGGCAGAAAGCTCATACTATTAACAATTATAACCATCTTAGCTCTGTTTCTAGGAATAAGAAACAACTTCACAGGCAAGAGTTTTGGCAGTAGCGATGCCTATGCCATCAACAAAGTAAGCAGCGGAAACTTGGCACTCAACGGCTTTTTTACTATCTATAGAACGGCAAAAACTTCATCCAAACACACACTTAGTAAACTAGACGATGCCGTAAAAATAACACAAGAGGCGATGCACTCTCCTTCTACACCTTTTATAGACAAAGAGTATCCGCTTTTGCGTTCCTACACAAAAAAAGAGAAGCCGAAATACAATGTAGTTATAGTTTTGCTTGAATCATTTGGAGCAGAACATGTGGACGGTTTTACGCACTACAAGGAGCTGGGGGTCACTCCATACTTCAAAAAACTCTCCAATGAGGGGCTGAAATTTACAAATTTTTACTCCAACGGCTACCGCTCTATTTTTGGAATAACCTCTCTCTTTACGGGAATCACAATCCCCACGGGATTTGAATATCTGGGCAAAGGTTTAGAGCTTTCAAATCTCAGTTATCTTGGAGATGTGGCAAAAAAGAATGGCTATTCTACCCTCTCCATGCAAGCAGCGAACAATCGCTCCTACCGAGTGGACGCAGTGAGCCATCTAGCAGGGTTTGACGACTATTACGGTGCGGATGACATGCCCAATATAGAAACATGTGATGAGGGAAGAACACCGCTTACAGGCACTTACGACTATAACATGCTTGATTTTTACCACAAAAAACTAAACTCCATGAAAGAGCCGTTTTTAGGCTTTGCATTTACGGATTCCACCCATTCGGATTTTTATCTCCCTAGTAAAATTTACGAGAGATTTCCACATAATCTACAAAATTATAACGGTGCTCTCAACGCCTATATTTATGCAGACAGTGCAATCGAGCGCTTTATGGAGAGCGTAAAAAAAGAGCCTTGGTTTGACAGAACAATCTTTGTTTTCACTTCAGATCATGGAAGTGGTGATGCCCTAAATGAGATTGCAAAAAGCCATGGCAGAGAAGATAAACCTTTAACATCAATTGAACATTTTAGAATTCCGCTTATAATCTATGCGCCAAAAATATTTAAACATGAAGAGATAGCAACTCTCGGCTCACACAACGATATATTTCCAACTTTAGTTGATTTACTCGGTTGGGAGGGAAATATCACGACCATGGGAAGTTCACTTTTTGACAAAAGTCTGAATGAGAAATTTGTCTATTTTTTTGCAGGAGACCTCATCGGTTTAGTCACTAATGATGGCTATATTAAATACAATTTTAAAGAGATTGTTGAACATGTTGGAAATAAAGAGAGTGTAGAGAAGATGAAAAAACTACTTTTTGCGGTTGACACTGCCGAAGCGGGATTGTTAGAGAAAAACAGGTGGGCAAAGTGATAAGAACTCAAAGTGGAAAGTGCCACTGGTTAGCACTTCTAAAAGTTCAATGCAGGGAGGCACTTCTATGTTAAAACATGATGCAATACTTTCACTAAATGAAAGGATGTGAAATGCCGAGTCGTAAAATTTTAATCATACTTCCAAACTGGCTAGGCGACGCGATTATGGCTACTCCGGCTATTGAGCTTTTATCTCAATATTACCCGCATGCAAAATTTATTTTTGTCGGTAGTTTTGTAAGCATTGAAGCACTTAAATACCATCCGCAGTGCGAAAGAGCAATCGTTGATGAAACAAAAAAAGCCTCCAATAGATTCTTGGCAACCTATAAACTGGCAAAAAAGTTAGGTGCGTTTGATTTAGCAATAAGCTTTAGAAACCAACTCCATGCCTCACTTCTTTTAAGGTTTACAAACACCGTAGTATGCATTGCAAAGCGGTCATTGCACTCTATGTTTTTACTCTCTCACACCCCAAAAATATCCACAAATCAGCATTTAGTGATGCAGTATGCAAAACTAGCCATGACAAATGTAGATAGTTTTGATGGAAATATCGGAAATTTAAAGCTCTCCATTGAACCAAAAAAGTTTGACAGACCCACTCTTGGCATCAATGCAGGAGCAACGTATGGAAGTGCAAAAAGATGGTATCCTGAGCGGTTTGCAGCCGTCGCCAAAGAATTTTCAAACAAGTTTGATATCATCATTTTTGGTGGACCAAATGAAGTAGATATGGCTAATGAGATAGAGCAAAATTTGGGAGTACCTTGCACTAACTTAGCAGGAAAAACAAATATTCAAGAACTATGCGCAAATATCGGCGGATGCGCTCTGTTTATCACAAACGACAGCGGACCCATGCATGTAGCGGCGGCGTATAAAGTGCCGACAGTTGCAATCTTTGGCCCGACAAAACATACCGAGACATCCCAATGGATGAATGAGAAAAGCAGAGTTGTAAGACATGCGATGGAGTGTAGTCCATGCATGAAGAGAGAGTGCCCGCTTGGGCATCATGAGTGCATGAAAAGTATAACGGCGTCAGAGGTAATTAAAGCTGTTAGAGAGCTGGGAGTTAGTTAACTCCCTATTTTCCCTGTATTCTCTGGATAGTTTGTGTCGTACTCTTTCCATCCACAAAATCGACAAGTTTCAGTTCGCCTGAAAACTCTGTTCCGACCACCTCTTTACCCTCATAATCTCCCCCTTTTACAAGGACGTCCGGTTGTATCATTTTAATTAAATTATAAGGTGTGTCCTCTGCAAACGGCACAACAAAATCCACTGCTTCAAGTGCCGCCAAAATGTAGGCTCTGTCTTCTGCAATATTTACGGGACGACTTGGACCTTTTAAGCGAGAGACAGAGGCGTCAGAGTTGAGTCCAACAATGAGAACATCGCCAAAACTTTTAGCTATTTGCAGATACTTCACATGCCCGACATGCAGAATATCAAAACAGCCGTTTGTAAATACGACTCTCTTGCCGTTTAATCTGTAACGCTCCACGATGGAGCTAATCTCCTCAAAACTTTTTATGTGTGCATCGGATGTACTTTTGTGCAAGGTTGCTTCATACTCTTCAATCTCGGCAAGACTTACAGTTGCCGAGCCGATTTTGCCGACCACTACTCCCGCCGCCAAATTGGCAAACTTCGCAGTCTCTTCTATGCTTTTATTAGCACAAAGAGCAAAAGCGATTGAGGCTATAACCGTATCGCCTGCACCCGTTACATCAAAAACCTCTTTCGCAACCGTAGGAAATATTTTGAGTTTTTCATCATAAATCGCAATTCCATCTTCTGAGAGAGTGATCAGAGAGATGCCTAAGTCACACTCATTTTTCAGTTTCAGAAGTGCATCTTTTAGGGTTTTTTCATCCACAATATTTATTTTTGTAGCCTGAATCGCTTCTTTTTTGTTTGGAGTAAGAAGATATGCGCCCTTGTATTTTGAGTAATCACTCCCTTTTGGATCCACCAAAACTTTTACACCGTTGGTATTGCAAAGTTTTATCACTCCTTGGCATAATTCATCCGTCAAAACACCCTTGCCGTAGTCGGATAGAATCACCATCTCATACTCTTTGATATTACTAGAGAGGGTACTTAAAATTTCAGTTACAGATGAATATAAAATATCATCTTTACTCTCTTTGTCATATCTAAGTATCTGCTGGCTTACGGCAATAATACGGCTTTTTTTAGAGGTTTTTCTGCCGTTTTGGGTGATTAATTTTTTTGTATCAACTCCAATTTTTACGAGCATATTTGTAAGTTCATGTCCATTCGCATCATCACCGATAACACCGCTCACGCTCACCTCTGCACCAAGAACAACAAGGTTATTGATAACATTCCCCGCGCCACCCAAAACTGTGGTCTCTTTAGCAATATCCACCACCGCAACAGGAGCTTCGGGAGAGATTCTCTCACAGCTTCCCCACAGATAGTGGTCTATCATCAAATCACCTACGACAAGGATTTTTGGCTTTGCGTTTTTTAGAGCCACCATTACTTCTTCACCTCTTCCTCAAACACTCTTTTTATCTCGCTTACATAGGCTTTGATTCCATCTTCCATCTCATAGGCCGGTGCATAGCCAAGAGCCTCTTTTGTAGTCTCAATATCCGCCTCTGTATGAAACTGGTAACTTCCCACAAAAGGGTTTGGTATATATTCACATGTCAATGAAGTTCCCAGTTCAGATTGTAAAATATTTACGATGTCCTGAAAACTTCTCGCTTTGCCCGTTCCGACATTATAAATTCCGCTCTCTTTAGGTTTCATCGCCTTAACATTTGCTTGAACGATATCTTCTATGTAGATAAAATCTCGAAGTATCTTGTCGCTATGCTCAAACAGACGGGGATTTTTACCATGAAGAAGTTGATGCCCAAATTGCAAAATCATAGAAGCAGTTGTGTTTTTAAAAAACTCTCTCGCCCCGTAAACATTAAAATATCGAAGCCCAACAATGCTGATATCGCTCTTTTTCATATATTCACGGCTCAGATAATCCATGCTGAGTTTTGAAAAGCCATACACATTTGCCGGAGCTTCGCAGCCAACTTTTTGAGGCGATGGAGCATTTCCATAGGTTGCGGCCGAAGATGCATAAACCATATTAGCACCATGTGCCACAGCTAAATTTAGTAAATCCTTATACGCATTTACATTTGTTTTTATCATCAAATCTTGTTCTAATGCCGTAGTGTCAGAGATGGCTGCTTCATGAAAAATATAGTCAAATTTATAATTTACTTCTAAGTCTAAAAGCAAATCTTTATCATTAATATCTCCGCTTATAACTTCACCTTTAAATCCCAGAAGATTTTTATAGTGACCGAAGCTTTTTAAATTTCCGTTTGAGAGTGTTTCACCGCTTCTAAAACTGTCTAAAACAACAATTTTTGCCTCAGGATGGTTGTTTTGAAAATAGAAGGCTAAGTTTGAGCCGATAAACCCTGCTCCGCCTGTTATTAAAATAGTTTTCTCTTTTAAATCATCTTCAATATATCGCATTTTCCCATCCGCAGTAAAGTTTATTTGCCAAAATAATACCTTTTAATTCATTAACGAGTATTTAAGACTCTAATCACTATAATTGACACGAAAATTTATCCAAGGAAATAAAATGAAAAAAATCGTTTTAACATTACTCGTTGCCGGTGCTTCTCTTATGGCTGCTGACGGGGCAGAGCTCTTCAAAAAATGTACAAGCTGTCATGGCGCTACAGGTGAAAAAGCTGCTCTTAACAAGTCTCAAATCATTAAAGGTTGGGATGTTGCTAAAACAACTGAGGCATTAAATGGTTACAAAGCAGGTACAAGAAATAGTGCTGGAATGGGCGGTCTGATGAAGGGTCAGGTTGCTGCTTACAGCGATGCTGATATAGCCGCGATTTCTGCTTACATAGCTACTCTAAAGTAGCTATTTATGAACTGCCTTTTTGGCAGTTCATACTATGAAAGTCTCATAACGTTATTCTGGTCTGTAATTTTTCTTTAACTCTTTTTTCTTTCTCTCCTGATTTACAGCATCATTTAACTCGTCTTGCCCGTCAAACTTCGCAGCATTTAAAAACTTCTCTTCATCATCAAACTGACCGTTTTTTATAGCCCACAGGAATGCGAAAAGTGCAACCCCTCCAAGAAAAACAGATGCTCCAAGCATCATAGCAATTACCCAATTATCCAAAACGTTCTCCTACTGTTTATTCCACTTCAGACGAATCCGCATAGAGTTCCCTACTACCAAAAGTGAACTGACGCTCATTGAAATTGCGGCAACAAGAGGAATAACAAACCCTGCCATTGCCAATGGTATTGTAATTGCATTGTACAGTAATGAGATGTAAATATTCTGTTTTATTAACCCATAAGTTGTTTGAGATATTTTAAAAGCGTCTTCAAGTGATTTCAGTGAGTCGTTTAGTAAAACAACATCTCCTACTTCAACGGCAACATCACTTCCACTCCCCATGGCTATGCCTATATCAGCACATGAAAGTGCCAAAATATCATTTACCCCGTCGCCGACCATTACAACTTTTTTACCTTCGGTATGAAGTTTCGTTATTAAATCTGATTTATTTTCCGGTGTCTGTTCATAGAAGAAAGTATCAATTCCAACCTCTTCGGCAATTTTAGTTGCTATTTGAGCATTGTCTCCTGTGAGCATAATTGTTTTTATCCCTTTTTTTGAGAGTCTTTCAATTATCTCTTTTGCATTCTCTTTTATCTTGTCGCTTAGTTCGTAAATAGCTACTATTTTATTTTTAACTGCGAAATAAAAGAGTGTGTTTTCACTGCCAAAATCAATATCTATTTTATTCTCATTCATAAGTTTTAAGTTGCCGCCAAAGAACTCTTCTCCCTTATAAGTGGCATGCATTCCACATGCCGGAATCTGCTTAAACTCATCAAAAAGTATCTCATGTACATCTTCTTCATTTTGCAAAAGAAACTCTAAAACTCCGCATGCCACGGGATGGTTAGATGATTTGACAAGCGAATAAAGAACTCTTTTGTCAAACGCACCATAAACATGCTCTTTTAAAACCTTTGGTTTTCCTATGGTTATCGTTCCTGTCTTATCCAGAACAAGTGTATCTATTTTTGCCATGGTCTCAAGATGTGCCGCCTCTTTAAAAAGAATTCCTTTTTTTGCACCCAAACTAAGCCCGACGAGCGTTGCAACTGGGGTAGCAAGTGCCAAGGCACATGGACATGCTATGATAATAACAGATATTGCCACCATAAAAGATGTCTCAAATCCATGTCCAAAAAAGTACCAAAAAAGAAATGTCGAGAGTGCAAAACTCAAAATTATCGAAGAAAAATACTCGGAGAGTTTATTTGCCATCAATTGAATTTTTGGTTTTTTATTTATAGCTGTTTCTAAGAGTGCAACTAAATTTGAGAGCGTTGAATGTTGGAAATCTTTTGAAGCTCTAAAATGCACATCCGCATCTATACTTGTTGTGCCGCTTACTACACAATCCCCTATCTGCTTGTAAATCGGGTTGCTCTCACCTGTTAGATTTGACTCATCAAAGGAGCCGCTGCCTTTGATAATTTCGCCATCTAACAAAACTCTCTCTCCGGTTGAAACTACAACAATATCGCCCACACAAACATCACCTAATTTACAAAGGATAATTTTGCCGTTCTTTACAATATTCACCTCATTCGGAATATGTTTCGTAATAATATCAAGTGTGTCCGCGGCATTTTTTTTGCTTAAAACTTCCAAAAATTTACCGATTAAAACAAAGGTGATAATCATACTTACCGAATCAAAATAGGCTTCGCCTCTTTGAGCGACCATTATATAAATAGAGTATATATAGGTGAGGGATGAGCCTGTTGCTACAAGAGTATCCATGTTGATGATTCTGCTTTTTATGCCATAATATGCGCCTCGGTAAAAAATCCAGCCGCTGTAAAAAAGGACGGGAGTCGCTAAAATCCACTCTGCAATATTTAAAATGGTTTTAATATCTTGTGTTATGCCGCTAAAATAGCCTGCATATTGTGCAACTGCAATCCACATGATATTCATTGATGCAAAAATTGCCACTGCCATTCTAAGGTAATAGTCTTTTCTCTCTTTGTTTGCATGCGCCTCTTGAAGTGAAGCATCGTACGGATATGCATTATAGCCAACAGCTCGAATCGTGTCGATAATAGCGGAGAGTTTAACAATATCGTCTGCCCAGATTATGATTGCTTTGTTATTAGTGAAATTAATATTCGCTTCTATAACTCCACCCATTTTGTGAAGCGCTTTTTCATTGAGCCAAACACATGCAGAACAGTGAATACCTTCTATAATAAGTGCAACTTCACTAAAACCTTCGCTATTAGTTTTTACAAACCTTTCATAAAAAGCCGGAGAGTTGAAATTTGAAGAGTCTTCGTATTGCTCTGTTGGGGGAGTCAGAATTACATTGCCCGCTTTTTCATAAAAGCTATTCAGTCCTGAATCGCTCAAAAGATGGAATACCCCTTGACAACCATTACAGCAAAAGTAATGCTCATTTTCTTTTATCATAACAGAGGGATTAAACTCTAAATGGCAGTGGCTACAAGCAATACTTTCAGACAATTTCAAATTTTCCTAAATCTCTATTTTTGGTCATCTTATTCCACAGCTCCACATGCCCGCTCATACAAATGTAAACTCCAAACTCTTGTAACGATTTAAGAAATCCTATGGCTATTCCCAAGTTAAGAGTAGCTTCAATTTTATCTACCTCAAAAGGCTTCATAGAACCCACTAATACAATTTTTTTATTATCAAATATTTCATGAAAAAACTCGGCACTTTTATCCATAGTATCCGTTCCATGTATAATTATAAATGTATCATCTTTTGACTCGCTCATAATATTAGCAAGCATTTTTCTATCATTGAGATCCATGTCAAGGCTATCTTTATATACAACACCGGCTAAATCATACTCAAAAGCAACACTTTGAAGAATTGACTCTACTGCCACATTATCATAGGGAACTTCCAATTCGCCATTTAAAGGATTGTATCTCTTGTTAAAAGTACCGCCACTATTTAAAATCAACATCTATTATTCCAAATATCTTCAAGTTTTGAGACTATTTTACTGGCTTTTGAATCTTTAACACAGTTTGATACATCCAATAAATAAGTCTCATTCAACCCGGCTTTTAAACCAGCTTCTATATCTCCCTCTTTATCACCGACTAAAACAGAGTTTTCCAAATCAATATCAAACTCTTTTTTAGCATCTAAAAGCATTCCGGCTTCCGGTTTTCTACAGCTGCACTCTCCTGAGGTTTCTGGATGGTGTGGGCAGTGGTACACTTTTTTTATTTCTATATTATGTTTGGCAAACTCTTCAACCATCCATAGACTAAGCTGTGCAAAAGCCTCTTCACTGTAATAGCCTCTGCTAATTCCGGATTGATTCGTTATAACAAATATCATAAAACCCAAGTTCTGATAATAGCGGCAAAGTTCAAAAATTCCATCAATAAACTCAAATTCTTCTACTTTATGTACATAGTCGTAATCCATATTAATAACACCATCGCGGTCTAAAAAAAGAGCTTTTTTCGTAGTTTTTGGCATTACTATTCGCCTACGCCATCACCAAATATTTCTTTTTCTATAATATCACAAAGAATGTGTCCAATCAATATATGAGACTCTTGTATTCTTGGTGTAGAATCAGATGGCACAACAATCGCATAATCTGCGATTTTAGCCATTTCCCCGCCATCACGACCAACTAAAGCAACAGTAGTGATGCCCTTTTCTTTTGCACTATGAAATGCGTTTATTATATTTACTGAATTACCAGAAGTTGAGATTCCTATAAAAATATCACCGCTTTGCCCCATCCCTTCAAGTTGACGAGAAAAAACTTTATCATACCCATAATCATTGCCTATCGCAGTAAGATTTGAAGTATCGGTTGTCAGAGCAAGTGAAGGAATAGAAGGTCTGTCAAAACCATATCTCCCAACAAGTTCCGCTGCAATATGCTGAGCATCTGCAGCACTACCGCCGTTACCGGCTAAAATGGTTTTATTAGAACCTCTATATAATTCAACGCACATTTGTGCGACTTCTTCTATTTTATTTAATAGTGCATCATTTTCATATATAGCAAGTTTTGTTTCATAAGATTTTTTAATTTGATTTTTAATGTAATTTTTCATTGTAATTTTCCTAAAATTTAGTCTGAAATAATAACATATTTATAATTACATCCAGCAATATCACATTCCAAAAAGGATGATAAAATAACAATAAAAAGTAAATTAATGAAGAAAAAAGTTGTTATAAAAGTCAATTTTTTAATAGACAGGAATTTTGAAAAGTAATTGCAAGAAAAATAAAGGGATTAAATTTGAGAACTAGGCAGCGACCTACATTTCCACACCTGAAAGATGCAGTATTATCAGCGATGAGAGGCTTAGCTTCTGGGTTCGGAATGGAGCCAGGCGTTTCCCTCTCTCTATAGCCACCTAGACAATCAAACTTAAAGACA
>CANMJR010000038.1 GCA_947498025.1 Helicobacteraceae bacterium
CAATCATATTGTCAAAATCACTTTTATAAAATTTATACCTCATCTCTTTCCTCACCTAAAAGCATTTGTAACTTTTGACTTATTTGCTGCGGTGTTGGCAATAGATTTTCAAAATTCTTCGGCAAAATTTCTGTAAGTTTGTATGTAGCTACTCCTATTGGTTGATTGCTATCTTTTAGGGCATATTCAACTGTTGTTCTCTTCTTTTCTTTACATATTATGATGCCGATAGACGGGTTTTCATCTTCTAGTTTTACTTTTTCATTTAGTGCAGATAGATAAAAATTCATTTTCCCTGCATATTCCGGTTTAAACTTACCGATTTTTAGCTCTATTGCAATAAGTGATTTAAGTCGTCTATGATACAAAAGTAAATCTATAAAATATTCTTCATCATCTACTTCTATTTTATATTGATTGCCTATAAAACTAAAATCACTTCCCATTTGTGCTAAAAATTCTCTTATTTTATTTATAAGTCCCATCTCTAACTCATGTTCATTATGTTGTTCGCTTAACTCTAAAAAATCAAAGTTATATTCATCTTTTACAGCCAATACTGCTTGATGTTTATATTTTTCTACCATTGTTTTATCAAAATTTGTTTGATTTAAAAGATATTTCTCGTAAGACTTATTGTCTATGTGATTATCTAGCACTCTATATGTCCAGCCAAACTTGATAGTCATTTTGATGTAAAACTCTCTTTCAAGATTTTCTTTGCATTTTTGAAAAATGGCAACATTGTGTGACCATCCAATTTGTGCAGACAATGTCTGCAGTTTTAAATTATCTTGATATTCAATATAAAAGTTTCGCATACTCCATAAGTTTCTTTCACTAAAACCTTTCATACTTTCAAACTCTTTTTGTAGTTCAGCTGAAAGATTTTTGACTACAGCTTTGCCCCATCCATATTCTTCTTGTTTTTTAACTATCTTTTTGCCTATGTCCCAATACAAACTTATAAGCTCTTGATTGACACTTTTAAGTGCTTCATACTGTCCTTTTAAAATTCTTTTCTTTATATCACTTACAAAGCTTTTAAACTGATTTTCTTGCAGGTTCATTTTTATTTCACCCCCTTAAGTATATTTCTAATAGTTAGATTTACGCTCACACTTTGCAGAGCTTTTATCTGCAATGTATTGTGTATATCGTTTATGTTTGTGAGTAGGGTTTTAAATGTCATTAGTTCGCTCCCGACACGCTGGTTTTGCATCAAAAGTTTTTAAATTTGAAGTCGAAAATTTCGACTTCAAGATTTCATCTTCCGCATCAACCATTACTTGTAAATCTCTAACGCTAAAGATTTTGTTTTGGATAGTTTGGTTGTCGGTTATAATATTATTCATTACTATTTTCTATCTTTAAAATCTTTAATGCTTCATTCAACTTATCTTTATCCACATAAAAATACTCTTCCAAAAGCGGCTTAATTTTATACTTTTTTACGAACTCTAAATCTTCAGCATTTGCTATTTTCATAAAATAACTATGCCCTAGCTGATAATCATCATTTAAGTTCTCTCGTATAAATTTATTTATTGCCTCAAATAACTCTTTTGCAATATCCGGTACTAAAGTTTCATTCGGCATCATCTTCAAAAATGTAAATCTTCGTCTTAGTGCAATGTCTATGGTTGCAATTGATTTGTCTGTTGAGTTCATGGTGGCGATGATGTAAAGGTTTGAAGGCACTTTGAACTTCTCTTTTGAGTAGGGAAGTGTGACTTCGTAAACATCTCTTTTGTCCTCTTCTATAAGCGTGATGAGTTCTCCAAAGATTTTAGAGATATTGCCTCGGTTTATTTCGTCTATTACTATGTAGAAGTTTTTTTGTTCAATTTTATCAACTTCGATTTTCCTTGAGTTGTCGAAATTTTCATCTTCAAATTCTTTTAGTTTTTGATATAAAGCAAAGTAGTAAGGAGCATTTCCATGAATACCGCTCTTAGATTCAAAAGTAGATTTGATATCTTTATAATCTTGAATTTTTCCATTTTTAAAATTATCATAATCTCTTTCTATAATACTAAAAGCTAAATTTTGCCCAGAACTTACAGAGCCACCAACTAAAAAAGAACTTTTACCAATATTGGTAATTGTCGCTTTTCCTTTAAGATAAAATAATTCATCTGAACTCAATTTATCTTCTATATAAAGTTTAAACTCATTAAATAAGTTTGCAAAAGTGTACTCGTTTTCGATTTCATTTTCATTTTTTTGACTATCCAAAATATTTGATAATGCTTTGTCGGAAATACACTTAAACATCCCATCTTCAAGCTGAATATTTCCATTCTCATTTGGTCTAAAACCCTCTATAAAATCTTCATAAGAGTAGTTCTGATGAAAGGTTACAAACTCCACTCTTTTTTCTTGTTTGATGTTCTCATAGATTTCATTCTCTAATTCCACATGCCGATTTTGCGCAATGGTATCAAATATCTCTTTTTGATTTTTACCCTCTTCTATCATAGAAATTAAATTTTTATAGTTGTGAGTTTTTCCAACTCCAGGAGCTCCGTAAAGGATTATGTTTTTTACTACACTATTACTATATATTTTTTTTGTTTCAACATTTTGTACTAATTGATTATTATCCATAAAGTTCTCCTTAATATATTGATATATTACTTTACCATATGAGTTTTTTTTATCGTTTTGAGTTGGATTATTATTTAAAAATCTGGTTACCATATTCTTTTTTTCCCATCCTTTTTCATTATCTGGTCTAGCTTCTGGTCTAGCATAAAATAAATTACGATTATCTTTATATACATAAAAAATCTCATTGGTAATTGTTTGTAATTTTAATCCTTTCTTTGGCAAATGTTCTTCATTGATTTCTAATGAATTAATAAATTCATTTAAGGCTTCTTCATGCATTATATTTTCTCCAATCTATTTTTAATTTTTTCTATAAATTCAATATACTCACAACTTTCATACCCCAAGAGTACTTCCTCGCTACCGCTTACAGCGCATCCCAAATCAATACTCTTAATCTTCAAACCAATCTCCCTCTCATCTTTGCCCAAAACCATTTCATAATCAAAATGCTCCAAATGCTTCGGATATAAAAGCATCGTATTTTTTATCTCAAAGTTTGTGCCATAAACAAACATCTGATACTTGTCACCCACCGCTAAGTCATCTCTGCTTTTTAGGATTTTGTACTTTGTGTCTATTATCATGTTTGACGTTATTATGTCTGGTTTTAACTGCAAGTTGCCAAAGTTTTTCTGATTTTGCAACTTCGTGCTTGTGTCAATTTCAGTAAATATTCTGCCTATAAATTTCTCAAACAGCTCATTCATATCAAACAAAAACGCGAAACTTTTTTTGTCTTTGCTAAAGAGCGGAATGGACTTTTGCAAAAGCAAAATTGCAAATTCAAAACTCTCTTTAAATCTATTGTTGAGCCTATGGAAATGAATATTTAAACTATTGATGTCAAAACTTTTAACCTCGACTTCATCGAGTGCGATTTCACACTGCATCAAAACTCTTTTGTCCTTTGCAAAGACGAGCAATGATTTTACAGCAAACAGAAAAAATTGGTTGAGCGTGTTGTCCATGCTAAACTCATCGTATTCGCAGTAAATTTTATTTTTTGTCATGTTGTATTTTAAATTTTCATTTATGAGATATTTTCCTCGAAGCGTTGTGAGGTTTTCCTGCTCTGTAATGTACTCTTTGAAAACACCAAACTGCAACTCTTGAAACAGCTTTTTTGCAAACATCTGTATAAAAACTTCCAAAATGTTGTGAGTCTCATTTTGACAAGAAGCAATCTGCTCGTTTTGAAGTTTGATGTTATACGCATACATGAGCATATAAATAAAAGTGTCTAAATTCGTCTTTTCATCTTTGTTGCTGATTTTTGGAAGCAGATAAATATCTTCCCCTTCAAAGTTGAGTATTCCGCAATATTGTTGTGATTTTAAGATGTTCCAGTCGAGTTTGAAGTATTTGTGTAGTTGGGGAGTGTTTATAATATATGATTTTAATTTCTCATGTGTTACTTCGCTATATTCATATATTGTATTTGGCATCTCTAAGATTCTCTGCCGCAAATTGTCGCGAACTCGCAAAACATACAATTTTTCAAATCCTCACACTTGTCAAACTCATACTCTTCATGTGCCAAAATATCTTTTATGTTGGATTCTAAGACTGCGAGTTTCTCCTCTAAAAAGGCTTCATGCACGATTTTTGACTCTTTTAAATCGTAATATCCGCACCCCAAGAGTACTTCCTCGCTATCGCTCACAGCGCAACCGACAACATTCCCTAATTGCTTCGTTAAAAGATAGTAAAACTCCAGCTGAAAATCGGTAGCTTCTGTGAAGTTTTTTGCCGTGTAGATTGGATAACTGCCTGTTTTGTAGTCGAGGACAAATATCTCGTTGGCTCTTTTATCGATTCTGTCTATCACGCCTGTCAATGTTAGCCCTGCGAACTCGCATGTCAATAGTTCTTCGCACATCTCCACATGCCACGACTCTCTAAATCTTTGCACTTCGTTTTCGCAGAATGTGTCCATTCTTCTTTTTTGCAGACTTATGAGATACTTTTCTAACTCACTTTTTCCACATGCCGCATCAAGCTCTTTATGCAAATCTTTTTTTAGTTCATCCACGCTTGTATAACTACTTTTTTTGCTGTACAACTCTTTAAGCGCTGAGTGGACATCCACGCCAATCTCCCACTCCTGCGGCATATCTTTCGGTATCTCATGCGAAGAGATATTTTTTATATATCTGTAGTAAAACTTTCGTTTGCATGTTAAAAATATTTTTAGCTTCGTGCTTGAGAGTTTTTTATCTCTGAAGTTGTACGCAGCAACTATCTTCTCATCGCTTTTGGGGTGTGAAAGTGAACGCTCAAAAAGTATATTTGCGTATCCATGCTCTGCATGTGAGTTTGTCTCTTTAATATTGAGCTGTTTTAAAAACCTCGATGCGCTGCTCTCGCTCGATTTTACATAGGAGATTGCCACCTCTTTGGAGCGGTTTATGAGCATCCGGTAGTAATGTTTTTGTAAATTTTCTCTGTCGCTCATAGTTGGCAGAGAGGCTATCTCTCTTATATTTGTGTTTAAGAACATATCCTTGTCGCTTCGTTTTGGAACATTTGAGTCGCTGAAATCAACTATGATTACAGCATCAAACTCTACTGCACGCGTCTCAAGTACGCCTATGACGGTTATTCTACCGCCTCTTACATCATCAATTGTTCTGCTTGAGAGCCTCTGCATGAAGACTGAAATCAGCGACTTTACACTCATCTCCCGCATGTGAGGCAAAACTGTTTTAAAGCTATAAATCTCCTCTTCAAAGATTTTTAGCTCTGTTTTTGATGGTATGCTCTCTTTATATAAATTGAGAAACTCCATAAAATCTACTTCGTAAACCTTCTTATAATAAATACTATAAAGCTGCATATAAAGTTCTTCGCCGACTCTCTCTAATCTTGCTTCATTCTCTTTGGAATCCTGCTCAATCGCTTGGCATGTGGAGTTTAGTTTTTCGTATGTTTTTGTTTTACTATATGGCTCGCCCATGGCGAAGTTAAAATTTGAGTTATCATCAAATGTTTTTAGAATTTCTGCCATTTTTTCATCGGGTAAAATGACTGCAATATTTTCCGGTGCAAACCCTTTTTTTATAAACTCATACACTTTTTGCTTCACAAACGCAACTTGCAAAATCGACTCGCTGAAAGATTCACAGCTGATATTTTTGTTTCTCTTTATTTCTGTTTTTTTTATGATTGTTTTTGAGTTGAGTGATAGAGTGTATTTATAATTATTCTCTAATTCTATGCCCAAATTTAAAAATTTGCTCTGCATCTTTGTATTAAACGCCGAGGTGCTAAAAATGAGATTTACACTGCAAAAGTCACAACATTTTAAAAGAAGTTCCAACTCAAAGTTTGTCAGATGCCCTTCGATATAGAGTTCAATATTTTTATTAATTTTTGCATAATCTGCATTAAATTTATAGAGCTTTGGCAAAAAAATTCTATCCAGTATTTTTCGCTCGCCACAAAGTGATTCGTATCTTTTGTAGAGCTCTTGGAGTATTGCGATATGCTCCTCATATTCTGCATAGATGTCGGAGGTGTCAAGTTTTGAGATGTCATACATTTCAGCACTTAACTCTTCAAAAAATTTAAAAATATAGGTGGAGTTTTTTGTAAATGTAAAAAAGTTTCTCTCTATCTGCAGATTTTTAAAGGAGCTGAAATCGGATGCTTCTAAAAGCAGTAAAACTCTGCTGTCTTCATCTGCGATTTTAAAATCTTTCACTACGCAAAGCTTGCTTATGAACTCTGACATTGTTATGTAATTTGGTAAAAAAAGTGTTGATTCTTCTATGAGAAATTGCTCATGCCTTATGGCACGAGCTGAGGGCAAAACTATAGTTTTTTCATTCATTTATTTGTTTTTACGAATACATGAATAGTTTTCATAACCCTTAATATTCGTAAGCTTCTTTAGCTCTGGTATCTGCTTTGACATTGTAATATCTTTGCAAATCACCGACACTTACTTTAGCCATAATATCCCATCTGCCCTCTTTCTCAAGTTTAATAGTATCAAATGAATAGATACCATTCTCTACAGTCGGGTTACTTAGCTCTTTATCATATTTGTGACTATCCGGTCTAGTTACCACTACTGTGATATTTGCATCACACACTTTTTTAGAGTTTAAATCACTCACTCTATATTTAATAGCAGCTACATCTGTAGTTAGAGAATCAGTGATGTACTCTACTTTGTATTTTTTATCAAATGCTATGCGAGCTTCGATTAAATCATTTGCTTTTGCATCTGCTTCATGGTAGTCCATCATATACGCGTCACTTTTTTCAACCGGTGATGAAGTTGCAATGACAACCGTTACAACACTCGCTCCAAATATCAGTGCAATCGACATACTAATTGCATAGGGCCAAATCTTTCCGCTACTTTTCTTCAATTTTTTGCCTTTTTGCGTACATTCTTCTTTTAAAATATATAAATAGTGCGTAAATAATAAAACCGTAGAATAATACCTTAACGAGCAATATGCTATTTTTATTTGCATTGCCTGCAGCATTCTCTAAAACAATCTTTTTACTTGTTGCAATCTGCTCAGCGATATCTGTGTAACCATTAAACATAGCACCGGAATATTTGCCTAATATTTCACCCTCTTTAGCTTTTCCTGCAAGAAGAGGCAAAATGGTACCGTCTGCATCTGTTACCATCTCTTTAAAGCCTTCAAAGCTTTTGCTGTACAAAACAGCCATTATAAAGGCTTGCACCGGTGATGCGACAGGACTTAATACCTGTTTTTTATTAAAATACTCATATAAAGAGGCGTCATTTGCCAATATATCTACTTGTGAATCTAACTCTGAAAAAGTAAGTAGAATTGTAGGTTCACTGAACTCTTTTAACAGCTCTTTTTCATATTCGACTATATTTGTGCCATGTGGAAGTTCTTTAAGCATTAAAAGTCTTAATGATATGCCGGTTTTATCATGGAGTTCGGATCCGAGTTTTTCAACTTCTGCATTAAATTTAGGATTAAGGATAAGTTCATCTTTATATAAATATTCTGCTGTGAGCGCTGTATGAAAAAATAGTGTGAGGATGAGGGCCGCAAGCCCTCTTGAAAATTTCAATGAAATCTTCCTAACCGATATAAAGGTGATTAGGTGTTAACACCGCAAAAAGAGTATAAGCAGCCATAATTACTAGGCCTAGTGAAATTAATTTCTCCATTACTTACTCCCTTACTTCACATCAACTAAATGGTTAGCATTTTCTGTGCTAAACATCTTAATTGATTGTTCATCTTTAATATCATAATAGTTAGCCGCATTTGCATTTTGCACGCCAAGACCTAAAACTGTAAGACCAGCTAGGATTGTGAGCAATAACACAGTTGCAATTAACATACCTGTAATACCGTCAAGAGCAAAAACACTTCTATTTTCATTCATGCTAATCTCCTTATTTACTTAAGTTAGTGATGTATGCACCAACAGCTTCTTTTTGTTTGGCATTAAGTCTATCAAACTTAGGCATCTCACCGATTGCACCTTTTTTACCATGCGCAAGAACATTTGCAACAAGTGCCGGAGTAAATGAAGCTATGTTTGGAGCAACTGAATCCATACCTTTTCCATCTGCACCGTGACATGAAGCACAAACGCCGGCAAATATATCAGCACCTGCACCGGCCATACCATTTGCAACAAAAGAAGCAACAGCATCAATCTCAGCATCAGTAATTAAAGCACTAGTGTTAGCGTTGAAAAGACCATTACGATCCGGCATTGGCATTTCCATACCAAGTAAATGATTGTTTGAACCGTTTGCAATTACTAACTTAACAGATTTAGCTTCAATTCTTTTATTAAGATTTGCAGCTTTACCCTCAATACCATCAGCATTAATACCGTGACAAACTTTACACTCTGCTAAGAAAACAGATTCACCCATTTCTACTAATCTGTCACCGGTAATTGACGCATATTCTGCTTCAAATTTAGTATTGTGTGCAGCTGTATCTTCGTTGTACTCACCAATTTGTGAATATGCATTTAAAGGGTAACCTACAGTAAAATACCACATACCCCAAACAATTAGAAGGAAGAACATAATTGCCCAACCCATTGGTAACTCGTTTAAATACTCACCGATACCATCCCACTTCTCGTCAGCTAACTGACCATCAGCAGTATCTGTTTGCATTTGACGAACATACTTGATTACTACAAAAACTGTAATAATAACAAGTGCTACCGCACCTGCTACTGCAAGCATGTTGACGATATCACCGTGTAAACCACCCTCTGAACCAATCACTGACATGTAAGTGAACAGTAACATTAGAGCGGTAAAGATAATTCCCCCAAGATAAAGCTTATTCATATATCTCTCCTATTTCTCTTTATCATCAGACATGGGTGATACCGGAGCATCACCTATATCATCATTTAGTGCCATATTGCTGAATTTTTCATAATCATGACCACCTTTTTTCTTGTCTGTACTATATAGATGATATATATAACTATAAAGTACAACTACTAGAAGTAAAACTAGTGCGAAGTAACCATAAGCCTGAAGTTCTGCAATATTCACTACAAACCTCTACTATTTAAGACTGTTCATGTATGCAATTAATGCTACGATTTCAGGAATCTGACCGTTTGCAACTGCATCTTTTACATCTTGATCTTTCATATCCGCTGCGATAACTTTTGCTTCAGCTAATGCTAAAGCGTTTGCTTCAGCTGTACTAGCTCCCATTTTAACAATTTTAGTTGACCCATCTTTCATAGGAACCGGCTTGTTATAAGGAGTAGAAAAGAACTGAGAAACAGTTAACTGTTCTGCATAAGCAGTATTTATATCTGCCGTATTTTTGAACATCCAAGTGTATGCAGGCATAATTGAACCCGGAACGACACCTGATGGACTTTTCATGTGATTTTCATGCCAGTCGGTAGTTCTATAGTTACCAACTCTCATTAAATCTGGACCGGTTCTTTTTGAACCCCAAAGGAAAGGTCTATCATACGCATACTCACCGCTCAATGAGTAGTGACCATAACGATCTGTTTCCGATTTAAACGGACGAACTAACTGTGAATGACAAGCATTACAGCTATTTTTAATATAAACATGACGACCCGCTAACTCTAAAGTAGAGTAAGGTGCTGTACCGATTACCGGGCGAGAAGCCTGTGCAAAGTTTGGAAGTATTTCTACTAAACCAGCGAAAGCAATCGTTACAAATATACCTACCGCAAAAAAGAACGGATGTTTTTCTAACCAATGAAACATATTAAATCCTTTCTATTAAGCGCCCATAGGCGAAGCATTTTGTAGCTCAGACTCTTCAACAGGACGAGCAGACATAGTTTTATAGATGTTATAAGCAAACATCAAGAAACCAACTAAGTACAATAAACCACCAACACCGCGAATAGCATAGTATGGGTGTAAAACTGTAACCGTATCGATAAATGAGTAAGCTAAGTTACCGAATTCATCGTGAGCACGCCACATCATACCTTGAGTAATTCCGGCAATCCACATAGAAGTGAAGTATAAGACAACACCTAATGTTTGAATCCAGAATTGAGATACCATTAATGACTTAGAGTAAATCTCTCTTTTGAACACACGAGGTGCCATATGATAAAGTGCTGCCATAATCATAAATCCAACCCAACCAAGAGTTCCATCATGAACATGTCCAACAATCCAGTCAGTAAAGTGAGCAATTGCATTAACAGATTTTATAGCTTGAATTGGACCTTCTAATGTTGAGAACATGTAGAATGTAGAACCAAGAACCATAAATTTAATCAAAGGAGACGCTGCAACTTGCTGCCACTCACCCTTCATTGTAAGAAGCATATTGATTGCAGAGCCCCAAGACGGTAAAATAAGGATTACAGAGAAGATAGAACCCATAGTTTGCATCCAATCTGGAACAGTTGAATATAACAAGTGGTGTCCACCGGCCCATAAATAAACAAACATTAAGCCCCAAAAAGAGAGTAATGATAATTTATATGAGTAAATTGCTTGACCTGATTCCTTCGGTAAGAAGTAGTAAATCATCGCAACAATAGGCACTGTAAAACCAAATGCAACTGCATTATGACCATACCACCACTCAACAAGAGCATCATTAGTACCGGCATACATAGAAACTGAGTGCCACCAATTACCAATTCCAGATTCGCCGGCAGCATTAGTTGCCAACATTGTAGGAATTTCCATATTGTTAAATAGATAAAGCATAGCTATACCTAGGAAAGTAGCTATATAGTACCAAATAGAGATGTATAATGATTTCTCACGGCGAATACCGATAAGACCAAATATACTTACACCAAACAGAACCCAAACAACAACAACAGCAATATCTATTGGCCATTCAAATTCAGCATACTCTTTTGAAGTAGTAATGCCTAAAAATAGTGAAACAACGACAGCTACTACAACTACCATGTATAAAACAAAGTGCAGCTTGCCTATAAACATCAAGAAGCCTGACTCTGCCATTGACACTTTTAATACACGCTGACCGACATAATACCAAGTAGCCCAAATACCACTTAAAGTAAACCCAAAAATAACTGCATCAGTATGCAGTGGACGAAGACGACTGTAGTTAGTAAATTCAGCTAACCCTTGACCCAAGATTGTATTAACCCCTGGAAAAGCAAGCTCAAATGCTAATATTACACCGATGAGCATACCAACAATTCCCAACGCGATTGTTGTAAACATGAACATCTTAGCAACTGTGTAGTCGTACTCTAATGGACGATTCTCCATATATAGCCTCCTTAAAGATTCAAAGCAATTTGCCTAATTAATCGAATATAAATTAATTAAACTAATTAACCTTGTATAGTATCAATACAATTGTTTAAGTAATCTTAATTTATGTCAAATTCGTAATAAATCTTGATATATGTTATTTTCTTGTTTACTTTTGGAGTTTTATAAATTTTTTTAAGTGAGAAATATTTATTGTTGAGATTAAGGTACAAGATTACCTTAATCCATTAAAAGTGAGTTTATTATCTTTTAATCAGAGAGAGAAATTCATTGAAGATATATCTGCTCTCTTTTGGTCCTGGACTAGATTCTGGATGATGCTGTACAGAAAATATTGGTGCATTGTTATACTTTAAACCCTCTATCGTATTGTCAAAAAGATTGGTATGTGTAACTTCTGCAATCTCTACTATATTGTCAGGCACATTATAATTATGGTTTTGTGCAGTAATCTCTACTAAACCGGTTTTTTCATTTTTTACCGGATGATTTCCGCCGTGGTGTCCAAACTTAAGTTTAAAAGTATCATATCCATGAGAGATTGAAAGAAGTTGGTGCCCTAAACATATTCCGAACATCGGTATTTTTGCAGCTATAAGTTTTTTTATCTGCTCCTGCTCTTTTTTCAACACAAGCGGGTCGCCCGGACCATTGGATAAAAATACACCATCTAACTCTTTAGCTTTATATCTGCTTATTAATTCATCTGCACTAAAATCATTAGGAAGAACTTCCACCGCCATTTTAGCCTGAACTAATTCATTTAAAATATTTCTTTTTACACCAAAATCTATAACTGCTATGTTTGCCTCCGGAACCGAAGCAACCTCATATTCAAATGCTGTTTGAGAGTAAGTTCCGCTTACATGCTTATACGCATTTTTTGTACTAACTTGCTCAATATAATTCACATCTTCAATTCTTGGTGAGCTTTCTAAAATCTTTTTGAGTTCTGTTTTATCGCTAATAACCGTGGAAGCTATCATCATCATAGCGCCCTCTGTTCTAATCATTTTAGTTAAAAATCGAGTGTCAATATCGCAAATTCCAATAATATTGTATTTTAGTAAAAAACTTTTTAAAGAGTTCTCTGCTCTAAAATTTGAATATCTCTCTTGATATTTTCTTACAATCATGCCTTTCGCATGTGCCTTTTTGCTCTCCATGTCTTGCTCATTTACACCGACATTACCAATCTCCGGCATTGTAAAGGTAACAAACTGTCCGGCATAAGAGGGGTCAGACATAATCTCCTGATAACCGCTCAAAGATGTATTAAAAACTATTTCACCTATGCTCGTACCCTCGGCACCAAAACTTTTAGCTTCTAAAAAAGTACCGTTTTCCAGATATATCCAGATTTTACTCATGATTGCATACCCCTTTTTGTTAACTCTTCTCTATATAAATTTTCATGTAAAATATCAAATTCATCCGTTCCTGGAATATATTTTTTCTTATAGCTTCTAATTTTAGTCATAACAGCGTCTTCAATTTGTGAGCTGTCAGCAATAAATGATGTTATCGCATTGTATATAATATTTTTAATTCTATTTTCTGTTACTTCAAAGTGAATCAAGTCTTCTTCATAAAGCTCATCCAATATTTTATGCGATATATCTGAATATCTCTCTTCATAATTTAAAATTACACCGAACTCAGGGGCTAATTTCTTTTTAATCATAAAAAATAGTTGTCTCTCATCTACCAGCATAAAATCTATCTCTTCTTCATTCTCTTCACATATCTCATGTACTTTCTCTTCAAGTGCCAGCTCTTTTTTTATAGTGTCTGTCAATATTTTTTCTGCTTCATGTGCGACGGCTTCAAGCCCTTTTGTCATAGTTACTGCACCACTAAGGTTTAAATCAATTGCAATCTTACTAGATATATGCGGTACAGTTTTTAGTGATATTTTCATGAATGAGCCCTGCTTGTTAAAATGAATTTTGATATTTTACAATAACTAAGGTAAAGATACAATTAGGGCTGAATTTGCGAACGGTTATTTATTTAAAATTGCTGTCAACTCTGATGCTTTTTTAGCATCCATTTTTGTTAATATTTGACCAACTGTCTTTGGTTGGAGCGAGCCCAATATTGTTATAGCTTCAGTAGAATTCATATCTGATAAAATTGCCGCTGCAGAAGCCGCTTTCATTTTAGCAAATGTTTGTGAAATATTATTCATTTTCAAATCTTTCATCTCTTTAAGAGCTGTTTCATTTTTAGTCAACATTGACTTTATAGATTCCTCTTTTTGAGAAATTTCTGTCAGTTTGTTATTTACACTTTCCTCTTTTTGAGTTATCTGTGTCTCTCTTTTTTTTAACAACTCTTCTGTTGCAGATTTAAGAGCATCAAGTGCCTGTTTTTGCTCATCTATTCTCTCTAGTTCAACCAATAGTTCACTTTTTCTCTCTTTAAATATTTCTGTACACTCAAATAATTTTTCACTTGTTTGCAGAGAGAAGAGTGATGATAGCGCTACAATGAGCAATAATAGAACTTTCATTCATTAACCTTTATATGTTGCTTTTTCTAGCATGTGTCATAAGAGCAACTTCATCTAAATTTTTTGCTTCTTCTATTTTTCTTTTTTTAAGTATTTTTTTAATCTCTTCAAGTTCTAAATACTTAAATTTTTCATGCTCAATCATATCAGATTTTAGTTGCTCTCTGGCTAGATGAACTTGATTTTTTGAAAATTCTACCCACTCTTGGTTGTGTTTAATTATATCCCTCTGGGAGTGTAGCAGTGTTCTGTTGGCTATCATCTGAGACATACTTC
This sequence comes from Helicobacteraceae bacterium, assembly GCA_947498025.1. Taxonomy (GTDB): domain Bacteria; phylum Campylobacterota; class Campylobacteria; order Campylobacterales; family Sulfurimonadaceae; genus Sulfurimonas. Next base: position 14,166 of record CANMJR010000038.1, read on the forward strand.
CACTTTTTGGTGCGTCTATATTCTCTAGGGATTTATATGAGAGTTCAAGCGCAATTGAAGCACTATTTAAATCTGCATTTGCTTTTTGTACAACTCGCTCACTCTTATCCATAGTACTTTTTTTTAAAGTTACTAAAGAGCTAAAACGAGTTTTCATTTTCACATGCCTCTTAAAGGATTATTGTGTCATCTCTCTCTGGTGAAGTAGATATAATTCCTACTTTTGTTTTGGTTATCTCTTGTATTGCCAAAATATAATCTCTAGCCTCTTTTGGCAACTCTTCAAGAGATCTTGCACCAACAGATTTATCCCAGCCCTTAAATGATTTGTAGATTGGTTTTACATCCTCTAAATTTGCAGGCATATAATCTATCTCTTTGCCATTAAGTTCATAGGCTATACAAACCATTACTTCAGCAAATCCATCAAGAACATCAAGTTTCATAAGTGCCAGTTCATCACAGCCGTTTAAGCGGCTTGCATATTTTGTAGCAATCGCATCAAACCAGCCACATCTTCTTGGACGACCGGTTGTAGTTCCAAATTCATGCCCTTGTTTACGAAGAATCTCTCCATATTCGCCTAAATCTTCACTTGGAAATGGTCCATTACCGACACGCGTACAGTAAGCTTTTACTATGCCGGTTACTTTACCGATATCTTTGGGATTGATTCCAAGACCTGTACATGCACCTGCACTTACTGTCGCACTTGAAGTTACATATGGATACGTCCCATGGTCAATATCCAGCATTGTTCCCTGAGCACCCTCTAAAAGAACTCTTTTATTGTCATCGAGTGCATTCCATATCATCTGAGTCGTATCAGTAATAAATGGAGCTAATTTAGCTTTGTAGCCTTCGAGCTCTGCTAAAAGTTCATCTTTTTTAGGTGTGCTAATTTCAAGTATTTCAAACATAGCGCTGTTTTGTTCAAAATAGCCCAATATTGAAACACAAAGTTTAGCTGGATTTAGAAGTTCACCAACTCTAAAGCCGATACGATTAATTTTATCAGAGTATGCAGGTCCAATTCCTTTTCCTGTTGTACCGATAGCCTTATCACCTTTTAGTTTTTCGCGAGCTTGGTCGATTAAAGAGTGATATGGAAGATTTAGATGTGCTTTATCTGAGATAAAAAGACGACCCTCCAACCCTTCAAATTGAACCATCTCTTTTATGATAGACTCAGGAGAAAGAACAACGCCGTTTCCTACAACATTTATAGCTTTAGGATTTAAAACACCTGAAGGAATAAGGTGAAGTGCAAATTTTACACCATCTACCCAAATAGTATGACCAGCATTGTGTCCGCCTTGACTTCTGCAAACCATGTCATACTCTTTGGCAAGCCTATCAACTATCTTCCCTTTTCCCTCGTCACCCCACTGGATGCCTACAATCAAATCTGCTTTACGACTCGTCATTTAGTGCCTCGCTGTATTGAACTTTAGTTCTTATCATTTTTCCTCTTTTTTCTATAATCTATTATTTAGTGAGTGAGTGCTTCGCAAAGCGTGTCTGTATAGATTGCAAAACCTACAGAAGTCAACTCTTCATTTTTATATCTTCCACCGCGTGCATACACCTCATTTTTATGTATAACTCTAAAAAAGAGTTCATCATAATAGAGCATTTCCGCATAGTACATCGGAGCCAAAACACTATTCTCACATGTCATCTCAGAGCATAACTCTTTCATCTTCTGAAGCTCTGTCTTTATCTCATTTGGTACCATTTCTAAAAGTTCATCTATCTGTTCTACATGTTGAAGATAAACAAGTTTTTCTAGCCATTTGACTTTTAAATTTAAAAACTTTTCTATATTTATATGGCGAAAATCATCAATACTTAACTCATCAAAAAGAGAAGTTAATATTTGCGGTATTTTCATATTCGAAATCTGGATTAATGGCTTTAGCTCAAGTTTGTCAAGAATGTCAACCGCTATTTTCATAACAGATGAGAGCTTTTTTTCACCCATAAACTCAACACCGACTTGATACTGCTCTATTGACGGGTAACGAAAAACAGGCTGAATATAAAACCATTTTTTATGTTCTGTGTTTCGTCCCAATCTTTTTTCTATAATTCTAACAACATCAATGGTTGAGTCTGCTCTTAAACTCATGTTATTATTTTTAGCATCATTTACTCTCACTAACTCTTTTTCATCGGCAATACTAAGATGTTGATGATAGGAAAATACTGGGGTGACTATCTCTTCAAAACCGTTAGCATAAAGTATTTCACTAGCGACTCTCTCTATCTCTCTTTTGATTTTCGCCGACTTGCCAAAATAAAGTTTGGAGCCATTTGGTATTTCATGCTCTAAAATCATCTATATATCTGCCTTAATCAAGTTATATGAAAGCGTTTGCTCTAAAATCATCTACACGCCCCCTTTTTTTTCAAACATTACTTAACTTCTTTATTTTCAAAAAGTGTTTGGTTTAAAATTTTGTTTGCTCTTCCGTCATAAGCTCTGCGTCCAAGTCTGCTTAGCGCCAACTCTATAGAATTAACAACCCATGCCATCTCATAAACAGGAATCAGTCCCATCTGATTTATACGAAAAATTTTACCATCTAGGTGATCTTGTCCACCGGCTAAATTTACATTAAACTCATTTTTTAGCATTTTTCTGATTGCCGATGCATCTTTATCGACAATTGTTGTCATAGATTTAGCCGGAGTTTTTGGATATACATGTAAGCCTATCGCTTCTAACGAGAATTGAACTGCTTCCGCTCTGAGAGCCGTATCTTTATATAGTTTTTCTAACCCGCCATCTCTTTCTATTGTTTCAAAAATTTCTAATAAACCGATGATGAGAGTAGTAGCCGCTGTCCAAGCTGTTGTATTTTTTCTTTGTGATTTAATCTCTGTTGCTAGGTTAAAATAGTACCCTTTTCCGCTTCCTATCTTCTCTAAAGCTTTATTACTAAGTCCTAAAATTGATAATCCTGGAGGGAGCATAAGTGCTTTTTGGCTTCCTGCAATCAGACAATCAATGTTTGTAATATCAATCCTCTCCACTCCAACCGCGGTGATTCCATCCGCAATAATAATAATATTTGGATTAATCTCTTTAACCGCTTTTGCAATCTCTTCAACCGGATGACGAAGTCCGCCTGCTGACTCACTAATCTGCACTGCTATTGCGTCTATATCGCTGTTATTTTTAATGGCTTCAACAACTTCACTTACACTTACCGCCGTATCCCACTCATTTTTTATCTCAACACTTTTAAGCCCGTTTGCTACTGCTATTTTTCCAAAGCGCTCGCCGAATTTTCCTGAATTTACATTCAAAAGAGTATTGTGACATAGGTTAATTACAGCCGCTTCCATGGCACCTGTTCCGCTTGACGAGAGCATAACTACCTCGTCACTTTTAAAAAGATTAAAAAGATGTTTTCTTGTCTTTTCAAAGATAGCTTCAAATTCTGGTGTACGGTGGTGCATCGTCTCATCAGACATTGCATTACGAACATTTTGCGGTACCGGAGTCGGGCCAGGAGTGAAAAGTAGCATTAAATTATTCCTATAATTAATATATTTTAAAGTCTCGAATTATATCTAAAAAACTTAAATTCTCTCTTTTTTTATCTTGATATCACGCTTTGAGAGTGTTGATAAAATGGTCTTTACAAGTGTTAAAGCTTTTGCTCTGTGTGAAAGTTTTTGCTTAATATTCTCTTCTAATTCACCTAATGTTTTGTCATATCCTAGCGGTATAAACATCGGATCATAACCGAAACCTCCATCTCCAATAGCTTCTGTTATTGCGGTTCCATACATCCAGCCATGCACACTATATTCGCTCGTAGTTGTAACTATTGCAATTGCTGCAGTGTAGTACGCCGGTGATGAAGTCACATGCTTGGCTTTTATTTCATCTATCAGTTTATTAAGATTCTCTTTATCATTGGCATCTTTACCTGCATATCTAGCACTATAAATTCCAGGCTCACCTCTTAATACATCGACACTTATTCCGCTGTCATCTGCAATAACTATAATATTTTTATCATTCAAAGCATTAAAAACTGCTCTAGCTTTTATAAGAGCATTCTCTTTAAAAGTATCACCGTCTTCTATAATTTCAAACTCATCTATTAGCTCACTATATGGAACGACCTCATACTCTTTGCAGAGTGCTTTAATCTCTTTGACTTTCCCTTTATTTGATGTTGCCAAAACTAATTTCAAAGTGGCGTCCCCTCTATTTATCTTTAATATTTTAACTTATTGTCGAAAAAGCTTTTTTATGTAAGCCTCTTTTAAATATAATCGCAACATTATATACTAAAATTTAGGACGACTCATGTTTAAAAAAGTTTTTCCACTCTCTGCAATTCTCTCTCTTAGATTTTTAGGTCTATTTTTGGTTTTGCCTGTTATTTCGGTTTATGCCATGGAACTTCAGGGTGCAACACCATTTTTAGTTGGCGTTGTTGTTGGAGGTTATGCACTAACGCAAGCTATTTTTCAAGTTCCTTTTGGAACTATGAGTGACAAAATAGGCAGAAAACCTACTCTTTTATTTGGTCTTATAATCTTTTTTGTAGGTTCAATTATTTGTGCATATTCAACTGATATATACACTCTTATGATAGGAAGATTTCTTCAAGGTGCCGGTGCGATAGGCGCCGTCATTACAGCTATGATTTCTGACTTGGTTGAAGAGGAAAAAAGAGCAAAAGCTATGGCTATTATGGGAGCAACTATTGCAGTGAGTTTTGCTCTTGGCATGGGAATCGGTCCTGTTATAGGTGCTAAATATGGAGTTAACTCTCTCTTTATTATAACTGCTGTGTTGTCGGTTTTTGCCATGCTCCTTCTATTCACAAAAGTCCCTACTCCTCCGAGGATTAGACATATATACCATGACAAGTCAAAAATGAGTGATATTCTAAAAGATTCCAATCTGCTTAATATGATTATTATAAACGGCATGCAAAAAGGTCTTATGACTGTGGCTTTTGTCCTTATTCCTATTATCTTAACGAGTGATGAGTTCAATTGGCACAAATCCGACCTTTATATGGCTTATCTCCCAGCCATGCTACTTGGTCTTATCGCTATGGGACCGGCAGCTGTTTTTGGAGAAAAAAAGAACAAACCTAAAGAGATATTTTTAATCTCTATTCTTCTCTTTATCGGTTCCTTTTTAGTTATGGGGCTTACAAATGATAGCACCATTTTCATCATTGGTGTTGTAATGTTTTTTATTGCATTCAACATGATGGAACCGCTCGTTCAGTCAATGATTAGTAAATTTGCAAAGGTTCATCAAAAAGGGGCAGCTTTAGGTATCTCGAACTCCGTTTCCTATTTTACAACTTTTTTAGGTGGTACTTTAGCCGGCTTATTTTTGGATATAAGCGATAGAGAAACGATAGGTATTTCTGTAGCAGTTATTGCAACTCTATGGTTTTTGTGGACTTTAAGACTACAAAATCCTACTAGATATTCACATCTTTATGTCCCTCAAGAGAGTGTTGACATGGATAAATTAGAAAATTTAGAACATGAACATATTGCAGAGTGGTACATAAATGAAACAGAAAATCTTATAGTTGTAAAATATGTGGCTCAAAGTATGGAAGAGGGAGATATAAAAGCTAAAATTCTTAAATAGCGCTTAGAGCTTTAAAAATCTCGAAAAACACAAGTTTTTCGTAGCTTTAGGGGGTTGTAGGGACATTTGTCCCTGCCACTAAAACGGACTAGTTCGTTTTAGTGCGTAACATCAGTTATTTAGGAAGAACAAGCATGTTATAGTAACGACCTTCAAAGCGAGGTGTCTTATCCATAGCTCCAACATCTTCAACCATTTCCCAAACTCTTAAAAGAACATCCCTTCCAGCATCTGGATTTGCCATTTCACGACCTCTTAAGAAGACACGAAATTTTACATGTTTGCCCTCTGCTAAAAACTCTCTTGCATGTTTTACTTTGTAGTTTATATCATTTTCTGCAATTTTAACAGAGAGCTTTATCTCTTTTACATCTACTTTGGTCTGATTTTTTCTCTGTTCTTTCTGCTTTTTCTCTTCTTGATATCTATACTTGCCGTAATCCATTATCTTTGCAACAGGCGGTTTAGCCTCAGGAGCTATCAAAACTAAATCTAATCCAAGTTCATTTGCTTTTGCCATAGCTTCATCAGTAGAGATAATCCCTAAAGACTCCGCTCCATCAACATTACATCGCACCTCAGATACACGGATATCATCATTCATTATGACACGGTCAGTTTTTTTACTCAAAAATTTACCTCATTTATTTTAGTTTGTATAAGCGATAAAAACTCTTTTTCGCTTAGATTGTATTGTTCCCTCGTTCGACGGTCTCTAATTGCTACGGTTTTTCCTGCAATTTCTTCGTCGCCTATCACAACTATCATCGGAACACGCGTTTTTTCGGCTGTTCTAATTCTTTTATTTAAAGAATCATTTTTCGCGAATATCTCACTATCAGCACCAATGTCGATAAGTTTATCTGATAATTCCTTAGCATACTCTTTATGTGTATCCGCAACCGGAACAATTGCAACTTGTGTAGGAGCAATAAACATCGGGAATTCACCGGCATAATGCTCGGTTAAAATACCTATAAAACGCTCAAATGAACCAAGAATTGCTCTGTGAATCATTACTGGCTGTATTTTATCGTTATTTTCACCGTTATATTGAAGTTCAAATCGTTCAGGTAAATTAAAATCTAACTGAATCGTTCCACACTGCCATTCACGACCGATTGCATCCGTAATTTTTATGTCAATTTTTGGACCATAAAAAGCTCCGCCACCCTCGTCTATCTCATAAGGAAGATTATTTTTGTTCATAGCATTTTTAAGTGCCTGAGTTGAAATTTCCCAAACTTCATCACTTCCAACAGCTTTTGCAGGTTTAGTAGAAATCATCATCTTGTAGTTAAATTCAAATGTGCTCATTATCTTATCGACAAAATCTACAACTTCTATAATCTGCTCTTCAATCTGTTCTGAAGTACAAAAAATATGTGCATCATCTTGAGTAAATTCACGCACGCGAAAGAGTCCATGAAGTGCACCGGTCATTTCATGACGGTGAACTACACCATACTCAAAATATTTGAGTGGCAAATCGCGATAAGAGTGTAACTCCTCTTCATAAACTTTTATATGCCCGACACAGTTCATCGGCTTAACACCAAATTCAAGCTCATCTATGTTTGTGAAGTACATGTTTTCGCCATAGTTTTGGTAGTGACCCGATGTTTTCCATAAATCACTTCTAAGCATTTCAGGGCCACGAACAGGCTCATAACCGCGTTTACGGTGTGCTTTAAATAAAAGAGATTCTAATCTTGCACGAAGACGCCCACCCGCAGGAAGCCAGATAGGGAAACCGGCACCAACCTCTTCACGAAAAGTAAAGAGTTTCATCTCATTCCCAAGTTTACGGTGATCGCGTTTTTCAGCTTCTGCAATCATGTCTAAGTGTGCTTTGAGTGCCTCTTTGTCAGCAAAAGCAATACCATAGATTCGTGTTAAAACCTCATTTTTAGAATCACCACCAAGGTACGCACCCGCTATTTTCATAAGTTTGAAATAACGAATAAGTCCTATATTTGGTAAGTGAGGTCCACGACATAAATCTTCGAACTCACCTTGTTTGTAAATAGAAACTCTATCGCCTTGAATTCTCTCCATTACGGCAAGTTTCAGATGGTCATTTTTAAACTTCTCTTTTGCTTCATCTATAGAGATATCATATTTTTCTATCTCATATTTTTTCTTTGCAAAAGATAGCATCTCTTTTTCAATATTTTTTAAATCACCTTCACCTATCTCATGCGAAGTTTTAAAATCATAGTAAAATCCCTCTTTCACCGTTGGTCCCACATAAAACTCTGCATCCGAATAGAGTGACTTTATAGCTTGAGCCATTAAGTGAGCCGTTGAGTGGCGAAGAACTTCTAAAGAATCAGGTGAGTTATCAAGGAGTATCTGTTCTCCTTCAAATCCAAGCTCTTTAGCAGTTTGTAAGTCAATTATTTCATCATTATGTTTTATTGCGATTGCATTCAAAATTTATAATCCTTATTTTAGTTTCTGTTTTGGCATGTAGAACTTATTTTATATTTTTACATGCCAAGATATTTTATAGTTCAGTTTTTAAAACTGCACCGTTTGAAGCGTTCGACACCAAAAGTGAATAACGCTTTAACCACTTAGATTTCACCTCATTTTTATGAGGTTTCCAGTTAGCTCTTCTTTTTTCAATAACATCTTCCCTTACATTGAGTTGCAATAAATGCGTATCAACATCAAGTTCAATTTCATCGCCATCCTCTACAAATGCGATTAAACCACCCTCCGCAGCCTCAGGAGAGATGTGACCTATGCTTGCTCCACGCGTAGCCCCAGAAAAACGTCCGTCTGTAATAAGTGCAACACTTTCACCAAGTCCCATTCCCATAATAAGCGAAGTTGGTGCAAGCATCTCTTGCATACCGGGTCCGCCTTTTGGTCCCTCGTAACGGATAACTACAACATCTCCGGATTTTACTTTATGAGCCATAATTCCAGCTAGTGCTTGTTGTTGAGAGTTAAAACAAACTGCTGTGCCTTTAAATTGTCTCATATTTCCTGTTATGCCTGCAGTTTTTACAACCGCGCCTTCAGTTGCAAGATTTCCGAACAAAATAGAAAGACCACCCACTTTAGAGTAAGCATTTTCATTTGTATGAATAACAGTCTCATCCAAAATTTTTGCGTCTTTTATTCTCTCTCCAAGAGTCTCACCCGTTACAGTTAAGTTGTCAAGATGAAGCATTCCGCCACGACGGCTCACCTCTTTCATAACAGCACTCACACCGCCGGCACGGTTAATATCATCCATGTGAACAGTCGAGAGAGAAGGAGAAATTTTTGCAATATGCGCTACATTATCAGCAATTTCATTAATCTTTTCTATCGGAAAATCAACTTCTGCTTCTTTTGCGATAGCCAACATGTGAAGAACTGTATTTGAACTTCCGCCCATCGCCATGTCAACAACAAAAGCGTTATGAATTGCTTTTTCATTTAAAACATTGCGAAGATTATATTTCGGGTCATCCGCTTTAGCCATCTCTACAACTCTCGCAGCAGCTTTTTTAACCAACTCGATACGAGCAGGCGTCATAGCCAAAATAGTTCCATTTCCAGGAAGTGCTATTCCCATGGCTTCACATAAAGTATTCATAGAGTTTGCCGTAAACATGCCAGAGCAGCTTCCACCGGATGGACAAGCATTACACTCAATATCATAGAGCTCTTCATCCGTTATTTTACCCTCAGCATGTTCACCAACAGCCTCAAAAGCAGTTGCCAAATCTATCGGTGTACCATCTTTTTTGTGTCCGGCAGCCATTGGACCGCCAGAGACAAATACAGTCGGAACATTAACACGAAGTGCACCCATAATCATTCCCGGAACAATTTTGTCACAGTTAGGAATACAAATCATCGCATCGAGCTTATGTGCATTCATCACAGTTTCAATTGAATCTGCAATTATTTCACGAGAAGGAAGAGAGTAAAGCATACCATCATGACCCATAGCTATCCCATCATCAACGCCAATAGTATTGAAGACAAACGGAACTCCTCCAGCCTCACGAATAGCCTCTTTTACTATTTCTCCATACTCATGCAGGAAAAAATGTCCAGGAATAATATCTATATAACTGTTTGCTATACCAATAAACGGCTTATCAAAATCTTCGTCTTTTAGACCTGTAGCTCTTAACAGTGAACGATGAGGGGCTTTATCAAAACCTTTTTTAATAGTATCACTTCTCATAAAAATCCTTACACTATATAATTATAAATGGGATTATATCATTTTTTTTAAATTTTATAAGAAAAACTCTTTACAAACAAAAATAAAGTGGCTATAATTCCGCTCACTTAAAAAATAAGTGTGTAAAAATTGCGGGAATAGCTCAGTGGTAGAGCACAACCTTGCCAAGGTTGGGGTCGCGAGTTCGAACCTCGTTTCCCGCTCCATTTAAAATTATAAATTGTTGAAAGACACCCAATGCCCGGGTGGCGAAATCGGTAGACGCAGGGGACTTAAAATCCCCCGGTAGTAATGCTGTGCCGGTTCAAGTCCGGCCTCGGGCACCATTGGAAAAATTGATTGACTGGTGCCATCGCCAAGTGGTAAGGCCGCAGCCTGCAAAGCTGCTATCCCCAGTTCAAATCTGGGTGGCACCTCCAATTTTATAATTACTTTTACAACTACACATGTGGATCTTTGGCAGAGTTGGTCGAATGCACCGGTCTTGAAAACCGGCGAGGGTTATACCTCCCAGAGTTCGAATCTCTGAGGGTCCACCACCTACTACACCCTTCAAACCTCATAAAATAGCCTTTATACCCACTCTTTAAGTTTGCCAACAAAATCTATTGATACCCTATTGCTACCCATCTTTTGCAAATATACTTTTTTATGCTAAAATTCTTGTATTCAAGCAAGGCTGGAATTGTTTGATAAACTACAAAAAAATA
>CANMJR010000039.1 GCA_947498025.1 Helicobacteraceae bacterium
GTGAAAACGGCTTTGATCTCATCTATAAACCGGAAGCTGTTAAAAATCTACAACTTCGTCTTCGTGCAAACTACGCAGAAGATTTTAATGTTGCAGCAAGCGGTGCTACAACAGGTTGGAACGAGTACAGATTTATAGCAAACTACAACTTTTAAAAATAAATATTAAGGAAATGATTATGAATAAAGAACTCGTAGAAAAGATAAAAAACGACCCAAATTATCAAGAGTTAGTTTCTAAAAGAAGCAGTTTTTCAATAAAACTAACAATTGCCATGTTGGCTGTATATTTTGCTTTTATTTTAACTATTGCATTTAAACCTGCTCTTTTGGGTACTCCGCTCTCAAGTGATAGTGTTACAACAGTAGGTATCCCTGTTGGAATTGCGGTTATTATTTTTGCATTTATTCTTACAGGTATTTATACAAAAAGAGCAAACAGTGAATTTGACGACCTAAACAATAAAATTAAAAATGCAATCAAGGAGCACTAAGTGAATAGAACTTTTCTTTTTTTAATACTCGGTTCTATGGCTGTTTTTGCCGCAGGAGCAATTGAGGGTGAGGTGCAAAAACAGGCACTTAACATGTCCGCAATCGTCATGTTCCTTATCTTTGTAAGTGCTACTTTAGGTATCACCTACTGGGCTGCAAAACGCACTAAAAGCGCAAAAGATTTTTACACTGCAGGCGGCGGTATAACAGGTTTTCAAAACGGTATGGCAATTGCGGGCGACTACATGTCGGCTGCTTCGTTTTTAGGAATATCCGGTCTTGTTTACATGAAAGGGTATGACGGACTTATCTACTCTATAGGATTTTTGGTCGGCTGGCCGATTATTTTGTTTATGATTGCCGAGCCTTTGAGAAACTTAGGGAAATATACTTTTTCGGATGTTGCTTCCTACAGACTTCGCCAAACTCCTATCCGCACACTCGCGGCTTCGGGCTCCATTGCGACGGTTGTTTTATATCTTATCGCTCAGATGGTCGGTGCAGGAAAATTGATTGAGCTTCTTTTTGGATTAAATTATGAAGTGGCGGTAATTCTTGTCGGTGTTCTTATGATTTTATATGTAACTTTTGGCGGTATGCTTGCAACGACTTGGGTTCAAATCATCAAGGCATTCTTACTTCTCTCGGGTGCTTCCTTTATGGCAATCGCTGTTATGGCGCATTACGATTTTAGTTTCGGGGCACTCTTTACGCATGCAACAGAGCTTAAAGGCATAGCGATTATGAGTCCGGGCGGATTGGTCTCAGACCCTATTTCAGCCATTTCTCTCGCCATTGCACTCATGTTTGGTACGGCGGGACTTCCTCATATTTTAATGAGATTTTTTACTGTAGGGGATGCAAAAGAGGCAAGAAAATCAGTTTTTTATGCAACCGGATTTATCGGATATTTCTACATTCTAACTTTCATCATCGGCTTCGGTGCTATCGTTATGGTATTTAAAAATCCAGCTTATTTAGATGTAGTAAAAAATGCAGTGGATGGAACTTCCCCTATTTTAGGCGGAAGCAACATGGCGGCGATTCACCTCTCACATGCCGTGGGCGGTGACTTCTTCTTAGGCTTTATTTCGGCAGTTGCTTTTGCTACAATTTTGGCTGTTGTTTCAGGTCTTACACTTGCAGGTGCATCGGCAATTAGCCATGACCTCTATGCTTCTGTAATCAAAAAAGGAAATGTTGACTCTATGAAAGAGATGAGAGTCTCTAAAATAGCTACGGTTGTTTTAGGTATTGTTGCAATTATCATGGGCATTATGTTTGAAAAGCAAAATATTGCATTTCTTGTCGGTCTTGCCTTTGCTATTGCAGCATCTGCAAACTTTCCGATTCTCTTTCTTTCCATGTATTGGAGTAAACTTACAACGCGTGGAGCCGTAGTCGGTGGCTCTTTAGGTCTTGCAACAGCAATTCTTTTAGTGGTTCTCAGTCCAACTGTTTGGGTGAAAATCTTAGGGTATCAAACTGCTATTTTCCCGTATGAGCATCCGGCACTTTTCTCTGTAGCTGCAGCTTTTATCGGTATTTGGTTCTTCTCAATTACTGATAAATCCCAAAGTGCTAAAGAGGAACAAGAAGCTTTTGAAGCGCAATATATCAGAAGTCAAACAGGTATCGGTGCAGAGGGCGCATCTGAACATTAATATCTGATGTTACGCACCTAAACGAACTCGTCCGTTTAGGTGGCAGGGACAGATTGTCCCTACAACCCCCTAAAGCTACGAAAAATGAATTTTTCGAGATTTTTTGCAAGAAGTTTAAATATTATTATCACATGTGGAAATAAAAAATGAGTAAATTTGACCAAAGAAAACTTATCGAATCTATCCATCCTTTTGAGCTGTTGAGTTCGGTTACGCTTGATAATCTTATGAAAAAGATTGATATAGCCTACTATCCAAAAGATACGCTTCTCCTATCAAAAAATCTTCCCTCCATCGCATTTTATATCATCATAAAGGGCTCGGTTGCCGAATATATTGACGATGAAATTCATAGCGTATTTGGAGCGGGAGACAGTTTTGATGCGAATGCCCTTATTTACGGCACATGTGAGGGAAGATTTATTGTGGATGAAGATTTAATCTGTTATGAGATTAAAAAAGATGATTTTCTTGATTTGATGCAGGATAAAAGAGTTCAAAGTTACTTTTTACAAAATTTTGTTACCCGCCATCAACACCTCAAAGATTATGACGCTCAGAGCAGTTTGACACCCTTTTTGATGTCAAAAGTCTCTGACATGTATCTTCATAATGCCTGCATAGTAGCACCCGATAAGACAATTTATAACGCACTTTTAAAGATGAAAGAGCTAAAAGCAAGTGCTATTTTGGTTCAAGCCCAAGACGCGCTTTTTATTGTAACGGATACGGATTTACGGAACAAAGTTTTACTCGGTAAAAATAGCGTGGATGATTCGATTATGACAATAGCTTCAAGCAAAGCCATAACCATTGATATAAACGACTTTTTATTTAACGCGCTTCTGCTCATGACGCACAACACGATTAAAAGAGTTGTGGTTATGAAAAATGGGGAAGTCAAAGGCGTCTTAGAGCAGTTGGATTTGCTAAGTTATTTTGCGAATCACTCCTATCTGGTTGCCGTTCAGATAGACAAAGCCAAAAGCGTAGAAGACCTTAAAAACATACAGAGTGACCTGAGAAATCTTTTAATCTCACTCCACACAAAGGGTGTAAAGAGCAGATACATCACAAAACTCGTCTCTACTCTCAATATAAAAATGTATAAAAAAGTGTTTGACATGTGTGTCGAAACTCCTCTGCAGGAGAAGTGTGCTTTGATTGTCATGGGTTCAGAGGGCAGGGAAGAGCAGAGTGTAAAAACCGACCAAGATAATGCGCTCATTGTCAAAGACGGTGTGGATATAACACTTTTTACAGAGCCCATGCTGAAGTTAAACAGCTATCTTTTAGAACTTGGTTTTCCACCTTGTGCGGGTAATGTCATGGTGAGCAATGCGTTTTGGCGAAGAGAAGTGAATGACTATAAAGAGCTCATTGATACATGGATGAGCTCCCTCAATGAATCAAATCTCCAGCAGTTGAGTATTTTTTTGGATGCAAAGTGTGTTGCGGGAGATGAGAGTCTGCTCCGCGAGCTTACGGAGTATCTGCACAGTAATTTTCATGCAAGAGATGATGTTTTAGCGCACATGGCAAAGGCTGTTTTGAACTTTGATACGCCACTCTCCATGTTTTCCAGCTTTGTTTTGGAGAAAAATCATAGCAACAAACTCGACCTCAAAAAAGGGGGAATTTTTGCCCTTGTGCATGGTGTGAGAGTTTTGGCACTTCAATATGAGATAAAAGAGACAAACACAATCTCAAGAATTAAAAAGTTAAATAACAGAGGTGTTATAGACAAAAACTTCGCAACAGAGCTGATTGAGAGTTTTGATACCCTCTCCTCCATTCGCCTTAAAGCGATGCTTGAGGCAAAAGATTTGGAGGAGTGCAACTATATCAATCCAAAAAAATTGCAAAAAATTCAGATGGATTTGCTCAAAGACAGCTTTAAAATCATAAACAAATTTAAAAAATTTATGATTTTTCATTTTCATCTCAATATGGTCTCTTAAATGCTTTTCTCATTTTTTGAAAAATTTAAAAAGAAGAGAAATTTTGCTAAACTCAAAGACAGAAGTTTTGCCTCTCTTTTTGATGAGGACAAGAGTGGAGAATATATTGTTTTTGACACGGAAACTACGGGATTAAATCCTAAAGTGGATGAGATTTTATCTATAGGTGCGGTTAAGATAAGAGAGAATAAAATTTTAACCTCTCAAACTTTTGAGGTTTATCTCAAAAATTCTAAAGAGATTAGCTCTAAAAGTATTCAAATTCATAGAATTCGTCCGATAGACTTAAAAAATGCCAAAGAGCCTGAGATTGCAATAAAAGAGTTTTTGGAATTTATCGGTTCACGCCCTTTGGTAGGCTATTATTTGGAGTTTGATGTGGAGATGATAAACAAATATGTACAACCCTTACTTGGAATTACCCTTCCAAATAAAATGATAGAAGTATCAGAACTCTATTTTGATAAGACAATTTCTTTGATACCACAAGGAAATATTGATTTACGCTTTGATACAATCTTAAAAAATTGTTCAGTTCCAAACATGGGTGTTCATAACGCTGTGAATGATGCAATTATGACTGCTATGATTTATTTAAAACTTACTCAAGGAGAAACAAAATGACAGAAAAAGAGATAAAACCAATATTTAAGCCAAACAGAGAGTTTGCTAAAAATGCAAGAATAAAAAATATGTGTGAGTATCAAGACCTTATGGATTGGGCGACTGAAGATTATGAGGGCTTTTGGGGAAGCTTTGCAAAAGAGAAGATAACATGGATGAAGCCCTTTACAAATGTAATGGACAACAAAGAGTTTCCATTTGTAAACTGGTTTGAGGGCGGACAGCTAAATGTTTCGGTTCAGTGTATCGACCGTCACTTAAACAGTCGTAAAAATAAGGCTGCTATTATCTTTGAAGGCGACCGCGGCGATAAACAAATCATCACCTATCTTGAACTCTACTACAATGTAAACAGATTTGCAAACCTGCTTAAAGACGAGTTCGGCGTAAAAAAAGGCGACCGCGTTGTTATCTACATGCCGATGATTCCAGAAGCTGCTTATGCCATGCTGGCATGTGCTAGAATCGGTGCGATTCACTCTATCGTTTTTGGCGGATTCTCAGCTGAAGCACTCAAAGACAGAATCATAGATGCAGATGCAAGAGTTGTAATTACAGCCGACGGAGCATTCAGAAAAGATACTCCCTACATGTTAAAGCCGGTTGTAGATGAGGCGTTGAAGGGAGATACTCCTGTAGAAAAAGTTTTGGTTGTTGAGAGAAACGGCGAAGATGTTACATGGGTGGCAGGGCGAGATTACTCTTACAACGAGTTAATCAAACATCAAAACACAAAGTGTGAGCCGGAGGTTATGGAGAGCGAAGACCCTCTCTTTTTACTCTACACTTCAGGAAGCACAGGTAAGCCAAAAGGTGTGCAACACAACTCGGCTGGCTATATTCTCTGGGCACAAATGACCATGGAGTGGGTTTTTGATGTAAAAGAGAATGACACTTATTGGTGTACAGCAGACATCGGTTGGATTACGGGGCACACCTACATTGTCTATGGACCGCTCGCCATGGGTGCTACAACGGTTATGTTTGAGGGAGTTCCGACTTATCCTGATGCAGGACGACCTTGGAAAATGGTAGAGGAGTATAAAATAAATCAGTTCTACACCGCTCCGACTGCCATAAGAGTTCTGCATAAAATGGGCGAACATGAACCCGCAAAATATGATTTGAGCTCTCTTAAAGTGCTAGGAACGGTTGGAGAACCAATCGACCCTCCTGCATGGAAGTGGTACTATGAAGCCGTAGGCGGTGGCAGATGCGCTATCGTAGATACTTACTGGCAGACCGAGACCGGAGGGCATGTTATCTCTCCTCTTCCTGGAGCTACGCCAATCAAACCTGCATGTGCAACGATGCCTCTTCCTGGGATTATTGCCGAGATTTTGGATGAAAACGGCAACAGAGCCGAGGTGGGAGAGAAGGGTTTCATGTGCATCACAAAACCATGGCCTTCAATGATTCGAGGTATTTGGGGCGATAAAGAGAGATTTGTAAAATCCTATTTCGGTGATGCAACTAAAGATGGCAAACCTGTTTACTTTACGGGCGACGGTGCCGTTTATGACGAGGACGGCTACATCACAATCACGGGTCGAACGGATGATGTTATCAATGTCTCAGGTCACAGAATGGGAACGGCCGAGGTTGAAGCGGCTATCAAAAAACATCCTAATGTTGCCGAGGTTGCAGTGGTAGGAAAGCCGCATGAGATAAAAGGCGAGGGAATTTTTGCCTACATCGTCCTCAAATCGGACAAAGGCGTGGCGGATGAGGTTGAAGAGGTCAAAGCAATAAACAATGTCATCAAAAAAGAGATTGGAAATATTGCTCTATGTGATGATGTCGTTTTTGTAGAGGGACTTCCAAAAACCCGTTCAGGTAAAATTATGCGAAGAATTCTCCGTTCAATCGCAAAAGGTGAAGAGATAACACAAGATATTTCAACGCTTGAAGACCCGAGCATCGTGAAAAAAATAGAGAGCATGGTTAGAAGATAAATCTCTTTTTTTGGTGCCCCAAGGGCATTTGTTATTTCGTTCGGGCACATGTGAAAAAAATCCACATGCTGAAATCTCTAACTTACGGTTTCGAGAATTTTTTGAAGATTGTGAGTAAAAAAATTAAATAGCATATTTGATTTTTAATCTTTCAATCTCAAGCAAAATTTCATCAACACTCTCGGAGAGTTCACTCCCCATTTTTTTAATCTCATCGGGAAACTCTTTTTCGAGGAGTTCCATCAGAGCGTACCAGATGGGTTTATATCTCTCTTTTAACTGATATTTTTCCATCTCAAAAAACTCTTTTGCTTTGTAGAATTGCCCTTTTGATAGTAACAGATTCAAATACATGATGACATCATCTTCCATCTCTAAAGCATCATCATCTGTCTCCAAAGCATCATCATATTCCAGCCATTCTAAAAACTTTTCATAGCTTTTTGAAAACTCCTCTCTCCATAACAATACAGTTGACAAAGCGTAAGTACTATAAAAATTTTGTTCATTTGTATAACTTTTCTGGGCTAAAGCAAGAGCTTCATCAGATTTAACTGCTTGTTCAAAATAAAACCAAGATAGATTATATAAAGCATTATTATTCCCATTTTCAATCGCTTTTAAATAATACTCTTCTGCTTTTTGATACTTATTTTGTTCTTGATATAAAATACCAAGATTATTTAAAGCACCATTATTTCCACTTTCTACTGCTTTTAGATAAACCTCTTCTGCTTTTTGATACTTTTTTTGTTCTTGATACAAAATGCCAAAATTCATTAAAATCCCATTTTCTCCACTTTCCATTGCCTTCATGTAATATTCTTCTGATTTTTGATACTTATTCTGTTCTTGATATAAAATACCAATAGAAGCAAAAATATGTTTGCTACTTTTTTTTGATGATATCAACAGTCTTAAAGCATCATCTTTGTTTCCATTCTTGTATAACTTTAAAGCTTCTTCGGTAACTTCTATATCTGATTGTGATAACTCATTTGCAAGTTTTGAGTGTATAGTATTCAGATATTTTTTTGTATCTTCTTTCATATTATATTCTGTTTCTAACTCCAATACACCAGTGTTGCTGAGTGCTTCACACATATAACAAGCATACGATTCACGCATCTTCCCATTTTTTAAAGCACTAATGAACTTATTTGCTCTACTTTCCAACTCACTGTGGCTAAACCATGAGAGCAAAAATTTCACAAGCCATTCAACTTTATTTCTATCTTTTTTACGACCAAATCGCATCAAGTACCAGATGTTAAAAAAACGCTCTTGTATTTTATAGATTTTATTTTTACCGCTGAATTCTGCTTCTATGAGTTGATATTTTTCTAGCTGTTTGAGTTGTGCAGAGACCTCTTTACTTGTGAGTCTTGTTTTTTTAGCTATCTCTTTTGTAAACATTCCATCCCAATTGAGGGCGATTGTGTGTACTATGTCTTGCAGGGGCGGCGGTAAATCGTCCATTCTATGTTTATAAAGCGGTGTAACATCATCGAGAACTTTGAGCAAATCTTCAAAAGCATTGCCGTCCTCATCGGTAAAAATATCAAACAGCATAATGATAGTTCTAGGCACTCCGGCTGTGAGCCGTCTGAGTGTTTCTATGCGTTGGGGTGTCTCTTGTATGACTTTTTCTATTCTCTTTTTTTGTTCATCATTGCCGATAACTCTTAAAAGTTGGATGCTCTCTTCACGGTTTAAACCTTTGAGTTTTATAATCTTAAAAAATTCGAAAAATGGTTTTCCATACTCATACTGCTGCTCAAACATTTTTGTTGAACCGCCGACTATGATAAAAGAAGATGATGTAAGTAAAATCTCTCTTAACTGCTTTTGCTCTTTCTCTTTTAATTTTCCCAACAATTCATCAATGTTGTCTATAAGAAGCAATAGTTTTTTATTTTTTGATTTTAATACCCTCTCAAGATAGGAAAAACATCTTAAATCATAATCATCCTCTTCAAAATGTACTTCCATATCATCCAAAATATGTTCAAATTCATCTTCATAGATGGTTTGCAGATAATCAGCTACCTCTTCCCAAAGTCTGCATAACGACCGTATTTGGTACTGCTCTTCCGTAAATTTAATCGGCAATAAAAACTTAGACAGCTCTTTATCATTTTGCACTTCAAGTTGCAGTTTTCTTAAAAGTGTAGTTTTACCCTGTCCTCTTTGTCCTATGATAATATAGTGCTGATTTGTAATATCAAAATTTGCATTTTTTATCTCATGGAAAAGCTCGTCAAAAATCTCCTCTCGCACAACAAACCTTGCTAAAAAATCCTTTTCATTCATCTCATCGGGAGTATATTTGTATCTACTGTAATTAATTTGCGACATTTTTATACCACCACATTCGTAAAATAGGAGAGTTAAATCTGTACTCTTTTGGATTATCGTTATTGTTTATATATCCGTCATACATTAGAGAGTGAATTATCTCTTTTGCTTCATCCTCTTGAAGTGAATATTTTGCTGCAATATTTATTATTTCATTGGATTGCATTGTCATGTCTTCACTGATTGTATTTAATATCTCTTTTGAAAATTGATATTCATTATCTGCCAAACTTTTTAACCTACTATGCCAATGCTCAAAATGATTTCTATTGTCTAGTATTGAAAGAAACGCACCATCTATCATACTTATGGTTACTAATTTTTTTGCTTTTCTAAGCTCATCGATTATCAGCAGGATATAAAACGGTATAAGCCACTCTATTTTATTTAACAAATATTCAATCTGAGCTTCTTCTATCTCTATACTGTTTGATTTGGATAATACTTGAATAAACTCTTTTGCATCATCAAACTCAAGAGGTGAAATTTTTACAGGTGATAAATCATTAATAAGACCTATACTATTTATTTTTGAAGTTACACTCTCTAAACCGATAGAACCTGCATAAATAAATATAACTTTATTTAAAAAAATTTTGTCTTGTCTTAATTCTCTGTGCGTTTTTAAAAGAGATTGAGCACTTTTTTCGCCCTCATATTTGATGATATTTTCAATCGTCATAGCAAATTCATCCATCATAATTATAAGCTTTTTATCTGCATCTAAGGCTTTAACCACTTTTTTAAAAGCTGACGCATAATCCATCTCTGTGCCATCACCAAATTTAATACCTTTAGTAGAAACTTCGGTTATGTTGATAGTTTGTAATATATTAAAAAAATGTTTTGCTTTATTTTTAAATGTATTTACAAACTCCTCTTCCATCAGCCTATGAAACAGTTTCTTCCAAAACTCATTTTCACTATCTGCTGATTCTGTATCTATGTACAAAACAATATAATCATCTTTTGGATTATCAAGGATATTGTACATGATGGATGTTTTTCCGACTCTTCTTGGAGCAACAAGAAGAATATGACTGCCGCTGTGTATTTTGTACCAAATATCTTCTAACTCTTTTTCTCTATCCCAAAAATTCTCTTTTCTTGCAGCTTGTCCCGTCATAATTCGCATCTAAATCTCCTTTGACAATATTTATTTTGTCATTGTAACAGACAAAAAATATTTTGTCAATAGTTTTAGCAAAATATTTTTTGTCATATGTGATTTATATTTGCTAAAAAAATTTAAAGAATGAGAGTTGTAAGTTGGCATACGGAAATAAATTTATATGCAAAAAAACACTGATATAGAAATTAGCTATTTTTGCATAACACAAAAGAAATTTGGTGCTATAATAGTGCTGGTTACTAAATTATTACATTGCATGTAGGGGGTGTTTTTTGTTAGAAAAAGAGTCAGAGTTACACAAAAAATTTTGGGAGATTTTTTCCAAACAAGATAGACAAAAGATAGATGAGTTTCAGACTTACATGGATAAGTTCGCAGTAAATTTTAACCTCTATAAAGATGGAAATTTTATAGAGCGTTCACTCCCTTTCGATGTTATTCCCCGCATCATCTCAAAACAAGAATTTAGCAAAATAGAAAAAGGGCTCCAGCAGAGAGTTACAGCACTTAATATGTTTTTGGAAGACCTTTATACGGATGCTAAAATTGTAAAAGCCGGCATCGTTCCGGAAGAGTTTGTGCATCAGGCAAAAGGGTATCTCAAAGAGTTTGTAGGTTTTTCTCCCTCTCAAAAAATCAGAACACACATTAACGGAATCGACCTTGTAAAAGATACCGTCAATGATGAGTGGGTTATTTTAGAAGATAATCTGAGAGTTCCAAGCGGCTCAAGTTATCCGCTCTCAATCCGTGATACCTACAGAAAAATATATCCTGACTTTTTTGAGAACCTGAAGATTGCACCGATTAAAGAGTATCTGAGTTACATAGAAGAGGCGATGAATTATGTAAATTGCGGCGGCATAAATGTGGTACTTACTCCGGGGAGATTTAATGCAGCCTACTATGAACACAGCTATTTGGCGGAAAAAGTGGGTGCACAGTTGGTTCGCTCCCATGAGTTGACAGTTGTAGATAAGAAGCTCTACTTTAAAAACTATAACGGTAAATTGGTTCGTGTGGGTGCGGTTTACAGAAGATTGGATGATGAGTTTATAGATCCTACATTTTTTAATCCTGAGAGTCTTATCGGTGTTCCTGGTTTGGTCGAAGCCTATTTGGCAGGGAATGTTGCACTCATGAATGCTATCGGTAACGGCGTGGCGGATGACAAAGGAATCTACTATTTTGTTCCTAAAATGATTCAATACTATCTGGGCGAAGAACCGATACTCAAAAATGCTCCAACCTACCTGCCATATTTTGAAGAGGATATGAAATATATTTTTGACAATATAGAAAAACTCGTTATTAAAGATGTAGCGGAAGCGGGTGGTTACGGAGTTCTTTTTGGTCATACAATGACTGCACTGCAATTAGAAGATTTAAAAGCTATCATCAAAGCGAATCCGAGAAGATTTATAGCCCAAGAGCTTATAGAGTTTTACGATGAGCAGTGCTACCTCAATAAAGAGTTGCATAACAGAAAAGCGGACTTCAGAGCCTATGTAGTGATGGGTAAAGATGTAAAAGTTTGGCAGTGCGGTTTAACAAGATATGCACTTGAAGCCGGAAATTATCTTGTAAACTCATCACAGGGTGGCGGTTTTAAAGATACATGGGTTATGGAGTTATAAGATGGGACAACTACTAACGGCGAATGTGGCAACGAACCTTTATTGGCTTGGAAGATATATAGAGAGAATCGAGGCAACCCTGCTTCAGATTATAAGTGCGTATGACTGTATTATAGATGTTGACAAAGAGGCTGGGGTAAAACTTTATAAAAAAATCGGCGTTGACTTGGAGTATAAAAATGCGCAGGAGTTTTTGTCTCAATCTATCTTGGGCGCGCACTCTGCAAATCTGAGTGAGCTTATGAGTTATGCAAGAGAAAATACGATAATTAGCCGTAACTACATAGATACGGAAGCTTTTGGAGAGATTATTGCATTGCATGGGTTATTCCAAAGCATATCAAAAAGTCATATATCCATTGATTATAATTTTATAGATAGCGCACAATCTCTCATATGCGAAATCTGGGGTCAGCTCTCAAAAAGAGAACTTAGAAAAAATAGCGACTATTTTTTAAGGCTCGGTAAGCTGGTAGAAGAGGCGGATTTTCATTTCAGATTTGATAAAGATCAAGAGATAGCCATGGTTATCGTAGATGAGATTCATACAATTATTGATATTTTAACTACAGATAAAGAGAGTCAAGTCAAACAATCACAAAATCAGAGTAGTTCCAATGAAGATATTATGGATGCTATTCATAAAAAAATAGAGAGCATAATCGTATATTAACATGAAAATAACAGAAATTTTTTCCTCACAACTCCCTGTCGGCGAAACACTCAGCATCAAAAGAAGCAGATTTGAGCCGACACAAAAACAAGAGAACTTAAAAAGAATCAGTATAGTAAGCGGCACGCATGGAGACGAACTTGAGGGTCAATATGTAATCTACCTACTTTCATCATGGCTAAACAAAAATCAAAGTTTAATTAACGGAGTTATAGACCTCTACCCCGCAGTGAATGCTTTGGGAATTGACTCTATCAGCAGAGGATTCCCGCTTTATGAAGTGGACTTAAACAGAGCATTTCCGGGCGGCAAAGAGGAGTATCTTCCCGGACAGATTGTTTATGCTCTGGCTCAGGATGTAAAGGGGAGCGATATTGCGATAGATATTCACTCCTCCAATATTTTCTTGCGTGAAATCCCGCAGATACGAATTAACAAAGAGTTTTCAGCATTTACACTCCCCCATGCTAAAGAGTTAAATTGTGATTTTATTTGGATTCATGACGCGGTTACGGTGCTTGAAGCCACTTTTTCGCATACCCTCAATGAGATGGGGACAAAAACTCTGGTGGTTGAGATGGGCGTGGGAATGCGTCTGACAAAAGAGTATGGCGTGCAGCTTTTAAACGGGATTTTAAATCTTATGAAAAAGGAAAGTATTATAATCACAGACGAGGAGTTTGAGGCAAGAGAGCCGTTTTTGTCGGAAGTCGGTGAGGTTTTTTATCTTAACGCACCGACAAGTGGGCTTTTTGTTCCGGAACTGAGTCACTGTGCAATTATAAGCAAAGATGAGAAGATAGGAACCATTGTAAACCCGCTAGATGGCGCAATTTTAGAGACTATCTATGCACCGAGCGGTGGAATTTTGTTTACCCTTAGAGAATACCCGATTGTATATGAGGGTTCGCTCTTAGCGAGAATATTTGGAAATAATGATGAAAAAAATTGAAATACTAAGAATTAATTCACTCAACCGTGCTCCTCTCATTGTTGAGGGGTATCTCTTTGAAGGAAGCAACCCTGATGCACCAACCGTTGCGGTTGTGGGAGCGATGGAGGGGAAGACGATTTTGCCTCTCTACACAGCTTCAAAGTTGGTTGACTTTTTGAAAAACAGTATGAGCGACTCTCAAAATATACTCGGAAATATTCTTGTCATTCCCTCCATCAATCACTATGCCCTCAACATAAATGAGCGATTCTGGCCTCTTGACAAAACAAATCTCAACACTATGTTCCCAGGATATGCAGAGGGTGAAACCACGCAAAGAATAGCAAAAAGATTATTTGATGCAATCAGCGGTTACACCCATGGAATTATTTTGGAAACCAGAGAAGATTTATCTACATGTTTTCCCTATGTAAGACTCTTTCAATCGGGGTATGAAGATATAGAAAATAGCAAAAAATTTGGTTATAAAATAATTCATCATAAAGAGTTAAAACCGACAGACACCGTGTCATTGCAATATAATTGGCAACTTTGGGGCACAAAAGCGTACTCGATTATGTGTCCAAATGAGACGCAGATTGATATGAACGGTTCCAATGAAGTTTTAGAGGGAATTATCAGTTTTTTGAGTAAAAACAAAATAATAAAATACAAAGTTCTGAATGGATATGAATCAACGGTTGTCACAAAAGAGGACATTGAGATTGTGAAAACTCCAAAGAGCGGCATCTTTATTCCTACGAAGCAGATTGGTTCCCATGTCATAAAAGATGAGACAATTGGCAAGATTATCCATGCAATTGAGGGTGAAGTTATCCATAAGATTGTAGCACCATGTAACGGCGTTATAGCATGTCACTACAAAAATGGGTTAATCTTTGAAAATGCAGTCTCGTTTAGAATAATTAAGAGCGGGTGATATTCACTCTTACCACTGCGTTTGAATCTGCATTTGGCTCTGAGATTGAGATTGATTTTTTTGTATCTCTAGCGGTGATTTGTTGAGAGGTTCTTCTCGTTTCACATCTACTATAACCGATAGATAACTGCTTCCGCTGCTTTGTACCACCCCTTTGAGCGGTGCGATATCTGCGTAATCCCGTCCTTCACCCAAAAGTATATGCTGTCCGTTTGGAATAATGTTGTTTGTCGGGTCGAACTCTGCCCATCCTACATTAGGAATATAGACCGCAAACCATGCATGGGAGGCATCTACGCCAAAGAATTTCTCTTGCCCTTCTGGAGGCAGAGTTTCGATGTATCCACTCATGTATTTTGCAGGTAAACCGATGGAGCGAAGTGCAGAAATTGCAAATTGTGCAAAATCTTGGCATACACCTTTTTTTGCTTTAAATATCTTCTCGACCGGTGTTGTCACATCGCTAAAGCCTGAGAGAAATTCAAAATCATAAAATATGCGCCCCATAAACTCGTTTGTTGCCTCAAACATATCTCTCTCATTATGAAATGATTCAAGTGCATATTGCTGAATTGCCTTAGAGCTTGTCGGAATTAGTTCCGATTCAAAAAGAAACTGTTTTGCATCTAAATCTTCAAGATTAAATTTCGATAATCTCTCTATGGCTTCGGAGTAGGTGATGCTGTTTTCTTTGAGTTTGCGAATATTTTCAACTATTATCTGCGGAAAAACCTCTACCCTTGATTTGCCCGTAACGGCGAGTGATTGATGCGGTTCTCTGATGAGAAGATGCTTATTTGAGTTTCCATACATGTCAATAAACGCGTGCGACTCATAGACGCTCGGTTCAATCTCCATAGAGAAATTTAGCAGTTTTTGATGCGGTAGTTCTTTTGGCTTGAGCCTTGTTATATTGTGGCTGAATGTTACCATGCTCTGGTAGTGAAAGACCGTTTTGTGGTATATGTTATAAATCATAGTTACTCATCATAATGTGAAAAATAGGTTTTTGAAAACTCATCAGAACATGCAATATACAATTCGGATAATGTCGTTAAAGCGTTGTCAAATTCAAAGTAAAGAGCCTCATTATCGTTCCTTTTCATCATCTCTTTTATATTCAGTGACTGAAGAAGTAGATTAGCCTCTGCCATCGGTTTTTCATAGGAGCTAAGAGAGTCTTTTGATTTTGGCAGTAATTTTAGGGCCCGCATAAGCTCTTCCGTTCTATAGGCAAGTGATTTTGGAAACTGTCTGTTGAAAATCAGAAATTCTATAACATTTTCAAGAAGCAGTGAGCTTTTGTATTTAGCTCGGTAGGCATTAAAACTCTCCACGGAGTTGAGTAAACCCTCCAAAATATCGTACTCAACCGACTTTTCCACATGCCAGCACAAAATTGACCTCGCTTTAGAGATGAAGAGTAAGGCACTTTCGATGTTGTAGCCAATGTCATACAGAATAAGCCCTTGCTCCTTGTATATGCTCTCTTTTACAAGCCCTTTATAGGCAAGCATGTAGATAAGCATTCTCTCAAGTTCATTCGCCATGGAGATATTGGAGTGTGTTGTTTTTTTGGCAAATCCACTCCACTCCTTCTTCATCTTCTCATACACTTTTGTCGAATCTATTGCCAAAATATCTTTAAGATTTATATTTGTGTTGGAGAGCATTGAAAAGGTAAAAGATAAACTTCCCGCTCTTGAACCATCTTTTACAACCGAAGCTATCTCAATCATAGGATTTCTTTCCAATTTCTTTCTGTTTTCATCGCTGAAAAAACCGGGGTAGGTCATAGTGAGGTGCGTCAGTGCTTTTTGTAAAATCTCTTGAGACTCCTTTGAAATCATTCCCTCATATCTGTAAAAATTGGTCATCTTTTTTACAATATGCAAAACAAACCGAGTCGTTGTGATGAGCCTTGAGAGATAACGACCCAGCCAAAAGAGATTCTCCGCTTTGAGTGTTGAGAGATTATTTATAAGTGTGTCCGAATATTTTGCATTTTCAAACATATTGACAAAATTAATCTCTTTCTCTTCCTTGCCCAATATCCATAAATCTTTACTTGTTCCGCCTTTTTGCGAGGAGACGAGGAGGGCATCTTTTATGGATGAAACCCTTACCAGCCCGCCACTCATAACAGAATAGCAATCATCCGATTTAAGGGAGAAGGTTCTAATTGTCGCACTTCTTGGCTCAACGGTTTTATCTGCATAATAGGGCACAGTCGAGAAACTAATCTCCTCTTGGGCTACATACTGATTCGGGCTTTGAAGAAGCAGACTCTTTAAATCCTCTTTCTCAGTTTCAGACATTTTTTTGCAAAAATAGACCTGAACACTCTCTGTTCTGTCAATTCTTTTGATGATGAGTTTATCGAGATTTTCAAGCACAAATTCAAGCTCCTTCTCCTGACCGCACCACCATGTGGCAATTTGAGGGAGAATAAGCGTTTCATTAAGAAAATATTGAGATGCCTTCTCCATGAAGGGGTTGAGACCGATATTTTCTAAAATCGCACTCCCTACGGGATTGATCATGTTTAAATTATCTTGTCTCATGACATCTACAAGACCGGCAACTCCAAGTTTGGAGCTGTTTTTTAACTCCAGAGGGTCGCAATATCTATCATCCACTCTTCGGATAAGCGTATCCACTCTTTTAAGACCGCCAAGATTTTTGAGCCAGAGAGAGCCATTTTTGGTGAGTAAATCCTCTCCCTGAACCAGCTCAATATTTAAAAATGAGCTCAGATAGGAGTGTTCAAAATAGGTCTCATTATAGGGTCCGGGGGTAAGAAGTGCAGCAACAGAATCCTCGTTAAGTTTAAATTTTTTAAACATATTTTTAAACTCTTCAAGAAAAGAGAAGAGCTTTTTTGTCTCAATATTAGGGTACAACTCTTTTGCGATAACATTCATGGCTAGACGATTTTCTATTGCGTATCCGAGACCTGAGGGTGCCTGCGTTCTGTCATTTATAACCCACATCTTCCCATCAGGGCCACGGGCGAGGTCGGTTGCATAAAAATAGAGATTAAAATTCTTTTTGAGTCCGAAGTCATACACCTCAGGAGAAAAACCTTTATGGGAGAAGATAACTTCTGCGGGGATAATATTCTCTTTTATAAGTTTTTGTTCTGAGTACAAATCTTTTAAAATCAGGTTCAGAAGTTTTGCCCTCTGCTGTAACCCTTTTGTTATCTCACTCCACTCTAACTCTGAGATAACAAAAGGGATTGGGTCTAAACTCCAAGAGCGGTTCGTATTTCCTTCAATAGAGTTGTAAACATTGTAGGTAACGCCGTTATCTTCTAGAAGCCAATCAATCTCTGCCTGTCTCTCTTGCAAGGCTTCAAAGCCTACAGATTTGAGGCTCTGGGCAACCTCTTTCCAAGGCTCTTTTACCTTCTTTTCTCTATCAAACATCTCATCACATGATGATTTTAAAACATAACTATCAAAAATCGGCATCTACTGTTTGGCCCACTTTCTTCTTAAATCTAGGGTGTTTGGATACTCCATGCTAGGCGTAATATTTTGGAAATAGAACACCTTTTTGCCCTCCGGTTTCTCTTTGGTAAGTACCGCTCTTGAGGCACCGTTTACATCGACTAAGCTCTGTTTTACAACCGCTGCAGAGACATATTCAAGTTCGCCCTGTGTATGGTTAAAATCCCAAAATCTGCTGATTCTTCTTGACTCTGCTTCATAACTGTTGACCGGAAACGAATCATAAGTTCGCCCTCCCGGGTGTGATACAAAGTAGCTCATGCCGCCGATAGATCTTTGATTCCATTTATCGACCACATCAAATGTAAGAGGCGTATCCACTCCGATTGTAGGGTGAAGTGCAGACCATGGCTGCCATGCTTTGTATTTTACGCCTGCAACAAACTCCCCCTCAATTCCCGTAGGGCTGAGCGGAACAACAACAGAGTTACATGTGAGCACATAGCGCTCAGGTACAAAGTTGGTCACCTTCACCTGCACGCGCTCTAGCGAAGAGTCAACATAACGAGCCGTTCCCTGAGAACCGCTCTCTTCACCCAGCACATGCCAAGGTTCAATCGCGGCACGAAGTTCAAGATGAAAGTTCTCAACCGTAGCCATTCCGTAAAGCGGGAATCTAAACTCAAAGAATGGGTCGAACCAATCGAGTTCAAAGGCATACCCCTCATTATTTAAAAACTCTACAATATCCCTGATATCCTCTTTTACATAATGCTCCAACAAAAACTTATCATGCAACTGAGTTCCCCAGCGAACAAGTTTATGTTTGTAAGGTTTTTTCCAAAAGAGCGACACAAGCGTTCTCACGAGCAGCATCTGTAAAAGTGCCATCTGTGAATGTGGCGGCATGTCAAAGGCACGAAGCTCTAAAATACCAAGTCGCCCTGTGCTGGAATCGGGTGAATAGAGTTTGTCGATACAGAACTCTGAACGGTGCGTATTTCCTGTAATGTCGGTTAACATGTGGCGGAAGAGTCTATCTGTGAGCCAAAAAGGAACCTCCTGATCTTGAGGAATCTGTGAAAAGGCAATCTCTAACTCATAAAGATTTTCTAATCTTCCCTCATCCACGCGAGGTGCTTGCGATGTCGGACCGATAAAAGCACCGGAGAAGAGATACGAAAGACCCGGATGGTGCTGCCAAAATGTGAGAAGACTGCGAAGAAGTTCAGGGCGTCTGAGAAGCGGGCTGTCCGAGGGTTTCATAGCCCCGATTGTCACATGGTTTCCGCCGCCGGTTCCCGTATGTTTTCCGTCAAGCATAAACTTTTCTGTGCCTAGTCGTGACTGTCTTGCATCCTCATAGAGTGTAAAAAGATTGTCGCTCAAATCTTTCCATGATGTTGCCGGCTGTATATTTACTTCAATAACCCCAGGGTCTGGTGTTACCTTGATGGTTTCAAGTCTTAAATCATGCGGCGGCTCATACCCTTCCAGCACAATTTTTATATCCAGTTTTTTTGCTACCGCTTCGATAGAAACAGCAAGATCTAAAAATGCTTCCGTATGGTTGAGCGGTGGCAGAAAGATATAAAGTTTTCCGTCTCTCACCTCTACATTCAGAGCAGTTCGTACAAAAACATCATCCTGAGGGTCTGTTTGCCCCAGTTTTTCCATCTCCGCATGTCTTTTTTTAGCATTTTGTCTTAGTTTGCTGAACTTCGCAACCTCTGCAAATAAATCCGGTTCAAAATGCAGGGGTAACTCCTCTTTAGGTTTTTGTGAGAGAGAATCCATAGGAAGTCTCAGCCCGATTGGAGAGTTTCCGGGTATTAAAAAGAGTTCTCCTCTTCTGAATTTCCATCCCGAGGTTACCCATTTTGTCTCTCCAAAGTTCAGAGGAAGTACATAACCAACCTCCTTATTTAACCCTTGATTGAGGACTTTTGCAATGTTTTGTCTCTCAAGCGAATCTTTCAAATCAGCCTTCATAGGGTCAATATCAAAAGGGAGTTCCGCCTCTTTCATAATGTAATGAATCGGGTCTTCATACGCCTTTACAACATTTTTATCGCTTACACCCAAAGTGAGTGCAAGCTCCTTGATAAATGCATGGGCATCCTCGGTTGTGTAGGCATGTTTTTCGTTCATGTCTGCAAAAAGCTCTGGGTTTTTCCAAATCTGTTTGCCATCTTTTCTCCAGATGATAGAGGTCTGCCATCTTGGAATCGGCTCACCAGGGTACCATTTTCCCTGCGCATAATGAAGCAGTCCACCTTTTGTAAAAGAAGCTAAAAGCTTTCGTGAGAGTTTATCTGCAAGCTCTTTTTTGTGTGCTCCGTCCGCGTCTGTGTTCCACTCCGGTGACTCCATGTCATCTATTGAAACAAAGGTCGGCTCTCCGCCCATTGAAAGTCTGACATCATTGGCTTCAAGCTCTTTATCAACCTCGAAACCTAATTTATAAATGGCATTCCATTGGTCATCCCTGTAGGGCTTGCTCACGCGGGGAGATTCAAAGATTCTGGTAACCGTGTTTGAATACTCAAACTCCGTTTCGCATTTGTCGCTCATTCCCTCTATGGCATGTGCGCTCTCAAATGACGGAGTACATGCAAGCGGGATATGACCCTCTCCGGCAAAAAGTCCACTTGTAGAATCAAGCCCAAGCCATCCGGCTCCGGGAATATAAACCTCCGTCCAGGCATGGAGGTCTGTAAAATCCGCCTCAGGGCCGCTCGGTCCATCAAGCGACGCTACATCTGATTTTAGCTGTACCAAATAGCCTGAGACAAATCTTGCAGCAAGCCCCAAATGGCGAAGCACTTGAACAAAAAGCCAAGCGTAATCTCTACAGCTTCCAAGCTTGTTTCCAAGCGTAATTTCACATGCTTGAACACCACTTTCCAATCTTATTGTGTAGTTGAGATATTTATAAATTTCTGTATTTAAGTAAACTAAAAAGTCGTTAATCGGTCTCTCTTTTAAATCAAGAGTTTTAATAAACTTTTGTAATTTTTTGCCGTCTTCTGTAATTTCTAGGTAGGGAATAAGCTCTTTTTTTAGCTCATCCTTATACTCAAACGGGTAATTTGTCGCATAATCATCCACAAAAAAATCGAATGGATTGATAGTAATCAAATCGGCGATAATCTCTACATCAATCCCAAACTCTTTTACCTTCTCAGGAAATACAATTCTTGCAAGATAGTTTCCAAACGGGTCTTGCTGCCAATTTATAAAATGGTTTTCAGGCGTTATTTTTAAAGAGTATGATTCAATAGGTGTTCGGCTGTGTGGAGCTGGGCGAAGTCTGATTATATGCGGAGAAAGAGATATATATTTGTCATATTTGTAATGTGTTTTGTGTGAAAGAACAACTTTAAGTGCCATATTTTCCCCTTTAATAAGCGATAGCGAAAACACTCAACCACCGACAATAATTTACCAATAATAGAAACACTTAAAATTTAATTGTTACTACAGACAAACATGAATAATAAACTACTATTATTATACACTCATTTTTTTAAGTTTACATGTGTGCGAGCAGACAAACCAGCCTC
This sequence comes from Helicobacteraceae bacterium, assembly GCA_947498025.1. Lineage (GTDB taxonomy): Bacteria > Campylobacterota > Campylobacteria > Campylobacterales > Sulfurimonadaceae > Sulfurimonas. The sequence goes on from CANMJR010000039.1 coordinate 21,394, forward strand.
TTGTACTGAATAAATTATAGTTAAAATGGTACAATTTCACAAAAAAAAGAAAGAGAAATTATGGAACTTTGTGTAGCACTTGATTTACCAACAAAAGAAGAGAACTTAGAATTAGTTCGGGCTATAAAAGAGTATGACGTCTGGCTAAAGGTAGGCTTTCGCTCTTATATTCGTGATGGAGCTGAGTTTTTAAAAGATATTAAAAAAATAAATCCTGATTTTAAAATATTCTTGGATTTAAAACTTTATGATATTCCAAACACTATGGCAGATGCCGCTGAATCTATTATGGGGCTGGGAGTAGATATGTTCAATGTGCATGCAAGTGCAGGAACAAAAGCTATGAAAATGGTTATGGATAGACTATCTTCATTTGAAAAAAGACCAATCGTCTTGGCTGTTACAGCACTTACATCATTTAGTGAAGAAGATTTTACAAAAGTGTACGAAAAAGGAATAGCGCAAAAAGCCGACCAGTTTGCAAAAGATGCTTATGACAGCGGACTTGATGGAGTAGTTTGTTCTGCATATGAGAGTGAATCTATAAAAAAGATAACATCAAATGAATTTATGACTTTAACCCCTGGAATTCGCCCTTTTGGAGAAGATGCAGGGGATCAAGAGAGAGTGGCTGACATAGCCTATGCACAAAATGCTTTAGTTGATTTTATTGTTGTAGGCCGCCCGATATATAAATCTGAAAATCCTGCAGAGGTAGTTAAAAAAATTCTAGAAAATATTTGATTCATTTTTACTATTTTTAAGCTAAACATTATAAAAAGATGATTATAATTGCCCTCTTCAAATGGACGAGTGGGTGAGCGGCTGAAACCACATCCCTGCTAAGGATGCGTACTGGTAACGGTACCGAGAGTTCGAAACTCTCCTCGTCCACCACGAAGACCTATTTTAGGCACAATCAAACAACTTTCCTAGATTTTATCTAACATTCAATTTTAAAGTGTCACCTTGTTTGTCACTAACACTAAATAAATCAATAGTAGTATCCACTTTAAGATGACAATCCTCAACAAAACCAGCATAATGTGTCATAATCATTTGTGGTGAAGTATGACCAACGATGGCGGCAATATCCATTATTTTAAACTTACCACTATTTAGCATGGCAGTAATAAAAGTATGACGAGTATTGTATATAGTGCGATATTTGATGTTGCAACTCTTTATTAGAGCTTTCCATTGGTTTCTAAAAAAAGAAACATCTTCTATACTAGCTCCATCTCGATTAAAAAGAAACAGTGATTTACTTTTACTTCTTTTAATTTGGTCTTCAATAAAAGGCTTTGCAGTTTCAAACAATGGAATATCTCTTATACTGCCATCAGTTTTTGGTGATTTGATGTTACCACGAGAAATAGAGCGTCTCACACATATTCTATCATCCTTAATATCTTGATGCATTAGTCCAAGTATCTCACCGCTTCTCATACCCGTATGCAAGGCGATACCAATAAAGTTTTTAAACATTTCATCTGATTTTTCAAGCAATAAGGAAACTTCTTCTCCTGAAAATGGTTTAACATCTTTTTTAGGCTCTTTTTTGAAAGTTATATCAGTTGCTACATTTTTAAAAACAATATCACTATCTAGAGCTATATCTAGTGTGCCTTTAATACATGCGAGATACTTTTTTTTACTGTCACCTTTTATTTTTAGTTCTGCCAGAAACTCTTTAACAGCTTGTCGTGTAATTTTATTAACATCAAGGCTGCCGAATTGCTGGTTAACTATTTTATAGAGAGGCAAGCGGTTAAAATAACCCTTGTCGTCTTGATGACATTCTAGGTATTTTTCATAAAAATATGAAAATTTATAAGAAGCATGTTTTTTTAACTTAATTTCTTCTTTTTTGCGCGCTATCCATGCTGGTAAGTATTGCATCTGCATATATTTAAGCGATTTTTCTGTCTTCAATACTTTAGTACTCTCTTCTAAAGTTTGAACATCATTTTCAAAGAACATTTGGTACCTTATGTACCAAAATTTTCTACTACCTCTATCTAAAATTAAGGCTTTTAAATCTATCACTTTATCTCCTTTTTTAAGAGATTTAGTGGCATCTATAATTAACGGCATATTTTAGCTATTTTCTATTTAAAAGTTCTTGGAGCTCTTTATCTCGGTTGCTAGTACCTCGTATCCAATTTTCAAGAGCTTCAATATCCCAAAGAACTGCTTTTTTTGTTTTTGATGTTGTCGGAGGAATGAAATAATGGATACCTTTGATGAAATCGTTATCCATTCGCTTTTGAAAATAATCCACCGACAAATCAAATATTTCGAGTAAATTTTTAGTTTGAGCATATTTTTTCATAATCCACCGCCTACAAAGGATATACAATTGGATTAGAGATGCCACGAGATTTCAATTCCACAAAAGCAGTCTGATATTTTTGAGTGACAACATGTTCATCTAAATCAGAATCATCCATATTGTTAAACAGCTTGAGAATGTACTTTTGTAGTTCAATATCATCAAGCTCTCTAGGATTAATGTTTTGATTCACATCTTCATAAATGAATTCAAGTTTATTTTGAATAAGTTCATCTTCTGTTTTTTGATATTTAGCTTCTTTACTTTTGATAAACGCTTCTAGCACTTCATCAAAGTGTTGCTTGTCAACAATTCCACCATGTATATAAAACTTTCTAGCAATTGCCACATGTTCTTTTATAGCTTCTTCAATCGTATAGGTGTAACTCTTTCTCTTAATACGCTCTAGCGGTGCATCAAGTGTCAAAAAGTCTTTTAACTTGTATGAGCTATGCAAATGCTCCCATAAAGGATGTGTTGAAGCTCTGTGTTTGTTTTTTTCATCTACTGTATTATCTGTAATGCTTGATAAGTCAACCAATCTGATTGCATTTAAACAGTCTTGAAACAGAAGTTCAGCACGAGAGAGTAAATCATCTACTGTATCAATTTGAAAACTTTTCAAATAACCTCTATGCATTTCAAACTCTATATTAAACGCATTAGTTAA